>CAMJHQ010000004.1 GCA_946405625.1 uncultured Lachnospiraceae bacterium | reverse complement strand
ACCATATAGCTGAAAATGAAGAGATGGTTAGCCGTAGAAGAGGAAGAAGGCTTGAAAACTAAGTGAAAAAGCTAACCAGATAGCTGGAAATGAAGAAATGGTTAGCCGTAGAAGAGGAAGAAGGCTTGAAAACCAAGTGAAAAAGCTAACCATATAGCTGAAAATGAAGAGATGGTTAGCCGTAGAAGAGGAAGAAGGCTTGAGAACTAAGTGAAAAAGCTAACCGGATAGCCTGAAATGAAGAGATGGTTAGCCGTAGAAGAGGAAGAAGGCTTGAAAACCAAGTAGAAATCGTAGAAAGAAATAGTAAGAAGAAATAGTAAGAAAAAATAGTAAGAAAAAATAATAAAAGGAAAAAGGTATTACTATGAAAAAGGGAGATATCATAGAAGGTATAATTACAGATTACAGCTTTCCGAATAAGGGAAGCTTTCTATACAGTGCACCGTCGGCAAGTGGTGACGGAACTGTTGAAGAAAGAAAGATAATAGTGAAGAATGCACTTCCGGGAAGCCGCGTCCGTGTCAGAATAATTAAGAAGAAGTCCGGATATGCAGAAGGTACGGTTGTCGATGTTTTGGAAAAGTCTCCACTTGAAACTAAAAGACCTATCTGCAATCATTTTTATAGCTGTGGAGGATGTACTTATCAGACTGTATCATATACAAATCAGCTTAAGCTGAAGGAAGATATGGTTAAGAAAGTCCTGAAAAATGTAATGAATTTCGGTGTGGCTGAGGCAGATGGAAATTCAACGTATGATGCAGAAGAAATATCAAAGAATAGTTCAGCAGCTGATGCAGAAGAAATATCAAAGAATAGTTCAGCGGCTGACGCAGAAGAAATATCCAAGAATAGTTCAGCAGCTGACGCAGAAGAAATATCAAAGAACTGTTCAGCAGATGACGCAGAAGAAATATCAAAGATGAGTTCTCTGCCAAGCATAAATTGGGAAGGTATAATCGGTTCGCCGGATCAGTTCAGATACAGAAATAAGATGGAATTTACTTTCGGTGATGAAGAGAAGGACGGACCGCTTACTCTCGGACTGCACAGACAGTTTTCCAATCATGACATTTTAAGTATAGATTCTTGTGGAATAGTAAGTCCAACATGGAATGAGATACTCAAATATACACAGAAATTCTACAGGAAACTTGGAGTTCCATATTATAACAAATATACTCATAAGGGTGTCCTGCGAAATCTTGTTATCAGACAATCCGTATCAGACGGAAGGATTCTGGTAAATCTTGTTACAACTACACATCACAGTATAGATGAATCGACAAGAAATATACCATGGCATGAAAAGAGAAGCGAGACAGTTGATGAACTTCAGCTTCCGCAGTATGTTGCCGGACTTCTCTCTCTTGGCGAGCCAAAGCCTATTGGACTTGATGCATATACATCACATGGTTATCAGAAGGCCAATACAAAGAAAAAGATAGTCAGGGATAAATGGGGGAAGCTTCAGAGAGTTAATGGAAGCTTTGAAGATAATGTAGGATCAGGCGAGTTCGATTCACTTTCTTATTATAATAAGATTGCTGGAGTTATCTATACAGAGTGCGATACACTTGCTGATGCGATAATACCGGATTCCGTAACGCTGCTTTATGGAGAAGATTTTCTTATGGAAGAGATTCTGGGTCTGAAGTTTAAGATATCTCCATTTTCTTTCTTTCAGACAAATACCAAGGGTGCAGAACTCCTTTATTCAAAGGTCAGAGAATATGCACTTGCAGCACTTGGTGGCGAAAATGAAAAAACAGGAGTAATCTATGACCTTTACAGCGGTACGGGAACTATAGCACAGCTTATGTCTCCGGTTGCTGAGAAGGTATATGGAATAGAGATTATAGAAGAAGCTGTTGAAGCAGCAAAGGAAAATGCAAAGCTGAATAAACTTACCAACTGCGAATTTATAGCAGGTGATGTCTTAAAGAAGCTTGATGAACTTGAAGAAAAGCCGGATCTTATAATCCTCGATCCTCCTCGTGACGGACTGAATCCAAAAGCACTCACAAAGATACTTGCTTATGGCGTGAAAAATATAGTATATGTCAGCTGTAAGCCGACTTCACTTGCAAGAGACCTTGAAATCTTTGAAGCGAATGGTTATATGCCGGTACGCGGATGTTGCTGTGATATGTTCCCGAACACGGTTCATGTTGAGACCATCGTATTGATCGAACGGACCAGAAATGTGTAGGATTTTGTGCAGATAGGTATCGATATGATTCACGATTTGCATTGCCTGTATACAATGAAACTGGAGAGATAGAAAGATATAATGTGTTTCATGCATCGTTAATTGTAAGACATTCCGAAGATAAAAAACTATACTTGTATACAAGGAGAATTATTGTTTGATCAAAATTGAATTATTATCAGAAACTAATTTTAGTTTGGAATCATTGGATTCATATAACAGAAAACAGGATGTAAATAAGGTATATCGCAGAATAGACGGAGAATATGCATTGGTAGAATGCAAATATATCGAAGATTGGGATCTGAACAAAAAGCGTTCTGTAGCAAAGAAAATATGCAGTGATGAATATATCACATACATTGCATTGGACAATGATAAAGTGGTCGGCTTTATAGGACTGTTAAAGAAACTTCGTGATCCGTACATGATCCTTGATATGATGCAGGTATCTTCTGAATGCAGAGGACAGGGGATTGGCAGACAATTATTTGAAGCGGGAAAAGCAGAAGCAAGAAAAGCCGGTGCAGAGGCTTTGTACATATCTGCCTGTTCTTCTGAGGAGACGATCGCATTTTACAGAGCAATGGGAAGTGACCTGGCAAGTAATCCCATAAAAGAAATTGCTGAAGAAGAACCATTTGACCTTCAGATGATTTGCCCTGTGAGATAGTATATCAGCTTAAGTTTGAGAAAATAAGTGGTTAATCAACGAAAACAACGTCGAGACGGTTGTCCTTTTGAACAACAAATTTGCTAAGGCAAAGGATTTTGTTCAGATAGGTATAGACGCTGAAGATTACTATAGGATAAAGGATTCGGAGAAGAACACAGATGAATAAAGAATGGTCTGAACTGAATAAACTGATGCAAACTCAAATAAAGAAAAAGGATACCTATGATTCAGGCATCGGTACCTTGTTTTCGCTGCGTGATAATCTGTGGGATATGATCATTTCATTCAAAGATGAACTCAGTAGGGAAGAATTCAATGCGATACCATATATCAACGCTGAGGGTTATCATAGCAAGACCATTGCGTACTCGCTGTGGCATATCTTTCGTATCGAGGATATCGTGGCTCACACATTAATCAAAGGGGATGAGCAGGTATTTTTCAGGGAAGGATATCAAAAGAGAATTAACTCACCTATCATCACCACAGGAAATGAACTGGTTAAGCAGGAGATTGCTGACTTTTCAGAGCAACTCAATATGGATGAATTATATACGTATCTTTCTGATGTAAAGCAGGGTACGGAATCCATATTACGGGATTTATCATATGATGATCTGAGGAGAAAGGTATCCATAGAAAGAAAAGAACAGCTTGAATCACTTTCGGTAGTCTGTAATGAGGAGAGTGCGATATGGCTTATAGATTATTGGTGCAATAAAGATGTTCGCGGTCTTATTCAAATGCCATTTTCCAGACATTGGATCATGCATATTGAAGCTTGTTTAAGGATAAAGAAGAAAATCCATTCGTAAAACAATTGATACATTCAAAATATACAAAAGCTATTAGAGGTGCAAATGAGAAAGCACAGGGATGTCACGTAAAGAGTTTTCAGAACACACGGGCATCCCTGTTCGTACATTGGAAGAAAAGTATTATGAACAAGGGCGCAACCTGTAGTTGCATAATAGTGTAAAACAGCACTTAACGGTTGGTGGAGTTAACTATGTATATTTGATAATCTATATCTGCAACGCGGAGCACAAGTAACTTAAGTACAGCAGATATGGATGATAAGGAGTCAACATGAGTTTTGGAAAGAATCTTCAATATTTACGCCAGCTAAGTAAAAATATGACGCAGGAAGCGTTGGCAGAGAAGCTGAATGTAAGCCGCCAGACAATCTCTAAATGGGAAATGGATGCAGCAAATCCTGAAATGGACAAGGCACTTGAAATATGTAAGATATTTAACTGCACTTTGGATAATCTTTTCAGGGATGAAATGGATAAACGAAGCGATGCATATTCTGATCTTCGTGTGGAAGAATTAGCAGGATTTTCCTATATTGAGCATACGGTGATCAGTACAGATCCTGAAAGTGATGCGATAGGAAGAATGTATAGAATTGCAGAAGAAAACGGAATTGAAAATCCGAGAGTGGTCGGATGGGATTTTCCGAATCTGTCACAGGAGCAGATTAATGTCTTTAATATGCATGGATATACTGCAGCTTTGATATTGCCTGATGGTGTAAAACCGGAAGGATATCAGATCAAGGAACAGGCAGCTCATAAATATGTGGCTATTCACATTGAAAGACCGTTTGATAATCCTTTTGTGACTATACCGGGAGCTTATCATACTTTGTTTGATTATATGAGAACAAATGGACTGGAGCGTGTGGATAACGAAGTAATCCCAGGCTTTGAGACGGATGGAGAGAGCATGGATGTTTATATTGCATGCAAGTAGAAGGAGAGGCTATGAGTTTGCAATTCTTAAAGGCAGGCACCGCTGATGCGTTGACGTTGAACGGAATATCAAAGCGTGCATTTGACAGCGATATTCTGGTTGGAGCAGTATCAACAGGCGGACCTCCGGGATATATGTCAGTACCATTTCATACGAAGATGGCAAGACAGGGGCATCTGTATAAATTAATAGATGAAAGACTGATCGTTGGCGGAGCAATCCTGTTTTTGGAAAATGATGTATTGAATATAGGCAGGATTTTCGTTGCGCCGGAACATTTTCGCAAAGGATATGGACTATTCATGATGCGGGAGATAGAGGAGATGTTTTCTGAGGTAAAGGAGATTACGCTTGATACACCTGTCTGGAATGTCAGAACAAATGCGTTCTATTCTAAGCTTGGCTACAAGGAAATAAAGCGTGATAAAGAGTTTGTATTTTATTCAAAACGTCTCGGATCGGAATCAACTTAATAGAGTTAAAACAGCACCGTTTGATGAGGATTACTCATCGGCGGTGCTGTTTTTATGGTATAGGTACAACCCATACTGCTGGCATGGGAAAATACCCTCATAATTATATTATCAGTATATTTACCACCATTATCGTCTGTCTTATAATGTTTCTATCAACATTAAAGGAAGATGCAATATGGATATAAACATTGCGGAAAATATACGGTCTTACAGGAAACAGCATGGACTGACTCAGGAAAAACTGGCGGAGGTTCTGGGGGTATCCGTTGGCGCAGTCTATAAGTGGGAATCCGGATCATCCCTGCCGGAACTGCGGCTTATTATGGAGATGGCAGACTTTTTTGATGTTTCTGTGGATGCATTACTGGGATATAAGATGAAGGACAATAGGCTGAATGTTGCAGTGGAGCGTTTGTGGAAGGCTGCTCACAGTCGTGATTATGATGCGCTATTGGAGGCGGAAAAGGCAGTTCAGAAATATCCGCATTCCTTTGATGTGGTGTATGCTGCCGCACACCTTTACTATAGCTTTGGTTCGCGGACAAAAAAGGAATCTTGGATCCGACGAGCCATTGAACTGCTGGGAAGTGCACGCCTGTTGGTGTCACAGTGTTCAGATTCCAGATTGAACGAATCATATATATGTGGCGAGATTGCGGAAATGCATGAGATGCTGGGCGAATCGGATAAAGCCTTGGAGCTGCTGAAGGCTCACAATACCGGTGCGATGTTTGATGATATGATCGGAATAATGCTGCTGTCCCATGGAGGTGATTCCGTTGAAGCAAATGATTTTCTGGAAGATGGATTTCTTCGTACGATTACACGACTCATACAAACAGTGATCGGTTATGCGATGCTGTTTGATGTTAAGAATGACAACGCATCCGGCATAGAAATGATGCATTGGATCATTCCTGTTCTGGAAGGATTGAAAAAGACAGATGAACCTGATTTTTTTGACAAGATGATCGTGGTTTTCAATGTTTTTCTGGCAGTATTTCAGTATAAATCCGGGGAAAGAAAAGAAGCGGAAAAGTCTTTAAGAAAGGCAAAGGTTCTGGCTGATAGATTTGATGCTGCGCCATACTACGCAGCGAACAGAGTGAAATATGTTCGTGAATCGGAGATGACAAACGCACACGATTTTCTTGGAAAAACAGCCATGGATGCGGCAGAGCATATATTGAAGGACAAAAATCCGGCACTCCGGAAAATCTGGGAAAAAGTAGAAGAAACAAACAACAATCGATGATATACAGATGATTGGAGGACATAATGGAAAAGTATATAGAAGGAAATAAAGAAGCATGGGAGGAAGCATTTGATAAAAGGGATGCTTCCTGGGGCGCTGATATTACAGCGCGTGTACAAAATGAAGATTACCCATTCTTCAACGAAGAAACTATAGCAGTACTGAAAGGGATTAATACTGAAGATGCCGTAATAGGCCAGTTCTGCTGCAATAACGGAAGGGAACTGCTTTCTCTGGTGAAGAGCGGCAAGGCAAAGCGCGGCATCGGCTTTGATATTGCTGAGAACCAGATTGCATTCGCCAATGAAAAGGCGAAGGAGCTGCAGCTGCCTTGCGAGTTTGAGGCGGTAAATATTTATGATATTGATGACCGTTATAAGGAACAGCTGGATGTGGCACTTATCACTATCGGCGCACTCTGCTGGTTTGATGATCTGAACAGCTTTTTCAAAGTTATAGCTAAATGCATGAAGCCGGGGGCGGTCATAGTTATCAATGAACAGCATCCATTCACGAATATGCTTGCTACAGAAGGGGAAGAACTGTTCAATCCGGAGTATAAAACAGCATGCCATTATTCTTACTTTGAACATGAATGGACCGGAAATGGTGGCATTTACTACATGACACAGAAAAACTATAGGTCAAAAACCTTTACAGACTATACCCATCCGATGGCGGAAATCATATCCGGGATGTGTAACAACGGAATCGTTGTGACAGACCTGAAGGAATATGATTACGATCTCAGCGGTGGTTTCAATTCACTTGATCACAGTGGCTTTCCTCTTTCCATGATCATTCAGGGAAGGAAAATAGATAAATAAACGGTGATGGATAACAAAGGCAAAAAGTAAGATTGATTGGGAGGAGGAGAAGGATGGATAATGCAATTTATGAATGGCTGATGGATGAAAAAACTCCGGAGGTTAGGCTAAGAACGCTGAAGGAATATAAGAAACTGCCGGATGATGATGAAAGTGTTGCCCAGTGCAAAAAGGAACTGCTTCAGAGTAAAGTATATGAGCGGGGACTGAAAAAGCTAAAGAAGGATAAGGCGTGGGACAAGTATGATGCGATCTTGGCTTTTGCAGAATGGGGGCTGACAAGAGACGATATCGGGAATGACATTGACAGCGAAGTGTTTGTATTGATCGAAAGCACAGGCTTCAAAATGCTGTGTGGTGAACCACTTCTGCTCAGGAATCTGGTGAAGCTGGGATATTATATTGAAGATATCGTTAAGGATGAGATTGATTCCGTTCTTAAGCTTATTAAGGATGACGGCGGTTTTGGGTGTATAAGCACAAATAAAAAGATTAATGATCCAAAAAAAACACATAAAAGTTGTGCACGTCTGACAGTGGAATATCTGCTGTTGGTGGCTGAGCTGCATTTGATGGGATATAAGACAGAGTGTGAAGATGCTCTGGTACATTATTTTACAAAACGAAACATTTTCTATCGTACAGATGATATGCAGACACCTATGGTGGAAGTGATGCTTGGTACATTCTATCCTCCGGATCCTATCAAAATCGGAGCACATCAGATCATTTATGCTCTGCGCGCATTGGGATGTATACCGGAGTCCGAGGCAATGCAGGCCGGATACAAGGTGCTGAATCAGCATAGGCTTGAGAACGGAAGATATTTGCTTACAGCTTCCAAAAGCGTACAGGCATTTAAAGCTGGAAAAGTCGGAGAAGAGAATAAGTGGGTAACACTTTACGCTTATATGGCGCAAGAATAAGGATGACATAGGAGGAATTTGGTTGAATAGAATTATAGAACAAGTGAAACAATGTTTTGATATTGAAGACTGTACATTCATTCCGGTGTGCGGTCATGAAGGCGGTCGTAACAGTATTATGATCGTCAGCAGGAACGGGGATAAACAGTATATTCTTCGAGTTTCTGATCTTAGTGATCGAACTGAGAAGGATTATCTTGCAGAAACAGAGTATATTCATTACCTGGCTGAGAAAGGTGCGCCTGTGGCAGATGTAATTCCATCTGTTCAGGGTAAACTGGTGGAACGCATTGAAGTATATGACAAAGAGATTTTTGTCAGTCTGTTTGCTTATGCTAAGGGAATGCTGATCGCGGATAACGGCTACCGTTACAGGGATGGTGCATCACTGGATGAATACTTCTATAACACAGGCAAAGCATTGGGTGCAATCCATAGATTATCTAAGAAATATGAGCCTGAACATACTCGCCAGGATTACTTCGATAAATACAATATGACATATCTGGATCAACTGATTCCGGATGAATATAGTGAACTGAAGGCAGCTATCGCCAAGCGTCTGGACGAATTCCGTGCGCTTCCTAAGAATAAAGACATCTATGGTCTGGTTCACTTTGATTACAGCGATGGCAATTACCATGTCGATATGAATACAGGGGAGATTACGGTGTTTGACTTTGATAACTGTATGAACTGCTGGTATATGTTTGACCTTGCCAATCTCTGGATTCATAACGAAGGCTGGACATGGCAGGAAGCTGACCCGGGCAAGAGATTTGCTCTGATGCAGCAATGCATCGACTGTCAGTTGCAGGGATATAAATCCGAAACGGAAGTTCCGGAGGAGATGCTTGAAAAACTTCCGCTGTTCATTGACATGGTACTGATTGAGAATATCGTGGATGAATTTGAATGTGCCATCCGTGAAGGTGAAGAGCTTGATTATGAAGATATCGAGGGTGCAGCACAGAACCTCATCGAAGCTATACCATATGCAGGTTTTGGAGGATGAATAAAATGCAGATATATTTGGGAGCGGCATTGCTGGTAATAGTTATGATATTAAGTATTCTTCTGATATGTGGTCTGCCCCTCGGAGAGCTGACTATGGGTGGGAGATATAAGGTGTGGCCCCCGAAGATGCGAGGACTTGCAGTAAGCCAATTGGTTGTTCAGGGCTTTGCACTATATATCATTCTTGCGGGAGGAAGGATACTTCCCGTATTTATATCGAATAAGGCTACAAGAATTGCATGTATATTTTTTGCGGTTTTCTTTTTCGGGAATACGGTCATGAATTTCTTTTCAACAAGTAAAAAAGAAAAATGTATAATGACGCCCATGTCTTTGACTGAGGCAATCTGTTTTACAATTACGGCGATAAGCATAATAGAAACATAAATTTATAGGATGGTTACACGAATGGAACTTAAGAGATTAACAGAATATATTTGGTATATGCCATATGAAACCGAAAGAGACCGTCCAAATCTTGGATATATCCGTGGTGAAAGGTGGAGCCTTGCAGTAGATGCAGGACATTCGGAAGCACATACCAAAGAATTCTATGCACTTCTGGAAAAGGAAAATCTTCCTCTTCCAAGTATAACGGTTCTTACACACTGGCATTGGGATCACACCTTTGGAATGCATGCCGTTAATGGACTGTGTATAGCAAATGAATTGACTAATAGGTACCTGATGCAGTTGAAGGAAAAAATAGAGAATAACGGTACGGAAGAATTCTTTTCACTCAGCGAAAGCATCAGATGCGAATATAAGGAAAATGATAAGGTTATTGTCAAGACTGCAGATATGACATTTTCAGGAGAAATGACGTTGAATCTCGGAGACGTAACGGTAAAGCTTATTCAGGCAGAGTCACCGCATACGGATGATTCTACACTTGTTTATGTATGTGAAGACAAAACATTGTTTCTCGGAGATTCTACCTGTCAGGAATTCAGTACCGGAATTAAGGATAAGACACTTTGCAAAAAACTATACGATACTATCAAGGATATCAATCCGGAAATCTGTCTTGAGGGACATTGGACATCGACGGATACAGAGGATTCTTTGTCTGATCTGATGCAATAATGTTATGGTATATAGATTGAGGAAGGCTATACATATGAGATAGAATTAGCCAAAACCACGCATTGCGTAATTCGTGACAATATGATACATTACTAATATAAAACGCAATGCGAGGTGGGCTATGGATACAGCAAAAACTATAAAAGAACTGAGAGAAAGTACAGGGATTGCACTGGAGTTTTTGGAAAAAAGGGATCGGTTATGATAATTGAAATGGACAACAAATTCAGAGGAAATGCTTATATCATCAAAAGTGATGAAGTCTTGCTGAATTACAGCGGTGGGTATGCAGATATGGCGAATGAGATACCGAATACGCTTAACACAAGATTTGCAACTGCATCCATGGGTAAAACATTTGTGGCCGTGGGGATCCTTCAGCTAATCGAAGCTGGGAAACTAAGATTTGAGGATACTCTTGGAGCTATTCTTGATATCAATCTGAAAAGCATTGATCCGGGTGTCACCGTGAAGCAGCTTTTGAACCACACTTCCGGCGTACCGGATTATTTCGATGAGTCAGTCATGGATGATTATGAGGCGCTTTGGACAGATTATCCTAATTACAGGATAAGACATAATAAGGACATGCTCCCGTTGTTTATAGAGAAACCCATGATGTATCCAAAGGGTGAAAGATTTCAATATAATAATTCCGGGTATGTACTGCTTGCTATGATCATAGAAAAGATCACGGGGCTGGATTTCGACATATATCTGAAAAGAAATGTCTTTGATCCATGCGGGATGGATTCTACAGGATATTTCGCATTTGATAAGCTGCCTGCAAGATGCGCAAACAGCTATATCTATTGTCCGGATACAAAAGACTACCGCACAAATATTTATTCTGTTGGTGCCAAGGGCACCGGTGACGGAGGGGCATTTGTGACAGTAGGGGATATCGTGAAATTCTGGAACGCCCTGATCAGACATGAGTTGCTTTCTGAGAAAATGGTATCGGAGATGTTTTCCAAACAAAGCGGTGAAGGGAAGGAGCCGGAAGAGGGGTATTACGGCTTTGGAGTGTGGATCATCGATAATCCCGGGGGACAGGATTATGTATATATGCAGGGGTGTGATGACGGAGTGAGTGCAATCTCCGAATATAATCCTAATAACGGGATGATCACAGTCATGCTCAGTAATTACGGGGATAATGTGTGGTCAAGAATGAGAAAAATCCGGGAGAAAGTGTATGATTGTTCCGAGAAATGAGAGGAAAAGTGGTTAATCAATGAAAATGACGTCGAAAGCTGCGTGCTCCTCGAGCGTGTGAGCAACTGAAAAGCAGATTCCTATGTGAAACTGAATGTGAAGATGGAGGATTACTATCGGATCAAAGATGCAGAAGGTGGTGAAGCGGATGGATAAGGAAAGTATTATATACGATACTGCAACAATAAGTGATATTCCGGAACTTGTAAGGCTTAGAATTCTATATATGATAGACGATTTTGGCTCTTTAACCAATGAAGAAAGAGAAGGTATGGAAAAACAGCTTCCGGGATATTTTGAGAGAGAACTCGGGAAAAAGCTGATTGCGTTTGTAGCAAGAGCAGAGGGCAGGCTTGTTGCTGCGGCTTATCTGTTGATTATCGAGAAGCCGGCAAATCCATTTTTTCTAAATGGATTGGATTCAGAAGTTTTAAGCGTATACACAGAAGAAGAATACCGTGGTAAAGGAATCTGTACGAGCCTTATGAGCAATATGATTGAATACGCCAGAGAGCATCAGATATGCCGCATTGATCTGGTAGCAACGGATGAAGGATATCCTATATATAAAAAACTGGGGTTTGAAGATAAGGTTCAGAAGTATACAGATATGCGATTAAAACTTTAGAATCCACGCATTGCGACAACTGGCGGTATGTGATATACTACGATTAAAAGCACGCAATGCGAGGTGATGATATGGATATAGCCAAATCGATAAGAGATTTGAGAGAAAGCACAGGGATGTCACGTAAAGAGTTTTCAGAGCATACGGGTATCCCTGTTCGTACATTGGAAGACTGGGAGGCGGGAAGGAGAACTCCTCCGGAGTATATTCCGAGGCTTATTGCCTATCAGTTGAAATATGAAGAACTGATGAAGGTAAAGGGGGAGAAACTTTTTTGAGAGATTTTGATAGGCAGATGGAAAAGGATAAGATAATGGATACTTATGTTGATGAAAGAGATTATAAACTACTTGATGCGGATAAATATACATTCTTTATTCTGAAGCGGATAATGGGTGGAGATTCTGAACTGCTTTTATCAGATCATGAGAATCTGATCCTATGTTTTACGGGCCATCCTAATCCGGTCTGGATATGGACTCCGGAGGATGCTTCCGAAGAAGAATTGGAGAAGGCATATCAGCTTGCTGAAAAGAACGGACTGCTTTCGGGCGAATATCATTTTAATGTTAAGTATGCGCTTGCGGAATATTTCGTAAAAAGAGCAGCTGAAGACGGATTAAAGATTAAAATAACTATGAATATGCTGGCATATGACTGCCTTAATCCTATCAAGCCGGAATTCCAAGCGGATGGAGAAATATATCGATGTGAGAGTACGGATCTGGATGAACTGGCAGATTTTTTGGAAAAATTCCTTGAGGAAACGGGTGTCAATGGGAATGATATAGGCGACTGCAGAAAAGATGCTGAGGATTATATTAATTCCGGAAACATGTACTTCTGGAAGGATGAACAGGGTAATAATGCAGCAAGCTGTAAATGGGCTCAGACCGGAGATATGGCATCGATAAATCTAGTGTTCACACGCCCTGAGTTTCGAAGAAAACATTATGCTGAAAATCTGGTTTATCAGGTGACAATGAAAGTAAAAGAAGCAGGATGTATTCCGATGCTTTATACAGATGCTGATTATGTAGCATCAAACGCATGTTATGAGAAGATAGGATATGTTCTTAGGGGAAAACTATGCACGATAGGTTAAACACAAAAGTTATATTTGTAAGGCATGCACAGTCATTTCATCCGTATAGTGATGATCGTACCAGACCGCTTACGAATGAAGGATTAAAGGATAGGGAGATTGTGCTTGATACACTTAGAGACAGGAAGATTGATGCATTTTTATGCAGCCCTTATAAGAGGAGCATCGACACGATATCTGTGGCGGCAGAATTCTTCGGTATGGAAATAAAAACCGATGAGAGATTCCGTGAAAGGCAATACGGAACAGATGCATCAAAAATGCGGGATAAAAGATGGGCGGATTTTTCTTTTGCAGAGGAAGGCGGAGAGAATCTGGAATCTGTTCAAAAAAGAAATATAGAAGCGCTGAAAGAGGTCTTACATATGTATGAAGGTAAGACTGTGGTCATCGGAACTCATGGGACGGCTCTGAGCAGTATATTGAATTACTTTGACAGATCCTTCGGGCTTAATGATTTTCTGCGAATTGTTAATTGGATGCCATACATAGTAGAACTGACATTCGACGGAGAAGCCTTGATAGACAAAAAGGAGCTCGCTCATATAGAGAAGACATTTCAAAAAATTGATTTTTCTGTTATTACTGCCTGCGGAGAGTGCTGTACGGGATGTGCAAAAAAGATAGCCGGAGAATGCCCGGGATGTATAGAAGCGGACGGATATGTTCCGGAATGGGCTGAATCAGGCAGGTGCCGGATCCATGCATGTGTTAAGGAGCATGGCGTTCAGTTTTGCGGTCTGTGCAAAGAATTCCCATGTGATAGAATTCCGGAGCTGATGCCGTGGAACAAGGACATAGTAACACATTTGTCTTATTTAAAAGATGAGTATGAAATGCAGAACAAGGTATAATTGATGGAGCGATACAGGGTGAATATGCGATATGATCATTAATACGGGACAAAGAACAGATATACCGGCTTTCTACGCTGAGTGGTTTGCGGGCAGAATAAAAGAAGGTTTTGTCTGTGTCCGCAATCCGTACAATCCGAGCCAGGTGAATAAGTACAGGCTGGAACCGTCAGTGGTCGACGTGATTGGGTTCTGTACAAAGAATCCGGCACCGATGTTTCCTTATATGGATTTGATAGAGGACTTCGGTCAATACTGGTTTGTGACACTGACTCCTTACGGACGCGATATCGAGCCTAATGTTCCGGATAAACATCGCTTGATAGAGGATTTCATAACACTATCCGATATTGTAGGAGTAAATTCCGTAGGTTGGAGGTATGATCCGATATTTCTCTCTGAAAAATATACGGCAGAATATCATTTACATGCTTTCAGACAGATAGCGGAAAGTCTGAAGGGGTATACGAAGACGGTGGTTATCAGTTTTATAGATTTATACCCGAAGGTCAGAAAGAACTTTCCTGAGGCAAGAGAGGTTTCGAAAGAGGACAGATTGACGCTGGGGAAAAGTATGATAAAGATTGCGACAGATTGCGGCATGATCGTTAAGCCCTGCGCAGAAGGCACAGAACTGGCAGAGTACGGAGCTGACTGCAGCGGATGTATGAAGATCAGTGATTACGAAAAGGCTATCGGCAAAAGGCTGATCGCACCGAATAAGAAGGGAGCCAGAGCAGAATGTGCATGTTACCTTTCTTGTGATATTGGCGCATATAATACCTGTATGCACCTTTGCAAGTACTGTTACGCAAATGCAGAACCGGAAACAGTGCTTGCACAGAACAAACTGCATGACATTGCATCCCCGTTCCTGATCGGAAATTATATGGAAGGTGATAAGATACATGAAGTTCCGCAGGAATCGTGGATAGACCTGCAAGAAAGATTGTTCTGACTATTAGAAGGCTGAGGGTTAAGAGAATTATGGTTTTACTTGTGATTGATGTGCAAAAGGGAATAACTGATGAGAGACTGTATGGTTACCAGCAGTTTGAAGATAATTTAAAGCAGCTGATCGATGCTTCCCGTAAAAATGGAGTTGAAGTGATCTATGTAAGACATGACGATGGTCCGGGTTCGGGTTTCTCAAAGGGAGATGATGCTTTTGAGATATATGATGTAGTCGCTCCGAAGGAGGACGAAAAGATATTTGATAAGAATGTAAACAGTGCTTTTCATGAATCGACCGGACTGGAGGCATATCTCAGATCAAAGAATATTAAGAAGATAATAACTGTGGGACTTCAGACGGATTACTGCATAGACGCAACCATAAAGAGCGGCTTTGAAAAAGGCTTTGAAATGATCGTGCCAAAGGAATGTAATTCTACACAAAGCAATCCGTATATGGATGCCGAGACTACGTATAAATTCTACAATGAGAGTATGTGGCCGGGTAGATATGCGGCATGCCCTAAGGTTTCAGAAACGATCGAGATGATAAAGACCTATAAGAAGAGTGAGATTTCTATCAGGATTAATGCTTGCGGTACGAGAGAGGTTGAAACCGATAGACTTTTGATACGTCCGTTTAAGCCGGATGACGCGGAGTCTATACTAAGCAACTGGGCAGGAGATGAAGAGGTTCAGAAAAATTACGGCGAGCCGGTTTATGATTCGCTTGAGAAAGTACAGGGCCTCATTCAGAAATATATAATTGCATATAACTCCGATTTTACATTCAGATGGGCAGTGATTGAAAAAGAGTCCGGTGAATGCATCGGACAGATCGCGTATTTCCTTGTAGATAAGGCAGGCAGCTGGGGCGAGATAGAGTATTGTATCGGCAGAGCTTATCAGGGAAAAGGTTATGCAACCGAAGCCACAAAGGCAATCATACGTTATGGCTTCGATAAGATAGGCTTTAATAAAGTTCAGATCTGCGTCAGACCATCCAATATAAAATCAAAAAAAGTAATTGAAAAATGCGGCTTTGAGTATGAAGGTACCCTCAGGGATTACTTTTTTATCGATGGTAAATATGAGGGCAGGATGTATTATTCATTGTTGAAAAAGGATGATATTAAAAAATGATATACGAACTTACAGATACATCTAAAGTAATGCATCTTTTTGAAGGCTGGCAGGAAACTCTGATCTATTCCTGTTTGCAGAAGGTAATGGGGAAAATCTATGTTACCGATCTGGAGTCTCCGATCTCTGCAATGGCATATGTAGGATGCTTTGCTTTCTATGCGGGAGAACCGGATAAGGAACTTGTAGAGAAAAAACCTGATGGTTTTGTGATTATGACACCTCAGAATAAAGCTTGGGAAGTATGTATCGAAGAGTGTTTTCCCATGGCAAAGAAGGTGGTCAGATATGCCATCAAAAAGGATACGCAGTTTGATAAAGAGCTTCTCAGAAGCATGATAAAGGAACTGCCTGTCGGATATGAGATGAAAGAGATAGATGAAAAGATTTATGATATGTGTCTGCCGGATCCGGTGACAAGGGATTTTGTTTCGGCATTCGGAAGCAAAGAAAAATATCTGGAAATGGGTCGAGGTATGGTGATTCTTAAATCAGGCCGGATTGTAGCCGGAGCATCCTCTTATACCAGATACAAAGAAGGAATAGAGATAGAGGTTGATACAGTAGAGGAAGAACGGAGAATCGGGCTTGCGACAATTGTATGTGCAGCACTGATCCTGCGGTGCCTCGATGAGGGATTATATCCAAGCTGGGACGCACAGAATATGAATTCGGTTCATCTTGCTGAGAAATTGGGATATGAATTTGATCATGAATATACCGCATATGAAGTGTCCGGAGAAGATCGGACGCATTGAATTGGTAATGATTATGATGGAGGTATTATGGTAATAATTCTAACAGGAGCATCACATACGGGAAAGACATTACTTGCTCAGCGGATGCTGGAAAAATATAAAATACCATACTATTCAATAGATCATCTGAAGATGGGGCTCATTAGAAGTGGAAATACTCTTCTTACTCCGTCAGATGATGAGGAGATGACGACATATATCTGGCCAATAGTAAGGGAAATGATAAAGACTGCCATAGAGAATAAGCAGAGTCTTATAGTCGAAGGTTGCTATATTCCGTTTGACTGGCGAAAGGATTTTGAAGAAGAGTATCTGAAGGATATTCGATTTTTCTGTCTTGCGATGACAGAGGGATATATTGATGCGCATTATGATGAGATTAGAAATCATGCTTCTGATATAGAGGCGAGACTCGAAGATTCCGATTGCACTGTCGATTGGATAAAAGAAGATAATATCAGGTTTATAGAAGGCTTTGAAAAGACAGGTGAGTTTATAGATCTGATAGATTCGGATTACGAACAGGTTATAGAGAAAGTGTTTTTACTGATTCCGGATAGTATCCGAAAAATGATCGCCGGAAAAGAGTATACAACGAGTGATATCGGAATGTCCGGTTCAAAGGTGATGATATTTGATGACTGCGTCCTGAAGATACTAAATAGCAGGCTATATGATGAAGAACCGAGTGTCAGAGTCATGAACTGGCTTGACGGGAAAATCCCGGCACCAAAGGCTTTGGCTTTTGAAAAGGATGAGAAATATCAGTATCTGCTTATGAGCAGGATACCGGGAGAAATGTCATGCAGCCGGTATTATCTGGATCATCCGAAGGAACTGGTGCCTTTGCTGGCAGAAGCACTTAAAATGTTTTGGAGTATAAATATTTCCGATTGCCCTAAATGCAGCAGTCTTGATGATGAGTTGAAAGCGGCTAGATACAGAGTCGATAATAATCTGGTGGATACATCGGATGCTGAGCCCGAAACCTATGGGGAAAATGGCTTCGAGAATCCTGAGGCTTTGCTCAAATGGCTGGAGAATAATAAGCCGGATTATGAGCCGGTACTTTCTCACGGAGACTTCTGTCTTCCGAATATATTCATAGAGGCCGGACATATCAGCGGATTTATAGATGTAGGTGATACCGGTATCGGAGATAAATGGAAGGATATAGCACTTTGTTACAGAAGCCTGAAGCATAATTTTGACGGAACATATGGTGGCAAGGTTTATCCTGATTTTAATCCGGACGTGATTTTCGATGTACTCGGTATAGAACCTGATTGGGAGAAAATAAAGTACTTTATACTGCTGGATGAACTCTTTTAAACTGTTGATTTTTTGTTGTATGAAATAATTATTTATATAAAATAATACTAAATCATTTGTATAGCTTAAATTATTGGAAAAATATGGAGAACAGTAATTTGAAAATATATGATTATTATAGCAGTGACAATAAGGAACACTGGCTTAATGAAATTGAGAAAAGTGATTGGAGAGCGGGAAAGTATCTGTATGAACTACTCCGTGATAAGAAGCTGAAAGAACTATGCGGTGAATTAACCCAAGTGCTGCTGCTTACTGAGGGTGATGAGTTACTTGCATTTTGTACATATGCTGAGCAGGATGATATCCGAGATGCTTCACTCACGCCGTGGGTCGGATTTGCGTATACTTTTCCTGAACATAGGGGAAAAAGGTGTATGGGAAAACTTCTGGAATATGCCTATGATCTTGCTGATAAGGAAGGACATAAGTACATTTATATTTCAACAGGTGAGATAGGACTATATGAGAAATACGGATATACTTTCTGGAAAATGATGACGGATGTTTACGGCGATGAAAGCCGTGTGTACAGGGCGGAAATTAAACAGCCATGATTAAATGCTGAAAACAAATTCATAATAGGAAATACATCATGTATAACGAATATTTGGAAAAAACAGAATATGTGGATTACGACAATCCGGATGTCAAAAGTCTGGCTGAACGTTTAAAAGCTGAGTCGAAGGACGAATTGTCACTTATAAAGAATACATTTTATTTTGTCAGAGATGAGATTAAACATTCATGGGATGCACAGGACAGACGAGTTACCGTATCTGCGAGTGATACACTGAGAGTTGGTGTCGGGATCTGCTGGGCAAAGGCGAATCTGCTGGCGGCACTTCTCAGAGCAAACGGAATCCCTGCAGGATTCAGCTACAAACGACTGACTCTCGGGGATACGCCCGATACAGGATACTGCATTCACGCAATGAATACGGTTTATGTGAGCAGTCTCGATAAGTGGATAAGACTTGATTCCAGAGGAAATAAAGAAGGTGTAAGTGCCGAGTTTTCGACGGATGAAGAGATACTTGCTTTTGATATAAAATCCGAAGGAGAGATAGATTATCATGACAATCATTCCTATCCGGATTATGGATTGATGAAGGCTCTGGAAGAAAGCCGCGATGCGATAGACATGTATCTTCATCATTTGCCGGATCAGTTAACCTACAGCGTTACATATAAGATTGCTTCACCTGATGACATGGAACTCTTGATGAGCAGCCGCCTTGAAATGCTTAAGGTTGTAAATGACCTGGACATTTCTTATGAGTACAGCGACGAGCTTATCGAAAGCAGTCGGGAGTATTTTGAAAAGGGTGATCAGACTACTGTGCTTGCTCTTGACGGACAAAGGGTTATAGGATGTGCGACGATGAGTTATATATACATTATGCCGACCTTCGATCATCCTACAGGAAAGAGATCTCATCTCATGAATGTATATACAATGAAGGAGTGGCAGAGACAGGGCATTGCGAAGAAAATGGTTTCGATGCTGATAGATGAAGCATGGGAACGAGGTGTTACGGAGATCAGTCTTGACTCGACAGAGGAGGGCCGGCCTCTGTATAAAAATCTTGGATTTGTTCCATCGACAGAAGGTATGGTTCTTACGAGAACACACGCTTGCGAAATATAATTTGTAAAGGCATGTATTATATTGTCGGAGCAAGTTCTATTATAATCATTATTGAGGTTGAAAAATAAGATAATATTACGTATGATAAGGACATACATAGTTTTGAAGAAAGGAGCATTATTTTATGCGAATCAGAGTTGTTAGCGCTCAGTAGTCTGAGCTTAAATATATGAATGAATCGTAAGCTCAGATGAATCCTAAAGAAATACAATTAGGGGGATCAAAATGAGCTATATAAAGGCAGAAAATGTACTGCCACAGGAATTAATAGAAGCGATTCAGCAATATGTAGACGGGAAAATGATATATATTCCATGCAAGGAAAAACAGGAGTGGGGCAGTCTGAGCTCTGCGAAAGTTTTCTTTCGTGAGCGTAACGAAAAAATCTATGAGTCCTATAAAGGCGGAATGGGTTTACGTGAGCTTGCCCGCAGTTTTTCTTTGTCGGAGAAAAGCATTCAGAGGATTCTCAGGAATCAGCGACTGGCCTTAGAAGAAGACGTTGAATCAGCCTGAACATGCAGGGATAAAAGTGTACTTTCGCTGCGGAGGTTGCGGGAAGAAACAGGAGTTTATCAATTCTTATAAATACAGAGTAAATGCGAACGGTAAAAGCGTTGACGTTTGGCTGATATATCGATGTAAGAAATGTAAGCATCCCAAAAACCTTACGATTTATGAAAGGACGCGGCCGGGTAAGATTCCTCAGGATATGTATGAAAGCTTTTTAAGTAACGACATGGATACTGCCATGGAATATGGCAATAATATAGAATTTTTGAAAAGAAACAATGCTGAATTTAAGTAAATATCGGCCGGACCATGAGTCCGGCCGTTTTAAGGTGCATATCAAAATATGGTTATTATGAGGATTGAAGAGAATGGCTGATAGGAATAGTAAAAGACTGCTTGTTGTTGAGGATGAGCCGGATATAAGAGAGCTTCTGATGAATTACCTTTCCAATGAGGGGTATCAGGTTGTTTCGGCTTCGGACGGAGTTGAGGCAATCGGCTTATTTTCTAAAGAAAACTATGATCTTGTGATACTTGATATTATGATGCCGAAGATAGATGGGTTCGGTGTATGTGAGGTCATAAAGAAACAGTCAAATGTGCCGGTGATTTTTCTATCAGCATTAAATGATGATAAGACGCAGATAAAAGGCTATGATCTTATGGCCGATGATTATATAACAAAGCCCTTCTCAATGCCGATTTTTCTCAGAAAGGTAAAAGCGCTTCTTAGACGCAGTAATTCTGCGGAAATCAGACAGGACGAGGTACTGGTCTGCGGAGATATCATAATTAATCCGGATACAATGAGTGTTACGGTAAAGGGTAAGGATGTCGTGCTTACTTCACGTGAATTTGACATACTGCTGACACTTGCGAAGAATCCGGGCAGAGTATACAGCAGGGAAATGCTGCTGAATCTTCTATGGGATTTCAATTCTCTCGTGGATGAAAGAATAGTCGACAGTCACATAAAGAATCTCCGCCATAAGATTGGGGATGATTATATAGAAACAGTAAGGGGCAGGGGGTATAAGATTGATAAAAAAACTGATTAAAGGATTATCATTCAAAGTATTCCTTATTTCATTTGTTGTGCAGATCCTGTCAGGATTTTTGATATGTTTTTTCTTATATTCAAGAACGCCTGAAATGATGTATTCCCCCGTAGACGCACTTGATGATCTGATTGAGATGCTTAATAAATCTCCAAGGGCAAAGGGAGGAAAGCTGATAGATGATTTTATAAATGAAACAGGGATGGATCTGGCTATATATGTTGCCGATGACTATGTTGCAGGGAAATATAATAAACCTGTAAATACGATCGGAACCCGAAGTCTCAGAACATCCGATGAGATTAATAATGCGGATGATAAGCTGGGTGATAAGGGAACTATGGGAACATCTGCATTCACACCTACAGATGAGGATGTAGAATACATTATCCTGTATTATGATTACGGCGAAAAGCACAATCTTATTCCGAGGGCGCTGGCGGGAAGTTATAAATACATAGCCATTATCATAGTGCTTATTTCTTTTATCAGCTCATTTATATATGCATATCTTTTCGCCCGACCTGTCAGAAAACTCAGTAAGGTGTCCGAGAAAATGGCAGATATGGACTTTACGGTTAAATGTGACGACAGGCGTACAGATGAAATCGGAGATCTTGCAAGAAACCTTAACTTTATGTCTGCGACACTCGACCAAAAGATCAAAGAACTCGAAAATGAGATCGAAAGAGTTAAAGAACTTGAGAGTCAGAAGGAAATGTTTTTTGCCGCAGCTTCCCATGAGATGAAAACTCCTGTTACGGTGCTTGAAGGAAATATCAGGGGAATGGCAGAAGGTGTAGAGCCGTATGCGGATCATGATGTATATCTGGCCAGATCGCTTCGTACGGTAAAACAGATGGAAGCACTCATAAATGAGATCCTTACCGTATCAAAGATGCAGTCTTCCGGTGAAATGGCGGTATCAAGAATAGATATGGCTGAAGTTCTGAACAGGAAGCTTGCGGAATCCGAAGACCTGTTCACGATAAGAGATATAACCGTAAATAAGGAAATCGAGAAGGACCTTTATTTCGAGGGAAATGCAGACCTCACGGCACTTGCTTTAGGTGCATTTATAAGCAATGCGGTTTTCTATTCCGAGGAAGGTACAGAGATAAAGGTCAGAGCTTATCGGGAGAACGAAAACATTTTAACTGAGATAAGAAACTGCGGTGCGTCCGTTGATGAAAAAGATCTTCCACATCTTTTCGAACCATTCTACAGGGCTGAATCATCAAGGAATGGAAGACATGAAGGAAGCGGCCTCGGACTATATCTGGCAGATCTTATCATCACAAGACAAAAAGGAACTGCAGAAATATCAAATACATCCGACGGAGTTATGGCAAGGATTATTCTTCCGTCGGTGTGACATCTTCCCATTCTTAGAGGAAGAGGTCATCTTGCTGAGATAAAAATCCACATAAAATCCATATTGAGTCCCTTTCGACTCCATATTCATCTGGTAATATACCAAGTACATTCAGTTTGCCGTAAATATGATCAGGGCAAATGTATAGGAGGTTTTAAGATGAAAAGGAATCTTAGAAGGGGACTTGTTTTATTTATTGCATTATTGACTTTTGCGATGGGATTTTCCGGATGCGGAGAATCAGGAAGACAGCAGGAAACAAGTATAGAGAACAGCGTGTATGAAAATGATGATAACGACGTTGCTGATGTTACTGATGATGGCGATGTTGCCGTCGCTGATGACAATGACGAGAAAAAGCCTGATACGGAAAAGCTTGTAAATCGTATGACTGATAAAGAAGTTGGCCTTGCGAAAAAAACAGAATTTCAGCTGCTTGATAAACCGTGGGAGTCAGTGACGGATTCCGATAAGGATGGAGGAGAATCGGATAAGAACAGCGAAGGAGCCGGAGCAACAGAAAAGCGGGAAGAACCAGAAGAAGATTACAGTGCTCTTAAAGATAAGATCTGTTACTGCGAAGGAATAGGAGCTGTTGTGCACGGAGAGCCGCTATTCAATGCTCTGCCGCCGAAGGATTATACGGGAGGAGCGGGGAAGATTGATTTTTTACATTTCAATTCGAAAACATCTGAAACTTTTTATGAAACGATTGAATTTGACAGTTTTGATGATGCGAAAGAAAAGTTCAGAGCTGAATATGACGAAGTTATCGCTGGCGGTTTTCCGAAAGTACCGGCTGATGAAGAATATAATAATCTGATCATGCTTTATGACGCGGTAATATGGGGGGATTATGAGCCGATAGAACAGGATTATCTGGATAAGTATCTGGATTTTTACTATGGAAGCTTTGATGAAACAGATAGTGACAGTATGTACTGGGAAATGGACGAGGAGAAGGTGGCGGAAATACAGGATCATATCACGGAGTACCATCTGTATGATGAAGAGCTTGATATTGGATTTACAGTACACGTGATCACTCCTCCATCCTACGAAGAAAGTACAGCTTATCCTGCACTTGTGATGACAGATGCAGTATGGAGATTTAATGATGTTACATCACTGTATGGAGCGATGTCAGAAGGAAAGGCAAAGCCACAGATCCTTATTACAATAGGATTCGAATATGATGTCGACGGATGGGACAATGAGGTTCGGGGAAATATTTTATGCAATCATAAGAAGGAATTCCTGGATTTCATAACTGACAATATGATGCCATATCTCAGCGGCGATTATAATTTTGATTACAGTAATTCAACACTCTTCGGGCATTCGCAGGGTGGTGTATTCACACATTATGCTGCATTTAATTATGACAGATATGAAAATATTCCTTTCGGAAATTACATTATCGGAAGCCCTACATTTTGGACACCGTATTTTACCGGAGTAAGCGATTATGAAGAGTATAAAAATGAATATGGGTATTTTGACAGAAATGAATCATATGACAGAAATCTTTTCATAACAGCAGGTGATATGGAAGATGAAGATTATGAAGAGTATTTCGGTGAAAATGATTCGACTCTCGAAGGTGTGGAGAATCTGAAGGAAAGGCTTCGCGCCCACGGTGTTACAACATATGAGGTGAAGATATATAGCAGCCATCATTATCAGTATGTGCCTGAAATGCTTATGGAATATATCACGCGCTGACATTTTGGACTTGTAGTGATCATATGACGACAATTGACTACATTTTTTTAACTGCATTGAATCTGAACGTGCAATGAAGTTGACCTGGAATAATGACGACAACTTAATAAAACTGTTTGTATTGCGGTAGTAGAATGATATAATTAGTGAAAATGGGGTAATATACATTTTAGAACCGTTCCGGGGGACTTTACTGATTATGAAAAAAAGAATTGCCGTATTCACAAATGGTTGGAATGATGATTATCTGGATTTTGCACTCGAAGGCATAAGAAGACGTGCGTCTGAGGATAACGTCGATGTATTTATATTCTTGGATTATACATCATATGATAAGACCAAGGAGGATATGGCCGGCGAACTGAATATTTTGAACCTTCCGAAGCTGGAGGATTTTGATGGGGTGCTTCTCTTGGGAAATACCTTAAATAATGGCGGGGAAAATGCAATCCTTCGTGAAAAAATCCTTAAGGCTAAGGTTCCTTCGTTATGTCTGGAATATTCACTTGATGATATAAACTGCATAAGAACAGAAAATGTAAATGGTATGAAGGAACTTGTTGAACATCTGATTACCGTACATGACGTGAAAGATATTTTCTGGATCAGCGGTCCGACTGATAATGAGGAAAGTAATGAGAGATATCAGGCAATCGTAGATGTCATGGAGAAGCATGGACTTTCCGTGGATCCGGAGAAAACATTTGACGGCTGCTGGAGCTATGCTATCGTGGAAGAGAAACTGCCTAAGATCGTTGAGGGTATGTCAAAGCTTCCGGATGTATTTATATGTGCAAATGATTCTATGGCATTGGCGGCATGTGTGGCACTGGATAATATGGGAATAAGTGTTCCTCAGGATGTTAAAGTTACCGGATTTGATAATCTGATGAGCGGAAATCATTTTTCACCTATACTTACTTCAGTAGATCGTGGTTGGGAAAAGAGAAGCTATCAGGCAACAGACAGTCTGATAGGGCTTATGAACGGTGCTCCTGATTTTGGCGATAAGGTTTACCATTCGACCTTTGATCTTGGGGAAAGCTGTGGATGCTCTATGGGTGCTGAAGGCTTGAAAATCCAGAAGGAAGCGAGAACCAGAGCATTTCGTACTCCGGTGGAGAGAACTATATTTGACTGGCATCTGATAGATATTGATAATGCCGTGGCAGGTGTAAAAACCACAGATGATATACATAAAGGATTCACCGGATTGATGGATAAGTCACATGTTTATGAGGGTGATGATTTCTATATCTGTCTGGATAAACAATTTGTTGATTCCACAGAGAAAGAGGTGGAGGCAAGAACTGAGGGCTACAGTGATGAAATCGATGTTATCTACGGAATGAAGGACGGTGTCACGGTTCCGAGACATACGATATCTGTATCGGATATGGTACCTTACTATGATCCGGATTCTGATGAAACGGCTGTATATCTGTTTGTTCCGCTGCATTTAGAGGATGAGAGCTTTGGATATTATGTCAGTAAGAATCATTCTAAGATGATCAAAGATTTTTATGTTAATTCTTTAACAAGGCATATCGCATCAGGTCTCGGAAGAGCGCGCCAGAATATAAAGCTTGATAAGCTCAATAAGCTTCTTGCCGATATATCTGTAAGAGACGAGCTTACCGGACTCTATAACAGAATGGGATATGAGAAGATAGCGATTCCATATCTGGATGAGCTTAGACATACTAAGCAGAACTGCGTTATCATGGTAGCCGATATAAACAGGATGAAGGTGATAAATGATAAATATGGTCATCTTCAGGGAGATACGGCAATCAAGATAGTGGCAAGCGTTATAAAGTCATCAATTCCGAAGAATTGGAAAGCCGTAAGATACGGCGGTGATGAGTATGTAATCATCGGAGATTATACGGTTTCTGCGGATATGGAAGATATAAAGAAAGCAATCATTGAGAAGGTTAAGAGAATTTCCGATGATTTAAGTCTTCCTTATAATCTGAGTGTAAGTATAGGATATGTTGTTATAGATCCTGATAACGATCTGGAAAATGAAGAATACTTCCGTATGGCTGATGATGCTATGTATGAAATGAAGCAGGAAGCGCATAAACAGGATAGATAAGAAATATCAGAACAGAATACTTATTTCGCTGAAGAGAAGTTAAGAGAAGAGAAGCAGTTTGCAACTTAATGTAAAATACGATATTATGATACAGTGTGATTTCAGGTGAGAAATCGCACTGTATCTTTATTTTATGGGCTTTACAGCACTTGGATTTACAGAATGGTGGGTAATATGAATAAATTCAGAGTCGAATTGAAAAAGGTAGTGGATGACAGCTATGATATTGAAGTCGGATACGAGCTTTCGGGAAGTCTGATAGAGGATCTGCGAAACGGTCTGGTAGGAAAGCTTCATAAATTTGCTGTTATTACAGACAGTATAGTTAAGGATCTATATGCAGAACCGATAGTTGAGCTCCTGAAGAAAGAAGGCTATCAGGTAGATCTCTTTGTTTTTCCTGAAGGAGAAAAGAGTAAGACCAGAGAGGTTAAGGCGGATATAGAAGATCGCATGCTTGAGAAAGGCTATAGAAGAGATTGCTGTATTATCGCAGTGGGTGGCGGCGTTGTTACCGACTTATCCGGATTTATAGCAGGAACCTATGGAAGAGGTGTTCCGTTCATTAATTATGCTACAACACTTCTTGCAGCTGCAGATGCATCGGTCGGCGGAAAAACTGCTGTTGATACGCCGCTTGCAACTAATCTTATCGGTCTTTTTAATCAGCCGAAGAAGGTATATATAGATATCGCGACATGGAAAACTCTTCCGAAGAGGCAGATAATCAGCGGACTTGCAGAAACAATAAAGCATGCATGCATGGCTGACAGAGAATTCTTTGATTATCTGGATGAGCATATGGATGATATCCTGAATCTGGATAAAGATGCATGTGAGCACATTTCCGAAGAAAATTGCAGGATTAAGTATGAGGTTGTTATGAAGGATGAGAGAGAATCCGGTCTCAGAGAAATCCTCAATCTCGGACATACTGTCGGACGTGCAATTGAGACAGTAAGTGATTATGAGCTTATGCATGGAGAGGCTGTATCTATAGGAATGGTTGCGGAAGTATATCTGGCTGAAAAGCTGGGACTTCTGAGTGCAGATGATAGGGATAAGGTTGTTGCACTTCTTGATAAAGCAGGACTTCCTACAAGAATACCTGACTATATAGACAGAGAAGCACTTGTTAAGAAGCTTTATACGGATAAGAAGGTCCGTGACGGAAAGCTTCGCTTCGTGCTTCAGGACAGTATTGGAAGCGTTAAGGAGTTTGAACCGGGTGTTTTCGCCAAACCCCTTGATGAAGATTTCGTAAGAGAAATAATTCGCGTATTATAATCCTTGGAAGATCACAATACGCGAATTAAGATAAATCTGAAATTAAAGATCCTTTGAAATGGAGAAAGTATCGTCTTTATCAAGAAAATCTTTCTTTTCACGTTCATTCATCAGATCCATAGCGGATTCCTTCTTAACGGAGGAGTCTGCTTTTTTATTATTCGATTCGGAGGCATCCGTATCAGCGGCCGGCTCTGAGTCGGGCTTTAATGATGTGAATGCTCTCAGAATATAGATTCCGATAATTAAAACAGCAGTTACGATGAATATTCCCAGCAGGCCGATTCCCATGATCGGGAGAGACTGCATAAATGCACCTGTATCTATTTTCATGATTATTCCTCCTATCTGGCAATCAGGTTAAGGATAAGACCACCGGCGATTACGGAAGCTATCTGACCTGAAACATTTATACCGATTGTATGTGTGAGAAGGAAGTTGGAGCTGTCCTCCTCAAGACCGAGCTTATGAACGACTCTTGCAGACATAGGAAATGCAGAGATTCCTGCAGCACCGATCATAGGATTAAGCTTCTTTTTAGCAAATAAGTTGATGAACTTTGCGAAAAGCACTCCGCCGGCTGTATCAAAGATAAATGCTATAAGACCGAGACAGAGGATCAGCAGAGTCTGAGGATTAAGAAATGCGTCAGCCTGCATTTTCTCTGCAATTGTAATTCCGAGAAACAGTGTAATAAGATTCGAAAGATCGTTCTTGGCTGTTTCTGAAAGTGAATTAAGAACACCGCATTCTCTTATAAGATTACCGAACATAAGGAAACCAATGAGTGCTACTGCATTAGGAGCAACGAGTCCTGTAAGAACAGTAACGAAGATCGGGAAAATGATCTTTGCTGTTTTAGATACATTTTTTGATGTATATTCCATACGGATCTTACGCTCTTTTTTGGTTGTAAGAAGCTTGATGATCGGAGGCTGTACGATAGGTACAAGGGCCATGTAGGAATATGCGGCTACTATAATTGCACCGATATATTTGGTTCCGAAGTAATTTGCTACAAATATGGATGTCGGTCCGTCAGCTGCACCGATTATTGCGATTGAAGCAGCATCCTTAAGCTCAAATCCGAAGAGTGAAGCAAGACTCAGTGTGAAGAAAATACCAAACTGAGCAGCAGCACCGAATATCATGAGCTTTGGATTTGATAGTAAAGGTCCGAAATCGATCATTGCACCGATTCCGACAAAGAGCAGAAGAGGAAAGAGCTCATTCGCTATTCCACTTTCGAAAAGTATTGAGATAGGACCTTCCTGAAGAATCTCACCGACCTTCTGATTTATGGCTCCTGACATCGGAAGATTAACCAGTATGGTTCCGAAACCGATCGGAAGAAGAAGTGTCGGCTCCATTTCCTTTTTAATGGCAAGGTAAATGAGAACTCCTCCGATGATCCACATGATAATTTGTTTAATATCCAGATTTGTGATATTAGAAAACAGTGAAAATAATTCACCCATTGATATTATACCCCTTTCGACTATTCTGCTAAAATAATGACGTTACACATTATACCATCAAAAATTTTTATTCTCAATATTTCGGTGTTTATTGTAGTAATGTGAATGAAAATAAGTTATTATGATACAGTATGGTTACATTTACTGTATGGTGAGGTGATCATACTGATTCAGCTTTATTCTTTTTTATTGAAAGCTGGTCGGTCGAGTTTTTATTTTATATGGGGGTTATAAAGACATGGGCTTAATGGAAAGACCTGAAGTAAAGAGTCTGGATAATGGTGGAAAATACTGGGAGCATGAGTATGATTCTTTCTATCTGAAGGTGTATGTACCGGCAACGGATATTGATGGAAAGGTGAATAATTATGGTTTCAGAGCACCATTCCTTCTTGTTTTTGAAGAGGAGAGAAAGACGGCTGAGGATGCAGTCAGATTTGCAGAAGACACGGGACTTGCCCGGTTAGCATCCGAATATGATGCAAGTGTTCTTTTCGTATATCCTACCTGTGAAGGTGGCTGGGAGAATGCGGAAGAAAATGTATATATCGATCTGATAGCCGAGACTAAGAATCATTTTATATATGATGACGGAATCGCACCTGTTACGGATTTCTTCGCACAGGAATTTAAGGGATTCTTTATAAGAGGAGCCATATTCCGTGCGGATATTTACAGTTATGGAAAATCCGCAGACTATGTTGCATCGAAGCTTCTGAAGAAAATAGACGGAGAATATCTGTGGGGGCCGGGTGAGATAACACCGGCATGCTGCTCTATGGAGAGACTCAGCGTAGTTCCTCAGATTGAGAGACAGGATATTGCAATTCTCAGTGTCGGAAACAGTGATGATATCAACAAAGCCTTTGAAGGATGCGAAAACCTTCTTATAAAGGGTAAGGCAGAATATATCGAAGACTTTAAGAGCTTTGTGTGGAAATATAAAATGTGGTGCGGCCATATAGAACTTGAACCTGATTTTGATACATTGGGTATAGTAGAGGATGCAGGATATTCTCTTGTAAAGACATCACCTGATAACAGAGGAATATTTAAGGATGAACCTGAACATAAGGTAGGTTACTTTGCTTATTACAATACAACGCTTTTCGATAAGGGACCGGTACCGCTTATGATAGGTTTCCATGGCGGTGGTGATTCATCGATGTATCTCACATTTGTTTCGGGATGGTGGGAAATCGCACATGATGAGGACTTCCTGTTTGTAGCTTTAGAGAATCATCAGGATGTCACAGCTACGGAAGTAGTTCAGGTTATCGAAGATCTGAAGCAGAAGTATGATATAGATGAAAAACGTATCTATGCGACCGGATTTTCTATGGGATGCGGAAAGACATGGGATATGTATCATGAATATCCGGAAATCTTTGCAGGTTTCTGTCCTGCAAGTGCATTATTCCCTATCAAGGATAATCCGTTCGGACTTTCGCTTGGAGATCCGAAACTAAATATGTCGGTAGCAGTTCCATTCTTCTATTCGGGAGGAGAAAACTCACATCTTCCTGAACTGCCGTGTCATGCAGATACAGCTCTTGACAGGATAAAGTATCTGGCAGAGGTAAATAAGCTTGCGGCTGATTTTGATCTGAGCTTCGAAGACAAAGAAAACTGGAAGGATGAAATCTACGGAGCTGAACCTGATAAGGTTGAAAAGGTTGCAAATGAGGAAAGAGACAGCATCCTTACAATAAGATATTATAACAGTACTGATGGAAAATGCCGTACGGCACTTGCGAGTGTGAGCAATCAGGTTCATGAATGCAGACAGCATACCTGTAGGGAGGCATGGAAGTTTATATCACAGTTTGTAAAAAAATAGTCGGGTTTGAATATAATGAAATTATATAGCATTGAGGTAGTCATATGAAAAAGGCATTAAGAACATACACATTTAAGGATGTTAAAGTAAATGAAAGTCTCTTTAGAAAGAGAATGGAAATCAACAAGTCTTATCTTCGTGAGCTGGATGATACTTGTCTGCTGCAGAATTATTATTTTGAGGCAGGAATCATTATTCCGGGGCTTATGACAGTTGAAGATCCATCAAAGGCAAATATGCATTGGGGATGGGAAGCACCTTCCTGTCAGCTGAGAGGACATTTCCTGGGACATTACATGTCTGCAGCAGCTGCAGTTGTTGCAAATGACGGAGACGCAATACTTGATGCCAAACTTCGACATATAGTAAGTGAGCTGAGCCGTTGCCAAAAGATGAACGGCGGAAGATGGGTAGGCTCTATTCCGGAAAAGTACTTTGAGATAATGATCGAGGACAGATATATCTGGTCGCCTCAGTATACAATCCACAAGCTCCTGATGGGACTTCTGGATACATATAAATATACCGGAAATGAGGAAGCTTTGAAGATTCTTTCGGGAATGGCAGACTGGTTCATAGACTGGACAGAGGATATGAAGAAGAGAAGTCCGGAGACAATCTATAAGGGTGAGCAGGCAGGAATGCTTGAAACCTGGGCAGATGCGTATTCGGTTACAGGCGACGAGAGATATAAGATACTTGCGGAAAATTATAAGGATCAGGGAATTTTTAGGAAAATAAAGGCAGGAGCTGATGCTCTTACCGATGAGCATACCAACGCCAGCATTCCGATCATTCAGGGAGCGGCAAAAATGTATGAGCTGACAGGAGATGAAGATTGGCGTAAGATCGTTGAAGTTTTCTGGGATCTGGCTGTATCAAAAAGAGGCATGTATGCAACTACGGGACAGAATGCGGGAGAATTCTGGATTCCGCCTATGAAGATGGGCGAATACAGAGGTGACCGCGGACAGGAATTCTGTACAGTATATAACATGGTACGAGTTGCGGAATATCTCTTCAAATGGACCGGAAACTCAGAGTATACCGACTATATAGAAAAATGTATCTATAACGGCTTCCTGGCACAGCAGTCAGCTGAGACAGGTATGCCGACATATTTCCTTCCGATGACTACCGGTTCTCATAAAAAATGGGCTTCCAAGAGAAATGATTTCTGGTGCTGCCAGGGAACTATGATCCAGTCGGCAACGAAATATCCTGAGATGATCTATTCAGCGGATGATGAAAACAAAATACTGTTCGTAAATCAGTATATTCCATCGGAGCTTTCTTCAACACTCGGTGATAAGAAAGTAAAGGTGGTTCAATCCCTTGGAATGATGGGAAATGAAGTTGTTACACTTTTTGAGGAGCATTCTATAAGTGAAAAGTCCAGATGGAAGCTGAGATTCAAGGTTGAGGAGGCAGATGAGGCCTTTACACTTGCACTCAGAATTCCGGAGTGGGTTGAAGGAGAAGCGGAGGTATCTGTAAATGGTACAGCTTCAGATATAAAGAAGGAGTCCGGATATGCACTGATCGACGGCATAAAGGGCAGTGACGTGATTGACCTGTTCCTTCCTTCCGTAGTTAAGGCTGAAAGACTTCCTGATATGAAGCATCTGGCTGCATTTGTTGACGGACCGATAGTTCTTGCGGGACTAACGGATGAAGTGGATGTGATCAGCGGAGATTTTGATAATCCGTCAGAATTCCTTGACCCGGTTACGGAACATGCATATGATATATTTGTATGGCTTCAGAATAATTACAGGACAAAACGTCAGCCGAAGGCTATCAAGTTCATGCCTCTCTATGATGTAAAGGATGAAGCATATACATTATATTTCGAAGAAGCGAAGAAATAATTCGGTTGAACTTTTTATCTGCGTTAAGCAGTTGAATATATGAGAAGGAGGATTTTACTATGGAAACAAAAGCGGCAGTCATTGCGATCATTTTGAAGGATGTTAAGTCATCACCTGAGATCAATGCGATTCTTCATGAATATAATGATTGTATAATCGGAAGAATGGGAATCCCTTATCGCGAGAAGGGAATCAATATCATAAGTATTGCAGTTGATGCGGATATGGATACGATCAATACCCTTGCCGGAAAGATCGGAAGGATTGAAGGAGTATCTGCGAAAACAGTATATTAGAAATGAAAGAGCCGTCCTGACCTCTGGAAAAGTTTAGGACGGCTTTTCTTAGTTTTCTTAAACAAATACAGGGTCGGGTGAGGAGTACCCACCTTCTGACTGTCCTGTTAAGAATATTTTAGTTTAACCGATTCCGATTGTCAAAAGCATTTTTATCTAATAAAGAATGAGGGTAATTTTTTGGACAATATCATATAAAATGGGTTTGTTACGGAGAGTAACAGCCTTGTTACAGTACGTTTCTTGCGTGTTTCCGGTATTTTGGGATAAGCTCAGACCATAAGATGCATGAGCGGTCAGGATGATGATCAGTAATTGAACATTGCTTGTGAAAAAATATCCTGACTTGCGAAAAAAGCATCGGTAAGAGTAAAATATTTTATAACGGAGGACATGAGATATGACGTTTGGAGAGAAACTCAAAAATGCAAGAAAAGAAGCAGGATTTACGCAGGAACAATTTGCCGAAAAGATGAGCATATCAAGATCGGCAGTAGCAAAGTGGGAATCAGACAAGGGTATGCCTGATGTAAACAACCTGAAGATTATGTCACAGCTTTTGGGAGTCAGCATTGATCATCTGCTGGATGAAGATGAGAGTCTTAATCTGATGGAAACAAGAGAGCCGATCAATCTGGACAGCTTCGAGAAAACCGGACATTGCAGAGATAAGAAGGATGCGGCATGCTTTGCCAGATTTCCGAATGCAGATGCCATCTATCCGCTGATCAGAACAAAGAAGATGAATAAGAAGGAGGCAATCCTGGACTTCCTGGTTAAGCCCGGAGTAGTGCAGTTGGGAGATTATATCAATAACTCCGACGGATATTATCTGGTTGAAGAGTCCGGAAAACAGTTGCTGGTTCGTATATCATCGGACTTCATGTTTATAAGTCAGCTGACAAATAAGGTGGATCCGAAGAAGTTTGAGATTGATAATAATGTGTTTAAGAAAGCAACATGTCGTTTGAAATGATTATACTCAAGTCTAGTTGACTAGACAAAATCGAAATGTGACTTTAGTCACATCGGAAATGTATCTTTTCTCACTACAAAACAAAATATTGAATTTATATAATGAGTGTGTCAGATGGAGATAGACTTCATCGGCACACTCATTTTTTTGTTTAGGATAAAAATAGATATTTTGAAGAATGGAGAGACTATGGGAACAATATTAAAGCTGAACGAGCTGACAAAGAAATACGGCAACAAGGTTGTTGTGGATAATCTCAATATAGAAATAGAGGAAGGCGAGATATTCGGACTTCTGGGACCGAACGGAGCCGGAAAAAGTACCACGATGAATATGGTCTGTGATCTGGTGAAGCCGACTCTCGGAAATGTAGAGTTCTTCGGAAAGGACTTTCAGAAGAACCGTAAGGAACTGGTCGATAAGCTGGGATATATCCCGCAGGACCTAGCAATACACGGAAATCTTAAAGCCTGGGAGAATGTTGAGCTCTTCACTTCACTTTACGGAATCAAGGGTGCTGAACTGAAGAAGAGAATTGATGAAAGTCTCGAATATGTAGGACTGCTCGACAGGAGAAATGATTTCGCCAAGACATTTTCCGGAGGTATGAAAAGAAGACTTAATATCGCCTGTGCTATAGGCCATCATCCAAAGCTTCTTATCTTTGATGAGCCGACAGTCGGTATCGATCCACAGTCAAGAAACTTCATTCTGGATAAGATAAAGGAATCAAACGAGAACGGAGCGACTATCATTTACACCAGTCATTATATGGAAGAGGTTGAAGCTATCTGCAGCAGGATAGCCATTATGGATAACGGAAAGATTATAGCAATCGGTACTAGCGAAGAGCTTAAGAAAATGGTTGTCGAAGATACATCAACCATCACACTTGAGGAAGTATTCCTCACACTTACCGGAAAGAAACTCAGAGATTATTAGAAAACAAGTGACAAGGCAAGGAGATTACAATGAACAGAAAAATAGGTATGATAGGATCTTTGGTAAATGCATTTACCGTGCTTATGTTTGCGGTATTTTTGCTGGCAGACTGGTCCTTTGGATATTTCTTTGTGTGTATCTTTCTGGCACTTGGCTTTGTATGTATGGTTTCAGCACTGGATGCTGAGGGCACCGATCGGACAAAGGCAGCCGGCAGAACGGCACTTGTATTTGCAGGAATGTATGCAACGCTGATCCTCATCGTATACTTCACGCAATGTACAACGGTCCTCAATGAGAAACTGGGAGAGGAAGCAAGCAGGATACTGGATTACAGTTACATGGGTTATATGTTTAACCTGGATATGTTAGGATACGGGCTTATGGCGCTTTCGACGTTCTTTATCGGACTGACTGTCAATGTGAAGAATAAGAAAGACAAGGTCTTAAAGATTTTGCTGTTAGTGCATGGCCTTTTCTTCCCGGGATGCCTGATCATGCCAATGACAGGTATTTTTACGAGGAGTAACGGATCCGGCTCAAAAGGAGGCGTGATCGCACTTGAAATATGGTGTCTGTACTTCCTGCCTATCGGAATCACAGCGTTCCTACATTTTAAGGAACAGGGCTCCGGGCAGACGAAGGCTGAATAACAGCCGGAGAAAGGAACAAAGAGGTAAAGAAATGAACAGATATTTGATCAAAAATAATATAAAGCTTATGTACAGAAGCTGGGGAAACATCCTTCTTTTTGTTATCATGCCGGTCATACTTATATTCTGCTTATCAAGTGCATTTGAAACTTTGATGAGCAAGTATGAAGAGACTGAGATGACAGCAGGATACCGCATAGAAGGAGACGGAATAACACCGGAGATGATAGAGGCCATGAATGCGGTGGCTGAGGAAAATGATATAACGCTCAGTGAGTATCCGACAGGAGATCCTGAGGATCTGATGCATGAGAACTCCCTTACAGGTTTTATCATATTTAAGGATGATACTTATACTGTATATGAAGAAAGCTCGGCCAAGGGAAGGGCACTCGAGTATTTTGTAAATGCATTCTACGAAAATGCAGCGGCTACAGCAATGGGAGTGAAAACAGATGCTGCAACACTTACGGTGGAACATCCGGAATATAAGGAAAGCATAGATTCAAAGGATTATTACGGAATAGTTGAGATCGTATACTTTGGATGGTGCGCAATATTTGCTGGTGCCGGTATTTTAATCAATGAGAAGAAATATAAGATCAGAAAGAGATATCAGGTTGCGAATCTGACACCTATTAAGGAATATATGAGCAAATTTATTCCGATAGCAATAGTAGCTTCAATCGGTACCGTGATCGCTGCGTTACTGACGGTGGTTTTACTGGGAGTACATTGGGGCAATCCGCTGATTTCAATTATTGTACTTGTTGCATCCGTAGCGGCAGCTACCGCAATGGGAATCATGATTTACAGTATTACCGATAGCATGGTCGGAACGATAATAGTTACATTTACGGTTGTATGGATCGCCGGTTTCTATGGAGGTGCATTTGAGACCTATATCTTCTCATCACATCCGATGAGTGTGAAGCTCATGTCTCCGATATATCATATCAACAGAGCACTTACGGAGTTATCATGTATGGGACGCAGCGATTATGTGGGAAGTGCAGTCGGTTACGCAGGTCTGATAGTAGCTGCATCTTCGATCATAGCCATACTGTTCGGACAGATCAGAAAGAGAGGAAGAGCATGATAGTTTTAATAAAATCCAGCATTAAGCTTTTGATAAGAACAAAGATAATCTGGCTTTTTATCATAATAACGCCGATATTATCGACAATTATCCTTAAAAGTAATAATAATTATACTTCGTATCAGGATGAGCTCAGCAGCATAGTTGAACTGGAAAATGCTGACGAAAAAGTCGCCTATTATGGCTCAAAAGGTGATTGTGTAATTAAGATATATGATGCTTCCGGTTCGGAGCTTTCGGATTACCTTATAGACAGACTGGCAGACAGCGGAATGTTTATACTCTGCAAGACAGATATTTCAGGGGAAGAGAATATAGATGAGTTTATACAGAACCATATAGAGTTTGACGGAAATGAGGACAGAATGGGAGCGGCTCTGTATATTACACCTGATTTCGGTAAGAAGATTCTGGACGGCAAGACCGCTGAAGCACTTACAATGTATGTTCTTTCTGATGATGCGAGAATCGACGCCTTTGAAAGTGAGCTGACATTGCAGCTTTCCAGAATGGACTCTTTCAGAGTAGGTGCAGAGGGTGAAAAAGAATTAGTTGAAGGTTTAAAATATATAGATGATATGAATCCGAAGAAGGATATAGTATCGGTGGATACCAACAAGGCAAGAAAGCTTACGGAAGAGCAGATAAATCAGAAAGCCCAGATGGGATATGCATTTTCATTCCTGACACTTGGCTTTGTATTTGCGGGATTCTTTGTAGCAAGCGGAGTTATTAAGGAACAGAAGAACGGAGTATTTACAAGAGTAAATCTTTCGAAGACCAGCACGCTTACATATTTTACTTCGAAGTTTGTATCTGTATTTTTGGTATCGGTGCTGATGACCGGTGTAGTCGGTGCATGCAGCTTCATGCTTGATATGAATGATATGGGAATGGGAAGGATAACATTTCTCATATTGATCTTTATGATGGGACTCATATTCAGTTCACTCAGTATGTTTGTGGCAATTATGCTGAATGATATATTCAGTGCAAGTATAGCATCCTTTACACTCTGGTGTACGTCATCGCTCTTCAGCGGACTTTACTTCCCTCTGGATGATACTTCGAGAGGCATAAAGATCCTCTCTTCTCTGATGCCGCAGAAATGGTTCCTGGATGGAACAGAAATGATATTTGTTGGAGACAATAAGGTTTTTAGTATGTTAATATGTATTACAGCAGCATATCTTATATTGACCTTAAGTCTCGGAGGTATCGGGCTTAAGGTCAGAAGGAGCACGGAGTGGGGAGTTTCATAAACGACAATATCCTTAAAGAAAAGTACTTTCTTATAGCCCGTATAGTGATCATGCTGCTGCTTGGTCTGTATGGGATAGACGGAATAGATGATAAGACAGGAGTATCTGCAGAGATACTCCTGCTTGTTGCGTTATATATATCCGTAATCTGCCTGAAGGAATTTACCGAGGGTAAGAAAGTGCTTATCTTTATAGCAACGGCAGCGGCTGCGTATATAGCTCTTTTATATTTCGGAGGTATCAGCTTCAGTTTTATGGGAGTATTTCTATATTATGAGCTGCTGCTATACTTAAAGGCAAACCGCTTCTGGTATTATCCGATTTACCTTAATATCTTTATCGAGAGGTACCTGCTTGTAAGATTAATAGGGGAGGAACCTATGGCTCTTGTAACAGAGCTTATCATACTCACATTTATGCTTATTTTCTATGTGCAGCATGAGTTTGTTGTCACGGATTATGAGAAGCAGATGATGCAGGATACTATAGCCCAGCAGGGGCTGAAAAGAGATATGCGTATTCAGGAAAATACTGCGAGAGAACAGATGAAGAAGAACATGCTTATGGCGGAGAACAAGGTTCTTGCGGAGAGAGCGACTCTGTCGCAGACCCTTCACGATAAGCTGGGCCATAATATCAATGGATCCATCTATCAGCTTGAAGCAGTGAAACTCCTTATGGATAAGGATCCGGAGAAGGCACGCGGTATGTCTCAGGCTGTTATAGATCAGCTCCGCACCGGAATGGATGAAATCCGTGCCATACTCAGGAAGGAGAGGCCGGAGAAGAAGCAGATGGCACTGCTTCAGCTTTACGAACTCTGCGAAGATTGTAACAGTAAGGGTGTTGAGGCTGAACTCCTGAATGAGGGAGATATATCTAAGATTCCGGACAGTATGTGGGAAGTGATCCTGGACAACACCTTTGAAGCCGTGACCAATTCCATGAAATATTCGAAATGTAAGCATATAAATATCAGTATATCGGTTATGAATAAGCTGGTGAAATGTACCGTTACCGATGATGGCGTAGGCTGCCCGAAGATTGAAGACGGAATGGGAATCTCCGGAATGAGACAGAGGGTAAGGATGTCGGGCGGTTCAATAGATTTTGAAACAGAAGTTGGCTTCAAAGTAAGTATGCTTCTTCCGCTGGAGTAGCAGTCCGAAGAGTTAACGTTGGTATAGAAGTTTGGAATATTGCTTATGGAACAAAAAAACTGGAGTATGCCGTCGTTGAAGAATATTGGAAATTTACGGGGCAACATACCGTGTGGATATTAAAGAGGATAATATATGGATAAGATTAAAGTGATCATAGCTGATGACAGCGATTTCGTTAGAGACGGAATGAAGATAATCCTTGATGTGGATGATGATTTTGAGGTGCTGGGGACAGCGGCAAACGGACGCGAAGCTATCGAACTGGCCGAGAAGAATAAGCCGGATGTATTCCTGATGGATATTCAGATGCCGGAAATGGACGGAATAGAGGCAACAAAGTATATAGTTGAGAAGGAACTCGGCAAGGTCCTGATACTTACGACTTTCGATGACGATGAGCTGGTTCAGCAGGCTCTCAGGAACGGAGCCAAGGGTTATCTGATAAAGAATCATACGCCTGAACATTTGAAGCAGATGATCAAGTCTGTATATAATGGAACGGGTGTTATGGAGGAAAGCATACTCGAAGCTCTGGCAGGTAAAGCCGGTACACAGGGGGATTCAGCCCAGGAGGTTTCAGGTTCATCGTTCGGTGAAGGCTTTGATTCCGAAGGCTATTCCGAAAGAGAGCTTGATATTGTAAAAGCGGTGGCTGAAGGCTTATCAAATAAAGAAATTGCGGCGAAGCTTTTCATTTCCGAGGGAACGGTAAAGAATTATATAACTTCGATCCTTGCCAAAGAAAACCTTTCACATCGTACGGCGCTTGCTGTATATTATCTGACGGGAAAGAAGTAAAGAAGATTGTATTTTACATGAAAAGTGATAATATAGCATGAGACAGGCTGAATCACATTAGATAGTCTGATGATCCGGAAGTGACGGAGAGAAAGGATGTGTCTGATTTTCGAATGATCAGGCAGGATAAAATAAATGAGTTTAAATGATACACCTTCAGGCGAGCGCCTGAGAATAAGCTTTTTCGGAAAGAGAAATGCGGGAAAATCGAGCCTTGTAAATGCGGTTACAGGCCAGGAGCTTGCTGTGGTTTCGGATACACTCGGAACAACAACGGATCCCGTGTCAAAGGCAATGGAGCTGCTTCCGCTTGGCCCTGTGGTTATAACGGATACTCCGGGTTTTGATGATTCGGGCGAATTGGGAGAGCTGAGAGTAAGAAAGACCAAGCAGATTCTCAATAAGACGGATATAGCGGTCCTTGTTACAGATGCTTCGAGAGAGCTTGATGCATCGGAGCAGGAGCTTATAGATATATTTAAGAATAAGAATATTCCTTACATAGTTGTTAAGAATAAGATGGATCTCCTAAAGGATGCTGACAGTCAGGCAGTTTCGGATGAGAAAGATGCTTCCGGAGTGATATATGTCAGTGCAACCGAGAAGACAAATATATATGAACTTAAAGAGCTTATCGGAAAAAGCGTAAGTACCGACGGCCCGACAGTACGTCTGGTCGGTGATGTTATTTCACCGGGACAGATGATAGTTCTGGTAATTCCGATTGATGAGTCTGCTCCGAAGGGAAGACTGATACTTCCGCAGCAGCAGGCAATACGCGATATTCTGGAGTCGGGAGCATACTCGATATCCACCAGGGAGACCGAGCTTGCGGAGCTGCTTTCTAAAATGAATCCGAAGCCGGATCTCGTAATTACTGACAGCCAGGCTTTTGAGCTTGTAAGCGGTATAGTTCCGAAGGATATAAAGCTTACATCCTTCTCGATACTTATGGCAAGATATAAGGGATTCCTCGATACGGCAGTTGGCGGTGCAAAAGCAATCGACAGCCTGAAGGACGGAGATAAGGTTCTGATCAGCGAGGGCTGCACCCATCACAGACAGTGCGGTGATATAGGAACAGTGAAGATTCCTCGTTTCCTGAAGCAGAAGACAGGAAAAGAACTTGAAATAGTAACAAGCTCGGGAACGGAATTTCCGGAGGACTTATCGGAATTCAGTCTTATAATTCATTGCGGCGGATGTATGCTTACATCACGTGAAATGATATATCGCATGAAATGTGCGGAAGACGCGGGAATTCCATTTACCAACTATGGAGTAGCTATAGCATATATGAAGGGGATACTTCCGAGAAGCCTTGAGGTATTTCCGGAACTTTTGGAGAAGCTGAAATAGATAATATTAACTGAGTTTCGGTCGTGTAAAGTGTAATACATGAACATGAGAAGTATATAAACAAGGAGGCAGTCCGGTGTATAAATCGGACTGCCTCTTTGTTTACTGTTTATTCATTCATAAGTCTGTCGACCATTTCCCACAGAGCTTCTGCGGAATTGAAGTTTTCCGGAATCAGTTCTGCAGGAGAAACAACGATATCATATTCTTCCTCAAGTGCCTGTACCAGTGAAATGATAGCAAAGGAATCAAGGATGTTATCATCAACCAGAGTTGTGCAGGTTTCGATATCTTCTCCCGGAATTATTTCTTCAAGAATTTCTAACAGTCTGTCCATATGAGTCTCCTTTTAAATTACATATATGTTTTTCATTAGGTTATGAGATTAAAGAGATTTTTCCGTAATGACAGCGCTTCCGTCGTTGATAGGATTTGTCTCTATATGATCTCTGATAATACGGATATCATCATTATCCCTGATAAGTATTGCGGGAAGGTCGCGACTCAGGAATAGTGCGATACCTTCTGTGAGAGCATAGGCTCCCGCAAGATCAAAGGAAAGTACATCACCCTTTTTAAGTTCTGGAAGTACGGCTTTTCTGACCAGTATATCATTTACGGAGCAGAGCGAACCGGCAAGTACATACTCTGCAGTTTCGTCCGTTGAACCGGAGTCCTGCGTCAACTTGTCAGCTTTCGTTGAACCGGAGTCAGATGACGTCTTTACATCATCTGAGAGAGTATCGTCATTGGCTGACATTTTGATCACATCTATATACGGCACCTTCATTCCTGCCATGCTTCCGTAATAGGTCAGTTGATGAATTCCGCCCTCAAGTATAGCATAATTTGTTCCGAATGTGGATTTAATATCTGCAACACCTGTATAATATTTTGCTGCAGGTGCTGCGATAAATCTTCCGTATTCGAAAGTGATATTCTTGAAGATATCTCCGATCCCTGTTTCTTCAACAATCTTTGCGAGACCATCCAGCTGTTCTTCGGCATGCAGAATTTCAGCGGTTCTTCCGTCATTTTCGCCGGAACCGAAATAATCAGTACCTATTCCGGGTCCGAATTCAAGGCAGAAGTCCCTGTTATATTTTTCTCGAAGCTCCGAACCATAGGTCTTAAGTTCTGAAAGTTCAGATGAAATGCGCTTCAGGGTTTTCTGTGTTCCGGAGAAAAAATGTATTCCCGCAAGATTCAGATTATCAGATGAATTAACACTTTCAATCAGTTTCTCCAGAGTTACTTTATCGACACCGAACTGGTTGCCTGACGAAAGTCTGATATAGCATTTGAGAATGTGGCCTGTATCTCCGGCAGCTCTGTCGAGCAGTCTGAACTGATCCTCGGATTCTATAGTATATATGCATTTACCTTCTCCAAGAGTAAGGGTCCGCATGATGCTTTCATATGTTTTATTTACGCCTGATATAAGAAGCTTCTCAGGTTTTACACCCTGCCTGATACATATTTCAAATTCTCCGGGAGAACAGACCTCAAGTCTGTCAACCATATCCGAAATAAATCCGGCAAGAACAGGAGCTGCCTTCATTGCAAAGCAGAGTCCTATGTCCGGGAGATATTTTCTCATCAGGTCTGTACGCTCTTTTAGCAGAGAAATATCATACAGATAGAAAGGTGTCTTATATTTTTCTATGATATTTTTTACGTTCATCATATAACCCTAACCTTTCGCAGTCACGAGGCTTCTGAGATTATTTCTGTCAATCTTTCCGTTCTTTGTGAGAGGAAGTTCGTCCATAAATTTATAAATATTCGGAAGCATATAATCGGGAAGAATCTTCTTAAGTCCTTCCACAATAAGCTTCTTATCGTTCGTTCCTGTGCAGAATGCGATTATTCTGTAACGTGCTTCATCGTAGATACAGCAGGCCTGAAGTATTTCGGGAAGTGAATTAAGTGCTCTTTCTATTTCTTCAAGCTCGATTCTGTGTCCGTTATGCTTTATCTGAAAATCCCTGCGTCCCGCGAAGTAGAGAAGTCCCGCTTTCCAATATCCGAGATCTCCGGTTTTATATAAACGATTCACGGATCCGTCTGAATCTGTGCTCTCGATAAAAGCGGCATTTGTAACTTCAGGATTTCTGTAATAGCCGAGAGCAAGTTCATTTCCGCCGACACATATTTCTCCTATGATCTCTTCTGAATCATTTGGGATGATATTTCCATCATCACCGAGAAGCGTGATAGTCTTTCCAGGAAATGTGAAGCCTGCCGGAAGTTTCTCTTCAGGCTGAATATCCTTTGGAACTCTGTAGTATGAGCAGTTGCATGTCACCTCAGTAGGCCCGTACAGGTTGACAAACTCCGCATCCGGATAAACATTCATCCAGTCGGCAAGATGCTTTGGCGGCATTTCCTCTCCGCTGAAGAGAACCTTGTTAATACAAGACGGAATCTTATACATGAATTCATGAAGCCGGTTCAGAAGAACCAGCGCAGATACTGCCCATATGAGAGTAGTGACCTTATTATCATCCAGCATATCCATCACTCCGTTAGGAAGACGGAAAAATGCAGTAGGGATTATAACCATGGTAGCTCCGCATTTCATGCAGCTGTAAATATCTTTTACAGATACATCGAAATCGAAGGGAGCCTGATTGCCGATTACATCTTCTCCGGTGATATTGAAAAGCTCAGTGAAACTGTCGATAAAACTGATAACAGATGCATGACCGACAAGAACACCCTTTGGAACACCCGTTGAACCTGAAGTGAAATTACAGTAGAGCGGTGCGGATGGTGACTGCTTTTCTCTGATCACACTTAAAGATTTTCGAAGTTCTTCCGAATCGGGATCCTGCAATGCTGCAGATGATCTGAGTTCTGTTCCGATAAAGATATTTCCTTCGTAGCCTGACTCCTTCAGTTTATCCAGATATTCGTCTGAAGTGATCACCGCCTCCGGTTCGAGAACAGAGAGTATATTCTTGATTCTGGGAACAGGGAAATCCGGATCGATAAGGCTGTAGAAACCTCCTGCATATACTGATCCGAAAAACATTTCCAGAGTCAGGACACTCTTCTTAAGCATGACAGCTACAGGCTTCTCATGATGTATATGGGATGAAAGAAGAAAGCCGAGAGCTTTCGAAATGTTAAGCAGCTCACTGTAGGTGCAGGATTCCTTGTCATCCTTTACTGCGATTTTATCAGGTGATCCGAGGGCAGAAGCCTCGAGATATTCGAGTACATTTTTCATATAGATTACCTTTCGGTTAAAAATCAAAATTATCCTTCAGATATTGTATCATATATCGCGATACTTTTTCAGAACCGGAGAGATTTATATGATCTCCTCCGTCCAGAGAATCAGTTGTCCAATCCAGACCAATTTCATTCTTCAGAAGGTTGAGGTCCAGATAGTTTAGACCTTTTGAGTCGGCGAGAGCCTGAAGTGCATTATGACGTCTGTAGTTATGGTTAGTCGGTGAAGGTGCACTTACAAGAACAATTTCGGTACCGTGCTTATTGCAGAGTTCACATATCTTGTCCATATAGTAAATGTTTGTATGGATTATTGATTCCTTATCGTCAGTCGGAATCATATATTCGTCTCCTGTATATGGATTGACCTCAGGACGTTCATCAAAACCTCGGAAATGTGTGAGCGGTTCGCTATGATTTATTCCGCTGAGTGCCTTCCATGAGTTGTGATACCTGAACACAGGGAAGGTGTGAAACATAATAGAGTTAAAGGAATGAAGTGTTTCACGAGCATCTCCGGAGGTCGTAAAAAACATATTTGCTTCGAGCAGGATAACCTTTGGATTATGAACCTCTAAGAAGTCTTCAATAGCATAATATGCTTCGCTGACTCTTTCACCTGTTGCACCTACTATATATGAGGATATTTCACCTTCATCAAGCAGGATTTTCGGTGATAAGAGGACTATGGATTCACTGTCACCGAATACCGCAACATCAATAGGAATATCCTTTTCAGTCATTGCCGATACAAAATAAGTATCCTTCTCACCTACGCACTGCGGTCGTCCGAGTCTGACAGGGTCCATCAGATATGACATCAGTTTCAGCATGACAAAAAGAACTGCGAGGAAACCTGCAATTTCAAGCCATCTCTTTACCTTATGGGATGTATTTGTATTATCGGTGCTTTCGATATTTTTTGGAGTTTTATCAGAAACCTGCATAGATCAGATCCACCTCCTGAAATCCCGGTCCGTAAAGGCCGAATACTAAAAGAATCATAATAAGACCGAGAGTTAGTCCCCATCTGAGAATCATCGGTTTTTCAAGCAGTGCTGCTGTTATTTCAATGCCTCTTTCCCTGATGATACCGACTATCAAAACTATGATAAGCATGACAAAAACAACAACCCAGTCAGCAAGGTCGATGCCCCAGCTGAGAGCAGAGCCGTTCCATACTATCGAAGGGTTGAAACTCTTGAATATATTTCCAAACATTATGAAACCATCCTTCAGAGAATTTGCACGGAAGAACAGTTCACCAATAAAGATTACAATCCAGGTTCTGAGGATGCGGATTACTTCCACACCTTTGCTTTTCCTTGTAAGCTTAAGCTTATCAAGAAGTTTATCTCCGAGCGGTTCGAAGATCAGTTCGATCAGAATAATAAAGAAATAGAAGATTCCGTAGAATATATAGGTCCACTTCGGACCATGCCACAGTCCGTTGCAAAGCCAAACCGGAAGCAGTGCCATTGCAGATACGACCATTTTGGTAGGATGCTTACTGAAACGTCCCTTAGCGAATTTATTCCATTTTTTGGCAAGAGAACCGATCGATACAGGGTAGAAAATGTATGTCTTAAACCATACACCGAGTGAAATATGCCATCTTCTCCAGAATTCGGACGCATTCCTTGCGAAGAACGGCTGGCGGAAATTCTCGGGAAGTCCTATTCCGAAAATCCTGCCGCATCCCAGTACCATATCGATACTTCCGGAAAAATCCATATATTCCATAACCGTGAAAAGCACTGCGGCAGCAATTACTTCAAAGCCGCGAAGTGTGGTTGATGAGTCAAAGAGAAGATTTACGGCAGGGTAAAGCCTGTCTGCGATAACAAGCTTTTTAACAGCTCCCCAGATAATCCTTATATAACCCTGAATTATGTTTTCGGGATCGATGGAGCTTCCTCTGAAAAGATCTTCATGTATATCGTTATATGAAGCGATCGGGCCTTCCACAATTGTCGGAAAGAAGGTTATAAAAAGAAGAAGTTTCAGAGGATTCTTTTCGGCGGCAACCTTCTTCCAGTAAACATCGACCATATAGCCGATTGCCTGCATTGTATAGAAGGATATTCCAAGTGGAAGCAGTAGATGCTTAAGAGCGAAATGCTTTTCGCTGCCTGCGGCTTCAAAGATGTGATTAATATTTTCAATAAAGAAATTCGTATACTTCAGATAAAGAAGCATAGCAACAAGTAACAATATTCCTATAGCAAGAACTGCCCGGCTTTTCTTCAGATAAGAGTCTCTGATTTCTGATTTTTCTTTTCTGATCTCATCCTTGGGACGAGCTTTTCCGTTATCATCTTCAGTTCGAACAAGGTCTGTAAGAGAGGCTTTCTTCTTATCCAGCTTTTCAAGAAAATGTCCGATAATGAAGCAGACAGCAGCTGCGGTTATAGGGTATAGGAAAATCCGAACACCGACAGAACTGTATGTAAAATAATACGCAAGGCTCATGAGCAGCAGTGCGCACCATCTGAATTTCTTCGGAAATATCTGATATAGGATTATTGCCACAGGCAGAAAAACAACGCCGAAGGCAAGTGTATAATATGCCATAAATGGATTCTCCGTAACAACTTTTTTTAAGCGGCTTTTTAATATGCCGCTGTCAGGTCGGGAACTATTATATCATAAAGAATACCAAATTGACGCACATTATATGAAATGTTATTATATTCCATAACGTATTGACGGCTTTTAACGTCTATTAAAGGAATTGATATATGACAGAAATGGATAAGAAATCAAATCAGGAATTGATCGATAAACTGAGGGAAGAGAGAAAACTCACAAAAGGAGAATGGATCACTCTTCTCAGTACATATTCGGATGAGGACAGACTCTATGCTGCAGGTAAGGCACGTGAAGCTGCTGACAGCGTTTACGGGAAGAGTATTTTTATAAGAGGAATTGTTGAATTCTCAAATGTTTGTAAGAATAACTGCTATTATTGCGGAATCAGGGCGGGAAATGATTGCCTTGAAAGATACAGACTGACTGAGGATGAAATACTTGAATGCTGCAGAGCCGGTTATGAATACGGATTCAGAACATTTGTTCTTCAGAGCGGTGAAGATCTTACATATACCTGCGACGATATATGCAGGATAGTATCAAAGATAAAGGAAGAGTATCCTGATTGTGCGGTGACTCTCTCGATAGGAGAAAAAAAGCGCGAAGAGTATGCGGCATATAAGGCTGCAGGAGCTGACAGGTATCTGCTTCGTCATGAGACTGCTGACGAGGAACATTACGGAAAACTTCATCCTTCGGAAATGTCCTGGAAGAACAGAATGAGATGTCTGAGAGACCTTAAGGAGCTTGGTTTTCAGACCGGCTGTGGGATCATGGTGGGTTCACCTTACCAGACGGTCAACTGTATAGCCGAGGATATGATCTTTATGGAGGAATTTAAACCGGAAATGATCGGCATCGGTCCATTTCTTCCGCATAAGGATACTCCGTTCAGAGATATGCCTAAGGGCTCTTATGAACTTACACTCTTTCTGCTCAGTCTTTCGAGACTTATGCTTCCGGAGGTTCTGCTTCCTGCAACAACTGCACTCGGAACTATTAATCCGAGAGGAAGAGAGGAAGGGGTTCTTGCAGGCGCAAATGTTATTATGCCAAACCTTTCGCCGATAGATGTCAGAAAAAACTATATGCTTTATGATAATAAAATCTGCACAGGTGATACGTCTGCTGCATGCAGGGGATGCATAGAAGGAAGAATGGAAAGAATAGGATATAAGGTTGAGATAGCAAGAGGGGATCATATCTCATATGCAAGTTAGAATATATTAGTGAGGAAAGTAGTATGTTTTCAGTTACATTAGGAGGTATAGTCGGAATAATCCTTTTCGGATATACGTATTTACTGTTTACTTATTTAATTGGGAAAGCGTTTAAATGCTATCCATATATGATCAAGGTACTCGAATGGGAAGGATGTAAACGTTCTGAAAAAGAAAAGCGTAAATGGGTTAAAACAGGAAAGTTCAGATTGACCCCGGTAATAGCTCTTGCGACAGGCATGAACAAAAGTGTCCGTGAAGAATATATACTGGGCTATGGGCCTATGGTGGTTAACTTTTTGTTCTATTTCATATTTGTTATTACGCTCAGGATAATCTACGGAAGTGCAATGAACTCGGAGGGGATAGGCTTTTTCTCCGGAATTGTGGAGTTTGGAGCTGCCATTTCGGCATTTGTTGTCATTTTAGCACTGATTTCTGATAGTAATAAGGATAACAAGGAACTTATGAAGCTTTTCAGGGAGCAGAGAGCTAAGTTGATGGACGGAACATATTATTCGGAGCTTGATGTTTATGAGGGACTTGCGATGTCCGGGCGTGGAGCGAAGCATCTCAGGGTGGCTCATTTAAATATGTGTATCAACAAAGCACTGGACAGGGGAGATTATCAGATCCTTCCGAAATATATGAAGCACATGGATGAGCTCCTGATGACAGCAAACGGCTATAATACATCAATGACAAATTATACGGGCTGTTATTATAATCTGCTCTTTTATTCATCATACATTTTTATAAATGTTCAAAATGCATTTAAAATGTATTCACTTATAAAGGACAGGATTGAAAGTGATGAAGATCCGAATGCAAAAAGAATACTTGCATTTTATCAGTATTTTATAATGGGAAGACCGGATCTGGCGGCCAGCTCCGCATATCAGGCCGAGAAGGCGATGGAGAATGTGAATATGGATATGTATAGTGAAGCGGAGCTCAACCTTGACAGAAAGTTCCTGAGAGAACTTAGGAATCGCATGGCAAGTGACAGTAAAGTGAACAGTACTGAGAGACCTATAATGGAATATAATCAGTAAAGGAGAGACAATGATAAAATTTGCAATTTACGGAAAAGGAGGAATCGGAAAGTCGACGCTTTCATCGAATCTGTCTGCGGCATTTGCGGCAAACGGACTCAGGGTAATGCAGATAGGATGCGACCCGAAGGCGGATTCTACAACGCTTCTGAGACCGAAAGAAGAGGTTACTTCTGTCCTTGATCTGGTAAGAAGCAAAAAGAATTTCACTATAGAGGATATGGTTAAGGAGAGCAGATCGGGTGTTCTCTGCGTAGAAGCCGGCGGCCCTGTTCCGGGTCTGGGATGTGCCGGAAGAGGTATCATAAATGCACTTGAACAGCTTGAAGCGAAGGGCGCATATGAGAAGTATAAGCCGGATGTAGTGATATATGATGTTCTCGGGGATGTTGTATGCGGAGGTTTTACTATGCCGATGCGTAAAGGTTATGCCGATAAGGTTTATATAGTGACATCGGGAGAGAAGATGGCCATCTATGCGGCAGCAAATATAGCTATGGCTGTAGAGAATTTTAAAAGCCGTGATTATGCAAAGCTCGGAGGAATCATCCTTAACTGCAGAGGTGTTGAAAATGAAGAAAAGCGTGCGGCTGAGCTGGCGGCGGATTTCGGTACGGATGTTATAGCAACCATCCCTCGGGACAGCATTTTCGAAAAGGCTGAATCCGAAGGAGGAACCGTTGTTGAACTGTATCCGGACAGCGAAGTTACGAAGAAACTTCTTAAGGCTGCAGATTATATATTTAACAGCTTCAAAGAATGATCCAATATGAGATATGAAAGCCCCGTCAGGAATCTGTCGGGGCTTTATTAATACAGTTTGGTGGTAATTAAGATGATGAACTGTGAAAAGTATATAAATGTGTTGAACCGGTTTGACATAGCCTCGTGTGAGGTGATAAAATAACAGAACAAATAAACAAATACCAACCTGATATTGAAACCTATAGGATGTACGAAACATCCGCAGCTTGAGATAGAAGCATGTGGCAATAGTTCTATAGGGAATTACTGCACTCTTCTATCAGTAGAAGAGTGCATTTTTGTGCGTTAATTGAGGCAAGGCAGCATATGCGAAGCATATGCATGTGATATTGCATATGTTCGCAAGCTTGCTTGCAGGAACATATGCAATATCACATACATATCTGATTTCAGCAGATATGCTGCTTTGACGAGATCGCATCATTTCGCAATTGATTTATCAATTGCGAAATATCCTTTATCTGCTCGCACATTTATGTGCAAGAGCAGATATGCAACCATTAAGGAGGCAACCATGATCAAATCCCTTCGGACAACTGAACATAGAATCCCGGAGCCCGTGCTGCTCAAGGATATTGATTTTCCGGTGCCTTTCTATGAAGGACTGCAATACAATGCTCCGGCACGTGGCGTATGGAATATCGTCCATACCGGAATGCTGATTCCGGAATCACATCAGGTTTATGTCTGTGCCCAGGGCTGCCTCAGAGGTGTGATCCTTACTGCAGCCGAAATGAACGAGACAGAGCGTATGTCATGGGTGGCTCTCCGTGAAGAGGATATGTGGAACGGAGAGATGGAGAAACGTGTTATCGAAGGTACTGCACATATAGTTGATCAAATGGATAAACATCCGAGATGCATTCTGATCTATCTCAGCTGTATGCATATGTTCGAGGGCTGTGACTTCACAATGATCACTGATGAATTATCGGAAATGTATCCGGATATAGATTTTGTTGAATGCTTCATGATTCCGACAATGAGAAAAACTATGTCACCGGATTCAATGATGAAGCTGAGCCTATATGAATCGGTAAAAAAACAGGATAAGGATGAAAAGCTTGTTGCAATAATCGGGTGCAACCTCCCGAATGATAAGAAGTCTGATCTGGTTTCATTGATTGAAATGTCAGGAAAAAATATATGGGATATAACAGATTGTAAAACCTACGATGAATACCTGAAACTCGGAGCCGCAGGTACGGCGATATCCTATCTTTCGGTTGCGGATGCATCAGGTAAACAGCTTTCTGAAAGGTTGGGACTTAAATGGCTCCGTGCTCCGCTCAGATTTGATGAGCAGAAGCTGGATGAGAACCTCTATATGATCGGAGAATCATTGGGTCTTGAACATGCAGTCATAAAAGAATGGATAGAAGAGCGTAAAACAGCTGCAGGGTCTGCGCTGGAAAGAGCTCATGATTTGATCGGTGACACTGAGATTGCGATAGATTATACAGCATATCCGTACATACTTGAACTTTTGGAACTGCTTATAAAATATGGATTTAATGTAAAGAGAATATATTCTGATAACTTTCCTGCAGATGAAAGAGATGCGTTTGAGAGGATAATCGCAGATGAAAAATGCGCGGATATAATGATATATCCGACAAACGATCCTGCTATGAGATTTGCTGCGGGATGCGGATGTAATCTGAACTCAGATGCGGGATTATGTAAGACAGGAATCGATGCGGGAAGTGCTGCAGATGGGGCGGATAAAATGATACTTGCAATCGGACAGAAGGCAGCATATTTTACCGGGACGGAGCACTTCGTTGATATAGTGGAAGGAGGCGGATGCTATGGCTATCAGGCTGTAGAAAAGCTTTCTGAGCTGCTTATAGATGCATATCGGAATCCGAAAGAAACAAAGAAGATCATCAGCCATAAGGGATGGGGGTGCGAGAGCTGCCTATGAATCAGACTGCAAGAATAATATCAATATATGCTGCAGATACATCAGGAGTATGCTCTGCCCTATATGAATTTGGTGGAATGACAGTGATACATGATGCATCGGGTTGTAATTCCACATATACGACTCATGATGAACCGAGATGGTACGATATGGACAGTATGATGTTTATATCGGGACTTACCGAAAATGACGCAGTAATGGGAAATGATGAGAAGTTTATCAGTGATCTTGTTGCAGCGGCTGAAGAGCTTCATCCGGAATATATAGCGATATGTGCTTCGCCGATGCCCGCTATGATAGGCATAGATATGGATGCGATCGCATATGAGGTTGAATGCCGTACAGGCATACCGAGTTTCAATGTTAAGACAAACGGAATGCAGAGCTACATAACCGGAGCAGGAAATGCATTTCTTACTCTGTCAGAGAGATTTACTGCAAAAGATGAGTCTTCGGATGTACCGGAATCGAAGATCGGCAGGAAGATCAGTGTTAATATTCTGGGAATGACACCGCTTGATTTTCCGCTGGGGACCGACCTGATAATACGTAACTGGATTGAGAGAGAAGGTCTTACGGTTAATGCATGTATCGGAATGGGAACTTCACTTGATGAAGTGAGACGATTAATCATAGCAGATGTAAGCCTTGTCGTTTCATCTTCGGGAAGAGCACTTGCGGAAAGCTTGGAAAAAAGATACGGGATTCCTTTTGTGGTAGGAACTCCATATGGAGAGAAGCTTCCGAAGCTTATTATAGAAAAGCTGAAATGTGTGGGAGAGGCTGCTATGACCGGAGAAACATATTCAGAGATAAGTATCGCGGATGAGTGCAGGCTTTATGATAATCGGATTGCGGTTTTGGGTGAGAGCGTTCTTGCAGCGTCGCTTGCTGCCGCCATATCACTGGAAACAGGATATGGTACGAGAGTACTTGAAACTGTAGGTGACGGGGATATGTCTCAGCTTAAAGATGATTCATCGGTAAGGACAGTCGGTGGTACAGAGTTTTTTGGAGATATATCCTGTGATGATGAAGACCGTCTCGAAAAAGAAATAGAGAAATCCGACATTATCATCGGAGACCCGCTCTTCAGACCGATATGTAAAGGAAAGAAGTTTATTGAAATCCCGCATGATGCATTTTCGGGAAGATGCTTTAAAAAGTTTGAAAAGAATATGATAGATACGAAACTTGGTTTTCTGAAGGATATCGGATAAGCTTTAATTTCGTAGAAAAGATAAAGGAGTTTGAAATTATGATCAAGGTTGCCATTTACGGTAAGGGTGGTATAGGTAAGTCGACGGTTACATCAAACCTTTCGGCTGCACTGGCATCCCTCGGTAAGAAGGTAATACAGATAGGATGTGATCCGAAGGCTGATTCCACAGCTAATCTTCTTGCGGGAAATCCAGTGACACCGGTTATGAATTATATGAGAGAACATGACGAGGAACCGACCTCGCTGGACCAGATAACAAGAGAAGGTTTCGGCGGAGTTGTATGTATAGAAACGGGGGGACCTACACCGGGGCTCGGATGTGCGGGAAGAGGAATAATAACTACATTTTCCCTGCTTGAAGAATTGGAGCTTAATAAGAAATATAAGCCGGATGCAATCCTCTATGATGTTCTCGGAGATGTAGTATGCGGAGGATTTGCCGCACCTATAAGAGAGGGCTATGCCGATAAGGTTCTGATAGTTACATCCGGTGAGAAGATGGCCCTTTATGCGGCAGACAATATAAACAGTGCGGTTAAGAATTTTCAGGACAGAAGCTATGCAAAGGTAAGAGGCATCGTTATGAACCGCAGAGCTGTCGAGGGTGAGGAGGAAAAGGTACGTGCCTTTGCGGAAAGAACAGGTCTTCCGATAATAGCGGATATTCCGAGAACAAATGACATTATTCATTATGAGGATCAGGGAAAGACTGTTATCGAAGGCGACCCGACACTTGAAGTAAGTAAGAGATTTCTCGACCTCGCAAGACTCCTTATCGAAGAGGATGAGAAGTCCGATAATTAATCTTTTGAATCTGAAAGGTAACAGAGATGACCAAGGCGTTTTATAAAACTGCAAAGGAACTTGCGGAGGCCGGACTTATGGCTCTGCCGGGAGAATTAAAGAGTTCGGAGCATCTGATATACAGTTCTCCGGCAACGCTTGCATTTAACTCTCCGGGTGCAAAGGGCTTCGGAGTTAAGCGTGCGGGACTTGCGGTACCTGATTCTGTGATGCTGCTGGTATCACCGGGCTGCTGCGGCAGGAATACATCGCTTTTCCGTTCAACGCCTGAATATAGAGACAGATTTTTCTTCCAGCTTCTGGATGATACGGATATAGTAACGGGCAGACATTTGACAAAGATTCCTCAGGCTGCGGAAGAAATGCTATCGGTTCTTCCGAAGAAACCATCGGCAATAATGATATGTATCACATGCGTTGATGCGCTGCTCGGAACGGATATGGAAAGAGTCTGCAGGAAGGTTACGGAGAAAACGGGAATTCCGGCGGTTGCCTGCTATATGTATGCACTGACCAGAGAGAAGAGACTTCCACCGATGGCTGCAGTCAGAACTTCGGTATATTCACTTCTTGAGAAAAGAGAGAAGAGGAATTCGGCAGATATGAATCTGCTCGGATATTTTACTCCGCTTTTTGATTCGTCAGAGCTTTATCCGCTTATGAAGTCAGTAGGGATTAAAAATATACGAGAGCTGTCACGATGCAATAATATTGATGAATATCATGAGCTGTCGAAAGCAAACTTTAATCTGGTTTTAAATCCGGAAGCAAGAGCTGCCGCACAGGACATGCAGGAAAGACTGGGGATTCCCTTTATCGAGCTGCTCAGGCTCTATAGAACCGATAAGATCAGAAACCAGTACAGACTTCTCGGACAGGCTATCGGCGTAGAACTTGATGACACCGAATATTTTGAAAATGCACGTAATGTAATTGATGCATTCAGAGAAAAGCACGGAAAGAAGAGCTTTGCGGTCGGTGAGATACAGAACGGAGATCCTATCGAAATGGCTCTTATGCTTATTGAAGAAGGTTTTGAGGTTAAGGAAATCTTTGCGACTATCGGAGAACTGAATTTCAGATTCCTGAAACGCCTTGCAGAGCTTAGTCCCGAGACAAAGGTATATTCTAATCTGTCCCCTTCCATGCTTCATTATGAGGAAGAGAAGGTTGACTGCTATATCGGAGCGGACTCGGCATATTATCATCCGGATACTCCGGGAATTGACTGGTGCGATGATGAGCAGCCTTTCGGATATGACGGAGTTATAAAGCTTTTCAACAGACTGTCGGAAAAGCTTGGCTGATTTACCGGAGGATTTGATCAATGAAGAAAATGCTTAAATATTTATCACCCTTTGCTCCGGATCAGTCGGGAGCATGCGGTGTCTTATATGAGCTTGGAGGAATCATCGTTATCTGCGATGCAGGAGGATGTGCAGGAAATATCTGCGGTTTTGATGAACCAAGATGGTTCATGAAGAAAAGTGCTGTGTTCAGTGCGGGACTTCGTGATATGGATGCAATAATGGGACGCGATGACAAGCTGATACAAAAGCTTTCCGATGCACAGGATACTCTTAAATGTAAGTTTACGGCAATCGTTGCAACACCTGTCCCTGCCGTTATCGGTACCGATATGAAGGCACTTAAGAGAATGGCGGAAAAGAAAACGGGAGTTCCGTGCATAACCGTAAATGCTGTCGGAACGAAATATTACGATGAGGGCGAGAGTGAAGCCTGGGATAAGCTCTTTCGTGAATTCGCAGGAGCGGATATTTTAGATGCTGAAACTTCCACACCGGACGGCACAAAACCGGAGCCGGCAGCAGAAGCATCCGGAAATGCCAAAGTAGAAGAAGTAGAGTTGTGTTCGCTCATCGGAGTGATCGGAGCTACACCGCTTGAAACAGGATATTCTACATCTGAGCCACTGATTCAGGGACTGAAGAATTACGGAATAGATGAGGCTGTCATTTATTCAATGGGAACAGGGCTTGAGGAAATCAGAAAAGCACCTGAAGCAAAGAAGAATCTTGTGGTAAGTGCTGCGGGGATTAAAGCAGCGGAATATCTGAAGAAAGAGTTTGGTGTTCCTTATGAAGTCGGATATCCTTTTGTTCCGGACAGTGTTGTTTCGGAAGTGAAAGAATATACAGAGTCTTTATCTGATGAAAAAGATGAGAAGAGAGTACTTATCATTCATTCTCAGTTTGCTGCAAACGAAGTACGTAATATCATACGAAATGTAAGTAATAAAGAAAATGTAAGGCTCAGTATTAATTGCGCCACATTCTTTATGCAGGATGATGATTATAAGGAATCCGGAGATATAAGACTTTCGGGAGAAGATGATCTTTGGGAACTCATATCTGAAGAAGACTATGATGCAGTGATTGCAGATGAAGATATTAAGAGACTGCTTACAGCAGCGGGATTTAAAGGCAGGTTTATTGAATTTCCGCATTTTGCAATATCGGGCAGACCGCTCGATGAAGGCAGAACAATTCATGAACTGAAATACAACAGCTGATGATGTAATAAGGATTAACCATAAATCAGAGTATAACAACAGGAGTGAAAAGGAGGTGAAGTCGGTGCTTACATATATGATAAGAGTATACGGAATAGTTCAGGGCGTTGGCTTCAGACCTTTTGTCAGCAGGATATGCAAGGATAATGAAATAACCGGAACAGTTGCAAATAAAGGATCCTATGTTGAAATATTCGCACAGGGAGATAATGTCGGAACGCTCTTCGATGCACTGAGGCATACACCGCCCGATAGAGCAGTGATACTTAATATAATAAGCCGTGAATGTGATATGGACGGATTTGATTCATTTGAAATCATTGAAAGCGAGAGAGATGAAGGGGATATATTTGTTTCGCCGGATATTGCTATCTGTGAGGAATGCAAGAGAGAGCTCTATGATAAGTCGAATCGCAGATATATGCATCCTTTCATTAACTGTACCAACTGCGGACCGAGGCTTACTATTCTTGACTCCATGCCATATGACAGAGAACGTACCAGCATGAAGGATTTTGAAATGTGTCCGGAATGCGAGTATGAATATACTCATCCGGAAACAAGACGCTATGATGCTCAGCCTGTATGCTGTCCGAACTGCGGACCGTCGGTATATCTGATCGAAACCGGTGACGTGAATGGCAAAAATGACAAGAACAGCGGAAATGAAAAGAATGGGGAAAGCAGAATTACAGCTCGCGGCAGAAATGCGATAACTGCGGCGAGACGTGCACTTTCCGAAGGAAAGATAGTTGCCGTAAAGGGAATCGGTGGATTTCATCTTGCCTGTGATGCAAAGAGCGAAGAAGCTGTTGCAAGACTTAGAATGTTAAAACATAGACCGATGAAGCCTTTTGCGGTCATGATGAAAAATATGGAAACAGTCCTCAGGGAATGTAAACTTGAAGATGATCTGTTCGGTACTATGATCCCGGTTGAAGCGAGACCTGAGAATCCCGAAGGTTCTGAGGCAGGTAAGATAAGAGAGCTTCTTACAGGATATCAGAAACCGATAGTATTACTTGAAAAAAGATTGAGTGATGCTGCAAACGTTGCTTCGCATACAAGTCTTGCCGAGTCGGTGGCACCCGATAATCCTTATGTCGGTGTCATGCTCCCGTATACGCCGATCCACATGCTTCTCTTTGATTATGATGATGAGTATGAAGTGTCGGACTGTCTTGTTATGACAAGTGCAAATGCATCCGGAGCACCTATATGCAGAACCGACGAGGATGCACTTTCCGAAATATATGACTTCACGGATTACATTTTATCCAATGACAGAATGATAAGAACGAGAGCGGATGACTCTGTTACCGATTTCTATAAGGGACGCCCTTATATGATCAGAAGGTCAAGAGGATTTGCACCGCTTCCGGTTATGATAAGCAGTAAGCCGGAAGATATGAGCACGCTTAAAGGATGCGTACTTGCAGTCGGAGGCGAACTGAAGAATACATTTGCGATAGCGAAGAATTCGCTTATATACCCATCTGCATATGTTGGTGATATGGAGGATATCAGAACCGTAAATGCACTTGAAGAGTCAATTACGAGAATGCAGTCACTTCTTGAGGCAGAGCCTTCACTGGTTGTATGTGACATGCATCCGAAGTATAATACTACTGCAGCAGCAGAGTCACTTGGACTTCCGGTTATGAAGATTCAGCATCATTATGCGCATATACTTTCATGTATGGCTGAGAATGATCATTTGGATGAAGTGATCGGAGTTTCCTTTGACGGAACGGGTTACGGAACCGACGGTACAATATGGGGAGGAGAATTTCTCAGATGCAGTGTGTCGGGATTTGAGAGACTTGGTTCCATCACACCGTTCATACAAAGCGGAGGAGATCTTTCTTCGAAGGAAGGATGGAGGATTGCGGCATCGCTGCTCGGCGATTTTGCGGGAACTAAAGCAGCAGACATGAATGCGGAAGGAACGGAGAATCCTTCTGATCCGGAAATCAAAGCTCATGCCTCACTTGGCAAAGAAGTGATATGTAATGATCTGAAACTGTGTTCGCCTATGGAATTCTCACTTCTGGAGAATATGGCGAGGACCGGAATAAACAGCATTATCTCGACAAGTGCAGGAAGACTATTCGATGCGGTAAGTGCGATACTCGGAATCAGAAGAAGCTCGACCTTTGAAGGAGAAGCTTCAACTGCGCTGATGTTTGAGGCAGAAAGATATCTGAAGAAGAATTTGGACAAGATAAGCTTTACCGCCGCTGAAGGACTTGATATATCGAAGGATTTTACAAGCAGTCTTGCAAGAGATATTGCGGTCAGAGTCCTGAATGGAGAGGATAGAGGCAGGCTTGCCTATATGTTCCATTCGAAGCTTGCCGGATATATCATTGAAAGTTGTATAAGATATTCAGATAAAACAGGAATAAGAACGATAGCTTTGAGCGGAGGTGTATTTCAGAATAAGCTTCTTCTCGGTCTTGTTGATGAAGGACTTAAAAAATCCGGGCTGAAAGTTCTACGCCACAGTCTGATACCACCGAATGACGGAGGAATCTGTGTAGGACAGGCGCTTGCCGGAATGGCTGCGTTATCCCGGGAACAGTAAATGTTACTCTATAGTAAAAGCATTAGAGAGTAGGAGGATAACCCCTATGAATAATATTCAAATTGCGAAAGAAACTATGAGAATAACCGAGGAAGGCAAGTACAGATTTGACGGCAGAGAGATTTTTCTTCCGAAAGAAGATTATGAAGAAGTTATCGTGATCACTCCGGAAGAAGGGCAGGAGTTTCTGGCAAATGGTATTTCATCATATAAGTCTTCCGAAATGTGTGGGATTAAAGTTATAAATGCAGATTCTTTTCAAGCCGGTCGGGAGTATGATAATCCACTGGTCATGAACTTTGCAAATGCTCATAATCCGGGAGGCGGTTTCAGAATCGGAGCCAATGCACAGGAGGAAGCGCTCTGCAGATGCAGTACACTTTATGCATCGATCAATTCGAATAAAGCATCGGAAATGTATAAATATAATAATACACATATGAGCCGTGTTGAATCAGATTATATGCTCATTTCTCCGAAGGTTGCAGTGTTCAGAAACGAAAAGTATGAGATGCTTTCCGAACCTGTAATGATGGGAGTTGTAACAGTACCCGCACCGAACAGATACGGTGCAGCACTTCTTGCCGGAAAAGAACTTATAAAGAAAACATTTCTTACGAGGATCAGGATAATGCTTGCGGCTGCCGCAAAGTACGGTTATAAGAATATAGTACTCGGTGCCTGGGGCTGCGGAGCCTTTGGTAATAATCCGAACGATGTAGCGGAGTATTTCAGGCAGGTGATAATCGATGAGGATTATGGCAGATGTTTTGATGAAATATGCTTTGCAATATATGGCCGTGAAAACGGAGAAAATATAACAGAATTCAGAAAAGTGTTCAGTGAATGATCACTTTCAATAAATAATAAAATCATAAAAATATAAAATCATATGATAAGTAGAATACAAAATTTACCGAAGGACCTTGTCCCGTCGGAAAAACATGGAGGGAATGAAAATGTGTGTAGGACTTGCTGCAAGAGTAGTAAATGTTAAGGATGGAACTGCGGTTATCGATGCAGGCGGAGCAAAAAGAGATGTTAGTGCAGAGTTGCTCGAAGATCTTGAACCGGGCGATTATGTTATGGTTCATGCGGGTGTTGCCATAGCGAAGATAACAGATGATGATGCCGATGAAACAATGGATATCCTGAAGAAGCATGCAAGATAAATGAAGTATGCATATTACGGAAGTACTTTGGACAGCCGGAGTATTTTTGTTCAGGCAGAGATTAAGATATTTAAGATATTCATGCAGAAGCAGAATTCGGGAAGTATATTCAGGAAGGATGATTGATCAATGGTTGGATTAATAGTTGCACGTTCAAAGAATAACGTGATCGGTAAAAAGGGAATGATCCCATGGAGAATAAAGGGTGAGCAGAAACAGTTCAAGGAACTCACCACCGGTAATGTGGTTGTTATGGGCCGAAAGTCTTATGAAGAGATAGGCCATCCTCTTCCTAACAGAGAGACGATAGTTGTTTCAAGAACAAAGAAGTATGAAGGTGAGAATCTCAGGACTGCTGCTTCTGTTGAGGAAGCAATAGCTATGGCGGGAGATGATAAAAATGTTTATATATCCGGAGGATACGGACTGTATAAGGAAGGGCTTCCGCTGGTTGATGTAATGTATATTACTGAGGTGGATACTGTCGTTGAGGACGGAGATGTATTCTTTCCCGAATTTAATGAGGATGATTTCGATGTGACTGTCGGTGAGACAGGCGGCGATGAGATTAAGTTTACGAGAACAACTTATACCAGAAAAAAGGATAGAAGATAAGGATAAAGTGATGAGTGAAGTAATAGAAAACGCAAGAGAGATAATAACCGGCTACAAGGGCCGTAAGCTCCGCATCATGGAGGTGTGCGGAACACATACTCATGAGATATTCAGACTTGGAATCAGGAGCCTTCTTCCTCCTGATATCGATCTTATTTCCGGACCGGGCTGCCCTGTCTGCGTAACTCCGGTAGGATTTATAGATGAGGCAATATATCTTGCACTGGAGAAGCATTGTACGATCTGTACCTTCGGCGATCTGATCAAGGTTCCGGGAACAAAGCAGAATCTTGCGGGAGCAAGAGCGGACGGAGCTGATGTACGCCCTGTATATTCACCGGATGATGCAGTTGAACTTGCAAAGGAAAATCCCGAACTTGAGGTTGTATTCCTTGCGGTCGGATTTGAGACGACGACACCGTCTGCATGTCTTGCGGTTAAAAAGGCAGAGCGTCTCGGACTTAAGAACTTTTCAATCCTTACAGCAAACAAGACTATGCCTAATGCTTATCAGAAGCTGAAGGGAAGTGCGGATGCATTTCTGTATCCGGGACATGTTAATGCAATTACAGGAAATTCTGTATGCGAGAAGCTTAAGGAAGAAGGCGTATCGGGTGTTGTTGCCGGCTTTACGGCAAATGAGCTTATGACAGCACTTGCGGTAACAATAGATAACCTTGAGAAGGGTGAGCCTTTCTTTGAAAACTGTTATCCGAGAGTAGTTAAATCTGAGGGCAATACAGCTGCACAGAAGATTATGAATGAGGTCATGGAACTTTGTGATACAGAGTGGAGAGGCCTCGGAGTTATAGAAATGTCAGGCCAGAAGTTGAAGGCTGAGTATTCGGATTTTGATGCCAGGATCAAGTATGATATGCCTGAGATCAAGGGTAAGCCTAATCCGGCATGCCGCTGCGGAGAAGTACTTCAGGGGAAATGTAAGCCTTCGGACTGCCCTATGTTCGGCAAAGCCTGCACACCGCTTCATGCAGTAGGTGCCTGCATGGTATCAGATGAAGGCGCTTGTGCGGCTTATTATACATACGGAGCTTCGGTTCAGTAGAAGATAGAAAATGTTTAATGAAAGAATAATTATTCTATAGTAAGTTGAGACAGATTATAGAAATAATATAGTATGATAGGAAGGAGGCCGATTGTTTAGCAGGATAAGAGATTTATGAAATGTGTCTCATAAGATCCGCTGAACAAAAGGACAACAAATATGGACGATAAAATTACACTTGCACACGGCTCAGGCGGAGTTCAGACGAATGAACTGATTGGTAGTATATTCAAAAAATACTTTGCAAACCCATATCTTACGGCCGATGATGCAGCTGTACTTGATATGAGTGCGGGAAAGATAGCAATGTCTACGGATGGATTTATAGTTTCTCCGTATGAATTTCCGGGAGGAAATATCGGAAAGCTTTCAATCTGCGGAACGGTCAATGATGTTGCTTGTATGGGAGCGAAGCCTGAATACCTGACATGTTCTTTCGTTATTGAAGAGGGATTTCCTGTAGATAAGCTTGAGGAGATTGCTGAGGCTATGGGCAAGACTGCTGAGGAGGCAGGTGTATATCTTGTAGCAGGTGATACAAAGGTGGCCGGAAAAGGACAGGTCGATAAGATATTTATAACAACTACCGGCATAGGCCATATAATAGATGGTGCATCAACCTCGGGTGCTTTTGCTAAACCGGGAGATAAGATTATTGTGACAGGTGATATAGGCCGTCATGGCTGTACAATCCTTCTTGCGAGAAATGATTTTAAGATTGATGCGGATGTGACAAGCGATTGTGCTCCGCTTGCAAAAAATGTTGCAGCAGTACTTGATGCTACAAAGGATGTTCATGTAATAAGAGATGCTACAAGAGGAGGAGTCGGAACAGTACTTTATGAAATAGCTGCAGAAAGTAATGTGGGCATATCTCTTGATGCTGATAAGATTCCTGTTCAGGACAGCGTCCGCGGCGTATGTTCTATGCTGGGACTTGAACCGCTATATCTGGCGTGTGAAGGAAGACTTGTAATCTTCGCACCTGCAGAGGAAGCGGATAAAATAGTCGAAGCACTTCGCGGATGTAAGAATTCGGAAGGAGCATGCATCATCGGAGAAGTAACGGAAGAGAATACAGGTAAAGTTATACTTAATACCGCTGTTGGAGCAAAGACATTCCTGTCACGCCCAAGCGGAGAATTGTTACCGAGAATATGCTGATGCAGTTGGAAAGATGAACGTACACTATAACAATTTTAAAAAATATTAATTATGTTGTTGACAGTAAAGGTCGAACGTGTTAGACTTGTTTTTAGGTTGAACGCGTTCGACTTTTTGCGTAAAAAAGTATATTTTGAAACAATTTGGAAACAAATGAGGTATATGATTCCGACAAAAGATCTATTTAGAAAGGGTATTCGGTTCAGAACCGTAGTATTTATCGGATGAAAGAGTTATTTGCTGAAATTCTGAATATGAGCATATCTGCAGGCATATTGATAGCTGTCTGTATTGTTATTCGTGTGCTCTTTAAGAATATGCCGAAGTTTGTGAGATGTCTGATGTGGCTGCTGGTTGCGGTAAGACTTGTAATACCATTCTCCATAGAAAGCCCGTTCAGTATGCTTCCGAAGAAGGATTATGTGACTGTTTCGGTTACGCAGGGAGAAGTAGGCGACAGCGAGTACTACACAGCCATAACAGTTAATCCTTCATCAGCTGCGCAAGAAGCCGGTATGAAATATGTCCGTGAAGAAAATGGAGAGACAAAGGAAGTAAATACTCATTCTGATATGAAAAGAACTGCGGCTGCTATCGGTCTGATGGATATTCTGTCGATAGTCTGGGTTGTCGGTGCAGGTGTTGTCATGATATATGCACTTGCAGCTTATATCAGACTCAGACACATGATCGGAGATGCTGTAAAGCTTCGCGGCAATATATATCAGTCCGAGAAAGTCGGTAGTGCATTTGTACTCGGAATAATCAGTCCGAAAATCTATATTCCTTACGGACTTGATATTAATGAGCTTTTTATGGTTGTGAATCATGAGAAAGCGCATATAAAGAGAAAAGATCATTTTGTTAAACCTTTAGGATTCATTATTACAGCAGTTTACTGGTTTAATCCTTTTGTATGGATTGCTTACATCCTGCTCTGCAAAGATATAGAACTGGCATGTGATGAAAAGGTTATAAAGAGAATAGGCTATGACAAGAAGAAGGCTTATTCACAGACACTGCTTAACCTCAGTATCCCGAGAAAATATATCACAGCTTGTCCGGTAGCATTTGGCGAGCTGGGAGTGAGTGAAAGGGTGAGGAATGTATTGAAAATGAGAAAAGGCAGAAAGATAATTCTGGTTGCGGCTCTTGGAGTATGCGGAATTCTGGCCTTGGGATTCCTGACTTATCCGAGAAGTTCTGCTGAGGAGAAAAAAGCAATCGCCGCAGATAAACTGGAACAGGAAATAAAGAGCGAAAATATTTCGGGGTTTGAAAATGCGGAAAAGCCAGTAGAGTCGGAACTGGATATCCGGGCAGATTTCGTTGCCGAAGAAGAGAACAATTCTTCAGAAAAAACTCCTTTAAGGGAAACAATAATACTCGAAGAGGGTGATTCCGGTGCATCATCCAAAGAACCAAGATATGTATTTTATTATAATGATTACGATAATGATGGAATAACCAACATTTGTATAAATACCGAAGATCTTGTAAACCCTGATGAACCGCATTTTGTAAATTTAGGTGATAATAAGGTTGTTGGAATAAAAACCGATGATCCGAATAAGTATTACAGCTGTAAGCCGGGAGAGGTTTATTCGATAGTTTTCTGGCCGGTTCTGAGTGACGGCGTTATGGAAAAGCATCTGAATTATTCAAAAGATGGAACAAATATAGTGACAAATGCAGATGTTAAGGTCGTTAGTGTAAATGACGGTACCGTTATGGACATGGGTCTGAATGATGATAATGTCGCATATATCACAATAAAAGGTGATGATGGACTTACATACACATATGACGGACTTGATAATGACGCCGTTTCGGTTATTGTCGGAGATAAGGTACAAGCGGGTGATGTAATATCTAAGCTTTACTCATATGACTCTTCGAAAGAAGCAGTTTTGAATTTCAAAATATGTGACGAATATGGTATGAACATGGAGCCTGTCATGGCAGAGATTCCGTAAAGCAGACCGTTAATGAGAAATAAATAGCAGAATCAGGTCAAGGATCACTCAGTGAATGATTCTGCTATTTTTGTACACATTTTTTGGGGATTGTGCAGAAAAGTAAGGATATTATTCAGCTTATGAAATGGCTGATATGTATAAATATTTAAATCGAGGGTAGAAAGGACTTTAGATATGAGATTAAAAAGAAGGTTAATTGCAGTAACACTTGCAGCATCGATGATACTGGGGACTGTCGGATGCGGTAAGAATACCGGGAATACGGATAGTACAGCGGCAGCTGATTCCAAAGCAGCTGCAGAAACTACGGAAGTCGAAGTTGATGTGAAGAATGTTACATTCGAACAGGATCCTGACGTTAGTTTCGATGGGGAAATGCATTTTATGAGTATCAGAAAAATCGGTGACGACCTGGTATATGCATCATATGCCGTAGATGAGATACCGGAGGATATGATCGGAGCGGATGCAGCGACAGCACAGGATGCAGCGGCAGCACAGGATGCAGCGACGGTACAGGATGCAGCAACAGCGCAGGATGCTGTTTATGATATTGAAGAATTAATGTTGAGCGGCAGAGTCTATGTGAAACCGATAAGCGGCGGCGAAGAGAAAATGATATATGAGTCACCGGAAGGCGTTTCAGTAGACAACATTCTGGATGCTAACGGAAATATCGGAATTATAACAAATGATGGAAATAAGAAGTCACTTGTAACCATAGATAAAGACGGAAAGGAACTTTCCTCAGTCAGCCTTTCTGAGATCGATAAGAATGCAAAGGACGAGTATATCTATTCAATCAGCGTCACAGAAGGTGGTGAGATAGCGGTTGTGACAGATAAAAATCTGATCCTTCTTGATAAAAATGGAAAAGTTATAACAACAAAGGCTTTTTCGGGTTGGGGAGGAGCTTCTGTTGTTACGAAGGATGGAAAGCTTGTTATAGTCAGTCAGGAAATGGCAGGCGGAACCAAAGCCACAATTTATGATCCAAAGACGGGAGAAGAGAAGGAAAGTTTCACACTTGGGGCATCTTATATTTCCGGTGATTCCATCCAGACAGGATTCGGAGATTATGATTTCTTTTATAAAGGGGATGATGGATTATTCGGTTATAAGATTAATGAAAGAACGGCAGAGCAGTTATGCAGTTTTAATGCATCGCTTATTGATACAACAAATATAATGGGTGTAGTTGTAGTTGATAATGAGCATTTTATCATAAATTCCTTTGGTATGGGCGGGGCTGATTCTATTACAGCATACAGAAAAGTTGACCCTTCGAACGTAAAAGAAGTTAAGACTTTGAAGCTTGCAGTTATCTACAGTAATATTGATCTGAAGCAGAATGTTACTGACTTCAATAAGTCTCATCCGGATGTGAGAATTGAACTTAAGACATATGAGGATGAGGAAGATCCATTCTTAAAGCTGAGTGCGGATATTGCAGCAGGAAATGTCCCGGATCTGTATGAAGTATCAATGGGACTTGGGGATATTTCGGTAGAAGAAGCGGTTGAGAAAAATATGATAGAGGATCTGACTCCGTATCTGGAAAAGGATCCGGACATTTCTGAAAGTGATTTTATCGAGAGTGTGCTGGATTCGACTAAGATTAACGGAAGGCTGTATTATCTGATATCATCATTCGATCTGATGACAGTACTTGCAAAAAAATCCGAACTGGGAGACAGAAACGGCTGGACAGTTGAAGAAATGATAGATTATATCCAGTCAAAGCCGGACGATGTTCGACTGTTTGAAAATGATAACAGGGAAATGACATTAACTAGTCTGCTGTATCATTGTTTGGGAGATTTTGTTGACTGGGAAAAGGGTGAATGTGATTTTGAATCTCAGGAATTCAAGGATCTTCTTGAGTTTACGCAAAAAGGATCGGACGAGGAACCGCAGTGGTCAGATGATTTTGTTGAGGATCTGAGAAGCGGAAAGGAGTTATTATATCCTATATGCGTTTCTCCTGACAGCTGGAATCTGTATAATGTTTTCTTCGGGGATGAAGTGACTTGTATAGGTTATCCGAACAAGGATAGAAATATTGTAAGTCCTAATATCTATGGCGGAATAGCTATATCCACAACATGTCAGGATAAGGATACTGCATGGGAATTTGTTAAATTCTGCGTTTCAAAGGAGCAGGAAGGTAAAAACTATATAAGTGCAGTGGGTATGCCGACAAGAAAAGATGTGTTTGAGGCTTATATGACTTCAAAGTCAGCTACTGAGCAATATACGGACGAATTCGGAAATGAAATCTGGCCTAATGAAGGTTCATATCAGGTGGGAAGTATTGTAGCGGATATTAAGCCTTTGACAGATGAAGAAGTGCAGGAATTCCGAAATCTGGTAGACAGTATAACTCCGGTGGGATTTCAAGATGATAAAATAATTGAGATAATATTGGAAGAGGCAAAACAGTACTATTCCGGAGATAAGAGTCTGGATGAAACCTGTTCGATGATACAGAACCGTGTTACGACATATATAAATGAAAGTCGTTAAAAAATGTATTTCTAATCTGATTTTAATCTTTCTTAAAAGACCATTTAAGCTTCGGATGATAAATTATACCCATCGAAAGCGAAAACGAAATGCTTCGAAGGAAAACTTATTAAATATATAATTTATCAGACGGAGGAATGAAAAATGGAAGAATTTGAAAAGATTGAAGAACTTGTAAGAGTAACGGGATCATCATTTGAGGATGCAACAAATGCACTTAGAGCATGTGACGGAAATATCGTTGATGCAATGGTATATCTTGAGAAGCTCGGAAAGCTTAATACAGGAGCTGCAAAGACAACAGGCAGCACAGTAGATGAGAAATGCAGAAAGGCTTTTGAAGATGTTAAGAAGCCGGCAGGAAAGTTTGTAGACTTCATGGCAAAGAATAAGCTTAACATTAAGAAGGGTGACGATACCTTCGCAACTGTTCCTGTGGGAGCAGCAGCAGTGCTCGGCCTTGTAGCACCAATCGCAATTCCGGCAGCATTCGTTTCAATGATGTGCGGATATGAGTATTCATTCAGCGGAAATGAGGCAGGAGTTGATAAGGCTAATGAAGTAATGGGCAAAGCTGAAGAAGCAGCAGCCAAGGCAAAGGAAGCCGCAGAAAAAGCAAAGGATGAATTCGATAAGATCTAATTCATACGATACACACACTTAAAGGAAAGAGGCAGCTCACATTTGTGGACTGCCTCTTTTTCATTAAAGATTTACTTGTGGAATCTGGTCGATAGACTTCTTAAGTTCTTCGTCTGTCGGGATGTAATCTGACATTTCTCTGTCATTATACTTCTGATAAGCAACCATATCGAAGTAACCTGTTCCTGTAAGACCGAATACAATATTCTTCTCTTCGCCCGTTTCCTTACACTTAAGTGCTTCATCGATAGCAACACGGATTGCATGGCTTGACTCAGGAGCAGGAAGGATTCCTTCTACTCTTGCAAACATTTCGGCTGCTTCGAAGACACTTGTCTGCTCAACGCTTCTTGCAGTGATAAGTCCCTGATCGTAAAGCTCTGAAACGATACTGCTCATTCCGTGATATCTGAGACCGCCTGCATGATTTGCAGATGGGATGAAGCCACTTCCGAGAGTATACATTTTAGCAAGAGGACAAACCTTACCTGTATCACAGAAGTCATATGCATAAACGCCTCTTGTGAGACTCGGACAGGATGCCGGCTCGACAGCAATAATTTCATAATCTGCTTCGCCACGGAGCATTTCGCCTGCGAAAGGTGATATAAGACCGCCGAGATTTGATCCGCCGCCTGCGCATCCGATGATGGTGTCAGCTTTGATTCCGTATTTATCAAGAGCAATCTTGGTCTCAAGACCGATTACCGACTGATGAAGGAGAACCTGAGAAAGAACAGAACCGAGAACATAACGGTATCCTTCCTGTGTGGTTGCTGCTTCAACAGCTTCTGAAATAGCACATCCGAGACTTCCTGTTGTTCCCGGAAATTCTTCGTTGATCTTTCTTCCGACTTCGGTATTCATGGAAGGAGAAGGAGTAACCTGTGCACCGTAGGTTCTCATAACCTCACGTCTGAAAGGCTTCTGCTCATAAGATACCTTAACCATATATACCTGACAATCCAGATCGAAGTATGAACATGCCATTGAAAGAGCTGTTCCCCACTGACCTGCACCTGTCTCTGTTGTTACACCCTTCAGACCCTGCTTCTTAGCATAGTAAGCCTGAGCGATAGCTGAATTCAGCTTATGGCTTCCGGATGTGTTGTTACCCTCGAACTTGTAATAGATATGAGCAGGAGTGCCGAGCTTTTTCTCGAGGCAGTATGCTCTTACAAGCGGTGAAGGGCGGTACATTTTATAGAAATTTCTGATCTCTTCGGGAATATCGAAGTAAGCGGTTGTATCATCAAGTTCCTGCTTTGCGAGCTCTTCGCAGAAAATAGGTGTCAGCTCTTCAAGGGTTATCGGCTTGAGAGTTCCCGGATTAAGGATGGGAGCCGGCTTCTTCTTCATGTCAGCGCGTACGTTGTACCACTGCTGTGGCATCTCGGATTCTTCAAGATAGATTTTGTATGGGATTTCGTTCATTTTAACCTCCAATACTGCAAATAATTCGTTATTTTATAGTGTTTTGGGCATTTTCGAACATAGCCCAACCGAACAATATTTTATCACTTATAAGGAAAATCAGCAACAAAAAGCATTAGTTCGGAAACTGCTTTACTCGGTGAAAGAATATTGGTATAGTTAGTTCATTAATATGGAGAGTGGATATGTATGGCAGCAACTATTCGTGATATAAAAGAGCAAACGGGGCTTTCCCTGGCTACTATTTCTAAATATCTGAACGGAGGAAATGTTCTTCCGGAAAATAAGGAGAAGATTGAAGCTTCCATAAAGGCACTTCATTATGAGGTGAATGAGATTGCGAGAGGACTTGTTACGAGTAAGACCAGGACGGTCGGAATACTCGTGCATAACGTCAGCAGTCCTTTCTCGGGACAGCTGCTTCATTATCTGAGCGAGATACTGCGCAGTCATAAGTATGGCCTGCTCATCTGTGATTCGAATAATGATGAGGAGATCGAACGTGAAAATGTCAAATACCTTCTCAGTAAGAAGGTGGACGGAATTATAGTTATTCCCGTATCGGATAAAGCTGATTTCCTTGACGGAGCATTAAAGAAAAATGTTCCGGTTGTTCTTATGGACCGTGCTCTTTCGGACGGATCTTTTGATTGCGTAAAGATAGATAACAGGGGAGCGGTAATAAAAGCTATGCAGGTTCTGCTTGATAATCATCATGAGAAGATAGCCATAATAGCATCCAAGAGAGAATATACCGGACGTGAACGTTATGCAGGATTTACGGAAGCACTGAAGAAAGCGAAGATCAAAGTGAATAAAGAATATGTTCGACTTGGAAAACATTCACTGGCCTGGGGATATGAAAATATGAAATCCCTTCTGGAACTCAAAGATCCGCCTACTGCGGTATTTATCGATAATTATGAGATAACGCTCGGTGCGATGATGGCCATTAATGAATTAGGATTTAAATGCCCTGAAGATATTTCTGTAATGGGCTTTGACGATCAGATCATATTCCATCTTATCAATCCACCGGTATATATGGTAGAACAGCCACTTGAAGAAATGAGTAAAAAGGCAGTGGAACTCCTGCTTAACAGAATCGACAGCGGTTCTATGGATATGCCGATGGAAATATCACTCAGCACAAAAATAGTAGAAGGAAAATCAATCAGATCCCTGTAGGGGATTAATGTAGATTCGCATCATCATGCAGAAACGAAGCACAGGCATGGTGGTGCGAATTATCTTTGCATATTTAGCGAAACGGTTCGATAACAAAAACTTAATAAAATATTTGTTGACATTAGCAAATCTCGGTGTAATAATAATTCTCGTAGAGCGAAACGTTTCGCTCAAAACAGATAAGAAAGGGAGAAAATATGTTAAAAGGGATACCACCTATCCTTTCGCCGGAGCTGCTTAAGGTACTGGCGGAGATGGGACATACAGATGAGATAACCATTGCGGACGGTAATTTTCCGGGACATTCCTTCGGAAAGCCGGTGATCAGACTGGACGGACACGGTGTACCTGAGATACTCGATGCAATACTTCAGGTATTTCCGCTCGATACATATCCGGACAGAAACGGTGAAATGCATGCACCTTGTGTTCTTATGGCATTAGAACCGAGTGATGTGGGTAAACTCGATACGCCGATATGGGATGAGTATAAGGAAATAGTCGCAAAATATGATGAACGCGGCGCGGACGCATTTGAAGAGATCAACAAATGGAAGTTCTATGATCAGACAAGAGAGAAGTCATGTGCGGTGATCATGACTTCAGAAAATGCACTTTATGCAAATATTATACTCCGCAAGGGAGTTGTATAAATATATCACGGGATTCCAGTGGTAAAAACAGAGAAATAAGATTTATTGAAAAGGAGAACTATAACAATGGCAAAAATGATGGGGGCTATATTGCCCGGTAATTCAACAGTTGAGTTAAAAGAGTTTGATATTCCGAAGCCGGGATTCGGTCAGGTTGTTGTCAAGACTAAGGCAACTACAATCTGCGGAAGTGATATCAGATGTATTTACAGAGAACATACCGGAAAAGGCGCAGAGGGCTATATTCCGGGAATGATCGCAGGTCATGAGCCTTGCGGACTGATAATCGAAGAAGGCGAAGGACTTAAGAGATTTAAGAAGGGTGACAGAGTCATCGTTTACCATATTTCGGGATGCGGAGTATGTAACAACTGCAGAAGAGGTTATTACATATCTTGTACAAGCCCGTTCCGTGCAGCATACGGCTGGCAGAGAAACGGTGGTATGGGAGAATACATTTTAGCTGATGAGAAGGATCTTATCGCTCTTCCTGATGAGCTTACATATAAGGACGGTGCGCAGGTTGCATGCGGTTTCGGTACAGTATATGAAGCAATCGAGAAGATCGGTATAAGCGGAAATGATGCAGTTCTTGTTACAGGTCTCGGACCGGTAGGTCTTGCAACTCTTATGCTCTGCAAGGCGCTCGGAGCAAATCAGCTTATCGGTGTTGAAATGAATGACTACCGTATAGAACTCGCAAAGAAGCTCGGACTTGTAGATAATGTTTTTAAGCCAGGTGATGATACACTTGAAAAGATAATCGAGTGTACAGGCGGAAGAGGAGTTGAGAAGTCGATAGACTGCTCTGCTTCAGATGCCGGAAGACAGCTTGCTATAAGGGCTGCACATGATTACGGAAAGATCGCATTTGTAGGTGAGGGCGGTACATGTAACTTTAACCCAAGCCCTGATATCATTCATGGACAGAAGACTATTTACGGTTCATGGGTAACATCACTCTGGAGAATGGAAGAGCTTGTAGACAGACTTGTTCGCTGGGGTATTCATCCGGATGAACTTATCACTCATGAATATGAGCTGAAGGATGCAGGCGATGCTTATGCACTTATGGCTTCGGGAAAATGCGGTAAGGTTGCCGTTGTATTTGGTGATCAGAACGAGAAGTAAAGGAGTTTTCAAATGGGTGAAAAAATAGATGTGACGAAGGTTCCCGTACGTAAACTCTATACGGGAGCAGTCATGCCGGCAATGGGACTCGGAACCTTCGGCTCTGATAAGTATACTCCGGATCAGGTATCGGAAGCTGTTTTCGGTGCAGTAAGTGCCGGCTACAGGATGCTTGACTGTGCATCGGTATATCAGAATGAAGACCGTATCGGTGAAGTCCTGGATCGTCTTTTTAAGGAGAAGATCGTAAGTCGCGAGGAACTGTTTATAACTTCAAAGGTCTGGAATGATCAGCATAGAGAAGTTAAAAAGGCATGTAAAAAGAGTCTCAGTGATCTGCATCTTAAATATATCGATCTCTATTTTGTACATTGGCCATTCCCGAATTATCATGCTCCGGGATGTGACGGTGATTCGAGAAATCCGGATTCAAAGCCTTTCTCGGTTGATGAATTTATGGATACATGGAAACAGTGTGAAGAGCTTGTAGATGCGGGACTTGTTAAGGCTATCGGAATGTCTAACATGACTGTATCAAAGCTTGAAAAGGTTCTTCCTTTATGCAGGATTAAACCGGCAGCACTGGAGATGGAATGCCATCCGTCGTTCCAGCAGCAGGAACTGTTTGATTATGCGGTAAGTAAGGGAATTGTACCTATAGGATTCTGTCCTATCGGATCTCCAAGCAGGCCGGAGAGAGACAGAACAGCTGAGGATATAGCAGACACAGAGATTGAAGAAGTTGTGACTGTTGCAAAGAATCATAATATTCATCCTGCAGTGGTATGTCTTAAATGGGCTGTTCAAAGAGGTATGTGTCCTATTCCTTTTTCAGTAAAGGAAAAACAGTATATATCAAATCTTAAATGTACTACAGAAGATCCGCTTACGGATGAAGAAATGATGCTGCTCAGAAAGGCTGATAAGAACTGCCGTCTTGTAAAGGGACAGGTTTTCCTTTGGCCGGGAGCAGAGGATTGGACTCAGTTGTGGGACTAAAGATTTTTGAACGGCATATTTATGCCCACATGAATTACATTTGATTACTAGCTTCCTGTATATATTTTTGCAAAAGAGAAGTGGCTTTTTGGTAACCCCCCTTTTTTAAGCTACTTCTCTTTTTCTTTGTCCTGAAGTTCCTGTTTATATTGTGTAGGGCTGATTCCAACGGTCTGCTTAAAGGATTTGCTGAAATGGAAAGGATCGCTGTATCCGACATGCGAAGCAATCTGCTGAATTGTCAGACTGTCATCGTTAAGCAGCTGCTTGGCAATACCCATTCTGTAACTTCTGATAACCTTTGAAGGAGTCGTGTTTTCGACTTTATTAAATACCTTGGTAAGGTATGAAGACGAAAAGCCCAGTGTCCGTGCGATTGAATTAAGATCGATCTCTTCCGAATAATGCTTCTTTACATAGTCCTTTACAAGAGTCACTATTTCTTCAGGAGATATAGTTGATTCATTACTGTTTTCGGAATGCATTTTATCGGATATCTCTGTCAGTGACAGTTCCAGATTTTTTAGTACCAGATGCAGTTCTTCGGTATCCAGAGGTTTCAGAAGATAGTCTTTGACTTCGTAATGCATTGCCTGTTTGGCAAACTCGAAATCAGCATAGCCGGTTATGATAACACATTTAATGTGACTCATTGTACGGTTTATCTCGGCGGCAAGTTCAAGTCCCGACATGACAGGCATGGATATATCGGTAAAAACAACAGCGGGTGGCTGCTCTTTGATTGCATTCAGCGCGTCTTCACCGTTTGAATATATGCCGACTACCTTGAATTTACTGTTCTCGGCTTCAATATGCTTAGCTATATTTTTGGCTATCAGGTTTTCATCTTCGACAATGACTACAGGAAAATAATTTTCTGACATAGCATATGTCCTCCGTTAATTATCTCTTGGATTTACCCGATTCAGCATTTATCTGAAGAATCGGGTAAAAGACTTTATGAAATATCTATTGCTATATGGGAAACTGCGTCTCCTACAAAGTGGCCGCGGCTCCGCTAAGGTCGCCTCCGATGGTGACAATTGCACCGCCGGATTCACTGTTATCAATCCTGAATATATGTTTTCCGCTATAGAGTATTTTGAAACGGATATATATATTCAGCAGTCCCATTCCGTTTATCTCGAGACTCGGAAGGAACGAGTTATTATTTATCTCTTCAATCTTGTTGTTCAATTCATTAAGATCCGGTTCAGAGAAACCCGGGCCGTTATCCCTCACTGTGATCTCCCAATAAGTGTCTGTCATGTGGCCGGTGACATCTATCTTCCAAGGTGCCTTAACACCCTTTGTCGCAAATTTGATCGAATTCTCGACAATCAGCTGAAGGCACAGTTTCGGTATATTCAGTTCAGACATTTCATCAGGAATGTTTATGTCATATATCAGGTCATCACCGTATCGCATCTTCATGCAGTCCAGATAATCCTTAACATGACTTACGTCCTTTTGAATTGAAACAAGATGCTCTTTATCGGATGAAATGTACCGGAGTATTCGTGATATAGTCTGGCACATATTTATTACTTCTTTATTCATCCCTTCATCAGCCATTGCGGAAATGGTTGCAAGAGAGTTGTAAAGAAAATGCGGATTCATCTGAGAATTAAGAGCCAGTATCTGAGACTGGATATTCTGGTTATTAAGAGCAATCTCCCTCTTTATTGAATCCTTGGTCTTTTCATGCATTTCTACCACAGCGGAATACAGTGAATCGAGCTCTATAATATTCGTGTTTATATCCTCAAGAGAATCATTCAAAATGTTTTCTTCATCGGTATGAAGAGATTCTATGTTGGTATACATTTTCTTGACAGGTAAGGTTATTACTCTCGAAACGACATAAGACAGTATCAGAGCAAATATGATGAATATAAGGAATATAAGCAGATTGGCTTTGATGAAGTCAAATATCGGAATATATATGTCATGGTTATTGATCACAATTACGGTGGTAAAACCGGAATAAGATGATGTGATCGCAAAAATATGAGTGTCTTTGTTATGCGTAATATGGTGAACCACATCGGTTTCTTCTATGTCCGACGGAGTAAGTAATCCAAAATATCGGGAAGCTTCATCATCCATAAAGGAACTGTATACGAGTGCACCGTTCTGATCATAAATATATTTCTTTTCACGGTATGTCCCGGTACCGATCTTGTTGAGTTTCGGAGTCAGTGAAGCGAGAGACTGCTTAACTTCGATCACGCCTTGAGGTTTATAGTAAGATGACTGATAAACGGAACATATGGTAAGAAAAGACGCTCCTTCCGCGTATGAAAAATATTTCTTTAAATTTGTATCCTGATCACAGAAGATGAGCTTGTTCGATTCGTCATTAATTAAGGCTTCATACCATGATTTTTCGGTTACGCTGATCTCTTCCGAATTGAAATTGTCAAGTCCTACACCGACACAGCCTTTGTCCAGAGAATAGAGATATATCTGATCCACCGATCTTGAAGGACCGATGATGGCGGTAAGTACGTCGGTCAGCTCTTTAAGATTCTGCATTCCGGAATAGTTGCCGTTTCCGTTTGATACAGGCTTGTTGAGATAAGTAAGGAAATGATCGCGGACAAGATTGGAATAAGCAATATTCTGAATTACAGAATTTACACTGCTGATCTCTTCGTCCATGAAGGTTGAAATTGTCTCGGCATCATTTACAACGGTATTAAAAGCCTGAGTCTTTATTTTTCTCGATTCGGAACTTAGGAAATAGCTTATATATGCCCCGAAAATGATAAAGGTAAGAAAGAAAAATACAAGCTGTAAAGTTGTCTGAACGCTTTTTTTGTTTCGACCTAACATGACACACCCATAAGAAAAATAATACATGTATTCGGTAAAAAATTTACATAGTTCAGTCCTTTTTTATCCATTCGATGAATAAAAAGAATAATTTATAATAGTCACAGAAACAATCGATTGTCAAATGGTTTAACGGTTATATTTTTAGTAAGGAGAAGGGGACAATGAAAAAGAAATTAATTGCTTCACTATTATCTTTATCTATTGTTACGGGATTACTTTCCGGCTGCGGAGGAGCGGCTGATTCAACTACTGCTCAGGAAAATACAGGAGCAGCAACGGAAGCTTCAAAAGAGACAGAAACAGAGGCAGCATCAGAGAAGATTGAAACAGATTCAGGAGAGGACGTAACTATTACATTTATGGCAAGCCAGGACTGGATTCAGGATGCCGAGATGGAACTTGGAGAGAAGTTTACCGAAGAGACAGGAATAAAGATAGATTATCAGATAGTTCCGTCAGATCAGTATGAGAGTCTTCTCATGACAAAGATCAATTCAGGAGAATGTACGGATATTTTTGCCGGACAGAGTTCACAGTTCAGTATAGTTACTCAGTTTAATGTTGAGAAAAATGCGGTCGATCTTTCGGGCGAGAGCTGGGCAGGCAATGTAGATCCTGCAGCTGCGGCTGAATTATCAGTTGGCGGAAAGCTTTACGGACAGCCTATACAGGACGTTTCGGCATGTTGGGCAGTAGGCTACAACATTTCTATGTTTGAAGAGAACGGCCTTGAAATACCAAAGAATTATGCGGAGTTCTGCGCTGTATGCGATAAACTTCTGGAAGCCGGTATCATTCCTATTTATGAATGCGTTTCCGACGGATGGCACCATGTATGCTGGACAGAGGCTGCAATAACAGCAACTCAGGCAGATCAGGGTTATCCGGATGCACTTAATGCAAACTCAGCAACATTTGCAGGCAATGAAAAGCTTACACTTATGTTTACACAGCTTAAGGAAATGGCAGATAAGGGATACTTCGGAGATAACTATATGTCAAATCAGTATGCTGACGCACCTGCAGCAATTGCAAGCGGAGAGTATGCAATGGTTCTTTACAATCAGGGACTCGGTGCAGAGGTTAATGCAGTAGATTCAAGCTTCTCAGCTGATAATATAGGTTTCTTCGTAAATCCTTTATGTGATAATCAGGCGCTTAATGTAAATTACTGCGGACCTTCAAGATTTATTTTCTCAGGATCGAAGAATGTTGATGCCGCAAAGAAATATCTTGAGTTCATGGCATCTGATGAAAGCCTTGCTTATATGACAGAAAATGTAGCTAAGTTTAATCAGCTTCCATACAAAAATGCTCCATCAGCTTACTCACCTGTAATTCAGGATTTCTATGACAGATATCCTAACAAGGTTGCAGTATTCCAGGCATCTGTAAAGTATTACAATCCTGCATGGATGGATATAGGAAAAGATATGTCAGCACTGTTCCTCGGAGAGATGACACCTGAGGAAGTGCTTCAGGATATTGATAAGCTGCGTGAGGAGCAGGCTAAGGCTGCTTCAGATCCTGCTTGGCAGTAATAAAATGTATGATAACTTGTAAAAGAGTGGGGCTGCTTAAGTTGCTTAAGCAACCCCATTTTAGAAAGGGTATCTGATATGAGTAAAAGAAAAATGTATCCAACATATTTTGCCGCAGGGGCGCTCATCTTATATTTTGTTTTATTCTTTCTGCCCGGATTAATCGGAGTGTGTTATTCATTCACTAACTGGTCGGCATATTCGGATGAATTACATTTTGTTGGATTTGAGAATTTTAAAACAGTTTTCTCACTTGATGAAAACTATTTAAAGATTATTATGAATACTCTGGTATTTACGGTTGTGACGACGGTAATGAAAACACTGATCGGACTTGCGCTGGCAGTACTTCTCACAAAGAGGATCAAGTTCCTGAATATGCATAGAGGAATAGTATTTATGCCTTCGGTATTATCGACTCTCATCATCGGAATGATCTTTAAGTCGATACTTGATCCGAAGAGCGGATTGCTCAATTCATTTTTCAGAGCGATAGGTGCTGACTTCCTTGCTAAGAAATGGCTGGTATCCACCAATCTCGCATTCGGTTCGGTAATGGCAGTGGATATCTGGAGAGGTGTAGGATATATCATGACGATCCTTATTGCCGGTATACTTTCGATATCTCCGGAGTACTATGATGCGGCTGCTATAGACGGAGCGGGACCTTGGCAGAAGTTCAGATATATAACTCTGCCGCTGCTGATCCCGACACTTACCACCACAACAGTCCTTAATGTCATATATGGTATGAAGGTATTTGATATGGTCTATGCACTTACAAACGGCGGTCCGGGAAAAGATACGACAGAGGTTCTCTATACGGCAGTATTTAAGAAGTTTGGAACAGGACAGTATGCAGTCGGTACGGCACTTTCATCTGTAATGTTTATTATTATGATCATTGTAGGATTCTTTATGATCAGGATCATGACGCGGAATGAGGTGGAAGAATAATGAAAAATAAAAAAACAGTTCAGGCGATTATTCGAAATCTTATTGCATGGATATTCTCTGCGATATGTCTTATACCGCTTCTGCTTATTACATTCAATGCATTTAAAGATAAGAAATCTGCCGCATCAATGAATCTTTCACTTCCGTATCCTGTAAAGCTGGAAAACTTTCTGACTGTTATCCAGAAAGGAAAACTGCTCAGATCGTTCATCAACAGCCTTATTTATGCGGGAGGTTCGACAATCCTCTGTGTGCTGCTCGCATCACTTGCAGCATATGTACTTGCAAGAAACAAGTCTAAACTTAACAGGATATTTTATATGTTTATAGTTCTCGGAATAACACTTCCGATCAACTACGTTGCACTTACAAAGGTTCTGCAGTTCCTTCATCTGAATAATACGGTGATCGGAATAATACTGCTCTATACGGCAATGCAGCTTCCTTTCATGACATTTCTTATACATGGATTTGTATCTAAAGTCCCTGTAGAGCTGGATGAAGCGGCAGTAATAGACGGCTGCGGTCCGATAAAGCTGTTTTTCTATATCATGCTTCCGCTGCTCAGACCGGCAATAGCCACAGCGGCGGTCCTTACATTCCTTAATACCTGGAATGAGTTTGTATCACCACTATATTTCCTTAACAGGACAGAACAGTGGCCGATGACTCTTTCGGTTTATAATTTCTTTGGAATGTATTATAAGGATTGGAATCTGGTATGTGCGGATATATTCCTTACAAGCCTTCCGGTACTTGTGGTTTATTTGATAGGACAGAAGTATATTGTATCGGGTATGACGGCCGGTGCATTGAAAGGATAATAAATGAACAGGATTGTAGAACAGATTACTGACGGAATAATACATGTATTTTATTCTCTGGATGAAACGGGAATTGATAATGAACCTATATGTTTCAGCTATAACGATAAATGTGTGCTGATGCAGGAGGAAGTTAAGACTATTCCTCAGACGGAGCTTAGATACATTTCCGATACTGATGGATTTAAAAAGAAAATGACTGCTAACGGTGAGGTGTCATATACCGAAAGCATGCAGAGTATTCCTGCAAGGGAAATGCACTCAGTAAAGATTAAGTTTACCATCGGTGATAATGAAATGCTTCTCGGATTGGGTCAGTATGAAGACGGAATACTTAATTATAGGAATCATACGGAATATCTGTATGAATCCAATATGCGTATTGCAATCCCTTTTCTTGTGACTACAGGGAACTACGGAATAATGATAGATTCCGAAAGCTGCCAGATATTTAAGTCAGAAGGAAATACGATAAAGTTTTTTATAGATAGTGCTGAAACGCTTTCCTATTATGTGTTTCTTGGAAAAGATATTAAAGAGATCATAAGTCGTTATCATTGGATCACAGGAAAGCCTTCAATGCTTCCGCGTTGGGCGTTCGGATATATTCAAAGCAAAGAGCGTTACAAAACAGGAGACGAGCTGGAAAGCGTTACAGAGACATTCAGAAAAAGGAACATACCGATTGACTGCATAGTTCAGGATTGGCACAGCTGGGAGGAAGGACTCTGGGGTGAAAAAAAGTTTGATAAGACCCGATATCCCGATCTTAAAAGCATAGTAGGAAAGTTGCACGAAAATAATGTTCATTTCATGGTAAGCATCTGGCCTAATATGAGTTCTGATTCCGGCGATTATAAGGAGTTTGCCGAAAAGGACATGCTGCTTCCGAATTCAAATGTATATGATGCATTTGATGAGAATGCCCGTAATCTTTACTGGAAACAATGCCGTAGAGAAATTATGGAAAGCGGAACAGATGCCTTATGGTGCGATAATGCCGAGCCATTTTCTGACGCTGATTGGAGTGGGATTAGTAAAAAAATCGAATCGGAGAGGTATAAAGTTGTAACAGATGCTTCGAGAAAATCCATGAAATGGGATCGAATAAACTCATATGGCCTTTATCATGCAAAAGGTATATATGAAAATTGGAGAAAAGACTATACAGAGAAGAGAGTATTAAATCTTACAAGATCGGGATATACGGGAATTCAAAAGTACGGAGCGATACTGTGGTCAGGCGATATCACGGCTACATATGATACCCTCAGAAAACAGATAGTTGAGGGAATTAAGATGGGTCTCACCGGAATGCCGTATTGGACTCTTGATATAGGCGGATTTTTCGTTGTTAATGATAAGTATGAAAACAGAGGCTGTGACAGCACAGATCGTACTCCGTTATGGTTCTGGAAGGGTGACTATAATGAAGGCGTAAAGGATGCTGCATACAGAGAACTATATGTAAGATGGCTTGAGTTTGGTACATTTCTTCCGATATTTCGTTCTCATGGTACTGATACACCAAGAGAACCGTGGCAGTTTGGAGATGAGGGTGATCCTTTCTATGATGCGATCGTAGCAAATATCAGGCTTAGATACAGATTGATGCCTTATATATATTCTATAGCAGCAGCTGCTCATATGAACGGTGAAGTCATGATGCGTGGACTTGCATATGATTTTCCGGATGATGAAAATGCGTTGACAGTCACAGATGAATATCTTCTGGGACCGTCAGTTCTTGTAGCACCGGTCTATACGCCAATGTATTATTCTGTAGGTTCAACCGTCTTAAATGAGGTCAAGAAGAGCAGAAGTGTTTATCTGCCTGAAGGCTGCGGATGGTATGATTTTTATACAGATGAGTATTATGAAGGCGGACAGACGATTGAGGCCGATGCTCCTTTAGACAGAATTCCGATCTTTATCAGGGAAGGATCGATAATTCCTTTTTCGGATGACATTTCTTATGCTGATGAAAAAGACGGTAAGGTCAGCAAAGTACGCGTTTATGAAGGCCGTGATGCTGCATTTACAATGTATTTTGACAGGGGCGACGGTTATGAGTTTGAAAATGGGGAATACAGCCTGGTTAAACTTCATTATACAGAAGAGAGTAAGAAGCTTACATTTACCAAGGTTGGGAAGTATCCTGTAGACGATTCGTTTGATGTCGAATATTTAAGCCAAAAACAAAATTGATTGAACAATATCCGATGTGATAAAATACATATGTATGACAGCGGATGGATTGTTCCTTTTGTTTGAGGTATGTATATGTCAACAGAATTTAAGATAGACAGTAGTAATCGTCTACTGGTATACAATAGAGCGGTTTATGCATTCATGCTTCTTTCAGCACTGCATTCGAGAATATCGGAGCTGACCGATAATGATTTTTTGATGTATTATTATACGGTTATTCCGATATTCCTTATAATCTTTGACAGATTTGTTTTTTTCAGAAGGATAAAGAAGCTTGAATCACAAGATGAATTTCCTTATACATTTATGCGTGTGAGAACGTATATCTATATATTTCTTTTATCTGCCGGTGGTATTATCGATATCATCCCGGCCTCTTTGATTGTGTGCATTTTTCTATGCATAGTCTATATCATTTTTCAGGACATTCTATTCTGTGACAGATTTGACAGCTTTAACAGTTGTCTTTCTATATCTGTTTCTCTTTTGATATCCGGTATTTTAATATTTTTTAAATATAGAAGTCTTGTGAACGGAATCTGGAAGTTCGGACTTTTGGCGCCGCTTATGGTGGTGATCATAGTTTGTGATGTTTTATATCTTATTTATTCCCGAAGTGTAAGAAGCCTTAATGAGAGATATAAGGAATTGCTTTTTAAGAACGAGGATACAATTCGGGAAAATGAGAAGCTTATTGCATTCAAAGATAAAGTAGAAAAGGTAAACAGTGAGATTAATTACCAGAGGATCAGTCTGGCAAGAGCAAATGACGATCTGGCTGAAAGCAATAATGAATCAAGATCGCTTATCGGAGTCATGAAGTTTTTCTCTTCGAGCTTTGATATTGAGAAAAATGCAGAAGTTATGGTGGATAACATCATGAAGCTCAAAAATGCCAGAGCGGTCGGAATGTATATATCAGATAATATCTATATGAATGGTGAGCCGTTTATATATGTAAATGCGGTTGATGATGCAACGGATCGTGTGCTTCGAAGTGAGTTGATGGATATATATAATCTTGTTGTAGAAACGGGAAGTTTTGATCCGCTTCCGATATGTCTTAACAGGGAATTTAAGTATCCGCTTTTATCGGGAGCCGGTATATGTAATGCTGCTGCATTTCCTGCTTATGAGAACGAGAAAATATATGGAGTAATGGTTGTTATTTCCGGTAAGTATGATTTCTTTATCAACGGATATGCGTTTTATGAAACTTCGGTTATGGACTTTACTTCCGCTCTTATTTCCGACAGGCTTTATCTTAAGACAGAGGAAATGGCTAAGAAGGATGGACTGACAAAGATTTATAACCGAATATATTTCAATCAGTTTTATCGTGAGCTTAAAGAGGATGTCCTTAAAAGTGGGGACAGACTTACAGTTGCAATGATGGATATAGATCATTTTAAAAATGTAAATGATACCTACGGACATCTGGCAGGAGACGAAGTTATAAAGATGGTTGCGTCGATTGACAGTAAGTATGCAGCAAAGCATCAGGGAACCGCAGTAAGATTCGGAGGCGAGGAGTTCCTGCTTATTTTACGGGGTGTCGGAATTGATGAGGCTCATCAGATTCTGAAGGAAATGCATGACGAAATCAAATCTACAGTAGTTGAATTCGAAGATCAGAAGATACAGGTTAATACCAGTATGGGTGTTGCGTCTTATAAGGATACCTGTGACAATATCGAGAATCTGCTAGACCTGGCAGATAAGGCAATGTATTTCAGCAAAACTCATGGACGTGGCATGATAGTGATAGACGGACAGTATAATGAGGATGAGCCGGCGGTTAAGTAGCAGACCTAGCAGACCACTTATCTTTCGGGATAGGTGGTTTTTTGATTTATGTTATACTATGATGTACATTTTATGATAAAACGAAAAAGGTGGGGAGGAAAAATGAGCGATGTATTAATAAGGGACGTGAGACCGGAAGATGCCGAAAGATCGGAGAGATATAAGAGACGAAAGGCAAGCGGCATGAAAACATTATATGTGACAGATCTTGACGGAACCTTAATGAGAAATGATATGACGATATCAGATGAATCGGTAAGAATACTTAATCAGCTGATAGATAAGGGTGTTCTTATCACCTATGCGACGGCCAGATCATTTCACAGCTCTTATGATATAACAAAAGAAATACATTTCAATATTCCGGTTATAACGAGAAACGGGACTACATTTGCAGATCAGGAAAATGCGAAAGAACTAGAGACTGCATTTTTTACTAATGATGTAATAAATGAATTAAGAGAGAAGCTGTCGGTAATAGACAGGTTCGGATTTACATCCGTATATATGGACGGGAAAATGTTTAAGATTTATCTGAACGGTCCGAGGAGTAAAGAGTTTCAAGGCTATATAGATTACTATGAATCCATAGGAGATAAACGTATGCTCGAGGTGGATGATATAGAGAAGCTGTATGCAGAAAATACTTCGTATTTTACATTGATCGGTTCAAGGGAAGAACTGCTTCCATACTACGGTGCTGTAAAGGATTCCGACAGATGGGAAACTATATTCCAGAAGGATACTTATAGAGATGAGTACTGGCTGGAAATCTGTCCGAAAGATGCAACAAAAGCAAAGGCTGTGCTGAAACTGAAGAATGAACTGAAATGCGACAGAGTTGTTGTATTCGGTGATTCCATGAATGATCTTCCGATGTTTGAAATCGCGGATGAAGCAGTAAGTGTTGCAAATGCAATGAAGGATGCGATTGAGGCATCAAGTATCACAATCGGAAGCAATGAAGAAGATGCGGTTGCGAAGTATATTGAAAGCAAGGAAAAGTAACAGATGATTTTTGTGTAATGTGGGGGCAGAAAAATGTACAAAATAATTTCAGGCAAGTTTGAAACCGGAAATGCAGAGCAGCAGATGGGCTATAAGCAGCTCTTTGGTGAAGACAAGATTCAGTATAAATTTGATCTATATTTTCACTGGTATAACCTGGTGCATGAGATGGGGCATTGCTTAGTCGAAAAGTATGGAATCGAGCTTTCTAAAGTGCAGGAAGAAATGTTCGTAAATGAATTCGCTGTCGGATATTACCGATATGTTGGTGAGACGGGTAGATTAAGTGAACTTGAAAAGTATCTTAAAGGTGTGATAGATCAGGTTCCTTCACCTGTTCCGGAAGGATGTACTTTTACAGAATTCTATGAAAGTATATGGGGAACCGAAGCGCTTATGAATGTTATGCTGTATGGATATTTCCAGCTCAACAGTGTGCTTGAGGCTATGAAAAAGGAAGTAGACTTTAAGGACATAGCAGATACATTCGGTGTAACAATCAAGCAGGCAGAAGTAAAGGAATGTAAGGAGGAAATCGTATCCGGGAATGCAGAGATATTTCTTGATACAGCTATAGAAAATATAAAAGCATTTGGATTCGAAGTTCCGGAAATAAAACTCGAACTTGCAGATAATCCGATGATACAGTGCGCACAGTCGGATGAGTGAGTTGTAAAAAAATATGAATTGATTAATGTCAATTTTCGATTGACGATATATGGTAAACTGGTGCAGTTTTATGAAGGATTATAAAAACATAGAAAGGGGGAAAGTGATGACAGCTGTAGATTATGGAAAAACAAACTGGAGTCAATCGGTAGGTGGAGTTTGTATAAAAGACGGAAAGGTTTTGCTGGCAAGACAGACTTATGGAAAAGGTAAAGGGATGCTTATCATTCCGGGAGGATATGTCGACTTCGGAGAGATACCGGAAGAAACACTTGCTAGAGAATTTAAAGAGGAGACAGGAGTATCGGTTAAGGCCGGAAGATTAATGGGAATTCGGTTCAGTGCCAAAGACTGGTATGCTGTTTTCGAAGCTGATTATATAGATGGTGAGGCAAGGTCTGACGGAGATGAAAATGATCTGGTCGTATGGATGGATGTTGATGATGCGATGAAAGATGAAACAGTTCCGGAACTCACAAAAAAGATGATACAGTGTGCTATATCAGGAAAAGGATTTGAACTGATTCCATATGATTCAAAAACAGATGGAAGAAGGTTGTATTCGTTTTAGAATTTTTGAATATATATTTTTGTAAAAAAAGTTCAGTAGACAAATCTACTGAACTTTTTTTGTCGTTCACATGAAATTTGTGTCGTTTACTCATTGGCCGTTGAACATTGAATAATATTTTTTTATTCTGATGTCTGTTGAGTGAGTTTATTAATGGATGATTTGTTAGGAGTAATAATGAAAATAATAGACTGTATATATGAGAACAGAAATTTATCAAAAGATGCAATAAAAATAGGAGATGATATATTTGAAACCATATAACATTTACATAGATGAGCAGCATGCGCATATTTGTGAACTGAAGAAAAATAGCACATAAGCCCCCATTGCTTATGTGCTATTTCCGATTAAAGAGTAGGTATAGCTTATTGAAGAAAAAGGCTTTGCCTTTAAAGTGTTCTCAGCCATTCAAAGATGTTAAAAAGTATAATCATCAGTAGTAACCCTCCTAAAAATAATGATTGCATTTAGTATAATATAAACCATTATAAAATGGTATAACGATTTAGTGAACGACATAATTTTTTAGTGAACGACACTTTTTTTATGTGAACGACATATCGGAATTCAAAAATTCGTGGTATGTTATTGTTAAATAAAACCCAAAGCGAACTGTCAGATTTGCCGAAAATCGACATGAATTGCACAGAGTTATTGTACCTTGTGCATAAATATGGTAAAATCCATTTCTGTATGTAACTTTTTTCTATTGGGAAGGGTTTTATCAATGGATAGTGTTGTTTTTAGCATTGGTATCTGTGATGATGATACGAAGTGGCATAAAGCAGTTTCTGAATCCTGCAGCAGATTTTTTGATAACAAGGAGATTGAATTTGAAATCTCTTCTTATTATCGTGGAAATGATCTGATTCAGGATAACAGTAAAGAAATAGATATATTGTTTCTTGATGTTGAGATGGATTCTATGGACGGACTGGCTGTTATGAAGGAAGCCGAGAAAATGTCCAACATCCATAATATTGTTTTTGTGTCCAGCCATCCGGAAGCGGTATGGGATTCCTTTGGATATAAAACAAAGGGATTTATCACAAAGCCTTTTACCGATGATGATATCTTTAAATATCTAGATATCATTTACAAGAAGAAGATCAACGATTCTTTGGTGGAGTTTTCTGATTATAACGGTACTATCTATATAAGAAAGTCAGATATGGTTTACATAAAGGCCGATTCCAATTATTGTACTGTATATACAGAGGAGGGGGAGAGAGTTGTATCCTGCACTCTTAAGGAGTGTGAGAGGATGCTGAATGGACTTCCATTCCTCAGAATTCATAAATCATATATCGTTAATCTTGATTATATTAAGAATATGACCGGAACCACTGCGTCATTTAAAAGCGGGGAAACCTGTACCATCGGACGCATCTACAGAGCTCAGGTCAGAGAAGAATATCAGAAGTATTTACGCAGGGAGTTGCATACATGAGCGTTTATATATGGGCATCAATTTATATATTAATTGAACTTCTAAAGTATTATTTATGCTTGGATGTTGTCTTTAATATTCCCGTATATAAGAAAAAAATAACTGTTCCGATCTGGCTTGCGGTTTCGTTCGTAATCTGTATCTTATATTTCAGTTTTTATCAATATGAAGGAATTTTCTATCTCCTTCCGGTTCTGTGTTTTGCAGCCTTTTTTTTCGCTATCGAAAATAAGTATAAGCTAAAGGGCATACTTTTTATGATCCTTTCATGGATAGTGATCGATTGCCTATCGGAGCTGATAAGTCAGCTGATAGCGGTAATAAGCGGAAGAAATGATTATCTGCTCATAGGTTTTACTGTAAATCAATTCATAGAAAAATTCGTAGTTCTTTTTATCCTTGTTTTATATCATATTATAATAAATGTACTCATCAGGAAGAAGGTTTCATATCATTTTTATCCGGCGCAGTGGGTTGTCATACTGCTGAGCTTCGGAGGCCTTTTACTGATCGTTCCGAGTCTGGAAAAAATAATAAAGGGAAGACAGCTCAGTTCGCAGTCATATATTTATATGAGCCTTGCAATGATGTGCCTGCTCTTCTTATTCCTTGTGGTAATGGTATGGCAGAGCCGTATTATGACCAAGAATATTCAGATGCGGGAGCGGGAGATAAATTATCAATATATGATAAGATCCCAGTCGGAATATTTTGAAAATCTCATAAAAAACGATAAGGAAGTAAGGAAGCTCAGACATGATATGAGGGCTCACATTTCCGCGTTAAGGGAATTTGCGTACGAGAGTGATGATGAGCGTATGCTGGAATATCTTTCCGATATGGAAGAGAAGTCGGATTCAATGAAGGCGAAGAGATATACGGGCAACATAGCTGTCGATGCGGTAATAAATGAATTGAAGCACCAGATGGATGAGAAGGGTATATGCTTTGTTTTTGACGGAATTATGAAGACGAGAGACAACATAAGCGATTTCGAATTATGTACTATCTTCTTCAATATAATCCAGAATGCCATCGAGGGCTGCATGAAGGTTGAAGGCCCTCTTAAATCAGTGCATGTTAAGGTGAAGAATATCGGAGAGAAGATCGGAATCTCTGTTGATAACGATACGGTGCTTAAGGATATACCGAAGAAGGGCGAACTCAAAACTACCAAGGAGGATTCTGTGAATCATGGTCTCGGAACACAGAATGTCCGCGAAGTAGTGGAAAAACATGAAGGATTCTATGTAAATGATATAGTAGACGGACGATTTGTGGTTGATATCATCATATGATATAAGTGTCAAAAGTCAAAAGAGTCTTGCGGAATTGCTTTAGCAATGGAGTAATCCGTATGTCATATATTGTAAAAATCAGAATTGCGGCTCTCAAAAAAGAAAATCCCGACAGATTTGATCTGTCGGGATTTGTTGTTTTATTTCATGGATATTAGTCTTCCTTTGTAAGTGCTCCTGCAGAAGCAACTGTGGAATCAATCATATCCTCTCTTACGAAGGTTACAAGATCTTCGTCTGTAATATTCTTATCCTGTACGATACGTGTTGACTGACGGTCTACGCAGCGCTCGAAATAGTTACGAACGAGACGTGCATTTGCGAAGTTTTCCTTCTTTGCCTCTGTCATACCGCGGAGATATGTCTCAGCCATAGTCTCGGCACTTGGTGTAAGAACATAATCATGAGAACTGCACATATACTTGAAGATTTCCATCAGCTCGCTGGTGGTATAATCAGGGAAGTAAATGTACTTATTAAATCTGGACTTAAGACCAGGGTTAGAATTGATGAAGTCTGTCATCTCATGAGTATAACCTGCAACAACTACGATGAAGTCATCACGGTCATCCTCCATTCTCTTAAGGAGTGTATCAACAGCCTCCTGACCATAGTCTCCTGATTCCTTATTATGTGTAAGTGTATAAGCCTCATCGATGAAAAGAATACCACCGATAGCCTTATTGATTACATTTGTTGTCTTGATAGCTGTACCACCGGCATAGTGATCAACGAGTCCGGAACGGTCAACCTCTATAAACTGACCTTTACTAACGAGACCGAGCTGCTTATAAATCTTAGCAAGAAGTCTTGCGATAGTAGTTTTACCGGTACCGGGATTTCCTGTGAATACCAGGTGGAAGGACATATCGATTCTCTTGAGACCTTTCAGCTCACGAAGACGGCGAACCTTGATAATGTTGATAAGGTGCATAACATCTTCCTTAACTGAAGAAAGACCTGTAAGAGCCTGAAGCTCATAGATAAGTTCATCAAGACTCTTCTCGATTTCGTCCTGTGCCTTGTCGCCACGACGACGACCAACTCGACCTTCACCACGCTTGAATACGGAATCTTCGCCCTCTTCCTCGCGCTTGAAGTTCAGGAATTCAGAAACGTCATCTGCACGTTTCTTCATAATGTTGTAACCTGAAGTACTTACGGCCTTCTTTGTTACAAACTGTCCGGATGTCTGATCGAATGTTGAGATAGTATCCATATTTGCAACGGACTTGTCGGTGAACTTAGCAACACCCTTGTCCTTATGCGGATTCTCAGCCATCTTCAGAACGCTTGTATGTGTAGTTGTAATGATTCCTGCACTGTTAAGAGTGGCATTCATAACTCCGATATAATCGGCAATTATCTTCTTGGTCTCATCCTTTACTTTCGGATAATTGATGAAACCTTCACCCATCTTTCTGAAACAGTCAACTACGAACTTTGATTTTGCGACGCTTCCCGGTCTTGAATTTACATCAGACGCAAGATCGGCATTGATAAAATACGAGAGAGAAATCGGCGGCTCATTCAGAAAACGCGGATCGTTACACTTCTGCTCAACGAGCTGAAGGAACTTCGTCTCTGTAAGAACCATCTTAAGATTTGTCTCGATATATGCTATCTGATCCTCAAGATTTCCGTTGTCCGGTTCATAAAGGAAACCGAGGAAAACAGTCATATCATATCTTATCAGGTCTCTGAGCGGCATCCTCGCGTCAGGCGGATACAACTCGGCATTGTTGGTGATCTCATCGGCATAAGTAATGCATTCAGAGATCATACTTTGTAGATTTTTTACTTCCATAACGTGACTCTCACCCCACATTAAAATATTTACTGCGCTATTATAACATATTTTATTGAATAGTGATATAATAAAAAAACAAGTTTGGTAACTATAAACAAACATTTTGGTAAAAATGTCTAATTAATGTTCATAGTTGGTAAAGTTGCTGTATTTTTTATTCCGTTTGGTTATGATAGAATAAAAAATGATTGCAAAATTATGCTGTAATAATTGATTTTAGACTGTTTTTCGTGTATTCTTTATTTTTCGGGATATAATTGTTATATATAGTTTTTTTGTATAATTAAGATATTTATTTTGAAGGGAGACAACCTATCATGACAGAACAGATTCCAGAGATTTTCGGAAGCCTTGTTTTTGATGACAGAGTAATGAAGGAGCGCCTTTCTGCAGAGGTATATAATTCTCTGAAGAAGACAATCGATGAAAATGTACGGCTTGCCGATGATGTGGCTGATGCCGTAGCGGAAGAAATGAAGAAATGGGCACTTGAAAAGGGAGCCACACATTTTACACATTGGTTCCAGCCTCTTACAGGTGTTACGGCTGAAAAGCATGACAGCTTTATAGAGCCTTCGGGAGACGGAGGTGTGCTTCTGGAGTTCTCGGGTAAGGAACTTATAAAGGGAGAACCTGATGCATCTTCATTTCCATCGGGCGGACTCAGAGCTACATTCGAGGCCAGAGGCTATACAGCATGGGATCCGACATCATTCGCATTTATCAAGGATAAGACTCTGTGTATTCCGACTGCATTCTGTTCATATTCGGGAGAAGCACTCGATAAGAAGACACCGCTTCTTAGGTCAATGCAGGCTGTCAACCGTCAGGCAAAGAGAATCCTGAAGCTTTTCGGTACAGAGGTCAGATATGTCAGAACAAGCGTAGGTCCGGAGCAGGAGTATTTCCTTATCGATAAGGAAGTTTTCGAGAAGCGCCGTGATCTTGTATATACAGGCAGAACTCTCTTTGGTGCAATGCCGCCGAAGGGACAGGAAATGGATGATCATTATTTTGGTGTGATCAAGCCTCGTGTTAAGGAATATATGGAAGACCTGAATCAGGAACTCTGGAAGCTCGGAATCCTCGCAAAGACTGAGCATAACGAGGTTGCGCCGGCACAGCATGAGCTTGCTCCTATATATTCTACAACAAATGTTGCAACTGACAGTAATCAGCTGACAATGGAGATCATGCAGAAGGTGGCAAGGCGTCACGGAATGATCTGTCTCCTTCATGAGAAGCCTTTTGCCGGAGTTAACGGCTCAGGTAAGCATAATAACTGGTCTATGGCAACTGATACAGGCGTGAATCTGCTTTCACCGGGAGAGACTCCGTATGAAAATGCACAGTTCCTCTTATTCCTATGCGCTGTTATTCAGGCAGTGGATGATTATCAGGATCTTCTCAGACTTTCTGTTGCTACAGCGGGAAATGACCTGAGACTCGGAGGAGATGAAGCACCTCCGGCCATAATCTCCGTGTTCCTCGGAGATGAGCTGACTGCAATCCTTAATGCTATTAAGGACGATAAGCCATATGAAGGTGTTGAAAAGGTACAGATTAAGCTCGGAGTTCATTCGCTTCCGAGATTTTCAAGAGATACAACAGACCGTAACAGAACATCACCGTTCGCTTTTACGGGTAATAAGTTTGAATTCAGATCTCTCGGATCATCTAACAGTATTGCGTGCTGCAACATTATGCTGAATGCAGCTGTAGCAGAGAGTCTCCGTCAGTATGCGGATGAACTTGAGAAGGCAGATGATTTTGAGACAGCTCTTCATGAGCTTATAAAGAGAGTTATCAAGCAACATGAGAGAATCCTCTTCAACGGAAACGGTTACGGAGAAGAGTGGGTTAAGGAAGCAACGGAGGTTAGAGGCCTGTCAAATCTCAAGACAACAGCCGATGCTATGCCTCATCTCCTTGATCAGAAGAATATGGATATGCTGATGGCTCACAAGATATTTACCGCAGCCGAGATATATTCAAGATGTGATATCATGCTTGAGAATTATTGTAAGACTATAAATATCGAAGCTCTTACAATGGTTGATATGGTAAGGAAGAATTATCTTCCGGCTATCGAGAGATATCTTCACAGACTTGCAGATACTACAAGCCTTATGAAGTCGGTTAACAGCGAAGTAAAATGTAATTATGAGATAACAACAATGATGAAGCTTTCAGAGCTCACAGACCTTATCTTCGATGAAATGATGAGTCTTGAGGATAAGATCTCACAGCTGAAATCTTTCGAAAGTTTTGTTGCAAGAGCTGCATATATACGCGATGAAGTAATTCCGTGTATGGATAAGCTCAGAAAATATGTTGATGAAGCTGAGATGCTGACCAGTCAGCGCGACTGGCCGTTCCCAAGCTACGGACAGATTCTTTTCAGTGTTTATTAAGATGTTGATTTCGGGGAAGTTATCCGGGAGATCACTGTTATTAGGAATGATATTTCTGTGATCTGCAGGACAATCTGCCGGACGATAATCAGCCGTACTGTGTAAATAGAATAAGGAGATCACGCGTATGCCTTTTGATATTCATTTTGAGGTTACGGCGTCCCTCTTTCTCATTCTGTTGCTGATCATATCATCGACAAGAAAAAGGCTGGAGGGATTCTTATATAAGACCTTCAGATTCTATACCATAGTCTGTCTCGTGAACAATATAGTGGATATAGGTGCAACATACATGCTGTATCACTATGAGCTCTTCCCGAGATGGCTTCATTGGGGTGCGAATGCATATTTCTTTGTTATGCAGTTTATCATCCCGACAATATTCCTTTCGTATATTTACGGAAGGATAAAGAGATACACCGATAGGAGAAGAAAGTGGTTTGTTGCCATGTTTCTTCCTGCACTGATCGGTGTTATGATGACGTTTTCCACTTATGTGACACATCTGATATTCTATCTGGATGATTCGGGTTATCATCATGGAACACTTCACGGTTATCTCTATTTTAATTCGGCTGCATATGCAGTGATATCACTTATTTTTGCAATCTGCTGGAAAAAGGAATTGAACCGCGAATTTATTCATCTTGTGATGATGATTGCCGCGAGTGCCCTTCCGGTTATGATACAGATGTTCTTCCCACATTATCTTCTTACAGGTGTGGGAACTGCACTTTGCATATATGTTATGTACCTCACGTCGGAGAATCAGCTCGATTTTTCCGATCAGGTATCCGGAGCCTTCAACAGAGAGGCATTTCTGTATGAACTTGATGAGCTTTATAAACATGCGGAAAATGTTAACATTTTCATAGTTGCACTGGATAACTTCAAGATCATCAATGAGATATATGGGATGGAAGGCGGAAATGAGCTGATGAGAAAGCTTGTTAAGCAGCTTCAGAAGGAATTCGGAGAATTAAATGTTTTCCGTTACGGCGGTGACATTTTTGCTGTCACGGTTGAAGGAGAACTGGAGTTGGTCAAAAGCCGTGATATCATTTATCACATTTTCAGAACTCCGTTTGATTATAAAGGACTCGACGTTCTTCTGTCTGCATGCGTATGCCTTATCCACAGCAGAAATCATGATATGAAGAGTATTTTCTCTGCTATAGAGTATGGAGTTGATCAGGCGAAGGCCAGAGGCAAGGGACAGTTTATCGAGGTAGAGAGAAAAACGGTTGATACCATTGAAAGAAGGATGGCTATTGAACAGGCCATCGTTGAGCAGATTAAGAAAAAGTCTTTCGAGGTGCATTATCAGCCTATAGTAGATGCAAAAGAGAAATGTGTGGTTTCTCTTGAAGCGTTGGCTAGACTGGATGTTCCTAAATATGGCTATGTATCGCCGGAAGAATTTATAAAGATTGCCGAGAAGAACGGAACCATAGTTCAGATCGGAAAGCTTGTAATAGAAGAAGTCTGCAGATTTATCAACGAAGAGAATCTGATAGAAAAGGGCATAAAATATGTCGAGGTAAATCTCTCTGTAGTTCAATGCATGAGAGAAAAGCTTTACAAAGATATTTATGGTATACTTGAAAAATATCATATTCCGCCGGAAATGATTAATCTCGAGATTACCGAATCCGCAGCAGCTTATTCCGAGGCCAGACTCCTTAGGAATATGGCCAGACTATCCATGAAGGGGCTTACATTTTCACTGGATGATTATGGTTCGGGTTATTCGAATATAGGTTATCTTGTGGATATGCCTTTTACTATTGTGAAGATAGATAAGTATTTCATCTGGGGTGCCATGAAGAAGGCAGACACCAGATCAATCCTTGAAAATGCAATAAAAATGTTCAAGGATATAAATAAACTCATTGTAGCTGAAGGAATAGAAAATCAGGAAATGGCTGACATGGTCACGAGACTTGGAGCTGATTTTATTCAGGGTTATTACTATTCGAAACCGGTTAAAAAGGACATGGTAACAGATGTCCTGGAAAGACTTAACAGGGAGGGCGGACAATGAATAAGAAAAATAATTTCAGATTTCTCCTGATAGTTTATATATTTATGGTCGTAATTATGCTCCTGATAGGACTTATGGGTATTATCGGAGTGCGTACGGTATATCTTAATCCGGAAGAATACGACAGGATAATCTTTGCGAGTATTACAGCAACAGTCCTTGCGGCACTCGGTTCGATTGTCATAGTTATATATATGAACAGGTATATCAAGAAGAAGCTAAAAGGTCTCAGAGGATTTGCCGAAAGAATATCCGAATATGATTTTACGGAGGACGTAGATGGATCCGGAAATGATGCTTTCGGAAAGACTATCAAGGCTATAAATGATGCACAGTTCAAAGTCCGTGAGACTATGGAACAGCTTAAGTCCGATGTGGACAGCATAAGTGATTCAAGCAGGGATTCATCAATATCCATCCGCAGATCTTATGAGCAGATTGAAGCTCTGAATGTAAAGATACTCGGATTTATCGAGCAGATAGACGAGGATGCTGTAGGCAATCGTAAGATGTGGAAGATTAAGAATGAGCTTGAAGATGCTGTAAGAGAGCTCTCGGCTATATCTCAGTATCTCAGTCAGATCGCGGTTACTGCAGAGTATCAGCATGAGATATCTGACAGATATTATAAACAGCTGGACAGATTTAAATTATAAAAATTAAAAGCAAAACAAAAATGGTTACTGTATTCGGTAACTTTAAGAGGAAAAATTTTGGAACGAGAAACTAGCAAAAAGAAGGGCAGACTTACGTCTGCCCAGATAATACCACTCAGCTTTTTAATCGCAATCGCAATCGGAACGATCCTGTTGATGCTTCCGATATCTACTGCGGAAGGAGAGACCACAGGCCTTCTTACGGCGCTTTTTACATCGACCACGTCGCTTTGCGTTACGGGACTTGTTGTGGTTGATACATATCTTCATTGGTCGCTCTTCGGAAAGATCGTAATTCTTATCATGATCCAGCTCGGAGGACTCGGAATTATAGCAGTTACTTCAATTCTGATGCTGATCATTCACAGAAAGTTTTCACTCAGTCAATATGTCATGATACACGATGCCTTTAATTTGGATTCGATGGACGGACTCCTTAAATTTCTTGTGGGAGTTTTCAAAGGAACCTTTGTGGTTGAAGGAATCGGTGCTGCTGTATATATGATCGTATTTATACCGAAATTCGGTGCTGTTAACGGAATCTGGTATTCCGTATTTACTTCGATTTCGGCATTTTGTAATGCGGGAATAGATATTCTCGGGCCGGACAGCCTTATTTCTTATAACGGAAATGTGCTGGTCCTGATCAACACGATGTTTCTTATAGTAATGGGCGGTCTCGGATATGTTGTATGGTTTGATATAAGTAAAGGGGTTAAGGATAAGTTTAAGAAGAAGTATTCCTTCGGAACCATGATCAAGCGTTTCAGTGAGCATACCAAGCTGGTGCTTTCACTTACGGGAGTACTCATCCTGTCGGGAGCGGTGCTCGTATTCATTCTGGAATACAGTAATCCCGATACGATAGGAGACATGTCTGTCGGCGGAAAGGTTATTAACAGTATATTCCAGTCCGTAACCTTCAGAACGGCAGGTTTTGCTGCTGTTCCGCAGCAATGCCTTACGGAAGGTACCGCAACAATCGGACTTCTCTATATGTTTATCGGAGGTTCTCCTGTAGGTACGGCGGGCGGTGTCAAGACTGTGACACTCTTCCTTGTTATCCTGAACGGAGTATCCTTTATCAGAAACAGAAAAGAGGTTGTTGTATTTAAGAGAAGAGTATCCAATGAAATGATGCAGAAGGCGGCGGCCATCCTCATGGTAAGCTTCTTCGTTACATTTATCTTCCTGATACTTCTGCTCTTTACCAATGATTTCGGTCTTATGGATGCGTCATATGAGATATTCAGTGCGACGGCTACGGTAGGGCTTTCAAGAGCTGTTACGCCGATGCTTAATCGGTTCGGAAAGGTCATCATCATAATCGCGATGTATCTGGGAAGAATAGGACCTATATCGATGGCACTCTTCTTCAATTATAGAGGAATGGAAAGAAATAATATCAGTTATGCGGAAGGCAGATATTTTGTAGGATAAACTTATGGTGCATACATATCCGAAGTACCCAAAGGGCGAGGATATAAATGTATCAGATGATGAATGATAATAGCAGAAGTATGTGATACTATTTTCATCTTATTGAAAATAAGCGATGATTTAGATATTTAGCATGAAAGGATAAGAAATGAATAAATCGATTGCGGTATTCGGAATAGGAAGATTTGGAAAGAGCCTGGCGCTAAGGCTTGCAGATATGGGTGTTGATGTAATGGTGGTTGATAACAACCCGGAGGACATCGAGAAGATTGCCGATAAGGTTACATATGCTATAGAGGCAAATCTTACGGATGCGGATGCTATCCAGGCACTCGGACTTGATGATATCGATACGGTCGTAGTTGCTATGGGTTCGGATCTCCAGGCAAGCATAATGTCTGTAATGGTTGCAAAGGAAATGGGAGTTCCATATGTAATGGCAAAGGCATCGGATGAAAGAATGGGTGCAATCCTTACAAAGGTCGGAGCGGATAAGATCATTTATCCTGAAGAAGAGTCGGGATTCAGAACTGCAAGAGTTCTGGCATCGGAATCATTTATCGACTACTTCGATATAGCAGGAACGCTCTGTGTGCTTGAAATGAAGCCAAAGCCGGAATGGATAGGTAAGAACCTTATAGAACTTAATCTCAGAAGCAATTACAAAATGAATGTTATTGCCATAAAGGATAAGAGCGGAACAAGCTCATCCATCGATCCGAATAAGCCGCTTGATGCAGATGCGGAACTTTTTGTAGTAGTTGATAAGAAGGATCTTCACAATATAAGATAGTGATTTCCCCATAATTAAGATTTAAAATGTATTTAATGTAAAATTTGAAGGGGGCTAATAATGTCGGATACAGAATTGCTCGGAAAACTTAAAGCTAAGAAGGGACTTCAGTCACTTTGCAGGACTATCATGTATTTGTGCGGTTCTTTAAGTATTGTGGCGCTGATTTCAATACCCGTTTTAGCTAAAAAAGATGGACCTTGGTTTATACCTGCATTGATACTTGCGGCCTTACTTGTTATTACCCTTTCCATGTGGGTTATAGTAAATCATATAGAAACCGAACTTGAGAAGGAACTTGGAACAGGTTTTATCGAGAAGATCTTAAGCGAGAAGGTTGATCTTCTGGAGTATCAGCCGTTTAAGACATTGGGATTTGACCCTCTCAGAAATTCAAAACTGTTTAATCTTTTTGACAAGATCGAAGGCTCAGACTATTTTAGGGCTGCTTATAACGGCGTGAATTTTGAGTATTGTGATGCTATTCTGACAAGCCGTGAGAAGTTCGGGGACAGTAATACGAATATAACGGAATTTGAAGGCGGAGTTATCCGAATGAAAATTTCAAATCCTGTTAAGGGAACTGTGATCGTTAAGCAGAACAGAAATAAATCTGCAGCTTCTTTGGAAGAGGCAGCAAAGAAGATGGCAAAGGCAGGATTCACTGTTTCTAATAGCGGAAATGATGAGTTTGATAAGGCTTTCAGTGTGATGACTGAAATAGAAGGTGAGGAGAAGATAATCCTGACACCTGAGTTTGTAAACAGGATGTCCAGACTTTCAGAAGAGGTTTCAAGCCGACTCTTTATCAGTCTTCAGGAGAATGATATTACCGTAGCAATTGCGAAAAGCGAAGACTTCTTTGATATTCCGTCGGTTCATAAGATGGAAAATGCAGAAAAATTCAAGGGACTTTACAGACGTCAGCTTGAAGAACTGCTTACAATAGTAAATGCATTTACTGCAATTCCGCAGAATTAGAGATAGATACGATTATGGAACAGTTTGTCAGAACAGAGCTTCTTCTCGGAAGCGATGCTATGGAAAAACTTAAGAAATCAAGGGTTATAATTTTCGGTATCGGCGGTGTTGGCGGACATTGTGCGGATGCACTTGTGCGCTCCGGAGTGGGAGCTGTGGATATCGTTGACAATGATACAGTTGCCGAATCGAATATTAACAGACAGCTTATTGCGACCTGCAAAAGTGTCGGCCGTTATAAAACGGAAGTGATGAAGGAACACCTTCTCGACATTAACCCTGAATTAGATATCAGAGAGTTCAGATGCTTTTTCCTGCCAGAAAATGCATCGGACTTTTCTTTTGATAAATATGATTATGTGATTGATGCGGTTGATACCGTGGCTGCCAAGCTGGCTATAGTTTCAGCGGCATATGAAGCGGGAGTACCGGTTATAAGCTGTATGGGAGCCGGTAACAAACTTCATCCGGAAATGTTTGAGATTGCGGATATTTATAAAACTTCGGTATGTCCGCTTGCAAAAGTGATGAGGCGCGAACTGAAAAAGCGTGGAATAAAAAAACTGAAATGTGTTTATTCTAAAGAGGAACCGATAGATACTTCGGTCAATGTGAGTGACAAAATGGGCGGCGATGCGTATAAAAACAGTGGAAGACCCTCTCCCGGAAGTGTTGCATTTGCTCCGTCGGCTGCGGGACTTATCATGGCGGGAGAAGTAGTAAGAGAACTCGCGGGAATATAACGATTTAAGAAACAGAATTATACAAGGATTGATATATGGATCAGACAAAAGAAAAACTTGCACTTGAATATATGAGAGGCTGTAACTGCTGTCAGGCAGTACTTCTTGCTTTTAAGGATGAGACAGGACTGTCAGAGTCGGAATTGAAGGCACTCGGAAGTACATTCGGCGGCGGAATGGGTGGAATGGAAGGAACCTGCGGAGCACTTGTCGGCGCTGAGATGGTTCTGGGCATCACGGGATTCAAGGGCACTCCGATGTCGGGAAAAGCAAAACAGCTTTACAGTGCATTTAGCGATATGATAGGTTCGGGAACATGTAAGGAAATAAAGAGAATTACGACCGGCAGACCTCTTGCTTCATGTGAAGCCTGCGTGGCATATGCAGCAAGTCTGTTACAGAAGATATTGAACAGCAATACATCAAAGACAGTAGTGCGGAATGAAGAGCAGCCCCCGGTAAGTATACAGTCAGCAGACGGTGAACAGATAAAAATAGACTTACAGTCAGCAGACGGTAGTAATCCGGGATTTGGTAAGCAGGCTGTAGACAGGGTGACCGCTTATGTGGACGGAAGCTATAACGTGGCTACCTGCGAATATTCCTACGGTGTGGTTGCGTTTGTCGGGGATGAAAAGAAAACATTTTCCGAAAAGTTTAATGACCCGGAGCTTGCTGCAATGAGAAATGTGGCAGGAGAGCTTGAGGGGGCGATGAAGGCTATGAGATATGCTGCTCAGCTTGGAGCGTCGGAGCTTGATATTTACTATGATTATGAAGGAATAGAGAAGTGGTGTACCGGAGCATGGAAGACCAACAAGGATGGAACAAAGGCATATAAAGCATTTTACGAATCGCTTGCCGGAAAGCTGAAGGTCAACTTCCACAAGGTTAAGGGCCACTCGGGCGACAGATATAACGATGAAGCCGATAAGCTTGCAAAGGATCAACTGGGTATATCCTAGAAAACTCCGGGAGTTTAAACAGTATATAGGATACACAATAAATCCGAACGGGGGCGCTGTATAGAAATATATAGCAATGACAGAAAATTATAATTAAAAACACTTGCTATAGGCGCATAAAATGTATAGAATGGGTTTCGTTAATCGAGTTAACAACACTTTACGGAGGAATAAATAATGTCAGAAGAAATTATTAATGCAGGAAATGCAGATTTAGAGAATATTACTGTTACCGAGGGCGCAGCTGCACCGGAAACAGTTTCAGCCGATGAAATCGGAAGCACAGCATTCACAGGTGCACCGGAACCGGGAGAACCTGGTGAAGACGGCATTATAGAGTATGTAAATAAGGAAATGCTGATCAGTGATATTGTTACATGGTATCCTGATGCTACACTTGTTCTTATGAAAGTGGGAATGCATTGTATATCATGTTTCGCAGCACAGATGGAAACACTTGAGCAGGCAGCAGCTGTTCACGGATATGATCCGGATGATGTTGCAAAGATTGTAAATGATTATCTGACACAGACTCTCGGAAACAAGGAAAAGGAAGCTGAATAAGCCTTTCAGCGATATTTTACTCAAGTATTTTAAAATGTGCCGGACAACCTGAAACTGATCGGGAATGTCCGGCACATTTCTTTGACATTACAACTCAGAAAGTGCTATAATATCTGTTATTATGGGCTAATTAGAAGGAAGGAAAAATTATGTACGATAAGGTATCAACCAAACTGAATTTCGTAGAAAATGAAGAAAAGGTTCTCAACTTCTGGAATGAGAACAAAATCTTTGAAAAAAGTATAGATGAGAAGAAGGATCTTCCGACTTATACTTTCTATGACGGTCCTCCGACAGCAAACGGAAAGCCGCATATCGGACACGTTCTTACACGTGTAATCAAGGATATGATCCCAAGATATCAGACCATGAAGGGTCACAAGATCATCCGTAAGGCAGGATGGGATACACACGGTCTCCCTGTAGAGCTTGAGGTTGAGAAGGAAATCGGTATCGACGGCAAGGAGCAGATCGAGGAATTCGGTATTGAACCGTTTATCGAAAAATGTAAAGAATCAGTATGGAAATATAAGGGTATGTGGGAGCAGTTCTCCGGTAAGGTCGGCTTCTGGGCTGATATGGATAATCCTTATGTTACATACCATAATGATTATATAGAATCTGAGTGGTGGGCTCTGAAGAAGATCTGGGATATGGGACTTCTTTACAAGGGCTTTAAGGTTGTGCCTTATTGTCCTCGTTGCGGAACACCGCTTTCATCTCATGAGGTAGCTCAGGGATATAAGGCTGTAAAGGAACGTTCAGCAGTAGTACGTTTCAAGGCTAAGGTTGCAGAAGGTGAGGAGCAGTACTATTTCCTCGCATGGACAACAACACCTTGGACACTTCCTTCAAACCTTGCACTCTGTGTTAACCCTGAAGAAAGCTACAGCAAGGTAAAGGCATGTGACGGATATACATATATCATGGCAGATGCACTTCTTGATACAGTTCTCGGACCTCTTGCAGAAGAGAAGGTTAAGAACGATGACGGTGAAATGGTACTTAAGTACAGCACAGATGCTACAGACGGTAAGGCATATGTAAAGCTTGAATCCTACAAGGGAATCGACCTTGAGGGAAGAGAGTATGAGCCGCTTTACGAGGCAGCTGCTGCAGGTGCTGCAAAGCAGCATAAGAAGGCACATTTCATCGTTGCTGATGATTATGTAACAATGTCAGACGGTACAGGTATCGTTCATATCGCACCTGCATTCGGTGAAGACGACGGACGTGTAGGACGTAAGTACGACCTTCCGTTTGTACAGTTTGTTGATGCTGCAGGTAATATGACAGAGGATACTCCATTCGCCGGACTCTTTGTAAAAGATGCAGATCCGAAGGTGCTTGTAGATCTGGAAAGCAGAAATCTTCTTTTCTCAGCACCAAAATTTGAACATGACTATCCATTCTGCTGGAGATGCGATACACCGCTCATCTACTATGCAAGAGAGTCATGGTTCATCAAGATGACAGAAGTGAGCGACCGTATGGTTGCCAACAACGATACAGTAAACTGGATACCTGAGGGTATCGGTAAGGGACGTTTCGGCGAGTGGCTTAAGAACGTTCAGGACTGGGGTCTCAGCCGTGACCGTTACTGGGGAACACCTCTCAACGTATGGGAGTGTCCGGACTGCGGCGCAAGAGATGCAGTAGGTTCTATCGATGAGCTCCATGATAAGGGAACTATGAAGGATGGAAGTGAAGTTCCTTTCTCTATCGAGCTTCACAGACCGTTTATCGATGAAGTAACACTTACATGTCCTGACTGCGGAAAGAAAATGTACCGTGTACCGGAAGTTATCGACTGCTGGTTCGACTCAGGTGCAATGCCTTTCGCACAGTGGCATTATCCGTTTGAAAACGAAGATATCTTCAACGATAACTTCCCTGCAGACTTTATCTCAGAGGCTGTTGACCAGACGCGTGGATGGTTCTATTCACTTATGGCAATCTCAACACTCCTCTTCGATAAGGCACCTTATAAGAACGTAATCGTTCTCGGACACGTTCAGGATAAGGACGGACTCAAGATGAGTAAGTCCAAGGGAAATGCAGTCGATCCTATGGAAGCTCTTGAAAGCTTCGGAGCAGATGCTATCCGTTGGTACTTCTATACAAATTCACAGCCATGGCTTCCTAACAGATTCCATGAGGATGCGGTTAAGGAAGGACAGAGAAAGTTCATGGGAACTCTCTGGAATACTTATGCATTCTATACACTTTATGCAGAGATCGATCAGTTCAATCCGCTGGATTACGAGCTTGATTATTCAAGCCTTTCCATCATGGACAGATGGCTTCTTTCAAAGCTCAATACAGCTGTTAAGAGATTTGATGAGAATCTCGGAGCATACAGAATCCCTGAAGCTGCAGATGTTCTTGCAGAGTTCGTAGATGATATGAGTAACTGGTATGTTCGTCGCGGACGTGAGAGATACTGGGTAAAGGGAATGCCTCAGGATAAGATAAATGCTTACATGACGCTTTATACAGCACTTGTAACTATCTGCGAGGTTGCGGCTCCTATGGTACCGTTCATCACAGAAAGCATTTACCAGAATCTTGTAAGAAATATCGATAAGGATGCACCGGAGTCAATCCACCTTTGCGATTATCCGGAAGTTAACGAGAAGCTTATCGATGAGAGTCTTGAGGAAAGCATGGAAGAGGTCCTTAAGATCAAGACCTACGGAAGTGCTGCAAGAAATACAGCAAATATCAAGAACAGACAGCCTATCGCATCTATGTATATCAAGGCTGCAAAGGTTCTTGACCAGGAATATATCGATATAATCAAGGATGAGCTTAATATCAAGACAGTTGAGTTTACCGATGATGTATCAGCTTTCTCGACATACATTTTTAAACCACAGCTCAGAACAGTCGGACCTAAGTACGGAAAGCTTCTCGGCGGAATCAAGGAGTATCTTGCTTCAGTTAACGGAACAGAGGCCTATAACGTATTAAAGAGTGAAGGTGCACTGAAGTTCGAGGTTAACGGTGAAGAGGTTGCTCTTGCAGAAGAGGATCTTCTGATCGAGGTTGCTCAGAGTGAGGATTATGTAACAGAAGGCGATAATACCGTCACTGTAGTAATAGATAAGAGACTTACTCCTGAACTTGTTGAGGAAGGCTTCGTAAGAGAGATCATTTCCAAGGTTCAGACAATGCGTAAGGAAGCAGACTTCGAAGTTATGGACCGTATCATGCTTTATATGGCAAACAACGATAAGCTTGCTGAGATAGTTACAAGAAATGCAGACAAGATAAAGGATGCTGTACTTGCTGAGCATATAGTTCTCGGTTCTATGGCAGGTTTCACCAAAGAGTGGGATATCAACGGTGAGGAAGTAACTCTCGGAGTTGCTAAGTAAGACTGTAAAATGCATTAGCTTTAAAATAATAATTCTATCCGAAATATATAAGGAGGGATAACTTGATGAAGAAGATTGCAAGCGTGGACAAGGAGAGTTTCAAGAAGGAGGTAGCGGCAAATGTAAAGATGCTCTATCGTAAAACCCTTGAAGAGGCTACACCACAGCAACTGTATCAGGCTGTAAGTTATGCTATTAAGGATGATATTATTGAGAGATGGATTGCTACACATAAGGCATATAAGGCTCAGAATGTCAAAAAGGTTTATTATCTTTCAATGGAGTTCCTGATGGGACGTCAGCTGGGTAACAACCTTATAAATCTCGGATATTACAGTGATATCAAGAAGGCACTTGAGGAAATGGGACTGGATATCAATTTCCTTGAGGATCAGGAGAGGGATCCGGCACTCGGAAACGGTGGTCTCGGACGTCTCGCAGCCTGCTTCCTTGATTCACTTTCAACACTCGGATATCCTGCATATGGATGTGGAATCCGTTACCGTTATGGTATGTTTAAGCAGGCTATTATAGACGGAGCTCAGGTTGAGCAGCCGGATGACTGGTTAAAGGAGGGCTATCCTTTCGAGGTTAAGCGTGAGGAATATGCATGTGATGTTAAGTTCGGCGGCTATGTAAGAGTTGAGAACAGAGACGGCAGAAATCATTTCATACAGGAAGGCTATCAGTCTGTACGTGCAGTACCTTATGATATGCCGATCGTAGGCTATGGCAACAATGTTGTAAATACACTTCGTATGTGGGATGCTGAAGCTACTCAGGGATTTAATCTCAGCTCTTTTGATAAGGGTGAGTATCATCAGGCAGTAGAGCAGCAGAACCTTGCAAGGACTATCTGTGAGGTGCTTTATCCTAACGATAATCATTATTCGGGTAAGGAACTCAGACTGAAGCAGCAGTATTTCTTCGTATCTGCTTCACTTCAGACAGCTATAGCAAAATTTAAAGAAAATAATAAGAAGATTGCAGACCTTCCAAAGAAGGTTACTTTCCAGATGAATGATACACATCCGACACTTACGGTTCCGGAGCTCATGCGTATACTTATGGATGAAGAAGGACTTGAGTGGGATGAGGCATGGGAGATCACAACAAAGACCTGTGCTTATACAAATCATACAATAATGTCAGAGGCTCTTGAGAAGTGGCCTATCGAGCTGTTCTCCAGACTCCTTCCTCGTATCTATCAGATAGTTGAGGAGATCAATCGCCGTTTCGTAAAGAAGATTGAAGAGACATATCCGGGAGATCAGGAGAAGATCAAGTCAATGGCTATTCTCTATGATGGACAGGTTAAGATGGCTCATCTTGCAATTGCCGGTTCTTATTCGGTTAACGGTGTTGCAAGACTTCATACCGAGATTCTCAAGAAGAGAGAGCTTAAGGATTTCTATGAAATGAATCCAAAGCAGTTTAACAATAAGACCAACGGTATTACACAGAGAAGATTTGTACTTCACGGTAATCCGCTTCTCTCGGCATGGCTCAGTTCTAAGATCGGAGACGGATGGATTACTGATATGTCTCAGCTTTCAAAGCTTAAGACATTTGTTGACGATAAGAAATATCAGCAGGAATTCATGAATATCAAGTATCAGAATAAGGTTCGTCTGGCTCAGTATATTAAGGAGCATAACGGAATAGATGTTGATCCGAATTCTATCTTCGATGTTCAGGTAAAGAGACTTCATGAGTATAAGAGACAGCTTCTCAACATACTTCATATAATGCATCTTTATACAGAACTTAAGGAGAATCCTAAGTTCGATATGTATCCTACAACCTTTATCTTCGGAGCAAAGGCGGCTGCAGGATATAAGAGAGCAAAGCTTACTATAGAGCTTATAAATGCGGTAGCTGATACTATCAATAATGATAAGTCTATCGACAACAAGATCAAGGTAGTATTCATTGAAGATTACAGAGTATCAAACGGTGAGATCATCTTTGCTGCAGCCGATGTTTCTGAGCAGATATCAACTGCATCAAGAGAAGCATCAGGTACAGGTAATATGAAGTTCATGGTTAACGGTGCTCCGACACTTGGAACTATGGATGGTGCAAATGTTGAGATTGTCGAAGAAGTAGGCGTTGAGAATGCATTTATCTTCGGACTTTCAGCAAATGAAGTTATGAAGTATGAGCGTGAAGGCGGATATCATCCTATGGATATCTTCAATAACAACCATAATGTGAGACGCGTTCTTACACAGCTCATTAACGGAACCTACTGTGATGATACAGAGAAGTTCAGAGATCTCTATGATTCACTTACCAAGGAAGATGTATACTTCATACTTAAGGATTTTGATTCTTATGCAGAAGCACACAGACGTGTGGATGAGGCATACAGAGATGAAGCAGGCTGGGCAAGAATGGCCATGCTCAATACAGCATGCTCGGGCAAGTTCTCATCAGACAGAACTATCGAGGAGTATGTAAAGGATATCTGGAAGCTGAAGAAGATCGAAGTCGAGATCGAGAAGCCTGAGACTAAGGGTAAGAAGAAGTAAGCTTCCCCGAGGCTGCGATTTAAAGTAACAATTGCACATATTTTAAAAGTGTGTTAGTATTTACTATATTTTTTAATCAATAGGAGAATATGAAATGGAAAGAATTAAGACTCTTGAAACAAGAAATCTTTGTGAGAGCGCTAAGAACGGTGGATGTGGCGAGTGCCAGACATCTTGCCAGAGTGCTTGCAAGACCAGCTGTGGTGTTGCTAATCAGAAGTGCGAGAACAGCGAGTCTAAGTAATTATTAGACAGGCAAGATTTCAAAATGAGTTAGTGACTTAGAAGCCGCCTGATTACAGGCGGCTTCTATTCGTCTGCTCAAAGAGGATATTGATTATTTAACTTTGTCAAAGCGTGAAGTTGACCGGGATTAGACGAAGCGTGCATTTGACCGGGATTATGGTCTTGGGAAGATAATAGATTTAAGAAAAGGAAGAAAATATGGTTCATCAGTATAAATTAAACGGATATAACATTGTGCTGGATACATGTTCGGGATCGGTTCATCAGGTTGATGAGGTTGCTTATGATATAATTGAACTTTTCCCTGAGAAGTCAGAGGATGAGATTGTTGATATCATTATGCAGCGTTACGGTACAAGAGATGATGTGACAGAAGAAGATATCAGGGCATGTATAGATGATGTAAGGTATCTGAAGGATAATAAAAAGCTTTATACAGAGGATAATTATCAGCCACTTGCCGGAGAGTTTAAGAAGAGAAGCGGAAATGTCATAAAGGCTCTCTGTCTTCATGTTTCTCATACCTGCAATCTGAATTGTGAGTATTGCTTTGCAAGTCAGGGCAGATATCACGGAGACCGGGCATTGATGAGCCTCGAGATTGGTAAGCGTGCGATAGATTTTCTTATTGAAAATTCGGGTTCAAGACATAATCTTGAGGTTGATTTCTTCGGCGGAGAACCGCTTATGAACTGGGATGTCTGTAAGCAGATAGTTGAATATGCCAGGTCTGTCGAGAAAGAACATAACAAGAATTTCAGATTTACTCTTACAACCAACGGAGTGCTTATAGATGATGAGGTTATTGACTTCTGTAACAGAGAAATGAGTAATGTTGTTCTCAGCCTTGATGGCCGTCGTGAAGTGCATGACCGGACAAGGAAAGATTTTGCCGGAAACGGAAGTTTTGACAAGATCGTTCCGAAATTCAAGAAGCTGGTAGAGGCTCGCGGTAATAAGAATTATTACATGAGAGGAACATTTACACATTTAAATACTGATTTTACAAATGACATTTTTGCGATGGCGGATCTCGGTTTTACCGAACTCAGCATGGAACCTGTTGTATCCAGCTCAAGCGATCCGCTTGCACTTACACAGGAAGACCTTCCAATCCTTATGGAGCAGTATGAAATTCTGGCAAAGGATATGCTCCGTCGTGAAGAGGAAGGAAAGCCGATTACGTTTTATCATTACATGCTTGATCTGACAGAGGGACCATGCATTTATAAGAGAATATCCGGATGCGGTTCAGGTACGGAATATATGGCAGTAACTCCATGGGGAGATCTTTATCCATGTCATCAGTTCGTGGGAGAGGATGATTACTGTCTTGGTAATATATGGGACGGAGTAAAGAATACGGATAAGCAGGATGAATTCAGAAGCTGTAATGCTTATGCAAGACCTGACTGCAAGGATTGCTGGGCTAAACTTTACTGTTCGGGTGGCTGTGCCGCAAATGCATTCCATGCAACAGGTTCTGTTACCGGCATTTATGAATATGGCTGTGAACTGTTCAGAAAACGTATTGAGTGTGCAATTATGATACAGGTGGCACATGATGCACATCCGGAGCGCTATAAGAAAAACATATAACACTCCAAACACAGAATATTCTTTGTTTTTTATCAAAATTTTTGTTTTTTTCGCTGGTGTTATGGCGTATAATAATAATGGGTTAATTTTTTTTATAGTGCGTTATTCATGATAGTGTAAAACTATTTGGGGTTTACCATTGGGCGGGGCTCTTTGGTAAGAGGGGAGAAGATATGGCACCAACCATGGATAAAGAAAAAAGACGCCAATTGGATGAAATGTTTAATGCATTGTCAGTGGTTGCAGATGGAGCATATATCTATCTGTGCGATATGGAGTCAGACATATCGAGATGGTCAAAGTCAGCCGTTGACTTTTTTGGACTGCCCGGCGAATATATGAAGAATGCCGGTGGTATATGGTCTGAACATATTCATCCGGATGACAGGAATCTATATGAAGAATTGATAGAACGCATTTTTGTCGGCTCGGATAATGATATAGATATGCAGTATAGGGCAAGGTCAGCAAACGGGGACTATGTAAGCTGCAGTGCAAAGGGAATAGTTATCCGTAATGAAAACAACAAACCGATTTATTTCGGTGGCTCCATAAATAATCATGGTACTCATAAGTATATTGATTCGGTTACCGGACTCAGATCCCTGTATGGATTTTTTGAGGATCTGAGAGAGGTTTTTAATAAGGAAGAGGAATCGGTTATAGCATTGATCGGACTCAGCGATTTCTCGAGATATAATGATGTTTACGGATATTCCTTCGGAAACAGAATGCTTCATAATATAGCAGTCATTCTGAAGAAGAAGTTTGGTGATTCCGGAACCGTATATAGAATGGATGGACCGAAGTTTGCGGTTATAACTCATGGCATTCCGAAAGACGAAGTGGTTGAAATCTATGAAGATATACAGCTCGATGGTGGATCGAAATTATATGTTGAGGATCAGCATGTAGTACCTTCCTTCAATGCAGGTGCGGTTGTTATAGATGACTTCACTATAAACGACAAGACAGTATATTCGTGTCTGAAGTATGTATATCGTGAATCTAAGAAAAAGAAAATGGGTGATATAGTCGTATATGATGATGCTCTTACCGATGATAATCGACACAAGCTTGAAAGGCTGAGTGAGCTTCGCAGAAATATCACCGAGGATTATAAAGGGTTTTATCTATATTATCAGCCGGTGGTTGATACAAAAACAGAGAAGCTGAGGGCTGCCGAAGCACTTATCCGTTGGAAGGATGACAGATACGGGGTTGTTCCTCCCGATGAGTTTATTAAAGTACTTGAGCAGGATCCGATATTTCCGCAACTTGGAAAATGGATTTTGAGACGGGCTATGATTGATGGGCAGAAGCTCCTGGAAAAGTATCCGAAGATCGTTATCAATGTGAATCTGTCCTATACTCAGCTGGAAAAGGGTGGATTTATAGAGGATGTACTCGATGTTTTAGATGAAACGGAATTTCCGCCGGATCATTTATGCCTTGAAGTGACTGAACGATGCAGGCTTCTGGATATAAAGCTTCTGAAAAATATAATTTCCATACTTAAGGACAGAGGTATTAAGATTGCCATAGATGATTTCGGAACGGGGTATTCATCTATCGGAGTTCTTAAGGAGATTCAGGCTGATACGATAAAGGTCGATAGAGAGGTCGTCAAGGATATCGAGAATCAAAAGACGGATAGGGATACTATCAAGTTTATATCGGATCTCGGAAGCAGTTATGCCGCAGAAGTTTGTGTTGAAGGCGTAGAGACGATTGAAATGAGAGACATTCTGAGAAAGTATAAGATCAAGAGTCTTCAGGGATTTTTATATTCAAAACCTGTTCCACTTTCAGATTTTATGCAGCTTGGGCTTAAATGATAGTTCGGTATTTCTTTTGAGGATTTACCATGGGGTGTTTTTATGGAGGAGATAAGCATGAGAAACAGGCGGTTACATGCAGGGGATATTGTAAAACATTTTAAACGGGAGACCGTGACTGATGAAGAGGCAAAGGCAAATAAATATTTGTATAAAATTGTAGCGCTTGCCGAGCATACAGAGACTAAGGAGATTGTAGTTGTTTATCAGGCTCTTTATGGTGATTTCAGAATGTATGTAAGACCATATGAAATGTTTATGGGAAAGGTGGATAAGAAGAAATATCCTGATATAATTCAGAAATACAGATTTGAAAAAATAGAGCCTCATTATGATGATAAGGAAAAAGATGAGGCATGTAGTGAGTCAATTTGACGGATGGTCAGAACAGTTGAATCAACTGTCTGAAAAATGTATGTATTATTAAATTTCATGTGGAATTTAATCTATAAAAATGATATTATTAACGAGGTATTTGTCTTTTGACTTTTAGGTTTTAATTCTAAATGAGGGGGATTAAGATGGATAATAACCAGGAAAAAGTAGGAATCATCCAGCAGCTCCAGGAAGCATGCAGAACTGAAGAGGGAGTTCTTATGCTCGTAAATCTTGACAGCTTTGAGCTTTTTAATGATGTTTACGGATATGATATGGGTGATGAAATGCTTGACAGATGTGCCGAGATCATCGACCAGAATGTAGGAGAAGATGACATCAAAGCACGTGTAGGCGGTGATGAGTTTATCATATTCTGCAAGGGTATTGATAAGGGAACCTTTGCAAGAATGGCAGCTGAAATCAACAAGCAGATAGCCGAAGCTTCTAAGATTCTTATCGGTCCGGATATGAAGATTCCTCTCGGAGCTTCTATCGGAGGTGTATTTATACCTGAACAGGGCAAGGATTATGAGGACCTGTTTGATAAGGCTTCCATGGCACTTGAATATATCAAACAGCAGGGAAATCACGGATGTGCCTATTATAATAAACCTGATGATGAAGAGGGTGAGTCAATAGACGGACTTGAAACCATCAGCAAGGGGCTTGATGAAGGACCTATCTACAAGGGTGCGCTCTGGCTGGAGTATGATTATTTCAGTATTATCTATAAGTATCTGAGAAGATATATTCAGACTTATAAGGGCGTTGCTTCAAAGCTTCTTATAACGATCCGTCCGACGGTTGATATGAATGTTGAAGATTTCAATGATATCACGAAGGAGTTCGGAAAGATCACTAATTATACACTCAGAAAGAGTGATATAATGATGCAGAGCCGAAATAATCAGTTCTTCATTCTTCTTCCGGAGATGACAGATAGATATATCGAGAAGGTTCGTGACAGAATAATGGAAAAATGGGAGAAGACAGGTTACGATGAAGTAACTGATGTAAGATTCGAAGCTGAGATGATCGTTCCTCAGGAAGATGATAATCAGTAATATATTTATTTGAATTATTAAGTCGTTGCAGAATAAAAATCTGCAGCGGCTTTTTTGTATGAATTGCATAATAATTACTGTGAAATATGCACAATGGACTAATATTGTTTGTTAAAATCCCATATGGTATTATAAATTTGCGGGGCAAAGTATTAATGATTTAATTTTCAGGAGGGTAAAAAATGAGTACAGGTACAATTGTATTAATTGTTGTTGGTGTTTTTATTGTTTTGATAATTGGATGGTTTGTGTCCACATCGAACAGTATTAACCGTGTTAAACTTAAAATCGAAGAGGCTTTATCAGGCGTTGAGATACAGCTTAGACAGAGATATGATGTCCTGATGCAGGGCAAAAATGTGGCTGAGCAGTACGCAAAGCATGAGCAGAAGGTATTTGAAAACCTGAGAAGTCTTAATCAGATTCCGAATCATGCAACCGTAGATCAGCTTAATCAGGCATCTAAGGCACAGGAAGAGGCTGTAAAAGGACTTTTTGCACTCGGTGAAGCGTATCCGGAACTTAAAAGTGCAGAGCTTTTCAATAATCTGATCAATCAGCTTTCGGAGCAGTCAAGGCAGTATTCTGCTTCAAGACGTGCGGTTAACGGAAATATTACAAAGCTTAATAACTTTATAGTTTCATTCCCGGCATCAATCGTAGCTGGAATGAAGGGTGTTACGAAGATGGATTATGTTCATGAAGAGAATCTTGAGCAGCTTAAGACTATCGATATGACCATGAATCTGTAGGGACGTGGCATATGGGAGATTTAAGATATAACGTTCAGAACGGTATTGTGGATCCGACAAGGAAAGGGATGGTGCTTCAGGAATTCGAGCATTTCAAGTCGATCGCTCCTAAGCGCTTTTTGGGTAAACTTTTCAAAAAAGGTATTGTCGGTGCATCCAACAAGATAAACGACCTTTCAGGCGGTGCGATACAGCGTGCGTATGAGGCGGACGCAGATCCGAATTTAATAGACGAAAACGGTGTTCAGCATATGAGCGAGAAACAGAAAAGTAAGGCGAAGACGATAGCGCTTATCTGTGTGATCTGTTTATTGCCGGTTATAATGTTAGTAGGACCGTTTTTAATGCCGATTGTAATGTTTGGAGTAATAGGCTGCTTTATATTTTATTTATTAAGCAGAACTCCGGAGTACAAACAGTATAATTATCAGCAGATGATAGCACAGCCGGCACTTCAGACTATAGATGATAAGCTATTTATGACATTTATGGAGTCCAGTGCTGATCTGGTAAACGAACAGATGTCTTATGACCAGGCATTGGTTGAAGCTCATCTCGTAAAGCCTTTTGGCAAGAGATGTGATCGTACTACTTATTCCAGCTGTACTTATGACTGGATGAACCGTTCAAATCCGGATGCGTTCGAGTTTATGGGATATAAGCTTTATGATACGTATCAGGATTCCGATGGACAATCACATACAGTTACATACTTTGACGGTACAATATACAAATTCCGTACAGGTTTTAATATCAACGGTGATATTAATATCATGAGTACCCAAACAAAGAAGGGTATACTTGGCGGAGAGAAGGAAAAGAATAAGTATAAGAAGATCAAGAACAGAGATGTAACGATCATCGATACAGAGAATCATGAATTCGCGGAAAACTTCGATACAATCGCAGCCTATGATCAGGAAGCTTATATGTATCTTACACCGGTCATGATCGAGACACTGCTTGAGCTTCGTAAGAGATTTAATTTCTGCATTTGTATTAAGGGTGACGTAATGACTGTTACCATAGAGAATACCGGCTATGGAAGCTCAACTCAGTCAGTATTTTCTTCTCATAAACCAGCGTTTGCACCGAATAGTGCGGAAGATGAACTTGACAGCATGATAAGCGGTTATCAGAAGGCAATCAAGTCAATCCTGGAATTAAGGGACAAACTCCTTCCGGGAAGAGAGAATGCAGGTTTCACATATAACAGTGCTGCAACAGGAGTTAACAACGCACAGCCTGTATATAATGAACAGCCGATGTATAACACACAGCCGACATACAACGCGCAGCCGGTGTATAACGAACAGTCGGCGGGTATGTACGATGCAAATGCTTCATATAATGTAGGTGCAGAACCGATGTTTGATCCGGGTGCAGTGCCAACGTATAATGGAGAGTCGACATATTAGATTGTAAATTAAAAACCGTGTTAGTTTGTAATAGATACAGACTAACACGGCTTTTTTTTGATTTATTTCAGTATTGTTCGGTTGATTAAGACTCCTTATCATCAGTCGGCAGGTTCTTCAACAACCTTGATATGGAGCTCCTCGAGCTGCTTATCGGTAACATAGCCCGGTGCATCCATCATAACATCCTGTGCATTCTTGTTCATAGGGAATGGTATAACCTCTCTGATAGTGCTCTCGTTGGAGAGAAGCATTATCATACGGTCAACACCCGGTGCGATACCTGCATGTGGAGGTGCACCGTAGCAGAATGCATTGTACATTGCAGGGAACTTAGCTTTAACATCGTCTTCGCCGAGACGGACCATTTCGAAGGCCTTGATCATTATTTCAGGATCATGATTTCGAACGGCACCTGATGAAAGCTCGATTCCGTTACATACGAGATCGTACTGATCAGCCATGATGTCGAGCGGATCAATCTCACCACGCTCTGCCTTGAGAAGTACGTCCATTCCGCCGCTTGGCATTGAGAACGGATTGTGACAGAACTCAAGCTCGCCGGACTCTTCACCGATCTCATACATCGGGAAGTCAACGATCCAGCAGAAGCTGTACTGTTCCTTATCCATATGTCCCGGAACAAGAGGTCCGAAGGTCTTGATTATAACTCCTGCGGTTTTCTGTGCATCGCGGAGCTTTCCTGAAGAAAGAACTACGAGATCGCCTGCCTTAAGTTCAAGGGCGGAAATAACAGAATCCTTACGCTCCTGAACAAACTTAGCGATACCGCCGACAACCTCTCCGTTTTCATCAATTCTGAACCAGTAAGGCTTAGCACCGGCCTGAACCTCAACGTCTGCTATATTCTTATCTATAAATTTTCTGCTTTCATTAAAGTCAGAAATTACAACGGCTTTAACTGCAACTTCAGCACCCTCAACGGAGTCGGATGCGAACGGTCCGAAGCCGCAATCCTTCAGGACTTCTGTAGCGTCCTGAACTGTAAGATCGATTCTAAGATCCGGCTTATCTGTTCCGTACTTCTCCATAGATTCACGATATGGAATACGTGCAAAAGGTGCAGATGATGCTCTGTTATAAGTACCGTATTTTGCAAAGATCGGAGGAAGAACATCCTCACATATTTCGAATACATCTTCCTGTGAAGCGAAAGCCATTTCCATATCCAACTGATAGAATTCACCCGGACATCTGTCACCTCTTGCATCCTCATCACGGAAGCAAGGAGCTATCTGGAAATAACGGTCGATTCCCGAAGTCATAAGAAGCTGTTTAAACTGCTGCGGTGCCTGTGGAAGAGCGTAGAATTTTCCCGGATGCTTTCTTGCAGGAACCAGATAATCTCTGGCACCTTCAGGAGAAGAAACGGTAAGGATAGGAGTAGTGATCTCCATAAATCCGTGCTCTATCATAGACTGTCTGAGTGCGGCAATAACATTGCTTCGGAGTATAAGATTCTTCTTAACCTCAGGATTTCTGAGATCGAGATATCTGTACTTAAGACGAGTTGTTTCGTCAGCTTCACGGCTTCTGTTAATCTCGAACGGAAGCTCGTTATAACGGCATCTTCCGAGAACATCGATTTTATCGGGAACAACTTCGATATCACCTGTTGCCTGCTTAGGGTTCTTTGAGCTTCTTTCCCTTACAGTACCTTCAACAGAAATGGTAGATTCTTTGTTTATTCCCTTTACGGTCTTCATCATTTCTTCGGTTTCCACAACTATCTGTGTGGTGCCGTAGAAATCTCTGAGAACTACGAATCCAAGCTCGGCTCCGACTTCACGGAGGTTTTCGAGCCATCCGACAAGCTTAACCTTCTCGCCGACATTTGTACTTCTCAGTTCACCGCATGTATGTGTACGTGACTGCATTTTATTTTCTCCTATATTATCTGTTATTTATTTCAATGCCTCGAAAGCACCCTTGATATCGTCAATGATATCGTCAACATTTTCAAGACCTACTGAAAATCTGATCATACCGCCGTTGATTCCGGCAGCAACAAGCTGCTCATCTGTAAGCTGACGATGTGTCTCACTTGCAGGATGAAGAACGCAGGTTCTGATATCTGCAACATGAACTTCGTTACAAGCAAGCTTAAGTGAATCCATGAATTTCATGGCTGTGTTTCTTCCACCCTTGATAACGAATGAGATAACTCCGCAGCTCTTTCCGCCGAGATACTTCTGGCTGAGCTCATAATTCTTATCACCCTTAAGTGCAGGATATGTTATGGATTCAATCTCATCACGGCTCTCAAGGAATTCGGCAACCTTGATTGCGTTCTTATAATACTGCTCCATACGAACGGCGAGTGTCTCAAGTCCGAGATTAAGCAGGAATGCTGAATGAGCTGCCGGATAGCATCCGAAGTCTCTCATCAGCTGCATACGTGCCTTAAGGATGTATGCCTGCTTTCCGTATTTTTCTGTGTATGATATTCCGTGGTAGCTCTCATCCGGCTCAACGAGTTCTGGGAACTTTCCGTTTGTCCAGTCGAACTTACCGCTGTCTACGATGATACCACCGCCCTGTACTGCGTGTCCGTCCATGTACTTTGTTGTTGAATGTACTACGATATCAGCTCCGAAGTCGAAAGGCTTGCAGAGGATAGGAGTAGCAAATGTGTTATCAACGATAAGCGGAACACCCATCTCATGAGCGATATTTGCGAATCTTTCGATATCAAATACAGTAAGTGCAGGATTAGCGATTGTCTCACCGAATACTGCCTTTGTGTTAGGCTTGAAAGCAGCCTTGATCTCTTCATCTGTTGAGTCCTGGCTTACGAAGATGCACTCGATACCGAGTTTCTTGAGTGTGAAAGAGAAAAGGTTAACTGTTCCGCCATATATTTCAGGAACGGAAACGATGCTGTCACCGGCCTGTGCTATATTGAGGATTGAAAGAAGTGATGCTGCCTGACCTGAAGAAGTTGCCATAGCGCCAACACCGCCCTCAAGCTGATTGATCTTTTCTTCTACAGCCATTACTGTAGGATTAGCGAATCTTGAATAGATAAGAGCCTTTGTAGGATCGTCGAATACATCAGCGATATCCTGAGTCTTATCAAATCTGTATGTTGTGCTCTGAACAATAGGTAATGCTCCCGGTTCTGTGTTTCCTGGTGTGTAGCCTGCATGCAGGCAGAGTGTTTCATCTTTCATAGTTCCCTCCTGATATATGAAATATTATAAATTCCTTAATCGCACAGCGAAAATGCTTTGTTTACGCTGAATTGAAACGATTATTTACAAAAAGACGGGAATTATTATATCACAAATCATAGATATAGAATACATAAAAATTTGTACCGACTTGAGTTTTATCACATATAAATATATAATAGTGGACGATTGTTTAATAAAACGATATTAATAAAACGGAGGAAAAGTAATGAAAAGAAGAATAAGTAAGATTGCTGCGGCAGTTCTTACATTTTCACTTATGCTTACCGGCTGCGGAACAGGTGGAAAAAGCGGAGGAGAGATTGCAACCGAAGAGCCGGCCAAGATCAGTGAAACAGTTACGGAGGCACCTACAGAAGCAGTGACAGAAGCAGCTTCTGCTGAAGAGGGGGAACCGCCTTTACAGCAGTTCAGTTTTTCAGGTAAATCATTTACTATCACATTATATGCCGACAAGGCACCGATCACATGTGAGAATTTTGAAAAACTCGTAGGACAGGGTTTCTATGATGGTCTTACATTCCACAGAGTTATTGATGGATTTATGGCTCAGGGTGGTGACCCGGACGGAACAGGTGCAGGTGGAAGTGATACACCTATAAAGGGTGAGTTCAGCAGCAACGGTGTACAGAATGATCTGTCTCATAAAAGAGGTATAGTTTCAATGGCAAGAACGCAGGATCCTAACAGTGCATCCAGTCAGTTCTTTATCTGCTATTCAGATGCATGTGTACAGCTTGACGGAGATTATGCAGCATTCGGTGAAGTTACCGAAGGGATGGAAGTTGTAGATGCTTTCCTTGAGGTCCCACGTACTACATCACTTTCGGGTGAACCGGAATCAGCCCCAACAGTGCCGATAACTATTGAGAAGGCAGTGATGGGAGAAAAAGATGCAAACGGTAATTCGACAGTTATCATCACAATGAAATAATACAACAATACAAAATAAATCGGCAGCCGATCAATTCGGACTGCCGATTTTTTAGGTTCTTATGAATATTCAAAATGTTGTTAGAATAAGATACCGATTAATTAGCAGAATCAGTACCTGTGGCAGCAGGAGCAGCATCTGAAGGAGTTGAATCCGGAGATGCATTTTCATAAAGGAAGTCTACAACCTTCTCTTCAAGAATTGTGAAGTAATAATCTTCATTTGTATATCCGTACTGCTGATTGAGTTCCGAAACATCCCTTAAGCCTGTCTGCTCGAGAAGTTCACGGATCTTATCATTATATTCTTTTTCGGAACAAGATATATTCTCTGCTTCTGCGATTGCGATGATTACCATCTTCTCACGCATATAGCTTTCCGCAGACTTCTTAACGCTGTCTCTGAAGTCCTCTGCACTGTAACCGTAATAGTAACCGAGGAATGTCTGAAGATCGACACCCATTGAAGCGGCATACTGCTGGAAGCTGTCCACTATAGCGGCAGTTCTTTCTCTGAGTTCGTTTTCAGGATATTCAACAATAGTGGTTTCATCGATTACCTTCTGGAGAATAGCCTGCCTATCAGCATTAAGTCCGTCCTCTGTTCTGGTTTCGAGAATCTTATCACGGGAAGCGTTCTTGAAATCTTCAACAGTCTTAAAATCACCGTTTGTAGCTGATTCGATAAAACTGTCAGTTACTTCCGGAACTATATCCTCACCGACGATATAATTAAGTGTTGTATCAAATGTAGCTTCAGCACCTGCAAGGCTTGGCTCCTGATATGTTTCAGGGAAAGTTACCTTTACTTCGAACTGATCGCCCGGCTTATGTCCCTTGATCTGTTCATCGAAGTTATCGATATAACCGCTGTTTCCAAGCTCGATTTCAGTGCCCTGACCCTGTGTACTTCCTCCATCGAAAGCAACTCCGTCAACATAACCTGTATAATCGATATTAACTGCATCACCGTAAGTTGCGACTCCGGTTTTAATCTGTTCCTGAGTTGTATTCTGATGTACAAGATAATCAATCTCATTCTGAACATCATCTTCAGATACGGATACTTCCGTTGGTGTATAGCTGATACCTTTATAATCGGTGAGCTTTACAAGCGGTTTATAGGTTTTCTTTAAATTTCTGACTATATCAGCATCATCGGTCTGTCCGCAGCCTGCAAAAGATGCAAGAAACATTGAACAGGCAAGGACAATGCCCAGTCTTTTAGATCTGCATTTCATAATTATCAGGTCCTTTCCTATCATAAAAAAGTCTGAAATCGTTAATGAACATATAATAGTCCATAACTTTGATATAATATCACAAGAAAGGCAAAAAATAAAGGGAAAAATCATGTTTGACGATAGGCGTGATGATATATTATGATAAATAAAAAATTCAGGGGGACAAAATGGTTCAGAAGGTTCAGGTAAATATAAAGAAGATTAACGATAAGGCAATAATTCCGACATATGGTTCGGATCATGCTGCGGGAGCGGACCTCTATGCATGTCTTGAGGAACCTGTCAGAATTGAGCCGGGCGATACATATCTTGTAAAAACGGGTATTGCGATGGAACTTCCGGAGGGGTACGCAGGACTTATATATGCGAGGAGCGGCCTTGCAACCAAGAAGGGTCTGGCACCTGCAAATAAGGTGGGCGTAGTTGACTCGGACTACAGAGGAGAGGTAATGGTTTCTCTTCATAATCATTCAAAGGAGGCGCAGGTCATCGAACCGGGTGAGAGAATTGCTCAGATGGTGATCACTCCATATATTCAGGGATTTTATAATGTGGTTGAAGAGCTATCCGATACTGAGAGAGGATCCGGAGGATTTGGTTCGACGGGAAGCAAGTAGAGTATAAAAAGCGAGTAATAAATAAATTAAAAGACGGCTTTGAAGGAGATCTGATTCTCATTCAAAGCCGTCTTTCGTATAGTAACCCCATTGGAAATAATCTGTAAATATTTTCTTATATGTCTTATCCGAATGAAGCTTGTGATCTTTTTACTGGCAAGCCTGAGCTGCAGTAATGATAGCCATTGAATAAACTTCCTGAGCTGTACATCCACGGGAAAGATCATTGATAGGTGAGTTGAGACCAAGGAGAAGTGGTCCATAAGCCTCGAAGTTACCTAATCTCTGAGCAATCTTGTAACCGATGTTACCTGCGTTGATGTCAGGGAAGATAAATGTATTTGCATGACCTGCTACATTTGAACCAGGTGCCTTCTTCTTAGCTACGTTAGGTGAAACTGCAGCATCGAACTGAAGTTCGCCGTCGATAGGAATGTCAGGAAGGAGTTCCTGTGTACGCTGAGCAGCATTACGCATCTTGTCTACACTCTCATCCTTAGCTGATCCCTTTGTAGAGAAGCTGAGGAAAGCAACCTTCGGATCGATACCGAAGAGCTTAGCACACTTGATAGTTTCCTGAGCAATCTCAACGAGATTGTCTTCTGTAGGATTGATGGTAATAGCACAGTCACCCATTGCAAGTACTTCGTTTCCACCTGTAGCATTTGGACGAACGAGGATGAAGCATGATGTAACGATGTTGTTACCCGGCTTCGGCTTGATGAGCTGGAATGCAGGTCTTACTGTATCAGCTGTTGAATAGGATGCTCCACCGAGAAGGCAGTCAGCAAGTCCCATCTTTACAAGCATTGTACCGAAATAGTTGTTTGACTTAAGAGCTTCTCTTGCAGATTCAGGTGTAGCACCCTTATTCTTACGAATCTCAACGAAAGCATCAACCATATCGTCAATCTTATCATAGTTTAATGGATTAAGAATGTTGGCACCACGTATATTGAAACCGCTTTCCTCGGCAAGTGCATGAATCTCATCAGGGTTACCTATAAGGATAGGCTTGATGAAATTGCTGGCAAGAAGTCTGGATGAAGCCTCAAGTATACGAGGATCATTTCCGTCAGGAAGAACAATTGTTTTTGGAGAGGCTTTAAGCCTGTTGATCATTTCTCCGAAATTATACATAATAGCACCTCACATATATGAATAAAATTTGTTTTCAAAACACAACAGATAGTATAACACAACAAAACCTCAATCACAACGATATTTGACCTTTACTTAGTAAAAGATTTAGTGCAAAAGATTGTATTATAATATATAATAAACAAATGGGGATTTTGAGAGGGTTGAGTGATCGACCGAACATTTTCCCGGATAATTATTTACAGGTGTTTAGAATGTACGTAGATGATGAAGATGATTTTGATCTGGAAGACGAAGTAGAGTCTGAGGAACCGGAAGAATCAAAGAAAAAAGAGAAGAAAAAAGAAAATAATAAGAAGGATTCGGATCAGAATCCGAAAAGAAATTTTCTGAAAAAATTTATTAAGATAGTAGTCATAATAATCTGCATTTTCCTAGGGTCCTGGTGGGCTGCATATTCAAAAACAAGATCTGCCCATAAGAAAGACAATATGATGGCAGATGAGATGGAGAAAATGTATGCCAAAGGCGACTATCAGGCGATGACGGATTATTATTTCGAGAGGATGACAGATCTCGGAGATAAGAAATATGCAAAGTATAAGAGAATAGCCGAGCTCTACGATGAATACCTGACAGCCGATGAGTACATACGCGACGCTTATAATAAGGTGGTCGAAGGAGACAACACCGGATCGGGATATGCATGGGAAATGAAGCAGCTCTTCAGGGTGATCCTGCTTTGCGATATGTATAGAGAAGAGGGATATCCTTATGGTGAAGAGCAGGGCGTGACGGATATAAGAGAGAAGGTTGTAAATTATCTTCAGGGAGTGCTTCTCCTGGATAAGATATCTATCGAACAGGTTGCGTCAATGTATCTTGAAGCCAAAGATTCCGATTCGATTGACAAGGTTATGAATCTGATTGACGGATTCGCAGCTGCTTCGATCAGCAAGGTATTGGAGTGATAAATCAATATATAAATATATGAGAGGTAAGAAGTATGGGAGATTTATTATTTAAGGAAAGAAAAAGAATATGGTGCGGACTTCCTTGGACCTTTACTGTTTACAGCTTTGATGAAGAGAGATTCTTCATTAAGAGGGGAATGTTCACTATCAAGGAGGATGAGATAAGACTTTACAGAATCCTCGATCTGTCGCTGAAGCGTAATTTCATTCAGAGAATATTCGGCCTCGGAACCATTACCGTGGACAGTTCAGATAAGTCTATGAAGTGTTTTGAAATAAAGAATATCAAGCATGCCAGAGATTTTAAGGAACTTCTCTCACAGAAGATAGAAGAAGAGAGAATGAGAAAGCGTATCTCCGGCCGTGAGTTTATATCAGACCATGATCATGAGGGCTTTGATGAGTATGATGAGGGCTATGATCAGCACTAAGCATGATGTGTTGAAGTCGGCGTGATTTAGATAGGTGTTTTGAATTATGATCTGCACTGATTCTGACAGATATAATGTGAATTGATTAGAAGTATTTGGTGGTAAATAATAATGGATGAACAAGAACAGGGAGCGGTATTTGTCGATGAGAAAGCATTTACCGATGTTGATGCCAAGAAGAAGAAAAGAAGAAAGAGATTTATAATAGTTTTTTCTGTATTGGCATTTATTCTTATTGCGGGATATTTCTCGATGGTCTATGTTGCATCGTCACATTTTAATCCGGGAACCGTGATCGACGGCGTGGATATGTCATTTAAGACACTTGATGAGGCAGAGCAGATCGTTGGAGAGAAGTATAAAGGATATGAAATTGTAATTAAATACAGAGACGGAGAGAGTACAGTAAAAGCTGAAGATATCGGACTTGAGATAGATGTGAGATCCAGCCTTCAGGATATTATGGACAGTCAGAGTCCGTTTGAGTGGTTCAGGTTTGACAGGAAATATGATGAGAAGGCTGAATGGAAGCTGAGCTATAACGAGCAGCTTCTTGAAAGCTTTCTGGAAAACGAAACAAGACTCGATCCTGATAAAATGAAAGCCCCGGAACAGCCTGAAATAGTATATGAAGAAGGTGAATTTAAGGCTGTTGAGGGTGATAAAGGAAACACTATTGACCTTGATATTTTTAATGAAAAGCTGGACAGCCACATAAGAGCGATGGATACCGAGTTTGATGTAGATGCCGATGGATGTTATACAGTGTCGGAGGTCAGTCTTGATTCGAGTGTAATAAATCACTGTGTTGAGAAAGCAAATAAAATGCTTCGCGGAGAGGTATCTTATCTTTACGGTGAGACTGAGGTTCCGGTTATTACAAAGGATGATATAGCCGATCTGATCAGAATTGATCAGTTTTATAATATTACCCTCGACAAAAATATGCTTTCAGTGAAGTTTGAAACCTTTGCCAACGAACATGATACCTTATATCAGGAGAGGCGGTTCAAGACGCATGACGGAAAATTCGTTACGATTCCGCCGACATATTATGGTTGGGAAATCAATCGTGAAGGTGAAGCAGAGCAGCTTTTAAAGGATATCTGTTCTCAGAAGAAGGTTGTAAGAGAACCGGAATTCAACAGCTGGGAAAATGTTTATAATATCAGTGAAAACGGTGGCATTGATGATATCGGTAATTCTTATGCAGAAGTAGATCTCTCAAATCAGATGGTATATCTTTTTATCAATGGAGAGCTTGTTCTGTCAACACCATGTGTAACCGGAAATGTATCGGCAGGAATGTCAACACCGGAAGGACTTTATGAGATTCTTACACATGCAACTAATGTTGAGCTTACAGGCGGAGAAGAGCCTGTACCGGTTGATTACTGGATGAGATTTGTCAGAGGAATCGGTTTTCATGATGCGACATGGAGATGGGATTTCGGCGGAGATATATATTATTACAACGGTTCGCACGGATGCGTAAATCTTCCTTACAGTGCGGCACAGACCATGTTTTATTATACATATATCGGAATGCCGGTCTTCGTTTATTGGAGATAATAATGAAAAAAATATTACTGATCATGACGGGCGGAACTATATGTTCCTTCCGTGACAGTACAGGACATAATGCAGCGGATGTCGGGAAAGCGGCACCGCTGCTTATAGATGTATTGAGAGAGTCAGAGAGTCCTATGAAGGACGTTGAATTTGAAATAATATCACCGCTTGATACACTAAGTGAGAATATGTCTGTTGAAAAATGGAACATTCTTCTTGATGCGATCAGGAAGGTCAGACTTTCAGATTATTCGGGAATCATAATAACCCACGGTACGGATACACTTCATATGACATCACCGCTTATTGCTGAGGTTATGGAAGGAAGCTTGATTCCGGTAGGGCTTGTGGCTGCTCAGAAACCACTCTGGGATGAGGATTCAAACGGTGGAGAGAATTTCATCCGAACAGTAGAATATATAGCGGAGATAAACAGGAACCCCGATGGTTATGCGGCTTCGGAAAGAACATTTGTAATATATAGGAATTCCGATGGCATATGTAAGCTTCATAAGGCATCTGAGTTGGAAAGATGCGGTAATTTCTCTGAAGATTTTTACAGTCGGAACATGAAGAATCTGCAGAAAATATTAGAGGAGAATTCTCAAGCTGATCGGATGATACCGGAGGAAACAGTTACTGATATATCTGATCGGCGGGAACCTAAGCTTTATCATATGTCAGCACTTAAAAGTACAGTAATGATGATAGATCCTTATGTAGGGATTGATTATGATACATTTGACATAAGCAGAGTGAAGCATATATTGCAGCTTACGTACCATTCGGGAACCGCTGATTCGGAAAAGCTTCCGGCATTTATAAAAAAATGTACGGCTGCCGGAGTTGATTTTTATCTTGCTCCCGTACCTCGGGATTACAGATATTGTTCGACCTTCGGACTTATCAGTGCGGGGGCGAAGCCTATATCGGATATTACTCCATGGGCTGCATATGCAAAGCTTCTTGTAGAAGATGCTGTAGATTTACCACAGGAACATACCCTTGGTTAAAAATCCTATGGCAGATAGAAATGATGTAAAACTTGTAGGAGGATAATGTAATGCATTATCTGTTGATGGTCATGACACTCTTTGCGGGCGGAAGCGTACTTGGGTGGTTTATAGAACTTTTCTTCAGAAGATATCTGGATCCGGTTGAAAGATTGAAGAAAAGATTTTCAAATCCCGGATTTCTCGCCGGACCGTGTCTTCCGATATACGGAACCGGACTTGTGGCTCTATACGGACTTGCACATATACGGATTCCGGCACTTGAAACTGCTCATCCGATTGCTCATAAGATGCTCGTGTTTTTGTTAATGGCACTTGCGATGACCTTTGTGGAATTTGTAACGGGAATGATTTTTATAGTTCATATGCATCTTGAGCTGTGGGATTATTCTCCGTACTGGGGAAATATCAAGGGCGTTATATGTCCGCTCTTCAGCTGCTTCTGGTATGCACTTGCGGCATTTTATTATCTTGTAATGCATCCTCGTATTGAGGCGATACTAACGTGGATGTTTGATAATCTGGCATTTTTGTTCTTCGTCGGGTTCTTCTATGGTGTATTTGTTGTCGATGTTATCTATTCATTTAACGTAGTTGTAAGAATCAAGAAGCTTGCCGAAGAATACGGAATTGTCGTTAAGTACAGAGCTCTCAAAGGAAAAATCCTTGATATGGCTGATGAAGCCAAGGATCGAAGCTATACATATATCCTTTCAAGATTTACATCCGGCTCACTCAGAAATATGTTTGCAAATTACAGAGAGAATTTCTCGGTTAAAAGAAGAGTGATCGCAAAGTATAATGAGTATAAGATAAGAAAAGGTGTTATAAGAGAAGAGGATGACACAATAATACTGGAAGACAGTGATTCTGAGTCATCCCCTAAGGATACGAATAAATAAATATATGATTTTAAACGAGTCTCATTATCAGCTCTGTCAGATAAACTGCAATACAGGCAGTCAGGGCTACGGTAGTGAGGCTTTTTCCTTTTATAGCCAGAATTACGGCGGTAACGAGGCCTATGGCTGCTGATATAACACTTGCGGTTGCTGTAAATATGGCAGGTATTGTCATTGCAGTGAGAACCGCATATGGAATATAGTAAAGAAAAGAACGGATAAATGGGTTCTCGATTTTTTTCTTTATTGCAACAAAAGGAATCGCTCTTACGAGATAGGTTGTTCCTGCCATAAGTATTAGGTAGATGAAGAAGCTTCGTGTACTCATACGGCACCTCCTTCTTCGGCAGGAGATTCGTTAATCTCGGCTTTTTCTTTTATCGGGAAGAACATAGCACCGATAACAGCGGCTATGATCGCACATATACTGATAGCAAGTCCCGGTGAAATCTTCTTAAGGAACGGGATATAAGTAAAGCATGTACTAAGGATGGCAGCAATCACGACAACTATTATAACAGGGCGTGCTTTTTTCATTTCCGGAACAACTATTGCAACAAACATTCCGTAAATTGCAAGCCCGAGAGCGCTCATTACGGTCGCCGGAAGTATATTTCCAAGAAGTGCTCCGAGCAATGTTCCGAGAGCCCATCCCAAATATGGAAGACTGCCGAGACCGGCCATGAAGCTGCGCGAAACAGATTCCTCGGATACGGCTACGGCAAATATTTCATCAGTCATTATAAATGCGAATATCCATCTCCAGATACCGCGGAATTTCTCGTTGACTTTTTGAGAAAGCGAGATGGACATGAAGCTGTATCTGACATTGATCGTAAGCTGGGATATCAGCATATCGAGGTATTGTCCGGGAATGAGCATGGTTTTTATACCCGAAAACTGACCGGCTGAAGTAACGCAGGTCATTGATATGAGGAGCGCTTCCCACCAGGTCATTCCGTATGAAACGGCGGTTATTCCAAATGTGAAGGAGACGGACAGATAGCCCAGTGCAATGGGGATACCGGCCCGGAGTCCGCGAAGAAAGTTTTTCATGATATATGATCTTTCATTTGATATTATAAGCCGCTATAGGAATTGTCGAATTACAAGTTTAATGTAATTGATATTCTTTATAACGTCGAACAGTATCGTATTGTACTACAAAGATTTTATGGTTTCAAGTTTAACACGAATAGCTGTTAGTCACAATTAACAAAGTTTAAGCAAAATAATACAATTCCTGCTATGTTTAAATTGTCAAATAAAGTATAATCGATGTATAGGCCTTTGGCCATAAAAGAAATAAACACAAATAGGAGGTTACGTAATGGCTAAGTTTAGATGTAAGATTTGTGGGGAGATAGTTGAAGCAGATACAATGCCTGAAGTTTGTCCAAAGTGTAAGCAGACAGATTGTTTTGAAGAGATAGTTGAAGAACCTGCTAAGAATAAGTATGCAGGTACTCAGACAGAGAAGAATCTTCAGACTGCATTTGCCGGTGAGTCACAGGCAAGAAATAAGTATACTTATTTTGCATCTGTTGCTAAGAAGGAAGGCTATGAGCAGATAGCTGCTCTGTTTCTTAAGACAGCAGATAATGAGAAAGAACATGCAAAGATATGGTTCAAGGAACTTGGCGGACTCGGAACTACAGCTGAGAATCTCGGTGCTGCAGCTGACGGTGAGAACTACGAGTGGACAGATATGTATGATGGATTTGCAAAGACTGCAGAAGAGGAAGGATTCCCTGAACTTGCTGCAAAATTCCGTGGAGTTGCTGAAATTGAAAGACATCATGAAGAACGTTACAGAGCACTTCTTAAGAATGTTGAGACTGCAGCTGTATTTGAAAAGAGTGAGGTTAAGGTTTGGGAATGCCGTAACTGTGGACATATCGTAGTAGGAACCAAGGCTCCTGATGTATGCCCTGTATGTGATCATCCACAGAGCTTCTTCGAAGTTCATGAAGAAAATTATTAATTTCTGAAGCAAATATCTTAGGACCGGAGCGTAAGTGATCCGGTCCTTTTCTCCAATGATTCATAGGAGAATGATGAAGTGAAAGGTGCGGGTTATAATATGAAGAAAAAGGAAAAACAGGTCAATCTGATTATGGCCATTATCATGTCCCTTGCAATGGGAATTCTTTTTACATTTATTACCAGAGGTCATGCAGACCCGAAGGCGCTTGAATCTATGCCGCCTGCACCGGCTGCATATCTTATAGGTATTTTGGAATCTGTAGTTGTAGGAGTTATAGTTGCATTAATCATTCCGATGGGGAAAATTGGCCGGGCACTTACTTCGAAAGCGGGTGTAAGACCACCTTCATTCAAATATACTTTATTGAACAGTATTCCATTTGCAGTTATAAATGCAATTCTGGTAAGTTCTATATGTAGTTTTATTGGAATTGCATCAAGCTATAAGCACATGATGATTCCCGATAAGCCACCTCTTTTTCTGATGTGGATAACAAATTGGTTGAAACTTTTGCCGATTTCGATTATTGTTAGTTACGTGCTGGCCGTGATCATATCACCGATAGTTGTAAAGGCTGTAGGTCTGGGAGGACCGAATGGTAACGCAGGTCCCGGTGGTCCGGGAGGACCGGATGGTAACAAAGGTCCGGGAGGCCCAAACGGAAATGGTGGTATGGAAGGCTAAAATAGTAATGTGAATCTGAAATAATAAAGCATTCCGGTGGGATAAGATGTTCTGCCGGAAGGATGGATTTAAGGAGAATTAAAATTGAGTATCAGAGAAGATGTTAGTAAAATGAAGCTCGTATCGCCATATGTGGCAGCTATGAGCGTTGAAAAGAGAAACGAGGCGCTCCTTAAGGTTGCGGAAGTGCTTCAGGAGAATAAGGAAGCAATCTTTACGGAAAATAAGAAGGATCTTGAAGCGGCTGAGAAAGCGGGAATTGCACAGGCTACATTTAAGAGACTCAAATTCAATGAGGATAAGCTGAAGGATGTTGTTAAGGGAATACAGCAGCTTGTTACGCTTCCGGATCCGCTCGGAAAGAAAACTCTTGAAAGAGAACTTGATGAAGGACTTCTTCTGAACAGAGTTACCTGTCCTATCGGGGTTATCGGAGTTATCTTTGAAGCCCGCCCTGATGCGCTGGTCCAGATATCTTCTCTTTGTATAAAGACAGGAAATTGTGCGATATTGAAGGGTGGAAAGGAAACTACTAACACGAACAGGATATTGTTCGGACTGATCTATGATGCAATTATATCTGTCGGATTCCCGGAGGGAGCTATGCTGCTTGCCGAGACCCATAGTGAGATTGATGAACTTCTTGAGTGCTACGGACTGGTAGATCTTCTGATCCCAAGAGGATCAAATCAGTTTGTTCAGTATATAATGAACAATACGAAGATACCTGTAATGGGACATGCCGACGGTATATGCCATATCTATGTGGATAAGGCAGCTGATTTTGATAAGGCTATCCCTATTATAGTTGATGCCAAAACTCAGTATGCTGCTGTATGTAATGCAGTAGAAACGCTGCTTATCAACAGAGACATCGCCAAGGAATTTCTTCCTAAGCTTGCTTCGGCTTTAAAGGAAGCCGGTGTTGAGGTGAGAGGAACTAAGGAGGTTACCGGAATTCTCTTTGAGTCAGGAAAGCCTGATGAGAGTTCTGTTAAATACTCAGAGATTGATGAAAGTGAATTTAAGGAATACCTTGAATTTATAGTATCCGCAAAGCTTGTATCCGGAGTGGATGAAGCAATAGATCACATAAATCGTTTTGGTTCACATCATACAGATTGTATAATCACAGAGGATGATGAGACTGCAGACAGATTCATGCAGCTTGTGGATTCTGCCGGTGTTTACAGGAATTGTTCAACAAGATTTGCAGACGGTTTCCGCTACGGATTCGGTGCTGAAGTCGGTATCAGTACAAGTAAGCTTCATGCAAGAGGCCCTGTGGGGCTTGAAGGCCTTGTTACGTACAAATACAAGCTGTACGGAGAAGGGCATATCGTAAAGGATTATGCTGACGGAACAAAGGAATTTCATTTTAAGGATTTATAATCCGGTGAATTAATACAGGAATACTTTTTAAGGAGACAGACATCGATGGAAGTTTTTTATCTCGAGAATATGAATCTCAGAGTAACAATCAATCTTAAGGGAGCCGAGGTATCCCGTGTTCTCAGTAAGGAAAAGGGAATCGAATATATGCATGCTGCAGACAGTACATTCTGGAACAGGACTGCACCGGTACTTTTTCCTATTGTAGGAAGCCTGAAGGATAAGACTCTCAGAGCTGAAGGCAAGGAATATACTATGTCACAGCATGGATTTGCGAGAGATATGGATTTCAAGTTTGTGAAGCAGAATAATAAGTCAATTCTTTTCAGACTTGAATCGAATTCTTTTACAAAGGAACTTTATCCTTATAAGTTTGCTTTGGAGGTTTCATATCTGCTTGAGGGTTATAAGCTGAAATGCAGCTGGAAGGTTATCAATACAGATAAAAGAGACATACATTTCCAGATTGGCGGACATCCTGCTTTTATGTGTCCGATAGATAAGAAGACAAAGCAGAGTGATTATTATATCGCATTTGATACAGATAAGCCGCTTAAGTATTCACTTCTTAAGGATGGTCTTGTAGCATCAGAGGATAATGAGCTGATTACGGAAGATGGAATGCTAAAGATTGATGAACACTTGTTTGACAGAGATGCACTTATTTTTGAAAATCAGGGCGTTAAGAGGATTGAATTATGTAAACCTGACAAGATGGTATATCTTTCAGTATCATTTGATGCACCTCTTTTTGGACTTTGGTCACCTGCAGGAAAGGGAGCACCGTTTATCTGTATCGAACCTTGGTACGGAAGAGCCGATAAAACGGACTTTAACGGAACTATAGCAGAACGTGATTATGATAACAGTCTTGCACCGGGCGAGACATTTGAAGCTTCATATGATATTGAGTTCCTGTAAAAAACAGTATGTTTTCAGGACTACATATCGCTGAATTATGTTAACCAAACTGGAGTACGGCTTGACAAAAGACTGAAACAGTTTATAATGGGAAAGAAACTTAAAATTATTTCAGGAGGACATTAGTAATGAACAAGACAGAGTTAGTTGCAGCTATAGCAGAAAAGGCAGGCCTTTCAAAGGTTGATTCAGAGAAGGCTCTTAAGGCTTTCGTTGAGACTGTAACTGAAGCTATGAAGAAGGGTGATAAGGTTTCACTTGTTGGATTCGGTACATTTGAGAAGACAAAGAGAGAAGCTAGAGAAGGTATCAATCCTGCAACAAAGCAGAAGATCAAGATTGCTGCTTCTTATTCACCAAAGTTTAAGGCTGGTAAGGCTCTTAAGGATGCAATGAACTAATTGATTCATTCTTGCCGCGGTCCTGAACGGACCGCGGTTTTTTTGACTATAAGGAGACGAAATGAGACTGGATAAGTATTTAAAGGTATCCCGACTGATCAAGAGACGTACGGTTGCCAACGATGCATGTGATGCCGGAAGAGTATCTGTGAATGGGAAGGTTGCAAGGGCATCGTATGACGTTAAGGTCGGAGATGAGATTGAGATCGCGTTTGGTAACAAGACAGATAAGGTAAGAGTAACAAGGGTTGCGGAAACTGTTAAGAAGGATGATGCAGCGGAAATGTATGAAGTGATCACCGGCTGATCCTGTCGGCAATACTGTTTGTAAATTTTACCTTGAAATATAAGCTGATATACTATAAAATTATAAAGTGTATCTTTATGTAAACAAAGGTCGGATAGAATGAGCAAAAGAGTCGTTAGAAGAAAAAGAAAACAATCCGGATTCGTCCTGTTTCTTGCCATGCTCGTGATGGTCATGGTGGTTGTTGCATGCACAGTTCGCAGTATCGGGCTTTATAAAAGGTCCAAGGAGCTGAAGGTTGTTAAGGCAAATCTTGAAGTTCAGCTTCAGGAGGCGAATATCAAATCCGAGCAGCTGAAGGAAAAGGAACTATATATGCAGACGAAGGATTATATAGAGGATGAAGCTAAGAACAAGCTCGGCCTTGTATATCCGGATGAGATTGTTATCAAACCTAAAGAAAGCGACGATTAAGAGGGTAGGAGATTTGGTCTTCTACCCTTTTTGGATTATAGATAGTTTATGAGAATTGAGCCGGTAAGGGAATTATGAAAGCAGATGATGTTGAAAAGTTCATAAGGAAATATAATATGCTTCAGTCCGGTGACTGTGTTATTGCAGGCGTTTCGGGAGGAGCCGATTCCGTATGTATGCTGCTAATACTTCATGAGCTTTCGGAATCAATGGGTTTTTCCGTGAGAGCCGTACATTTAAATCATATGATCCGCGGTGCTGAAGCTGATAGGGATGAAGCCTTTGTTGCAGAACTCTGTGACAGGATAAGTGTGCCGCTTAAGAGCTTTAGGAGAAATGTACCGGAAATTGCTGCAGAAGAAGGACTATCTTCCGAAGAAGCAGGAAGAAAGATCAGATATCAGCTTTTTGAGGAAGCTGCCGATGACGCCAAAAAGGAATTTAAAAGAGTCAGGATTGCTGTTGCTCATAACAGGGATGATCTTGCAGAAACAGTTATTTTTAATATGGCAAGAGGCTCATCACTGAAAGGACTTACGGGAATCAGGCCTGTGAGAGACGATATTATAAGGCCAATCCTATTCGCGGGAAGGAAAGAGATCGAGGAATACCTTGCGGAGAAGGGAGAGAACTTCTGTACCGATTCGACAAATCTCGGAGATGATTATTCCAGAAATCGTATAAGACATGTGATAATACCTGCACTAAAGGAACTAAATGCGGGTGCTGTCGATCATATATTTGATATGGCCATGGATGCTTCCGACATTTATGATGGAATTGATGAAAGGGCGGCTGCTTTTCTTGAATCATGTGAGATCAGGAAAGGGGAAAGCGGAGAAAATAAATTGATCAGGATTCCTGCGACGAGACTGATACAGCTCGGAAAGACTGAAAGAAGCGAGGCTGTACTTGCTGCTATGGCAATGATAGCGGGGCGTAGAAAGGATATTACGAGGAAACATATAGAAGCTGTAATTGATATCGCAGAAGGCTCAAGCGGAAGAAGCGTTTCACTTCCGTATGAAATGTCTGCCGAGAAGCATAATGACACTTTATTTATAGGGCTTCTTTCGGGGAACGGTACATTTGCGGCGGGAATGGAATACGGTATCGAAGGAAGGTTTGTAACGGACATAGTGGACGACCTTGATTTTTCTGTATTTTATAAAAATATGTATACGGAAATAATTGATTGTGATAAAATAATAGGCACGTTGCGTATCAGAAAACCGAACGATACTGACACGATCGTAATCAATTCAAGTGGTGGAAGAAAAAAGCTGAGTAAGCTTTTTACTGATATGAAGGTTGACAGATTGTTGAGGGACAGCTATCCGGTTGTGGCAGATGACAGCGATGTAGTATGGCTGCCGGGACTTAGGCTCAGCGAGAAGTATAAGCTTACACCTGACAGCAGCAGAGGACTTAGGATGCAATACATTTTAGAAGGAGGAAATCCGGATGAATGATAATATAAGCGTTTTAATCAGTCAGGAAAAGGTTGAAGCAAGAATACAGGAGATGGCTGATGTTATATCCGAAGAGTATAAGGAGAATGGAGTCCATCTGATCTGTATTCTGAAGGGTAGTGTTTTCTTTATGTGTGAGCTTGCAAAGAGGCTTACATGTCCGACAACAATGGACTTTATATGTACATCAAGTTATGGTGATGGAACACAATCTTCGGGCATTGTTAAATTCTCGAAGGATCTTGATGAGTCTATCGAAGGAAAGCATTGCATAGTAATTGAAGATATCCTGGATTCAGGCAGAACGCTCCATTATGTGATCGGAATGCTTGAAGGAAGGAAGCCGGCATCTCTTAAGGTTATCACGTTACTTGATAAACCGGAAAGAAGAGTTGTTCCGGTAGAACTGGATATGACAGGTTTTGTTGTTCCGGATAAATTTGTTGTTGGTTATGGACTCGATTATGCTCAGAAATACAGAAATCTTCCGTATATCGGTGTGATTGAGTAGATTAATATATATCGAAATCTTATTTAGGATATCGATTAAATAATTGAAATATAGTAGTAGAGAGGAAATATTTAATTTGGAAAAGAGAGTAAGAACGGTGCCGGGATTATATCTCATCCTCCTTCTGGTAGGTGTAGCTATATTCTATGCACTGTCAGGAAGATTGGGTAAGGAGACTCCGGGATATACAAATGAGGATCTGAAAACCAGTCTGAAAAACCATGAGATTGTTCAAGTGGGCATTTATCCGAATCATGAGGTTCCGACAGGAACGGTAATGGTTGTTTTTCAGGGAGATAATGCGATTAAGTATTATACTTCTGATGTTAAGGATACACAGAAGATACTTGATGATGACGGAGAAGTTCCATATGAACTCTATGATGTAAAGAGACAGACTTTCTTCGAGAAACTTCTGCCTTATCTTTTTGCAACACTCATGTTTATAATGCTTGTTCCTATGTTGATCGGAGGAGCTTCATCGGGTGGTGGTCATTCACAGCTTCTTAATTTTGGAAAGAGTAGAGCTAAGAAGGATGAAGAAACAGGATTAACATTTGCTGATGTTGCAGGACTTGAGGAAGAGAAGGAAGAACTTTCAGAGGTCGTAGATTTTCTTAAAGATCCCGATAAGTATACTAAAATGGGGGCCAGAATTCCTAAGGGTATTATCCTTGTAGGCTCTCCGGGAACAGGTAAAACACTTCTGGCTAAAGCTGTTTCGGGTGAAGCAGGAGTTCCGTTTTTCTCGATATCAGGTTCTGATTTCGTAGAAATGTTTGTCGGTGTCGGTGCTTCGAGAGTCAGAGATCTTTTTGCAGATGCTAAAAGAAGTGCACCATGTATTGTATTTATAGATGAGATTGATGCGGTTGCAAGACGTCGTGGTACAGGTCTTGGTGGTGGACATGATGAGAGAGAGCAGACACTCAATCAGCTTCTGGTTGAAATGGATGGTTTCTCAGATAATGAAGGAATTATCGTAATGGCTGCAACAAACCGTGTTGATATATTGGATCCTGCAATTATGCGTCCGGGTAGATTTGACCGTAAGGTTGCGGTAGGTCTTCCTGATATAAAGGGCCGTGAAGAGATTCTGAAAATTCATGTCAGAAAGAAGCCGTTAAGTGATGAGGTGGATCTGCATGAAATAGCCAGAACGACTGCAGGATTTTCCGGAGCTGATCTTGAGAACCTTATGAATGAAGCTGCTATTCTGTCTGCAAAGAAGGATAAGAAGTTTATCGGAAAAGAAGAAGTGGATGATTCATTTATCAAGGTCGGAATGGGAACAGAGAAAAGATCAAGAATCGTTTCTGAGAGAGATAAGAAGATTACGGCATATCATGAGTCGGGACATGCGATCCTGCTTCATGAGTTAAGCGAGATGGATCCGGTTTATACTGTTTCAATCATTCCTACCGGAGTCGGTGCTGCAGGTTATACAATGCCAATTTCGGAAAATGATAATCAGTTTAATACCAAGAAGAAGATGCTTCAGAACATTATGGTGTTTTTCGGAGGCAGAATAGCCGAGGAAATAATTTTCGATGATATAACAACAGGAGCATCACAGGATATCAAGCAGGCATCAAAGCTTGCCAGAGAGATGATCATGAAATACGGTTTCTCTGAAAAGCTGGGTCTTATAAATTATGAGGCCGGTGACAGTGATGAAGTATTCCTTGGTAGAGAACTCGGTCATGAAAAGCCTTACGGAGCACAGACAGCAAGCGTGATTGACGAAGAAGTTAAGCGCATCGTAGACAGCTGTTACAAGGAAGCAAGAGCGGTTATTGAATCGAAACTTGACATTCTCCACAAATCTGCAGAGCTGCTTCTTGAGAAAGAAAAGATTACGGGTGCCGAGTTTGATGCACTTTTTACATAGGAAAATGCCTTATTTAAAGGTAAAAATGTATAAAATGACAGAAGGCCGCAAAACGTTTAGCTAAAATTTACAAAAAGATTATGCAAAAAAATTTTTTTTTGTGAACATCTTTTTCCGGGGGTATGTATAATATACTTGTAACCCCCAATACATTATATAGTTTTTTGCTACACCCCATAAGTAACAAAATACCTTCTCCAAAAGAGCTCGTCTACCCCGACGAGCTCTTTTACTATCCCTTATTTTATGCGGGTTCCCGCGATTTTAGAAAAAATTCCCAAACCTCTAAAAAAGAACGAAATTCTGTTTTTTTGCCAAATCCTTTGCCAAATGATGTAAAAAAACGTGAATATTACGGTGCGGCGGAGCCGCCTGTCCGGTGTGGCGAGAGCCACCATTCCGGACAAACAGAGCCACCATGTTATGCGCTATTGCGCATTTGCTGGATCTAAGCCATAGACTTCACGCATGGATACATCTTTAGATGGATCAATGCTTTCTATGTTGATTTTGTATGCATCATAGACTATACGGTCCATGATTGCATCTGCAAGAGGATTATCATCACCGCCAAGGCGTTCGTACCATCCTTCCTCACGGAATTGCGAACAAAAAATGGTTGAAGATTTCTTCCTACGTTTATGAATCAACTCAAAGAGATTTTTTGATTCTGATTCGTTAAGTTTTAACAAGAGTGCATATTCCGGTCGAACTGCATGACCATTCCGATTTGAACTGCATGTGCATTC
>CAMJHQ010000003.1 GCA_946405625.1 uncultured Lachnospiraceae bacterium | reverse complement strand
ACCATACAGGCTGACAAGCTAAAGTGGTTAGCTGTTATGTATAAAATAAGAGGTATATGAAAGTTAAAAAGCTAACCATACAAGCAGATAAGTTGAAGTGGTTAGCTGTAATGTAAAAAAACAGAGGGTAATGAAGGTGAAAAAGCTAACCATACAAGCAGATAGACCGAAGTGGTTAGCCGGAATGACATTTATGGGAGTAATTTATGAAGGTATATGATATATCACAGGAAGTTTTCGGGTGTAATGTTTTTCCGGGGGATCCGCAGCCGGAGAGAGAGGTTAAGATGCGTATAAGCGATGGAGCTATATGCAATCTTACAGCATTTTCCATGTGTGCACATAACGGAACTCATGTAGATGCTCCATATCATTTTATCGACGGGGCAAAGACGATAGATCAGGTTGATATGGACAGATTTATAGGGCTATGCTATGTAGCGGAACATGAGGGAGATGTTACCGCAGAGGATGCAAAAGGATTTATAAATGCCGCTAAAGCATCTGATATGAAAGCAGCAGAAAGAATACTTGTTAAGGGTAAAGCAACTGTAACTCTTGAAGCTGCAAAGGTTTTTGCTGAAGAAGGAATAAAACTTTTTGGAAATGAATCCCAGACGGTAGGTCCTGAGGATGCTCCGATGGCTGTGCACCTTGTGATGCTCGGAGCCGAGATAGTTCTTCTTGAGGGAATAAGACTTGCAGATGTACCGGAAGGAGTGTATTTACTTAATTCTGCTCCTATCAATCTCGGTGGATCGGATGGTGCTCCGTGCAGAGCAACGCTTATATCTGTAGATGACATTTGTGGTAAGGCAAGATCTGAAAGCAAAAAAAATGAAGAATTAATTCCTGATACGAAAAATCAGATAAACAAAGAATTAATTCCTGATATGAAAAATCAGATAAACAAAGAATTAATTCCTGATACGGAAAATCAGATAAACAAAGAATTCATTCCTAATTCGGATTATCAGATAATAAGGATTAATGAGAATACATGGAGAATCGAGGACGGACATGTTCGCTGCTTCCTGCTATGTGGTACCGAAAGAGCAGCCCTTATTGATTCGGGAATGAATCTGCCTAATGCGAAGAAAATAGCTGAAGGACTGACTGATCGCGAAATAATACTTATCAATACACATGCGGATAGAGATCACATTTCCGGAAACGGTGCTTTTGATAAAGTATATATGAGTCCGAAAGAAATTTATGATGATAAGGATAAGATAATTCCGATTTCTGAGGGTGATGTGATAGACCTTGGTGGAAGAACTCTCAGGATCATCGATATTCCGGGTCATACTCCGGGAAGCATAGCTATCCTTGATGAAAGAAACAGAATTCTTGTAAGCGGTGATTCGGTTCAGAATAGTGATATCTTCATGTTCGGCGACAGGAGAGATATTAAGCTCTATATCGATAGTTTGAAACATCTGAAGGAGTATGACGGTAAATATGATGAGGTCTATCCGATGCACGGAACTATGCCGGAGAAGCCTGAACTTGTAGATGAATTGATTGAAGGTGCAGAAGCAATAAGGGATGGGAAAGTTCAAGGTGAAGAGGTAAATATCTTCGGAAATGATGTATATCTCTATAAATTCCCATATGCTGGCTTTTTGTATGACAAATAAATCTTTAAAAACAAATAAATCTTTAAAATCAAATAAATCTTAAAAATCAAATAAATCTTTAAAATGATGTGAGAATAGTTATTGTTATAGCAGTATATTTATCGTGTTGGAGGGCTTATGCAATACAGGAAAGATAAGAACGGTAATGAACTGTCAATGCTCGGTTACGGATGTATGAGATTTACCAAGAAGGGTAATTCTATTGATATCGATAAAGCCGAGAAAGAGATTATGGCCGCTTTTAAAGCCGGTGTAAACTATTATGATACTGCTTATATATATCCCGGAAGCGAGGCTGCACTTGGTGAGATACTGGAGCGTAACGGTATCAGGGATAAGGTAAATATTGCGACGAAGCTTCCTCAGTATCTTATCAGAAATGCAAAAGCAATCGATAAGTACTTCAGTGAAGAGCTTACGCGTCTCAGAACCGACCATGTGGATTATTATCTGATGCATCATCTCACAGATGTTGAAATGTGGGAGAAACTGAAATCGGTCGGAATCATTGAATGGATCAAGGAACAGAAAAAGTCCGGTAAGATCAGAAATATCGGGTTTTCTTACCACGGAAATACGGATAATTTTATAACTATACTGAATGATTATGACTGGGATTTCTGTCAGGTTCAGTATAATTATCTTGATGAGGTTACTCAGGCAGGAGTAAGTGGCGTAAAGGCCGCTGCAGCCAAGGGGATTCCTGTTGTGATCATGGAACCGCTCAGAGGCGGAAAGCTCGTAAATATGCTGCCTGATAAAGCGAGAAAGCTTTTTCGTGAAGACAGTCACGGATGGTCGCCTGCAGAATGGGCTTTCAGATGGCTCTACAATCAGCCGGAGGTTACAGTAGTTCTGTCCGGAATGAACTCCATAGAAATGGTTCAGGAAAATGTCAAAACCGCATCCGAAATGAAAGTGGGAAGCCTCACGGAGCAGGATTTTGCGTTTATCGAAGAAGTTAAAAAGGCAATCAAGGAGAAGGAAAAGGTTGGCTGTACTGGATGCAGATATTGTATGCCATGTCCTAAGGGTGTTGATATTCCGGGAACATTTGCCTGCTACAATACTATGTATACAGAGAATAAAAGTGCCGGACGTTTTCAGTTTGCACAGACAGTCGGACTTACAAAGGAACCGGCTTTTGCATCTCAGTGTGTTCAGTGTGGTAAATGTGAACAGCATTGTCCTCAGAGCATTCCTATCAGAGAAAAGCTGAAGGAAGCTGATAAGGCTCTTAGGCCGCTGCCTTACAAGGTTGGAATAAATGTTGCTCGTAAGTTTATGTTCAGAAAGAAAAAAGGTAAGATTTAAATTATTCAAATATAGTTAAGGAGGAATTTACTTGAAGCTTCTTCATACATCCGATTGGCATCTTGGTATGCTGCTCAGAAGCGGCAGGACGTATTATGATGATCAGAAATATGCTATTGATAAGATATGTGAAATAGCATCTGAGGAGAAAGTTGACGGAATTCTGCTTGCTGGCGATGTCTTTGATAAGAGTATAGCCTCGCAGGAAGGTCTGCAGCTTTATAACGATGTAATGACTAAAATATGCGCTGACCTTGGAATAAAGGTTTATCTGATCGCCGGAAATCATGATGGCGCAGAGCGTATATCACAGTGTAGTGAACTCCTCAAGAAGAGTGGGCTTTATATTGCAGGTTCACTGACATCCGAAGTGAATGTGATAAATGTAGGTGATGTCGACATTTATCTGCTTCCATGGATATCGACGGATAAAGTAAAGACTGTCTTTCCGGAAAAGGCTGATGAGATAAATTCAATGGAGGATGCGTATCAAGTGGTCCTCGATAAATATAGAGAAAGCTTTGTAGACGGGCATAGAAATGTACTCGTCTCTCATGCGTTCATCGTAAATGCCGAGACTTCTGTCAGCGACAGATCTGCAGAGGTTGGTAGGGCGACAATGGTTGGCTCTCATGTGTTTGAGGGCTTTGATTATGTTGCACTTGGACATCTTCACGGACCGCAGGATATCAGTGATAAGATTCGTTACAGTGGCTCGATTATGGCATATTCCTTTGGCAAGGAGGAGAACCAGGTTAAGAGTGTTACGATCATCGATACTGAAGATATGAGCCATAAGATTGTTCCGATTCCTCAGCTTTACAGAAGAAAAACACTGTCAGGTACTTATGATGAGCTGATGAAGGCTGATTATGATAAGGATATTCTGGACGGCTATGTACGTCTTGAGGTTTCAGACAGTTATGTAGGACTTGAGGCGACGGCTCTATTTCGTGAGAAATATAAGAATCTTCTTGAGATATCAGGCAAGAGTCTTGAACGTGAAGATGCTAAGATCACAATGACAATCGATGAACTTGAAAATGCGGAGAATGATCCTGAGACTGTATTTGATAGATATTGTATGGATATTCTTGCAGATGCACCGAGTGATCATCTGAAGGAGCTGTTCACCAAAGCACTCGCTAAATACGAGAAGGAGGTGACTGAAGAATGAAACCTTTAAAGATTGAATTTGAGGCATTCGGTCCTTATGTAGGACATGAAGAGGTTGATTTTGAAACACTTTCTTCGAGAGGTCTTTTCCTTATCTGCGGAAAGACAGGGATAGGAAAGACGATGATACTTGATGCGATGACATTCGCACTTTACGGAAAGAGCAGCGGAAACGGAAGAAATGATTTCGAAGCAATGCGCTGTACAAAAGCTCCTTTCGAAGCGACCACATTTGTCAAATTCGTATTTGAGAATAATGGGGATTACTATACCTTCGAGAGAAGGCTTGAACGTAAGAGAAAGAATCTTTCGGCAAGCTATAACCTTATGAAGAGGGATGAGAACGGTGAATGGCAGACAATGTTTGAGAATCCGAAGGATAAGGATCTGAACAAGACGGCCGTTGAGATAATTGGACTTGAATATGACCAGTTCCGCCAGGTTATCGTGCTTCCTCAGGGACAGTTTGAGAAGCTGCTTACGTCGGATTCATCTGAAAAAGAGAAGATTTTGACGAGTATTTTCGGTGAGGAGAAATGGGCGAAAATTGCCGAAAACTTCTATCATGAGGTTGAGGAGAGAAGAAACTCATTGAAGGGACTGAGTGATAGACTTAAGCAAAGTCTAAAGGATGAAGGGTGTGAGAAGGTTTCTGACCTTGAGCTGATTATTGAATCTAAGAAGACTGAGGCAATCCAGCTTGATGAAGAGTATAAAAAGCAGAACTGCGATAAGGTAATGGCCGAAAATCAGGAGAATCTGAAGCTTATCAACAGTTTTAAACAGCTTCATAATGCAGAGAAGACTCTGAATGATATAATTGCGAAGAAAGATGAGCGTTCTGAATGGGATGAAACTCTGAAAGAGGCAAAACGAGCAGATGCTGTTCGAAAGTTTATAGATGATAAGAAAGAAGCGGATTCTGAACTTCAGAGAAGAATTAAGCAGGAAGAGGCTTCTGTTAAGGCTGCAGAAGATGCAGCTAAAACTCTGGAAGAGGCTGATGAAAAGAAGAAAGCTCATGCTGAAAAGGATTCAGAGATTGAGAAGCTGAATGCTGAAAAGATAGGACTTGAGAATAAACGTGAAGATTACAGTGGAATAGATGCGGCTGAAAATGAGCTTAGATTAAAGAGAGACACTCTCAAAAAAGCCGTAGCAAATGAAGCTGCAGAAACTGAGAAGAATCAGAAAGTTCAGAAGGAAATAGTAGTACTTAGAGAAGAACACAAGAAGCTTAATGAACAACATTCAGATCTGTTTGATAGGTACTTGGCTGGTATCACAGGCGAAATCGCAAAAGAGCTTAAGGATGGAGAAGCCTGTCCTGTATGCGGAAGTAAGGAACATCCGAAGAAGGCGCACATTTCCGAAGAAAGCGTTACTAAGGCTGCGGTAGATGAAAGTAAGAAGCTTGTTGAATCTAAGTATGAGGAACTGAATAAAAAGACTGATGAGCAGGTAGAGATACAGAAATGTGTTAAAGAAAAGCATCAGATAGTAGAAAAGGCAAGTCAGGATGTTGTGGCTACCGAGACAGCGCTAAATAGTCTTAAAGCAAATCTGGTTGAAGGTATCGACTCTCTTACAGATCTGAATAATAAAATATCAGAGCTTGAGAAGAAGATAGCGGATCATCAGAATGAAACTGAAAAGCTGACTACTGCTCTGAATAAAGCAAAAGAAGCTTCTGATAAGGCAAAGGCGAATATTGAATCAGCAAAGACGGAAGTTAAGGATGCAGAGAAGATTTTGTCAGAGGCGGATAAGAAGCTCGCTGAATCGCTTAAGGCTAATGGATTTGAGTCGGATGAAGAAGCTGTAAAACTTATGAAAACGCAGTCAGAGATGGATACTATCAGCAGCAAGATTACTGCATATGATACTAATCTTGAAACTGCAAAAGATAATCTCGAAAGAAGCAGAAGTGAACTCAGTGGAAAAATTGAGCCTGATGAAGATGAAACGAATAGAAGGCTCGATGAAGCAATTGCAATAATTAAAAAGTATGAGGGCGATAAGAAGAGTATCACAAATGATATAAACAGACTAAGCGAAAAGCTTGATAATATTAAATCTGAAGGTGATGGTATCGAAGAAAAAATCCGTGAAGCTGATGATGATTATTCATTTGCAAAGAAGCTTCGTGGTGACGCCGGTACAGGCCTTCAGAGATATGTTCTCGGAATCATGTTCTCATCTGTTGTTGCTGCTGCTAACAAAATGCTTGAACTGGTTCACGGCGGAAGGTATCGTTTGTTCCGCTCGGATGACAGATCGCAGGGTACAAACAAGAAAGGACTTGAACTTAAAGTCTTTGATAATAACAGTGAAGAGCATGATGGTCGATTTGTCAGTACGCTTTCGGGTGGTGAGAAGTTCCTTTGTTCACTTGCTCTTTCTATCGGAATGTCTACTGTTGCTCAGAAAAGCGGAATAAGGATTGAAGCGCTGTTTATCGATGAGGGTTTTGGCTCGCTCGATGATGAGTCAATAAATGACGCTATGAGTGTACTGAACAGCATACAGGAGGCTAATGGCCTTGTAGGTATTATCTCTCATGTTCAGATACTTCAGGATCAGATTCCAAGTAAACTCAGGATAGTTGAGAAGGATGGCGGCAGTCACATAGTACAGACTATAGGATGATATTTACCGGAATAATTATATAACTGATTTTATTAAAGAAGGAATTATATTTCTGATTTTTAAATATGGAATAATATAACTAATTTTCTAAAAAAATAATATAACTGAATAAAAAGGGAATTGACACATTTTACTAACAATGATATGATATAATCATAATGATAATAACAATTTTTAGTGATATATATTATTAAGAACGGAGGATTATATCTATGGAACAACAGTCAAAGTCCCCAAATAAAATCGGAATTATAATTTGCGTTGCTGTTGCTATTATTCTTGTTATTGCGGCTATACTGATTTTAATAAATCAGCACAAAAAGAATAATCCCAATATCGTGAATCGTGATAAGATTGTCGATGAAGGAAAAGCTGAAAATGGCAAAGCTGATAATGGTAAGGGAGAGAAGGCTGTGATCGGTGATGACATGGCGGCAGTTTACCAGATTGAGCTTTCTATTATTTCACCAATGGAAAATCATATTAATTATGTCAGATATCCGTATTATTATCAGATTTTAAGCGAAAACAATGATCTGGTATATTTTGATCTTGATTCTAAAACGAAGCACTATATTCCGAAGGATGATCTGGATTTCTTTCTGGATTTCATTGAAAAATATGATAATTCTGATAACAGGACAGACGATTCGGTATTAACATATTGTTTCAGCGTTACTTGTTATGAAGACGGTCCTGATTCGAAAATACTTAGTGCTAAATCTGTTTATGGTTACGATATATTTCCTGAAGATTTATATGAAGTCATTGATAGGTTGAACAAGCTTTGTAATGAAGAACTCCTGGAACATCCGACAGATGTTGTTTATGATATTCCGGATTTTGTATATCAGGAATTAGGAGTAAGTGAGGCTGATTATCCAAGGGAAGACATCGAGAAGATGGCGGATCTATATGGTGTTAATACTATGAACAGAATGGTTTCCGAAACAAACGGATTTGAAGGATTGATGAGTGGCTATAATGCATCCATTTCTGACGGCAAAATTGAGCAGTACATTCCTCATGAATTAAGGGAAGCAAAGAAGATAAGTGATGAAGAGTATACTGATTTCGTAAATAAATATGTGAAGGAACTTGGTGATGGCTGGGAACTATCATTCGGTATCGATCAGGACGGACTTACGATGATACGTAAAGACGGTGATCAGCGAAATGGTTATATGTATATCGGTAAAGCAGAGCTTGTAAGTAAATGGGATCAGGACGGAGATATTGAACATCATGAATATAATGGTTACGATGATGAATTTGTCTATATGATGCCGGTCGGACCGGAGGATATGTCAAAATCCAGTGATTTCCTATACAATGAAGATGCAAGCGTCGTACTGGTTGATTATAACCTTACAGGTATGCATTATGATGAGTATGTTGAAATATTCTATAATCTGAAATAAATTTTTACCACAGGGTTATTCCCTGTGGTAAAATTATTTTATGTACGGATAAAATGTGAGGTGTGAAATGAAGGTATTGATACTTAACGGAAGTCCGAAGAAAAACGGAAACACAGCAATAGCTATTCAGGAGATGGTAAAAATCTTTGATGAAGAAGGAATAGAGACTGAATTAATTCAGGTCGGAAGCATGATGATCCGTGGATGTGTATCCTGTAATACATGTTCAAAAACAGGAAAATGCACCATAGATGATGAAGTTAATAAGATTGCTCCTAAGTTTGAGAAGGCAGACGGACTTATCGTTGCTTCACCTGTTTACTATGCATCTGCAAATGCAACGCTTGTTGCATGTCTCGACAGACTCTTCTATAGCACAAACTTTGATAAGACTATGAAGGTCGGTGCAAGTGTTGTTGTAGCCAGACGTGGCGGATGCTCAGCAACATTTGATGAACTGAATAAGTACTTTACTTTATCGGGTATGCCTGTTGCTTCAAGCCAGTACTGGAACAGTGTACATGGAAATGCACCGGGTGATGCGAGTGAAGATTTAGAGGGACTTCAGACTATGAGAACTCTTGCCCGTAATATGACATTTCTCATGAAGAGTATAGCCCTCGGTAAAGAGAAATATGGAATCCCTGAAAAAGAGGAATGGATCCCGACACATTTTATCAGATAGTTAAATAGTATTATATTTATTTATATGATTTAAAGCACACGTAAAATGTAATATGATAATGTCAATATACGCAATTATTTTTAAATGTAATTATGATATAGATTTGGAGGATTCCGTATGGATGTTGGTGAGATTTTGGAAGCATTAAAGGAAAAGGCTGTAGCTGATAAGAATCTTCGTGATAGACTTATCGCAACCAGAGCTATGCAGAATCCGGTTACTGAATTTTGTAAGATCAGCTGTGAAGCCGGTCTTTTGATAAGTGCGATGGATCTCATTAATTATGGTGAGGAAAGCTATACTGCAATGAGAAGAAGCACGAATGGCGGCGGGGAAAATTCACCGCTTCTCGCGTGGGAAGATGATGCATATGAAATGTTCCTTGCAGAACTGGAGGTATTATAGTATTAATTGTCGACATGGTTTTATAATACAGCATTGATAGAAACCTGCGGCATATAATAATACAGATATAAACAATATTATTTATAAGTATTTTAAGATTCAGGAGGCAGAAATGGTTAAGCACATTATTTTATGGCAGTTAAAAGACGAATTATCAGATGATGAGAAGATAAGAGTAAAAGAAGGAATCAAAACAGGTCTTGAAGGATTGGCTGGTAAGATTCCGGGTCTTATAGATATTAAGGTTCAGACAGAATGTCTTGAATCATCAAATGCAGATGTGATGCTTGATTCGTCCTTCGAAGATGAAGCATCTCTTAAGGGTTATGCAGTACACCCGGATCATGTAGCTGTAGCTGATGGGTCAGTCCGTCCATATACAAAGAGCAGAGTATGTATAGATTATGAAGCTTAAGCGGCATCGAAAAAATGTATCATGATCGAAAAATATTATATATCCTGCGTTATCCTGAACATTGAATAGTGGATAAGTGCATATAAATAACAGTTTTCGCTGGAAACTGTTATTGTAAAACGAGTTTTTTCATGATAATATTTATATATAACAAGTAAACATTTTGGCAAAACACCGGAAACAGTGTGACGCAAAGCTAATAGGGCCTAAGATTAATTTTATGGCAGCCAGTTGCAATCAATTTATTTTGATTTTCTAAGCATTTGCGTTATACGTAAATGCTTTTTTTATACTTGTTGGTACAAAGTAGATTATGAAATCAGGAGGTGGATGATATGATGAAAGAGAGTATTTGGAAGGTATGTCCTATTTGTGGAAAAGCATACGATAAGGATGTCAGTTTCGAAAATTGCGGTTGCCCAAGCTGCTATGAGAGAAATAGGAGAAAGGCTAATAATCTGAAAGAGTTTATGATCAGATCTACCGGAACTCAGACAAAACAGATAACCGCATAGTTATATAAATATAATTTGAAATTCAGCTCTCGTCACTGAATTATTATCAGAGATGAGGGCTGTATTTTACGCATTTTCAAATATAAGAATTTGCTTATTTTATTGACAAAAATATGTTTATAAATGTCAGAATTTTAATATAAATTGGCTTATGTAATACTTGATGTATGTCAAACATTGTAATAAAATCATATTATGAATTCTTATATTCAGAGGTATAGCTTAACAAAAAATTGAAATAGGGGTGATATGCATGGTGGATAAGGTATTGGAAGAGTATACTATCGATGATATTCCTGTTTTACTTCAGGAGAATCTGGATGCAGTTGTTATAGTTGATTCTGAAAAATATCAGTATAAGTCGATAATCAGAAAAGGGATTTTCACAACTTTTCTCGGTGAAACCGGAAGTTATCATGATCTTATTGAAAAACTGTGGTTCCATTTCAGTGATTCTAATGAGAAGATTACTAAGGATTATCATGTATTTGTTTCATCTTATGGTGAGTTTAAAGGTAAATACAGCCGCCGATTGAAGATAATGGTTGAAGGAAGACTTCGGCCGAATCTGATTCAGCTGTTGGTTTATCCTCTTGGAAATCCTAAGAAATATTTGTTTGTCATGGATGAACTCGATGAGAATGAATATGAAGAAGAGTATTCAACAGCTAAAAAGGTAAATACTATTCAGAATACATTTCTTTTCTCTATGTATATTGACATTGTTCATGATACTACAAGCAGTTTAAGTATTACAGAGATATCTGATGATACGGTTTATTCCAATATCAAGTATTCTGAATGGAGAATGATGATCGTTAATATGATCTGGCCTGAGGATCAGGAGCAGTTCCTTCGTCGTACGGATCCGGAATATCTTAAAAAGAATTTTACTCCGGGCAGAACATCATCCTTCGACTGTATGATGCAGAATCTTGAAGGAAAGTATATTTGGGTTAAGCTTATTTTCAGCCGTGCAGAGACAAATAATGAAGATGATTACAGATTTGTCTTCATGGTACAGAATATTCATGAGAATTCAGTTGAACTTCTTTCTACTCTTAAAAAGTATGAAGAGCTTGCTCTTACTGATTCACTTACAGGTATATATAATCATGGCGGTATTGAGACTGAACTCTATAATGCGATCAACATTCGCAGCAAGACGGATGAACCGATATCACTTATGATGCTTGATCTTGATTACTTTAAGAAGGTAAATGATACCTATGGACATTCTGCAGGAGATAGTGTTCTTAAGCAATTCACATCTATCATTAAGAAATTTATGATAGAGGAAAAAGCTGCAGTCGGTCGTTGGGGTGGTGAGGAATTCGTTATAGTATGCTATGGAAAGAATGGTGATACATTCTTTGGTATGGCAGAACAGATCCGTAAGAATGTTGAAGAATATGAATTCCCTGAAATCGGACATATTACATGTTCAATCGGTGTGACCGAGCTTAAAGCAGATGATACTTTCAGTGATGCATTTAACAGACTTGATAAAGCAATGTATGCATCCAAACAGATCGGAAGAAATATGGTTACAATACTCTGATACCTTTATCACATAAACAACAATTCAATTTTATGTAAACTGATTTTGATGCCGAAATTGTTATTGATTATAGCAGTTTCGGCATTTTATAATGGAACAGGTAATATGATTTATACTTAATTGTTAGGGGGCATTATGAATAAAGAAAATGAAAAAGTTTTAGAAAGGCTTAAAGAAGGAAATGAATTATATGTTCGTGAGGGACGAAATGTAGGTGATGTATCACTTCCTATCCGAATAAAGACGGCCAGGGACGGTCAGCATCCATATGCGATTGTGATAACCTGTTCGGATTCAAGAGTTATCCCGGATGCTATTTTTTCAGCAGGGATAGGAGAGCTCTTTGTAATCCGTGTTGCAGGAAATGTTATTGATAAACATCAGCTTGGAAGTATTGAATATGCTTTTTCACATTTGGATGCAAATGTAATTGTTATGCTTGGTCATACGAAATGCGGAGCAATATCAGCGGCGCAGAATACTGATCATGAGGCTACAGATAAGTTTATCAAATATATAATTGAAGATATTACCGAAGCAATAGGCACAGAGAAGGATGATTATAAAGCAACGGTTTTAAACGTTCGTCATGGAGTTGATATGATCAAAAATGCATTTCATGATCATCCGGATATTGAAGACGGAGACCTGGATGTTCTTGGTGCAGTATATGATATAGAGACAGGAACAGTTGAGTGGATATAAATCATATTAAAATGGTTGATTTATAACTTTATATAATGTATTATAATACAAGTTCAATTTATGTCATTTTTTCTAAAAATTAAATGCTGATTTTTGCAATATGTATAAAAAAACTGAAATTTACCATGGAAAAAGTTGGAATTAAGTAGTAGTTTCATATTTTTTTCATTGTTATAATCGAAGCTGGATATAAAGTTTTATAAACGTTTATAAATAATTAAATATATTAAAAATGTGTATATAATATTAAAAAAATGATATAATTAATTCTGTGTCAGAACGTGATAATACAATACGCTTATAAGGGGGATATGTATTTTATGGGACAGAATGATTTATTATTACCGATCAAGGTGGATTTTTCCGAAAGCGCAGTTTATTATGACAGAACTTTTTCGGGAGTATTCCTTGTAATATGCGGCAAAACAGAAGTTTCATCGTCAAATTGGAACGAGGGCGATGAGCGGGCAGCCGATTATGTGAAGACAATAATAAAATTAGTATTAACACAGGAACTTCAGAAGTGCAGCAATAAGGGGATTGCTATGAAAAAGCTTATGAACGAGGCACCGGCACTTCAGATGGCATGTGTAAGCGAGCTTATGAATAAGGGATTTCAGGTTATGGATTTCCAGATTAATTCAATTAAGCCGAATGATGATAACCTTACAACTGTTAATATGCTGGATCTGGAAAATGTAATGGCTAATGACGAAGATGTGAAGAATTGGAAGAGGCCAACACCGGCGCACACAACGGTTCATAGATCAGCATTGGACGATAAAACAGAAAGCGGTTATCCAAAGTTTTGTCCGGGATGTGGAACACCGACAACAGGAACAAGCTTCTGCGCCATATGTGGGAAGAAGCTAAAATATTAAGTGTTATTAATATGTGGGGAGGTTAAAACACTATGTCACTAATTGGAATTACTATTGTAGCAGTAATTTTTATTGCAGTTGCAGCTTGTATTTTTGCTGACAAAAATACAAACAAGAAGTTCTTGGCACAGTTTTATGCAAAACATCAGGCAAAAGATAAGTATGCAGATTTTACTATCACAAAAAACAGGGAGTTGATCTACAATCTTTCGTCGGGGTCGGTTGCAGGGTTTAAGGTATGGAAACTTGATGATATCGGACGTATATCTTTTTCCGATCTTAAGATTGTTACAAGACAGTTTTCTATTCAGGATCGAAATGGTAAAACGATGAAGGGGCAGTATTTAACTCCTTCTAAGAAGCAGTTGAAGGAATACAAATTTTCCTCTTTTGATGTAAGAGGTGGTCAGAATTCTGATGATATTATAAAGCTTATCAGAAGAAATGCTCCGCATATTACATTTACAGTTAATGGAAATGCTGTATAATTCAATTTTTTGTTTGATTCTAATTTTGTATGGTGTCAGATATGCTTCTGACACCATACAATTTTTTATAATTAATTAACAATTTCATTATCATATTTATGTTATAATATTTAAGTATATTTACCAAAGAGCCATTTGTTATTTTATATTGCGAGAATTATTAGTTTAAAAAGGGATGATGGCCTTACGGTAAATTTATTTATTCCTCAAGTCTTAACAGGTGTTAAAATGAAAATATTAAAAATCATATTATTATCTATATTTGTGATATTTACTGTTCAGGGATGTTCAGGTAATGATAATAAGAAAGATGATATTAGTTCTGAAACAGCCGCAAAACTTGAAGAAACCGAGTTCGTTACAGAAACGGAGTCTTCAGATGATTTATCGGATGATAATGATTCACAAACGGTAGATGAAACGTCGAATTCTATCGAAGAAACTTCTGTAACAAAAGAAGATACGACGGATCCGGATGACATACTGACAAAAGAGGAAACGACTCAAGATTTATCAAATGAGACTAATAAGGGGGACGAAATGCAGTCTGAATTATTGTATCAGGGACACGCGAGTGTAAGAATCGTAACTAAAGAAGGAAAGGTAATATATATTGATCCTTTCAGAGGCGAAGGATATGACCTTCCGGCTGATCTTATTCTTATGACACATGATCATTATGATCATACACAGGATAATCTTATAACATCAAGAAATCCTGACTGCAGTACTATTAAATGGATTGAAGCTCTTCAAGGTGGTGAACATCAAAGCTTTGATCTTGGTTATGTCAAGGTTGAAGCAGTCGAGGCTGGATATAACAAGAATCATGATGCTTCAAATTGCGTAGGATTTATACTCACTTTTTCAGATGGTATTACGGTATATTTTTCCGGAGATACATCAACTACACCGACCATGACTGATCTTGCAGACAGGAAGCTTGATTATGCATTTATCTGTTGTGATGGTGTATATAATATGGATGTTACAGAAGCTTCAGAGTGCGCGAAAGTTATAAATGCGAAGCATACCATTCCGTATCATATGGAACCTTCAAGTAATGAGGAGGGCTTCGATATAACAGCTGCAGAAAGTTTTGACGGTCCGGGGAAGATCATTCTCAGACCTGGTGAAAAACTTGAACTTGAGTAGAAGTTACTCGGTATTTCTATTTGATTTATCAGCGACAAGTGTCATTTGGGGAAATGGTTAAAGGGATTTTCGAATATAATTTTACTGAAAACAGTTACTACAGGGGGGCAATTATATGACGAGAGAACAGATTGAACAGGATCTTATCAATTCTTTGGATTACTTGACATCTAACAATGGACGAATGTTCAAAGGCAGTTTATCGAAGGTTTCTTCCAAGTTAAAGACGGAGATTGAATTTGATATTTTTCATGTTGAGGGACTAAGTTATGGTTTACTCAGAGATGCTCTTACAAGAATCGGTGAGGTTGTAGAGGATAGAGAAGCGAAGAGTGAAATTATTGCCAGAGTTGGAGCAGGTTTTGCTGATTTAAATATAGCACTTCTCGTTATATCCATTACCGGTGAATTTATATCTGTCGCGTCATATGCTAAGGAAGGACTTATAAACCAGCATACCGCAAAGAAAGCTATCAACAATTTAAAGAATTCGTTAACGGGAAAATATTTGAATAATTAGTTAAAAAAATGGGACAGTCACTTTTTATGTGGCTGCCCCATTTTTTATATTGTGGAAGAGTAGTTATTAATCAGCTTTATAACTCTTTACTGATATTTCTGTAACTCCCTTATCTTCATAAATAATAAGACTTAAACTATAATCATAATCATCATCTTCATATGTATATTCCCAATATCCAAGGCTTTCAGCATAGTATGGATCATCGGTTGGTTCACCATATGCAGCTTTTACTTCTGCCAGAGTACTTCCCCATGTGATTCCCTTTGGTAATACAACTTCAGGATAATCGGTTGAATCTGCCCATGTTATATCGAAATCAACAGCCCAGATGCTTGTTTCCTTGATCTTCTTAGGTTCATTTGATGTATTCATAAATCCTACATAGAAATCAACATCTTTATCCATATTTGGATTCTTTAAATCTATTGTTGATGTTACCTTATCCTGAGGATTTAATGTGTAATTATCATCATGACCGTAATCAGCCATATCAAATGTATAATCATTGCTTATATTTGAATAATCAAATGGTAAGTGATATACAGTTCCGTTTATTGCAATCTGTTCTGAGTAAATATCATCTGAAAGTCCGGCTACTGTAGAAGTGCTGCTTGGTGCAGGAGTGACAGATGCATCAGTAGCTTCGGTTGTTGCTTCTGTTGGAGCTTCTGTAGCAGCTTCGGTTACGGCTACGGTTGTTGCTTCCGTAACAGCTTCAGTAGCAGCTTCGGTTTTCGCTTCAGTTGGTGCCTCGGTTGCAGCTTCAGTGTCTTCCCAAGTAAATTCTTCAGTTGTAACTTCTTTACGAGCTTCGGTTTTTGCTTCGGTTGCTGTTTTTGTTGATGGTTCTGCAGAAGCAGTAGTTGAACTGTTATTCTTGTTATGTTCAAGTATTAAAACTACTACAAGACAAACAATGATAACACCGGCAACTATTCCTCCGATTATAAGTGGCATTTTATAGTTGTTTCCGCCGCTTGGCTGAGCAGGTCTTACAGGCTGCTGAGGTCTGTACGTTGGCTGCTGACCGTATTGTGGCTGCTGGTTATAAGTCATCTGCTGATTATATGCCTGCTGCTGATTATACGTTGGCTGCTGGCCGTATTGAGGCTGCTGACCGTAAGAATTTGAACCCAGATTATTGTAGTTGTTATTTTGTGACATTTTTTTATCCTCCTTCTCATCACAATTACATCTTATCATTTAGATAATATCATTGTGATAAAAAGATAACACGAGTTAATTTTTTTGTCAATAACTTTTTTTATTTTTTTCAAACATGCTTTTTTTTATTTTTTTACAAAAGATTTTTCGCTTATATTAATTTATAAAAATCATCTGAATTACAGTTGAAATGCAATTAATTAAATCTATATAATTAATATGTTATATTATTGAAATATAATTAAAATAATAAAGAGGAGGTATTATTTTATGAGGAAACATGCAAGCCCTTGGTTGGTTTCGCTGATGGCACTTATGATTTCCGGGGGGATTTCCGGCGCAAAGGCCGTTCATGCCGATGAGCTGGTTTCTGATACGGAAACTGTGGTTTCGGAAGATACAGAAGATGCTGATTATTCAGATGATGAAATGACAGATATTTCCGATTCGGATAATTATTCTGATACGCTTTCTGAAACTGATGATTTAGTTGATGAAGTATCTACAGATACGGAAGAAAAATCATCTGATGAGTTTACTTCTGAGGAAAATGAATCCGAAGAGAATGTATCTGAGGATAATGATTCTGAAGAAGTGGAATCGGATGCAGAAAATTCTGAAACTGTTGACGTAGAAGAGACAATATCAGATACAGATAATGAGGAGAAAGTTATATCTGATATTGCTGATTCTCAAGATGTTAAAGAAGAGATATCTGATGTAGCAGAACAGGATAAGAAATCTGATATTTATGATTCTGAGAAAATAAATCCTAAAGATGCTGAAACAGTTGAAAAGCTTTCTGATGATAGTAAACCTGTTGTAACTAATGATGAAGACAAGAATGCAGGTTCAAATAATATCGGCTGGACTTTGGTAGATGGAAAATATAGATTTTATTATGGATCGGGAGCGTGGGATTATTATATAAGTGACTCGGTTTATCTTAACGGAAATATGTATTACTTCGATTCAGATGGCTATATGGTAACCGGATGGAAAGTTATTGACGGAGATACATATTATTTTTTGGATAGCGGTCGTGCGGCACAGGGTTGGAAAAAAATTGACGGAAATTATTACTTTTTCGGATTTGATTCGGTAGATGGTGAAGGAAATCATTCTGTAACTGATTATTCAATGCGTAAAGAATGCGTATATTCAATTAATGATACGGCATATTTCTTCGATGACAACGGTATTATGAAGACCGGATGGTTTAAGAGTCAGTATAACGATTGGTATCATGCTGATAATAGCGGCAAGCTTGATTCGGGTTGGAAGAATATTGATAATATAGATTATTTCTTCGGATATACTATACCTGCTGAGAATAATACATATTTACTTGACGGTTTTTACATGAATACTTATGAACATAATATATATGGCGATGATTATTATTTCAGTCCTTCCGGTGCTCTTATGAGAGGCTGGATAAATGTTTTGGGTGATGGCTCAGTGTATTATCATTCCGATAAAGACGGAAAGCTTGAAACAGGATGGAAAAAAATAGACAATAACTGGTATCACTTCGGATATGAATATAAGGATGAAAACGGAAAGTGGGTACCGTCCGGTTATGAGATGAATAAAGGTGATGTATACACCATTGCCGAAAAATCTTATATGTTTAATAAATCCGGACAAATGCTGACAGGTTGGATCAATAACGGTGAATATACATATTGGGATGGAATGAAGGTTATTGATTGGTATTATGCCGATACTTCCGGAGTATTGCAGAGTGGCTGGACCAAGGTTGGCGATAAAACCTATTTCTTTGGATATGTAAATAATTATTATGACGGAACTTATGATGTATCAGGTTTTCCAATTAATTATGGATCGCTTCTGATCGGAAAATATAATTATTATTTCGGTAAAGACGGTGCTTTAAAGGAAAAAGGATGGATAGAAACAAAGCTGTATGATGCTAAAACATTAAACCATTCTTCAAGTATGTGGTATTATGCAAAGAAAGACGGAATACTTGCACAAGGCTGGTGCCAGATTGACGGAAAATGGTACTTTTTCGGAAATCAATCCAGTAATTCGTCCGGAGAATACATTTGGGGCAATGATCTTAAAACAGATAATATTTTGACATATAAGGGTAAGAATTATTATCTGGATAAAGACGGTGTCTTACAAACAGGATTTTATTATAGAAGATATATTGAATATTTTATGCCATGTTATTCAGAGCCTGATGGTTCTATAGTCAGCGGTTGGAAAACAATTGATGGCAAAAAATACTATGTGTTTGAAGACGGAAGCATTGTCACTGGTTTTCACATTTTTGATGGATATAACTATTTCTTCGGTGATAAAGGAGATATGAAAACCGGATGGGTTAAATTTTCAAGTCCTGGGGAAGATAAATGGGGATATTTCGAAAAGGACGGAAAAGGGGCTAATGGTTGGAAGACTATAGGCGGTAAGACATATTACTTTAGTAACGGAATTACGTATCAAGGAATTAATCTTGTTGATTCCAAGTATTATTACTTTGATGAAAACGGTGCACTTGTTACCGGAAAGGCCGGATGGTATACATATAATGATCCGCGATATTCTTATGATTGCTTTGTTTATAATGATGGAACGGTTAAGACCGAATTTATGACGGCAGGAGATGTTACATACGGAATTAGATCCGACGGTTATCTTATAAAAAACGGCACCGGAATAGACTATAAAACCGGAAAGATATATCTCTTTGATGAAAACGGAAGAATGGTTAAGAAGAATAAAGCCGGATGGGTTAGCGGTAAGTCTGAAGAATATGATGAAAACGGACAACCATATTTCGAGCTTGTTTGGTATTATATGTTTGAAGATAATACTGTTGCCATTAAGCAATTCTTAGAAATTAATGGTGCAACATACGGATTTAATATTATGGGTCATATGATGACAAATACAACTGTCAATGATCTTTATAATCCTAAAACCCATACATCAAGAGATGCAATATTCGGATCAGATGGTAAAGAGATTACGAAAGAGGGTTGGAATCATCTTGGTGCAGATTGGTATTATGTTGAAGACGGCAAAATAATAGAATATGACAAAAGGACGATCAACGGCAGCGATTATATTTTTGATGAATATGGTAGAATGATCAGTGATGATATATTCATGTTTTATGACGGAATGTGTTATATTGCTGATAAAAACGGAAAGGTTAAACTGGCACCTAAGGGTTGGCATCAATTAAAAATGTCACCATATTATCCTGCAAAGATCTGGTATTACTTTGATCACGATGGAATATATACAGGAAGTACAGGTCTTGTTACAATAGGTAAGGGTACTTATTATATAAATCCTAAGGGAAATGTCAGTACCGGAGTAAGGGCTGTTGGTTCGTATGGGTATGTTTTCGGACCTAATGGCAATCTTTCAAGTGGATGGACAAAAGCTACTGATGGAAGCTGGCTTTATGCAAATGATGACGGAACAGCATATAACGGAATTTTAAATCAAAACGGTAAACAATATATCATTTCAGATGGAGAACTTGTTTATGCCGGATATGATGCTTACAATAAATTGCTAGTTTCAAATTCTGACGGATCGGTCCGTACTGAGCCGGGATTCTTTGAAAGAACTGTATATTACTATGATTATTATTTTGGTGATAAAAGGGTTGATACTGTCATTAGCTATGTTGATGAGAAGGGTCATGGTATGGAGGCAGGATGGCATGTTATTGATGGAGATACATATTATTTCAGAAATGGTAATGTTCTTACAGGAGAACAGTCTATCAATTATGAAAAGTTTGTATTTGACGATAAAGGACGCCTCATAAGTAACAAGTAAATCAATCTGATTTAAACGGGTCCGGCAGGAATCTGCCGGGCCTTTTTTGTGTTTCTTCAATAATTCTTTTATAGATGAATTATTATCGGATTTGTGATAAATTATAAACATCGAATGTCATATTGGGGAGGACATTATAATGATAAAGGCTTTACTTACAATTGATGATATCGCATCAGAGAATACTGTAGCGATAATCGACTATCTTAAGGATAAGAAGATACCGGTATTGATGTTTGCATGGGGTGAAAATGTCGAGCATTATCATGATGAGGCACTTTATGCGTTGAAGAATGGCATCATTGTCGGTAATCACAGTTATTCACATCCACATTTTTCGGAACTTTCTTTTGAAGAAGGTGTTAAAGAAATTGAAAAGTGTGAGGCAGTTCTTGATAACCTGTATAAAGAGGCAGGCGTCGAGCGTCGCTTCAGACCCTTTAGATTCCCATATGGTGATAAAGGCGGAGTTAACAAGGACCGTTATCAGAAATATCTATCAGATAATGGATTTAATAAGGTCGATGATACGCATATAGTATATTCGGGCTGGAAAGAAGAGGGGCTTGATAAGGATATTGACACATATTGGACATTTGATTTCATGGAGTATAATATACGTCAAGGCAATAATTTTTCAATTGATGATGTGATTAAAAGAACTAAAGATAAAAATCCCGAAACGGGAGCAGTTCTCTATGAAGACGGAAGTTATCATATTCTGCTGCTTCATGCACATGATGAGACGGAAAAAATGTGTACAGAGTATTATAAGATAATACTGGGTGAACTGATTGATAATGGTGTGAGCTTTGTTTCCCCTGAGTTCCTGTAATTAGCTGTATGTTGGAGGAAGTTCGTAATAATGATACAGAAAATAAAGAATAGCATAATACTACAGCTTGTATGTATCGTTTTTGCGATTCTTGTTGTTCTTTCAATAACTCTATTTGCTGCATTTTTATATGTGAAACAGACTACTCGTACTTACGCGGAAACACTTGCGGAAAGTTTGCTTAGACAAGCGGATAATGAGCTTAGTCTGTATGAGGAGAATCTAAGATATAATGCTGAAGCACTTTGCCGATATCTCGTTATAGACGAAGATTCCGGTAATGGTGCTCTGATAGATGATGAATCGGATAAAGAGGTTAGGGATGCACAGCTGTCATCTTATTTTTCGCAGATCGTTCTGAAAGATAGAGAAATAGTTTCGGCAATCATTTATGATAAAGAGATGAATCCTGTTGTTACGCTTGGAAAACAGGTAACGATGCCGGAAAAGCAATTATACATCCGAAAGGAAGAGGATCTTAACGCTGACTGGTATTTTCCTGACAGGAATGACTTCTATTATGCGTTTTATTATCCAATTTATGGTGAAAGCGGAGTAAATGCATCTCTGGTCGGAATGTGCGTATTCTATATAGAGCATTGGAGGATTGACGGATCTCTCCATAATATATTGAATGACAGTACTTCAGCCATGCTGCTCAGCGATTCTAATAATCTGGACCTTTCTTATCATGCATTTGGAAATGTACCGCCTGAGGCGGACATGCAGCATCTGAAGGCTGACAATGACTTTATTTATCGTGAGGGTAATTGGCAGAATGGTATAAGAATTGCCGTTGCTGTTTCTGTTTCGGGAAATACATCCGATACTGAAGGAATCAGAAAATTTATTGTCCTTGCATTTATCCTTGCATTTATCCTTCTCGCAATTATCATTTTCTTCTCATATTATCGTATGGCCCGTCCGATACATGCACTCGATCGATTTATTGATGAATCGATAGGTCATCCGGAGAAGCGGCTTAATCTGAACAGAACAGATGAAATAGGCAAGGTTGCTTCAAATCTTGACCATATGCTTGATGAGAATCAACAGATGATCAAGGAAATAAGCGAGAGCAAGATCCGTATATATGAAACGGAACTTGCTCAACAAAAGACAGAAATACTTGCATATCGTAATCAGATCAATCCGCATTTCTTATATAATACACTTTCATGTATGAGAGACATGGCTCTGATCAAAGATGAAGACAGTATTGCGGAGATGGCAATGTGTCTTTCTGACATATTCAGATATGCGGTAAAGGGAAGTAACATTGTTACTATCAGAGATGAAGTATCATATATCGAAAAATATGCGAGAATCATTGAATACCGTTTTATGGGAAAGATAATGATCAGAACAGATATCGATGAATCAGTTATGGATAAACCTATAATCAGATTCTTTCTTCAGCCGCTTGTTGAAAATTCTGTTTTTCACGGACTTGAAAGCAAGATGGATTCGGGAACTGTTGATGTAAAGGTGGAGCTCGTAAATGACAGATTAGAGCTTACTGTTAAGGACGATGGATGCGGAATGGATGAAGAGACACTTGAGAAGCTTAGGAATATGATAAAAAATCCTCGTGAAAACAGTGGAATAGGTCTCAGCAATATTGTCCAGCGCCTAAAACTATTCTATGGTGATGATTATTCAATGACAGTAGACAGTGAGATGGATGAAGGCACTGAGATACATATTTCTGTTCCGGATCATATAAGAGAGGTATAATATGTTGAATGTTTATATAGCGGATGATGAAGTCTGGATTACACTCGGACTAAAGAAGCTGCTTGAAAAACTTGATATAAATGCATGGGTTGTGGGCACGGCCAATAACGGTCTTACAGCTAAAGAAGAGATAGCTCAGTTCAAACCTGATGTTGTTTTTGCAGACATACGAATGCCGGGGCTTTCCGGACTTGAATTACTTCAAGAGATACCTGATGTTTCACCTGATTCCAAAGTGGTCATAATATCGGGCTATGCAGAATTTTCATATGCTCAGGAAGCAATTCAGCACCATGCTTTTGATTATCTGTTGAAGCCGATCAAGGAAGAAGAACTCGAACGTGTTATGTCTGCGATTATCAGAGATCGTGGTGAGGCGGAGATCGATGATGAAGAGAAGGCTCCTGTATCAGACAGGATGATTGATAATGTGATTTCCGAGATCCGAGAGCACTATATGGAGGATATATCTCTTACTTTACTGTCAACTAAGTATAATATTAGTATGGGACATCTGAGTAAGATGATAAAGGAGAAGCTGCAGGTTAATTTCTCTGATTATATTGCATCACTTAGAATACAAAGAGCCAAGGAACTTCTCAGAGACGACAGCTTATCCATACAGGAGATATCAGAGATTGTCGGATATAATGATTATTTCTATTTTACGAAGGTGTTTAAGAAAATAGAGGGAATATCACCGAGTAAATACAGAAAATCCATATAGCACTATTACAAAGGCCGCGAGTATCACAGTTCTTATGTGAAAAATTGCGGTCTTTTGTTATGCTTTATTGATTATTTTGGTACTATTTTTGTGATTGTGAGATGGATAATTTATATAAAAGATAAAATATTACCAATCCGCAAAATATTTTCCATGTTTTTTTGTACTAAATCGCTATAAGATAAAACCATCAGAGATGGGGAGTATTCGCGAAGAAACTTTGATAATGAAATGAGGTTTATATTCATTAGGAGGTATTTAAATGAAAAAGAAACTCGTTAGTGTACTGCTTAGTGCAATGATGTTAGTTTCTGCATTTACAGGATGCGGAAGCGGTTCGGGTGGATCATCAAACACGGCAGCTAATAATACTGAAGCTCAGGCTGCAGGTGGTGACGGAGGTTCTGAAACTGCTGTAAAGCCTGATGGCGAGATCAAAATCGGAGTTTCAATATGGAGTTCTACAGATGTACTTGGTTCTCAGTGTAAGATGATCCTTGATAAGGCAGCTGATTCACTGGGAGTTCAGATCCAGTATGTAGATCAAGGACATGTATCAGAGAAGGTTACTGCATCTGTTGAGCAGCTTTGTGCAGCAGGTTGTCAGGGAATCATTATCTGTAATTCATCAGACACAGAGATGGCTTCGGCTATTAAGACATGTAATGACAATGGTGTATATCTTGCACAGTTCTTCAGAATAATCAACCAGGAAACAAGTCCTGACATCTATAAGGCAGCACTTGATTCTGAATATTTTATCGGAGCTGTACATGAGAATGAACCTGAAAATGGTGAAAAGCTCGTTCAGATTCTTCTTGATAAGGGTGACAGAAATATCGGTCTTATCGGATGGGAGCAGGGCGATGCTACATGGCTCGGAAGATGGGAAGGATATAAAGCAGGCGTGGAAAAGTGGAATAGTGCACATCCTGATGATCAGGCAGTTCTGTCTGAGCCTCAGTATGCTGGTACTTCTTCAGAGGGTGGTTCCAAGGCTGCAGAAGCTCTCATGAGTGCAAATCCTGACCTTGATGCAATCATTCCTGCAGGCGGTGGCGGAGATCCTCTTCAGGGGGCTATCGCAGCTGTAGAAAGAGCAGGAAAGACAGACCAGATCGATATCGTTTCAACAGACTTCCTTCCGGATCTCGGAGAAAGACTTGCAAATGGTTCGATGGCAGGTGAGTCGGGCGGACATTATTGTGATCCACTCTTCGCATTCATGGCTGTTTACAATGCAATTAAGGGTAACTATAAAGATAATGCAGGTAAGTTTGAAGACATCAACTTCCCTTATCTCTATGTATCTTCACCTGAAGATTATGCAGATTATGAGAAGTACTTTGTAGATCAGCTTCCGTACACTGACGAGGAGCTTGTAGAAATGTCAAAGCTTGATATGGAAGGTCTTAAGAAGAAGGCAGCATCACTTTCAATCGAAGATGCAGCTTCCAGATCGGGTAAATGAGTAACTAAATAGACTGTAAGTTAATTTTCTATATCCTTTAATGGGCCGGTATCGCACGGCGGTACCGGCTCATTTTCTGAAAAAAAGAGGTGATTTTGCATGAATGCATCCGAAAAAACAACGGGTAAAAAGATGTCAGGACAGGTCAAAGGGTATCTGCTTCTTATACTTCTGGTTGTTCTTTCCTGGGGTATCTTTAAAGTGATTACCCCGAATAATTTCGGCTCCGCAAAGAATATGCTGAGCTATTTTGAAGCGTCACTGCTGGCCTCAGTGGGCGCTGTGGGCTTTTATTTTGTCATGGTTATGGGAATGTTCGATTTTTCAATCGGTGCAAATATAATGCTTTCCGCAATTGTAGGTTGTGTCTTTGCCAATCGTTTCGGACTCGGATACTTTGGTCTGATTGTCGGAGCAATAATGACGGGAGCTTTTGTAGGTTTATTAAATGGTATTTTTTATGCTAAGCTCAGAATTCCATCGATGATCGTAACAACCGGACTTGCACTTATTTATGAGTCTGTTGCGAATTATATCGCGGGCGGAGTTGAACAGACGCTGCCTTCGGAACTCAGAGCTTTCGGTCAGATGCCGGGAAATCTGATCCTTGCTGTTATTGCTTTTGTAATAGCATATGTCCTTCTTAATTACACGAAAGTCGGAACATATACTTATGCTATCGGAAGCAATGAGTTTGTTGCAAAGAATATGGGTATCAATGTTAACTTCTATAAGGTTCTTGTATTTGTTATCAGTGGTGCTTTTCTTGGCATCATGGCTGTACTTACAATAAGTTACGGATCATCCATGGTTGCAGTAACTGGTATGGCTTCAATGAGCCGTAATTTCGTTCCGACTATGGGATGCTTCTTCGGACTAGCATTTAAGAAGTACGGAATGCCGCTTCCTGCAATAATAATAGGTGAGTTTGTTATAAATATTATTTTCTTCGGATTTATCGCTCTTGGTGCGCCTACTGCAATTCAGGATGTTATTACCGGATTTGCACTGCTTATAATCGTTACTTTAACAACCAAGGTTGATAAGGGCGAGATTGTGAAATAGAAAGGAGGATTTACCATGAGTGAGATCAGATTAAAGGTAGAAAATATAAGTAAATCCTTCGGAATCACAAGGGCTTTGAAGGAAGTATCTTTTGAAATAGCAAAGGGTGAGGTACACGCACTTATAGGTGAAAACGGTTCGGGTAAGTCGACACTTACAAACTGCCTCACAGGTATATATCAGAAGGATAGCGGTAGTTTTTTCCTTGATGGAAAGGAAGTTGATCCGGCAAATCAGGTAGAAGCAAATAATGAAGGTATATCGATCATAGTACAGGAGCTCGGTACTCTTGACGGACTTACTGTTGCAGAGAACATTTTCCTCGGACATGAGGATAAGTTCGTAAAGTTCGGAATCAAGAATACCGGAGCAATGAATCGTAAAGCGAATGAAATCCTGAAGAAATACGGCTTTGACCGTATTAAGGCTTCGGATATGATCGAAAATTATAATTTTGAGGATAGAAAGCTTGTCGAGATAGTTAAGGCAACTTACTTTAATCCGAAGATAGTCGTTATCGATGAGACGACAACGGCTCTTTCACAGGAAGGACGTGAAGAGCTGTATAAGCATATGAACCGCATCAGAAAAGAGGGGAATACCATAATATTCATTTCCCATGATCTTCCTGAGGTTCTCAGAATGTCTGATACTATTACGGTTCTGAGAGACGGAGTATATATTGATACGGTTAAAAGCGAAGATATAGACGAAGAAGGCTTAAAGAAGCTGATGGTCGGTCGTGAAGTTACAGGAGATTATTATAGAGCTGACTATGGCGAACCTATATCCGATAAGGTTGTTATGAGTGTACAAAATGTTACCGTACCGGGAATCATATCGAATATCAGTTTCGATCTTCATAAGGGAGAGATACTTGGATTCGGAGGTCTTTCTGAATCAGGAATGCATGAAGTCGGAAAAGCATGCTTCGGTGCATCATTTGACAGAACAGGAAAAGTTGTTCTGGCTGACGGGACAGAAGTGAGTAATATACCGACAGCGATATCACACAGTATCGCCTATACTTCGAAGGATAGAGATAACGAATCTGTCGTAATGAATCAGAGTATCAGAGATAACATTTGTCTTCCTTCACTTGATAATCTTTCGGGAAAGACTCATTTACTGAAAGATAAGAGGATGACAGCATTTGCTCATGAGTACGCTACCAAAATGTCTACCAAAATGCAGAGTGTAGATCAGTTTGTATCATATCTCTCGGGTGGAAATAAACAGAAGGTTGTTCTTGCAAGATGGATAGGAAAGGATTCTGATATTCTTGTCCTGGACAGTCCTACAAGAGGTATTGATATCAAGGTTAAACAGGATATTTACCAGCTTATGGACCGTATGAGAAAGCAGGGAAAGTCTATCATCATGATATCCGAAGAGCTGATGGAACTTATCGGAATGTGTGACAGAATCATTATCATGAAAGACGGAAAGATAAGCGGAGAGCTTATGAGAAGTGTAGATATGGATGAGAACAGCCTCATCGCAAAGATGGTATAAGGAGGGCTGATCATGGGTGCTAATAAAATTAAGACCTCTTTGAAAGGGGCACTTAGAAAACAATCAATCATGAGGATGATCCGTTCTGCTCTTCCGATAATCGGACTTATAGTAGTGTGTATTATTTTCAATATCCTTACACACGGAAGCATGTGGAACAGCAGAAAGCTTATCCTTAATCAGGTATATGTTGTTCTTATTTCAGCAACAGGAGTATTTTTCATAATGACTATGGGCGGTCTGGATTTCTCCCAGGGCTCGATAATGGGTATTGCATCTATAGTTGTATGTAAACTGTCAGGTGTAAATATGGCGCTTGCGGTTCTTGGCGGAATCCTTGCAGGTGCTGCAATCGGTGCATTTAACGGATTCTTCTATGTAAACAGAAAGATTAAATCCTTTATTGTTACTATATGTACCATGTTCCTTTTCAGAGGTTTTATCAAATATATGGCTTCAAATTCGCCGGTTGCGGCAAATATGAAGGTTTATGATTATGATACTACCGGAGTTAAGCTTGGTATTACAGTTGCTGTGCTTGCAATCGGCTTTATAGTATTCAGATTTACCAAGTTCGGTATATATCTTAAGGCAATCGGTGCCGGAGAGAAAGCTGCAAAGTTCGCAGGTATAAGAACTGAAAAAATGAAATTCCTTATATATGTTCTGGCAGGTGCGATTACAGGTCTTGCAGCATTTATCAATATTGCTAAGAATGGATCTGCTACAGCGAATGTAGGAAGCCAGCTTGAAACTCAGATTCTTATCGCACTCGTACTCGGTGGTATGCCGATCTCGGGTGGTTCAAAGGTAAAATTTGAAAATATAATAGTAGGTTCGCTGCTTTATATAGTACTGAATAACGGTCTTACAATGATGGGTCTTACTACTCAGGCAATGCAGCTTATTCAGGGTGTGGTATTCCTGATATTTGTTGCTGTATTTGCAGACCGACAGAGTATATCGGTAATTAAATAAAACAACAAAAAACCTTTCTTTACAAAAAATCGTGGGATTGCAGTTAATAGCGTTTCACGATTTTTTGTATTATGGGAACTGAATGTTTCTATGTCGATGTGTGGCAATAATACTGTATATGGTTCTATCGTTGCTGTTTGGGAGTAATACTGTATATGGTTCTATCGTTGCTGTTCGGCTTCTTTCCGTGATATAATTACCGATGTATGTACGGATGGTAACAAACTGAAAGACGAGGATAGATTTATGACATATGAAGAAATGTTTGATCTTATTATAGAAACCGCTGAAGAAGACGATAGAATCAGGGCGGTGACTATGGAAGGCTCAAAGGTTAATCCGGGTTCGGTTCATGATAAATATTCTGATATCGACATGACATTTTATGTTACTGATATCAGAGAGTTTACTTCTGATAAGGATTATATGAAACGTTTCGGTGAGATTCTTATAATGCAGATGCCTGAAGATTTTTATAATCATCCTTACGATTATAAAAGCAGAGAGCCTTTTACATATCTCACTCAATATAAGGATGGCAACAGGATCGATCTGACATTTATTGATGTAAACGATTTACAGGTTATAAATCTTTACTTCAAAGAACCGAGAAGAGTCCTTATCAATAAGGATTCTTTCGAAGAACTGTCTGATATTGAAACCGATGCTTTTTTCTATATTTCAAAGCCGGGTGAATTTGAATTCTTCAATACAGTAAATGAATTCAGATGGGTAAGTAATTATGCGACCAAAGGACTTTGCAGGGATGAGTTCTTTTATGCGAGACATGCCATGGAATTCCTTATGATGAATATGTTTATAAAAATGTTAAACTGGAAGATCGGGATAGATAATGATTTTAAAGTTTCCACTGGATCGTCTTCCAAGTATCTGAAGAGATATCTTACGTCTGAAGAAATGCAGCGGTTCAAGGGTATATTTGCAGGCTCGGATTATAATGATATGTGGGATAAACTGTTTCTTATGTATGATTATTTTACTGAATTATCAACTTATGTTGCTGAAAAACTCTGTTATCCTATTGATAATGAGGAAGCGAAGAATGTCAGAGATTTCATGCTTCAGCGCAGGGCGGACTTTGACAATAACAAATCTTTTTAACTTATGTACATTATTAAATTCTAATAATAATTGGAGATTAAAATGGAAAAAACAAATGTAATGAGAGTGCTTGACGGAAAGAAGATTAAATACAGCAGTCATGAATATGAACCGGATGCTACATTGACGGGTGAAGAGATTGCTGGGATACTTGGGGAAAATCCCGATAAGGTTTTTAAGACACTGGTTACACAGGCCAAGTCCGGTGCGTATTACGTATTTGTAATACCGGTAGCAGGTGGACTCGATCTTAAGAAAGCGGCCAAAGCAGCAGGTGAAAAGGCTATCAGCATGATAAAGCAGAAGGACCTGCTTCCTCTGACGGGTTATATACATGGCGGATGTTCACCTATCGGAATGAAGAAAAGATTTCCTACATTTATTCATGAGTCCGCAAAAGAATTTGATAAAATGTTTGTCAGTGCCGGTAAGGTTGGCTATCAGGTTGAACTTGCACCTACAGATATTGAAAAGGTTGTCGGAAGTAAGTGGGCAGATCTGATTTGAATATACTTGATATGAATGAGCTTTGTTTTATCTGAAATTTGTTAATTATGAATGTGTAAGAGATTATTTGTTATTGATTGGTCATATTAGTGAAAGGGTGATGTATTTATGTCCAGAAATCTGAATACATATTTGAATGCAAACAGGATTCCTATATGGATTGTAAGTGCAATGATCTTGACAGGGGTTGTGGTTTTGTCTGTTACAAACAGTATCGAAAAAGGCATAGCATTTTTATTTTTCGGAATTCCTTTTATTCTTATTACTTCTTTTATCGTTCATTTATTAAACAATCAGATCAGAAAAGCATATGCTCAGGGAATTAAATACGGTACTCTCAGATATTATGCTAAACCTGAAGTTCGGAGAATTTCTGTTACGTCTGACAGTGGAGAAGTATATTATCTGTATAGGGCGGTATTTAAGGTCAGACCGGGAGTATATAGATGTAGTTTTATAAGTTATAAAAAGAATGCATGGGTGTTTGATATTGACGGACAGCATCCAATATATAATTAATTTTTTATTTTTATATATATTTATTAGAATTGTTATATAGGACATTAATTGTTTGACATGCTCAGTCGTAGTTGGTACAATTCGTCTCTGTGGAGGAAATTGTACTATGATGGAATATTTAAAATCATATATGCAGCCGATTACGGTTGCATGTGCTTTTTTTCCTGTTATAGCAGGACTGTTTACGCTTCCCTTTGTGGTCAAACATTATAGAAAATATGGAGGAATAGCGATAATGAGAACTATTATTGTCTATTCCTTCATTCTTTATCTTATGTGTGCTTTTCTGCTCACTGTGCTTCCTTTACCGTCCAAAGAAGCGGTTATGGCTATGCCGGATCATCCGATAGGCTGGATTCCTTATAAGGATCTTTACAGGGGAATGCAGAAGGTTGGGCTGGGATTTAGTACTATTACGGATTTATCTGTATGGAAAAAATTTCTCAAATGTGCGGATTTCTTGCAGGTGATGTTTAATATAGTTATGACAATTCCGCTCGGAATCTATCTCAGATATTATTTCAGATTTACATTCAGAGAAACCGTACTTATGGGATTTTGTGCAAGTCTCTTTTTTGAGGCAACCCAGTATTCGGCACTCTATGGAATATATCCGAAACCATATCGTTATACAGAAGTTGATGACCTGATCAACAATACTCTCGGAGCAGTGATAGGTTATGCGATACAGCCTGTTATATGTAAATTCCTGCCTACCAGAGAAGAAATTGATGAAATATCTTATGAAAAAGGCGAACATCTTACAATACTCCGAAGGTTTTTCGGCTTTATTCTGGATATAGTTCTTAGTAATGTTTTCTTTGCTTTGATAGAAATGTTCATCATACCGCTTAACGGTGTTCTCGTTTCTACAACAGTCAGTGTATGGATCGGATTTATGTTTTTATATTTTATTATTATTCCATGCATTACAAGAGGCAGGACTGTAGGACAGGCAATCCTGAAGCTTAAAACTGTTTCTGAAAATGGAGAGAAACCGAAGTTCAGACAGATAATATGGAGAAGTATTCTTCTTTATTGTTTTGAATTCTTTATGCTATATATGTCCGGACTTCTATGCGTGACATATATTTCGGTTGTATTTATATTCAATAATACATTTAAGAACATGATGATCATATCGGCGTTAACGCTTATTCCGTTATCGCTTATGCTTGGCTTTATATTATATATTGTTAAGAAGTGGAATACATTACCGCATAGCCATTTCAGTCACACAAAGGAAGTGGCTTACGGATTACCTAAAAGAAGAACGGAGTCAGTAAATGATTAAGAAAGAGATAAATGAAATAAAATCATTATTTGATACGATTCAGGACTGCAATATTGAGAGAATGGCAGGCTGCTATGTTAACGGTGAGAAGTCTATAGTTAAGACATTCAGTGAACCTTTTCACAGCTTTCCTGACGAAGAGAAATATAAGTATCTCGAGATATTCAGAAAGACTCTTTCGGGTACACCCGGAAAGAATCTTCTGGATGCAGATTTTCTTGATGATACATCTGAGAATGTTGATTACGGTAAAGGCATGCTCTTAAAGATAAGAAACTCCGAGTTAAAGGATGAGGATGCTCTCCTTGATTTCTATAAGAAGGTCATTGAAACCTATAACTATGTCGGTAATTATCTTATCCTTCTTATATATCAGGCGTATGATGTTCCGGGTGTTACAACAGATGGAATTGAAATGGATGATGCATCGGATGAGGTATATAAGTATATACTCTGCAGTATCTGCCCGATGAAGCTTACTAAGCCGGGTCTCGGTTTCGACGATGATCTCGGTGAGATTCATACTCTGAGACAGCTTTTCGCAGTTGAGCTTCCTGAGGTTGGATTCCTCTTTCCTGCATTTAATGAGAGAAGCTCTGATGATTCGCAGATTCTTTACTTTGCGAAGAAGACGGATTATCTTCAGGACAGCTTTCTCGATACAGTTCTTAAGGTTTCTGCTACACTTCCTGCAAAGCAGCAGAAGGAAGGCTTTACTGAGTTTGTATCCGATGTTCTCGGTGAGGAGTCTAGCTTTGAAACTGTACTTTCAATCCAGGAAAACCTGAGAGAAACTGTACAGACTATAAAAGATGAATCTTCGGGAGAGACTGTATTCCTTGATAAAGATACTATGAGAAATGTGTTCGAGAAGAGCGGTGTCTCACAGGAGAAGCTTTCGGAGTTTGATTCGAAGTTCGATGAGCAGTTTGATATGAAGAAGATCCGTGAGAAGCAGATTGAAAAGAAGTCCGAGGATGCAGACGCAGTTCTTGTTCCTCAGGATATCCCTGTACCGAATGTAAAGGTTGAAGAGAAGTTCTTTGCTGATAATGTTGCTCCAACAAGAAGCTATGAGGTTCGAAATGCCAATATGGTCCTCAGAGTTAACTCGAGGCACAGCGATATCATCGGTACAAGGATTATTGACGGTAAGAAATGTCTTGTAATAGAGATGACCGATGATCTTACAGTTAACGGAATTCCGGTTGAAATGTAATAGAATTAATTATATAACGCTTGTTAGTAATATAATATAATTTATTTTCACTTCACGACATTTTTCAGTCCATTCACAACAAATAAACTAAATATGTGCCTTATTGTTATACCATCTATTTGACTTACATGTTATACAATTATTTAAGAGGGGTATTGATATGTCATTAAGTGAGTTCATTTTTGGTTTAGTCGTGTATATAGGTGTTGCTGCTGTGGTACTCATAATCAGAAATCGCAAATTTAATAAGCTTGCCAATAATAATACACAGCTTTTTGAACGTATCGATTTTTATAAGAAAAAGTGGATACGGAAGAATCTCGTGAAGATCATTATAGGCGTTGTTATATCGCTTATCGTTTATATAATCGGATTTTTCTATAATATCATTTGGGTATTTCAACTTGGCGGTTGTTTACTTATAGGCATTCTAAATGGTTTACACTATGATATGATGGTTTATGTTGAAGAAAAAGCATTCAACGGAAAAGGAAAAGAAGAATAATAGATAATTCAGTTCTTAAGGACTTGTTAATATTTTTTTTGTAAGTATAATGTGGCAGCATGTTTTACGTGCTGCCACGATTGTTGTTATTTAACAAAATGGGGGGGTATGTAATGCAATTTAAAGAAGTGCTTTTACCTGATGGAAGAAATTTTGATTTTTGGGAGAAAGAAACAGTTTATAGTTCTGTGCTTTATGTTTCTCAAAATGATCCGAAAGCATCAGATGATAATGACGGAACTGAGGGTGCGCCATTTAAGACAATTCAAGCAGCGGCTGATAAAGCTGTTGCAGGAACTCATATAATCATTGGGCCCGGAGAATACCATGAATGTGTTTCTCCGAAGGCAGGCGGTAACGGTCCTGATTCGATGATATGCTATGAAGCAGCAAACCCGGGTACGGTTATTATTAAGGCTTCCGAAGTCGTTACTGATTTCAGTCTTAGCGAGGATTGGAGAAGATGGAATCCTGCTTATCCTGAAGATAAGAAAAACTATAATATGAAGATATGGAGCCATAGTCTCGATCCTGATATGTTCAGAGGCTATAATCCATTCTGTGCGGTTAACATAATACATGACAGACTTTTCATTGAATATGATAAGACAGATATGACACCGTATCTTAACAGAAGAGGAATGATATTCTGTGACGGCAAACCGCTGCAGCAGGTTCCACTTTACAGTGGTATGAGTGATATCGAAGGTTCATACTGGGTTGAAGCAAATGGACAGACTGTACATTTCAGACTTCCGGGTGACGAGGATCCGAAGGATCATAAGATTGAAATAACAGTAAGAGAGCAGTGCTTTGCACCGAAGATACCTTATCTTTCATATATAAAGGTTAAGGGACTTGTCTGCGCACATGCAGCTATGGGTGCGCCTGTTCCTCAGAGAGGTGCAATCTCCGCATATAGAGGCCATCACTGGATTATTGAAGACTGTACAGTTGACTGGTCTAATGCTGTAGCGATTGATGTAGGTAATGAATGCTGGCATCATAATATAGATTTTGACAGAGTCGCAGGATATTCCATTATAAGAAGATGTCATATCAAGGATGCCGGTGTATGCGGAATCGCCGGACTTTTCGCAAAGAATATGCTTGTTGAGGATAATCTGATCGAGGGTACTGGCTGGCAGAAGATGGAGCTTTCCTGGGAAGCGGCAGGTCTTAAATTCCACGGAAGTGAGAATGCTCTTATCAGAAGAAATGTATTCCGGAATACCTACAGATGCGACTGCATATGGCTCGATGTCGCAAATGTAAATAATCGTATCACGCAGAACCTTTTCCTGGATGGTGTCGAGCAGAGAGAAGCAATCTTTATTGAATGTACAAGAGAAGGAATAAATCTTATAGATAACAACATCTTCTGGAATATCGAAGGAAGATTTAATGAGAAGGACATTCCTGACGAGCCGGGCTCAAGCGGATGGTATAAAAATGTTGAGGACAGCATAATAAACGGCTACGGTGTTTACGGTGAAGGAACAGACCGTATGCAGCTCGTGAATAACTTCTTCGGAAAGATCAGAGCTTATGCTTATTATGCGAAGCCTGTTGCATTCCGACTTATGCCGGGGGACAGAGGTGGTACTTCAAGAGATGCGAAGCTTCTTAATAATATAATATATAATTGCGGAGTTGGCGCAGTATGTTTCCCAACGAAGGACAATTCATCCGAAGGGAATGCATATATTCATCAGGTGAACGGCGGAGATCTGAGGATAATGTATCCTGAACCTGAAGTATGTCTTGATCTTAAGGCATGGAGAGAATTTTACGGATTCGATATTACAGGTTGTGAGGGCTGGTTTGATTTTGATGTTGATACGGACAGGCTTACTCTTGAAATCAGAAAATCAGATTCTTTACCTCCGAGCTTCGGACCTTTACCGGAAGGAAGATATATTTATAATGTTGATGACATGAATAGTGTAGAAGGAGATAAGAGGATTACCGAAGATTTAAATGGAATTTCAAGAAAGACCGGTGCTGTTCTGCCGGGACCTTTTAATGAACTTATATTTGATAAGGTTTATAATATTGACCCGAGAAATCTTTAAAGAAAAAGATACGGCTTACCGTTTAAGGTAAGCCGTATTCGGATAATTCTAGTATTAAGTTATTTTGCTGATATATTCTAAACTATATCAATGCGTCATGCTGGCATATTGGAAATAAAATTCCTTTCCTGATGATGAATCTGTTACAACAACGGTGAGATCAGGTGCTTCCTTGTACTTTCTGGCGTTAACCTTCTTAAGTTTCACCTTATACATTCCCATAAGTACTTCATCGAGGAAAACTAAAGCTGCCTCTTTAGGATTTTTTGCGGAAATATTTTTTCCCTGAGATGTAGATTTGCAGTGATACATAACCATAGCCATATAATCGTTACCTCTCCCATATAAGTATAGATTCTTAATGTATTGATGATATATGGATCAATCAGTTTCTTGTTTAATTATAATACATTATTGTCAAATTAGCAAACAACATTAACAATAAAATTGTAAATTAATTGTATAATTTTGTCATTTTTTATAAAAAAGCTGATTTTTAGCCGAGATTATGTAAATCTCTTTCGTTATTGTTACTGAAAACGATAATTCTATTTTTATTATAATTCAAAATATGATTTAATTCTGCTTGATTTTATGTGAACGTTATGATATTATATCCAAGTTGTTTAAGACGGTCCGCTGCAATTGTCAGTATTTAAGCCTTATGGCATCATTATATAAACTGATGTTAACAAGATTGTAAGAACGTCCGAATTTTTAATAGACGGAGGTTTGTAACATGAAGAGTTACGAGGAAATCATCAAGGGCATCGAGGATGCTCAGCTCAGAGAGACACCACTTGATTTTAATGTAGGTGATACTGTTAAGGTATCAGCTCTCATCAAGGAAGGTGAGAAGTCAAGAATCCAGGTATTCGAAGGTACAGTTATCAAGATCCAGGGTTCAAAAGCAAAGCAGACATTTACTGTAAGAAAGAATTCTAACGGCGTAGGTGTTGAGAAGACATGGCCTGTAAACTCACCGCTTGTTGAGAAGGTCGTTGTTGTTAGACGTGGTAAGGCAAGACGTGCTAAGCTCTACTATCTGCGTGACAGAGTAGGTAAGGCTGCTAAGGTTAAGGAAATCATTAAATAATTGAGTCTTTCAAATTAAAGAACCGGAGCATCTGCTCCGGTTTCTTTATTAATGTGGATTTCAACATTAATCTGATTATATGATAATATTAAGAAATTCAACATTTATAAACCGATTCAATATATTATAATAAGAATATTCTTTGTTTGCTCGTTTGAGGGTTGATATGTCGAAGAAGAATAAGAATTCAATAGAATATCTCTTAAAGGGAGAACTTGAGGAAAAGAAGAAGTCTTCTAAAAAGGTCAGAAAGATTCTCAATTATTCTCTGGTCATTCTTGCAGCGGCTGTACTCGGCTATGCTTTTTATGCCTTCTTTTTCTGTACGGTCTTTATGACAGGACCATCAATGGAGGGAACGTTGCAGCATAATGACGAACTTATACTCTGTAAGTGCAGTTATATGTTCAGCGATGTTGAAAGATATGATATAGTTGCAATCCAAAGATTCGGATCAAATGAATATTATGATATAAAAAGAGTGATCGGCCTTCCGGGTGATACAATATCCATAGTCGGAGGAATACTTGTAGTTAACGGACAGCAGGTTGATGATGATATTCCATGCAAATATGTTGATCAGATGGGCAGGCTTAACAGACCTGTCAAACTCGGAGATGATGAATATTTTGTTCTGGGTGATAACACGGAACACAGTGAAGATTCAAGATTTGTAAATTTCGGAAATGTTCAGGCAAATGAGATAAAGGGAAAGATCATTTATCGGATTCTTCCGAAAGAAAAGTCAGGAAAGATTAAATAGTCATGAGTGATATGAATTCCAATATAAATTGGTATCCCGGACATATGACCGGTGCCAAGAGAAAAATGCAGGAGGATCTGAAGCTGGTTGACTGCATCATTGAGATTCTTGATGCCAGAGTTCCTGCGTCCAGCAGAAATCCGGATATTGACGAGCTCGGAAAAGGAAAAGGAAGGGTTATTCTTCTTAACAAGACCGATCTTGCCGATCCTTCCGAGACAAAAAAATGGATCGATCTATATACTTCTCAGGGAATACAGGTTGTTCCGCTCGATTCAAGAAATCGTAAGGAAGCACTCAAAGTCAGCGGAGCTGTAAAGGAAGCCTGTAAAGAGAAGATAGAAAGAGACAGACGCAGAGGCATAATGAACCGTCCGGTAAAGGCTATGGTTGCGGGGATTCCCAATGTCGGTAAGTCTACATTTATCAATTCGTTTGTCGGACGTGCATCGACAAAGACAGGTAATAAACCAGGTGTTACAAGAGGAAATCAATGGATCAGAATGTCTAATGAGATAAATCTTCTTGATACTCCCGGAATTTTATGGCCTAAATTCGAAGATATGTCTGTAGGATATAAGCTTGCATTTATCGGTTCAATCAACGATAATATATTAGATATTGCTGATATTTGTTTTGAGATGCTTAAGTATCTTCAAAAATATTATTGCAATAATATATCTGAGAGGTATAAACTTGAGGATGATGATACGCTGGTCCTTATGGAAAAAATAGCTCTCGAAAAGAAATGTCTTAAAAAAGGCGGGGTAGCTGATATTGAAAAAGCTTCAAGATTGATTATTGATGATCTGAGAAGCGGACGACTTGGAAGAATTACATTTGACAAAGTTGAGAGGTAACTGTTTTGTTATTTGATGAAGAAAAGACAGATTTTGATGATATAGCAACTGCAGGAGAAACCAAGGAGATAGAAAGGGCAGAGAAAAAAGCTGCAAGGAAAGCATCCAAAGAGGCGAAAAAACGTGAGAAACTTCTTAGGGATGCTGCAAAACTTGGATTTACGCCTGAAATGCTTGGCGAGGATTTCGGTAATGAGATGTCTTTTGAAGAAATCCTTGCAAGTGATAAGAAAGAAAAAGCCCAAGGTAAGGATGGCTCATCCGAATCTTCGGATAACGCTTCTGAATCAGTAGCAGCAGAAGGAACTTCCATAGATAAAAGTGAAGATGCTTCATCTAAAGCCGAATCGGATGACACTTCGAAGAAGAAGAGGAAAAAGGGGCGTAAAGAGAGAGATCCGAGTTATAATGTCGTAAAGGAACTTTTATCTACTATAATATATATGGGAGGAGTTATTCTCCTTGTATTTATTCTGCATACATTTGTAGGACAGAAGGTTCAGGTAGAAGGTGATTCAATGAATCCTACTCTTTTGGATACAGAAACTCTCTGGGTAGATAAATTGAGGTATCATTTTACCGATCCTAAGAGATTTGATGTTATAGTATTCCCGTGGAAACCGGGCGGTGATATTCTGTTCGTTAAGAGAATTATCGGACTTCCCGGTGAAACTGTTAAGATTGAAAATGGCAATATATATATTAACGGGCAGGTACTTAATGAGGATTACGGGGCAGCTGCCATCGAAGATCCGGGTATTGCAAGCACCAAGGTGATTCTCGCTTCTGATGAATACTTTGTTCTTGGTGATAACAGAAATAACAGTAATGACAGCCGATCATCGGATGTCGGAAATATAAAACGAGAAAATATTATAGGTAAAGCGGTTTTCCGTATAACGCCGCTTAAGAAATTCGGAGATTTTGATAAAGAAGAGTCCGAATAAATATTTATTGTTAAAATCTCATAAGACCGCGTACTGGTTTGTATCGCGGTCTTTAATCTTGTTAAGGGGGGCATATGATCAAATTATCTGAAATACGTGATGAGTTATCTCTTATAGATTCGATGAATATATATAAAGAAAATGGCCTGAATGAATATATCGATGCATATTCGGCATTTGCGGATAAATATATGGATGATCCGCGTGCGGGAACCGTAAAACTGGTTGACAGAGCCCTTAAGAACAGAGATAAAGCAGAAAAAGAACTGGACAGGCTTAATACTATGCTTGAGTTTGAAAAGCAGTTTTATGATCATGAATATATAGCAGGAGTAGATGAGGTTGGCCGAGGACCGCTCGCAGGACCTATTGTTACTGCTGCTGTAATCCTTCCAAAGGATACGGTTATTCCGTATCTGAATGACTCCAAGCAGCTTTCGGAGGAAAGAAGAGAAGAATTATATGATATAATCATGGATAAGGCTGTTGCTGTTGCATGCGGTATGAATTCAGAGAAGGTTATTGATGATATTGGTATAGCACCCGCAGATTCTGATGCTATGAAACAGGCTGTACTAAAACTGTCTACAAGACCTGATTTTATCCTGGTAGATGCATTTCCGATTAAGGGGCTTGATATTCCTCAGTATCCTATAATCAAAGGTGATGCAAAATCTCTTCAGATTGCGGCGGCAAGCATAATTGCGAAGGTTACGAGAGACCGTATGATGGTTAAGCTCGATGAACAATATCCGGGATATGGATTTGCAAAGAACAAGGGTTACGGTTCTCAGGATCACATTACGGCCATCAAAACAATCGGACCTTGTCCTGCACATAGAAGAAGCTTTATAAAAAACTTTGTATAAACAAGGGCTGCGATATTTATGAATAAAAGAGAAACCGGCTCAAAATATGAAGATGTAGCGGCAGAATATCTGATCAGTAAAGGATATCTGATTGAATTTCGGAATTACAGAGATCGTTTCGGTGAGATAGATATTATTGCCAGGAAAGACGGATATCTGGTTTTTGTCGAGGTTAAATACAGAAGCAGCACATCAGCCGGTGATCCGCTTGAAGCGATAACCGCTCATAAACAGAAACAGATCAGGAATACAGCGCTCGGATATATCAGGTATAAACACTATAATCCTGATTCCATGAATCTTAGATTTGATTGCATAGGGATTCTCGGAAATGATATTAATCATGTTGAAAATGCCTTTTAACTGCGATAAAATGAAGAGCGACTTTGTTTTTTCATGAAATATATTATTTCGTGAATTTTGGAGGAGATATACATGGCTAAGAAGATGGTTGCCATAGTCGGCAGACCTAATGTTGGAAAATCAACACTCTTTAATACTCTGGCAGGCGACAGGATTGCTATAGTCAAAGATACGCCGGGAGTAACGAGAGACAGGATCTATGCAGATTGTGAATGGCTTGATCATAAGTTTACAATTATAGATACGGGTGGTATTGATAAAGAAAGCGATGATATTATCATGCGTTCCATGCGTGAACAGGCTGAAATCGCAATTGAAACTGCTGATGTTATCATTTTTGTTACCGATGTAAGATCCGGTGTTACTGCTGCCGATATGCAGGTTTCGGATATGCTCCGACGTTCCCGTAAGCCGGTTGTCCTTTGTGTAAATAAGGTTGACAATTATGATAAGTTTGAGCCGTACATTTATGAATTTTATAATCTCGGAATAGGTGATCCTTATCCTGTTTCGGCATCAAATATGATAGGACTCGGTGATATGCTCGATAAGGTTCTTGAAGAGCTTGATCTCGGTGATGTGGAAGAGGAAGAAGATGATACTCCGAGAGTGGCTGTTATCGGAAAACCGAATGTTGGTAAATCTTCAATCATCAACAAGCTTCTCGGTTCCGACAGACTTATTGTGTCTGATATAGCAGGTACAACAAGGGATGCCATAGATACAAGAGTAAAGAGAAACGGTAAGGAATATGTATTTATCGATACAGCCGGACTCAGACGTAAGAGTAAGATCAAGGATGATATCGAAAGATACAGTATTATTCGTACTGTTGCGGCTGTTGAGAGATGTGATGTTGCGGTTCTGGTTATAGATGCGGATCAGGGTGTGACGGAACAGGATACAAAAATAGCTGGAATAGCTCATGAACGCGGCAAGGGTATGATCATTGCTGTCAATAAGTGGGATCTTATCGAAAAAGATACAAATACCATGAATAAGATGAAACGCGAGATTCAGACGAAGCTTGCTTTTATGCCTTATGCCAAGATGCTTTTCATATCAGCTGTTACGGGACAGAGACTTCCGAAGCTATATGATACGATTGACAGTGTAATTGAATATTCATGCATGAGAGTTCAGACAGGTGTTCTGAATGAGATTCTTGCTGAGGCTGTCGCTGCAGCAGATCCTCCATCAGATAAGGGCAAGAGACTTAAGCTGTATTATATGACACAGGTTTCGGTTAAGCCGCCTACATTTGTTATTTTCGTAAATGATAAGGAACTCTCACATTTCTCATATGTAAGATATCTTGAGAATAAACTCAGAGAAGCGTTCCTTTTCGAGGGTACTCCTATAAGGATCATTATAAGAGAAAGGACTAAGAAAAGTGACAGTCTTATTTAGAATCATATGCATCATTATAGGATATGCCTGCGGCCTTTTGGAAACAGGCGTTATATACGGCAAGATCAAGGGCGTTGATATCAGAAAGTACGGAAGCAAGAATCTTGGGATGACAAATGCGCTTAGAGTTCTCGGACCTAAAGCGGGAATTATTGTTTTTATCGGAGATTTCTGTAAGTCGTTTATTCCGTGCGTTCTTGTCAGATTAATATTTATGTCTGCCTATCCCGATACATTTCTTATATATGTACTTTATACGGGATTCGGAGCAGTGCTCGGTCATGTATTTCCTTTCTATCTCGGATTCAAGGGCGGTAAGGGAGTTGCAACTATCGGCGGTATGATCGTAGGGCTTTTAAGCGGATGGATGATCCTGATCCTGCTTGTATTCTTTGTATCGACTGTTGCTATATCGAGGTATCTGTCACTTGGTTCGATATGTCTTATGATAGAATTTGCAGTTATATATGTGATTTTTGCATTGAATGGTTTACTGTGCTTTGTAAGAACGAACGAGATTTCTTTCAGAACGATGATAGAAAGCTTCATTGTTGTTTTTCTTTTTGCGGGACTATCTGTTTACAGACATAAGGAAAATATCGGCAGACTCATCAGGCATGAAGAAAACAAATTCAGTTTTAAGAAATCCGATAAGATTAAATTGGAGGAAGAAGGTTAAATGAAAATATGTATATTAGGTGCGGGCAGCTGGGGAATTGCAATCGCAAAGCTGCTTACATGTAATGATCATGAAGTAACGGTCTGGTCTATAGACCCTGAAGAAATAAATATGTTAAAAACAGCATGCGAGCATAAGACTAAGCTTCCCGGAGTAATACTTCCGGGCTGTGTGGAATTTACAACAGATATGAAGCTTGCACTTGAAGGTAAGAAGCTCGTTGTCATAGCTGTTCCGTCTCCTTTTGTAAGAACTACGGCTGCGGCTGCATTTCCGTATATAGAAGATGGTACTACAATCGTAAGTGTTGCAAAGGGAATAGAAGAAGAGACGCTTATGAGACTTTCCGAAGTTATCGAACAGGAGATTCCGCAGGCTAAGATAGCTGTTCTTTCAGGACCGAGTCATGCCGAAGAAGTAGGAAAATCTATGCCGACAACAGTTGTTGTAGGAGCTAAGTCGAAAGAAGTTGCTCTGATGGTTCAGGATGCTTTCATGACGGATTTCTTCAGAGTATATACCAGCCCTGATATAGTTGGTATTGAGCTAGGAGGCGCCCTGAAGAATGTTATCGCGCTTGCTGCCGGAATATCTGACGGACTTGGCTGTGGCGATAATGCGAAAGCAGCTATCATTACGAGAGGTATTGTAGAGATTACTTCTCTCGGAACAAAGATGGGAGGCTGCCCTGAAACATTTGCCGGTCTTTCTGGCATCGGTGATCTTATAGTAACATGTGCTTCAGTACACAGTCGTAACAGAAGAGCCGGAATCCTTATCGGTCAGGGAATGAAATATCAGGAAGCTATGGATAGTGTTAAGATGGTCGTTGAGGGCGTTTATTCTGCAAAGGCGGCTTTAGCACTTTCCAAGAAATATGATGTGGAGATGCCGATTGTTGAAGGGGTAAATAAGGTTCTTTTTGAGGATTATTCTCCGAAGGAAGCACTCCATGATCTTTTGACAAGAGACAGAAAGATAGAGGTTACAGGACTTTCCTGGTAAACTGATATGAATGATAAGGTTGATATCAAGCTCGAAGTATATGAAGGTCCGCTGGACCTGCTTCTGAGTCTTATAGAAAAAAACAAATATAATATTTTCGATATTCCCATAGTTGAGATTACCGAACAATACCTTGCATATCTTGATAAGCTTGAAGAAAGCGATATGAATATAATGAGTGAATTCCTCGTTATGGCTGCAACTCTTATATCTATTAAAGCCAAGATGCTGCTTCCGAAGGAAGAGGAAGAAGAAATAGATGAAGAGGATCCGAGAGCTGAACTTGTAAGGAGCCTTCTTGAATATAAAATGTATAAATATGCTGCATTGGAATTAAAGGATATGGAATTTGATGCAGCGAATGCATATTATAAGTCTGAAACGATTCCGAAAGAGGTAAAGGAAGTTAAGGAAGATATCGATCCGGCTGAGCTGATAGGTGATCTAACTATGGCTAAGCTTAATGAGATTTTCCAGACACTTCTCAGACGAGAGGTTGACCGAGTCGATCCTGTCAGGAGCCGTTTCGGAACAATCACAAGAGATGAGATCAAGCTTGAAGACAGAATGGTTGAAATCCGAGAAGAGATAAGAGGATTGAAGAGCATAAATTTCAAGACACTTCTCGGAAAAAGAAGAGGAAAGCTAAACATAATAGTTTCCTTTATGGCTATTCTTGAGCTTATGAAGGGTGGAATTATTACGATCCGTCAGGAGGAAATGTTTGGAGAGATAATGATCGATTCGCTGGAGTAACTATAGTGAGGGAGTATTTTAGTAATGAGTGATATCAGTTCGGTTAATATAAAGGCTGCGGTTGAAGCTGTTCTCTTTGCAATCGGTAATGCGGTTGAGAAGGATAAGCTTTGTAAGGTTCTCGGAACCGAAGAAAAACCATATAACAAGAAAGAACTTGAACTTATATGCAAAGAGATGATGGATGAGTATGATGCCGAGGACAGGGGTATCAGACTTATTGAGGTCGGAGATAAATATCAGCTTTGCACTAAAAATGAATATTATGATATTCTTGCGAGTATCGTAAATATGCCTAAGAAACACAGCCTTACGGATGTGCTTCTTGAGACTCTTTCTATCATTGCGTATAAACAGCCTGTAACAAGGGCTGAGGTTGAGAAGATTAGAGGAGTATCCTGCAGTCATGCCATAAACAGACTGATGGAATATAATCTTGTGGATGAGGTGGGCAGACTTGATGCTCCTGGACATCCGATCCTTTTCGGTACAACGGATGATTTCCTCAGGAGTTTCGGAATAGCTTCAATGGATGAACTTCCGAATATCTCACCTGACAAAATAGCTGATTTTAAGAAACAGGCAGAGGAAGAAGCGGGTATAGAGGTTCCTACATGATAATTCTTAAAATTGTCCTTGTTTTATTGATTCTTTTCTTATTGATTCTTTTAGAATCGGATCGTGAACTTAAAAAGGTCAGGATTACTGAATATAGTTACGAGAGCAGTAAGCTGAAGAAGGAGAAATTAGGTAAAAGCTTTATTTTCCTTTCCGATTTTCATGAAGCGGTTCATGGAAAGCTGAACGAACGGATATTTCAGATGGTTCGTGATTCAAAGCCTGACTTTATCCTTATAGGCGGAGATATGATAAACGGCCGGGATGAGGATGAAGATATATCACCTGCAGTGAGTCTTATCAAAGGTCTTGCTGAACAGGCTCCGGTTTATATGGCATCCGGAAATCATGAAATGAAAGTAAGAAAAGGATTATACGGTTCGCCTAAGCTTTGGGACAGATTTTTCGGTGAGATAAAAGATTATATTTCATATATTGATGATGAATCTGTAGATTTAATAGATATTCCGGTCAGAATTGTCGGACTTGATCTGGAATATGGATATTATAAAAGGCTTGTTGATCAGACACTTGATGTTTCGAAGATTAAAGAACATATCGGAAGTTCTGATCCTGACCGGATAAATATTCTTCTGGCTCATAATCCGGAATATTTTAAGAGTTATTCAAAATGGGGCGCTGATATTATTTTATCGGGACATTTTCATGGCGGAATGATAAGGCTTCCTATACTTGGAGGTGTGATATCACCTAAACTTACGATTTTTCCGAAATATGAATACGGATGTTTTTCGGAAGATAATTCGAAAATGTATGTTACTAACGGACTTGGACAGCATTCGGTCAAGCTCAGGCTGAATAATATTCCTGAGATTGTCCTTGTAAGAATATAATTGGGGCGACAAGAATTTTAATAGGGGGTGTGAGATGTCCGAATTTAGTGCACAGATTGCTTATAACAGTATTAAAGACAGAATTCCTTTTAGGCCTGAAGTTGGTATAATTCTCGGATCAGGTCTCGGGGATTTTGTGAAAACTTTAAATCCTGTAGCAACAATACCTTATAGGGAAATTGAAGGGTTTCCTGTTTCGACTGTAGTAGGTCATGCGGGAAATTATATTTTTGCTGAATATAATGGCATAAAGCTTGTTATCATGCAGGGAAGAGTTCATTACTATGAAGGTTATGATACAAAGGATGTTGTGATTCCTATAATTGTTATGCAGAAGATGGGAATTAAAACGCTTATGCTTTCAAATTCTGCCGGAGGAATCTCGGATGATCTGAATGTCGGATCTATGATGATCATTTCGGATCATATAGCAAGTTTTGTGCCTACACCTTTCCGAGGAGTCGATACAGCGCTTTTCGACGGAAGACAGTTCCACGATATGTCTGATGTATATAAGCAGGAGCTTCGAGATCTTCTAAGAAAGGCTGCTGAAGATTCGGGTATACCTGTTTCAGAAGGTGTATATATCCAGCTGACAGGCCCACAGTATGAAACACCGGCCGAAATCCGTGCATTTAAGAAGATGGGAGCAGATGCCGTTGGTATGAGTACTGCTATTGAGGCAATGTTTGCAAATGCACTTGGTGTCAATGTATGCGGAATATCATGTATTACAAACAAGGCAGCAGGTCTTGGAGGCAAGCTTTCTCATGAAGACGTAACTTCGGCAGCTGATACAAATGCCGAAAAATTATCGCGTATTTTTCTGAGATTTCTTGAACTTTATAAGGACAGTCTTAGTTGACATATGATATTTAGATTGATAAAATAAGAATGTTATCGCTCTATAGCGGTATAAATTAATATGAAAGGTCGTGAGAATATGAAAACTAAGGTTCTTTCTTTGCTAGTTGATAATCAGTCAGGAGTTCTCAGCCGAGTGTCAGGAATGTTCAGCAGAAGAGGCTACAATATTGACAGCTTGTCTGTGGGCGTGACTCAGGATCCAAAGTTTTCAAGAATGACAGTTGCTGTCAGCGGTGATGATAAGATTCTCACTCAGATAAAAAACCAGCTTAATAAGCTTGAGGATGTTGTTGAGATCATCGAACTCGAGGACGGTGCTTCCGTATGCAGAGAGCTTGTGCTCATTAAGGTTAAGGCTGATCTTAATCAGAGACAGGAGATTATCTCTATGGCAAATGTATTCCGTGCCAATATAGTTGATGTGAGTCCTGATTCTCTTATGATAGAGATCACAGGTAACAACGGAAAGATCAAGGCATTCATCAATCTTCTTGATGGCTTCGAAATCGAAGAGCTGGTTAGAACAGGACTAACTGGTCTTACAAGAGGTATTGACTAAGTTGTATTTCTGCAATTGCAGTGTATATAAAAATATTTTTTTAAACAGGAGGCATATTGATATGTCAGATTTAAAGATTTTCTATGAGCAGGATTGTAATTTATCACTTCTCGAGGGAAAGACTATCGCTATTATTGGTTACGGTAGCCAGGGACACGCACATGCACTTAACCTTACAGATTCAGGCTGCAATGTAATCATTGGATTATATGAAGGCAGCAAGTCATGGAAGAGAGCTGAGGAGCAGGGCTTCAAGGTTTATACAGCTGCTGAGGCTGCAAAGATGGCTGATATCATCATGATCCTTATCAATGATGAGAAGCAGGCAGCTCTTTACAAGAATGACATCGAGCCAAATCTTGAGCCGGGCAATATGCTTATGTTCGCTCATGGTTTCAATATTCACTTCGGACAGATCGTTCCACCTGCAGACGTAGATGTAACAATGATCGCTCCTAAGGCACCTGGACACACAGTACGTTCAGAGTATCAGGCAGGAAAGGGTACACCTTGTCTTATTGCTGTATATCAGGATGCTACAGGCCATGCTCAGGATCTTGCACTTGCTTATGGTGCAGGTATCGGTGGTGCAAGAGCCGGACTTCTTGAGACAACATTCAGAATTGAGACAGAAACAGACCTTTTTGGTGAGCAGGCAGTTCTTTGCGGTGGTGTTTGTGCACTTATGCAGGCCGGTTTCGAGACACTTACAGAGGCTGGTTATGATCCAAGAAATGCATACTTCGAGTGTATTCATGAGATGAAGCTCATCGTTGATCTTATTTATCAGAGTGGTTTTGCAGGAATGAGATATTCAATCTCAAATACAGCTGAATACGGTGATTACATCACAGGTCCTAAGATCATCACAGAAGAAACAAAGAAGGCTATGAAGAAGGTTCTTGCTGATATTCAGGATGGTTCATTCGCAAAAGACTTCCTTCTTGATATGTCATCAGCTTCAGGACAGGCTCATTTCAAGGCTCTTCGTAAGCTTAAGGCTGAGCATCCGGCAGAGAAGGTTGGTGAGGAGATCCGTTCACTTTACAGCTGGTCAAATGAAGATAAGCTTATCAACAACTAATCTGATATACATTTTAATTAATAAATCAAAAGCTCTGTATCTTATATACAGAGCTTTTTTTTTGACGGATTATAGAGTATAATTATGACGTTGTTAAAATTATTTATATTGTGGGAGGTTTCAAAATATGCAGATTAATAATGTATTTGACAACAAAAATATGGTATGCATCGCAAATACCGGATGCTATTACGTTTATGAGCACCAGAAGGATCTTTCTGTTACTCCATGGGATGCATCAAGATCTTATTTTATGCATGAAATGAATGTAAGGAGAAGACAGGTTCTCTGCAGTCTTAACGGAAACTCTGTTAAGCTTCAGGCGGGTGCTATGCAGTGGATTGCCGGAAATATTCAGGCTTCATCCGGTGTTAAAGGTGTTGGAGATTTTGTTGGTAAAATGTTTAAAGGCGCGGTTACAGGTGAAAGTGCTGCTAAGCCTCTTTATACAGGACAGGGATATATGATGCTTGAGCCTACTTACAGACATCTTCTTATAGAGGATGTTGGAGCATGGGGTCAGGGAATGGTTCTTGATGATGGCCTTTTCCTTGCATGTGATGCTCAGATTCAGGAAAGTATTACAAGAAGAAGGAACGTTTCATCAGCTGTTCTCGGTGGTGAAGGACTTTTCAATCTTTGCCTTTCAGGTCAGGGTTATGCAGTTCTTGAAAGCCCTGTTCCGAGAGATGAGCTTTTTGAGTTTGTTCTTAATAATGAAGAACTCAGGATAGACGGAAATATGGCCATAGCATGGTCCAGTACACTTCAGTTTACTGTTGAAACACTTACCGGTAATGCCCTCGGATCTGCTGTTTCAAAGGAAGGCTTTGTAAATGTATACAGAGGAACAGGTAAGGTTCTTATGGCTCCGACACTTGCAGGTGTAATGCCAAGCGGTAACGGACCGGAGTCTACACCTACTTCATCACACGGACTTGGCTCGACCATAGCAGGAAGCCTATTCAACGCATAATATGATATAGTTGGTGTCCGGACGGCGTATGTAATTGCTGTCCGGTCACTCGATATATAGGATTACATACAGAATGAATCATCTTGAAGCACAATCGAATATTATGCCTTTTATAAACGGACAGATTCCTCCTGATAAACAGGAGGAATTTGTCATGCATATGAACAGCTGTTCAAAGTGTCATGAAGAGCTCGAGGTTTACTATATTCTCTTAAAGGGAATGCAGCAGCTTGACAGTAAGGAGAAGTTTTCGACGAATCTCTCCCAGGATCTTGACAATAAGTTAAATAAGCTTTACAGAGGGGCAAAAGGACGCCATAATATCAAGGTTTCGGCTTTTGGTATTTTCATGGCTGTTGTTTGCGTGTTTATTGCTATTATATATGCAACTATAATTACGAGCGTATATTCATATGAGCAGCAGACAAAGAGAAATGTTCAGGGTGAGTTCTATTTTTACGATAAACTCGGTGGAAAGCTTTTCTGTCCGGATTATTATGAAGACAGAGTGGTTGAGGGTGAGTCGTATAAGGTTGTCGATGAAGTGACAAATTTTGAAAAAATCAGAGATTATAATATTCTTAGAGACCAGTTATATAAGATACTTGATGTAGGAGAGGTATTGGTAAATGAAACTCCTGTTAATTGACGGAAACAGTATTATGAACAGGGGCTATTATGCCCTTCCGAGTGAACTTACAAACAGTTCAGGCTTTCATACGAACGCGATACTCGGATTTTTAAATATTTTTTACAAGGTATATGATGAGGAAAAGCCGACTCACATAGCCGTTGCTTTTGATGTTCATCAGCCGACATTCAGGCACCTTATGTATTCAGAATATAAGGGTACAAGAAAAGGCATGGATGATGAACTTCGCGAACAGTTTCCTGTGATTAAGGAGCTTCTGGGGCTCATGGGCATCAGAACCGTTGAGAAGGGCGGTTATGAAGCTGATGATATTATCGGTACATTTTCCAGAGAAGCAGATGAAAAAGGATATAAGGTTACTATACTTTCAGGTGACCGCGATCTGCTTCAGCTTGCAACAGATAAGGTTCTTATCAGGATACCGAAGACAAAGGCCGGTAAAACAACAGTTGAAGATTATTATGCTGACGGCGTTAAGGAGCTTTACGGTGTAACACCGACGGAATTTATAGAAATGAAGGGGCTTATGGGCGATACATCCGATAATATTCCGGGTGTACCGAGCATCGGACCTAAAACAGCCGAGAAAATTATAAGCGAATATCATACAGTTGAAGCTGCTATTGAGAATATTGATAAGATAAAGCCTGATAAAGCTCGAAAAATGCTTGATGAATACAGGGATTCGGCAATTATGTCGAGAGATCTGGCAAGGATCAAGGTGGATTGTGAGCTTGGACTCTCCGTTGATGATACGGAAATACATAATATTTCTTCTGAAGAATATAAGTCGAAGCTTAAGGAACTTGAGCTTTTCAGTGTCCTCAAGAAGATCGGTAATCGTGAAGATGGCGTTGAAAACGAAGCTGTCCATGATGAAATAAAGATTAATCTTAAAGAAATTGAAAATGTTTCGGATATAGTCAGTTCTGCAGCGTTATCAGCAGGTACGGATAAAGCCGTTGGAATTGTTCCCGTAATGATAAACGGATTTATCAAGGGTGCCTTTATTGCTGCAGGTTCCGATGTTTTCTATAACAAGGATTTATCAGATTCGGATATCGCTCAAATTATCAGAGGTTTCAAAGATATAAATGTGAAGATGTCAATGATCTCCCTGAAGGAGTATATTGATGCACTTAGTCTTGATAAGGACTGCGGCATATTTGATATCGGACTCGCTGCATATCTTATCGATCCGCTTGCCGGAAATTATGACAGCGTTTATCTTTCCGAGAAATATCTTGGTGAGATCATTCAATCAGAAAAGGATGTAATGGGTAAAGAGCCTGTTACGGATTTCTCTTATTTTGATCCGAAGTTTGTTGATTTAAAGAGCCGTGAGGCGTATACAGTATCTGCTGTTTCGGAACCGGTTTTTGATAAGCTTGCAGAGGTCGGAGAGGAAAGCCTTTATTATAATATCGAATTTCCACTTATGTTCGTGCTTAGATCGATGGAAAAAGAAGGCATATATGTTGACAGAGATGCACTTATTAAGTATGGTCAGGAGCTTACTGTCAAGATAGATGAGCTCGAAGGAAGAATATCCGATCTTGCAGGAGAAAAATTTAATATAAATTCTCCTAAGCAGCTGGGAGTTATACTTTTTGAGAAGCTTGGTCTTCCTTCAGGTAAGAAAAACAAAAGTGGATATTCAACGAGTGTTGATGTTCTTGAGAAGATTAAGTCCGAACATGAGATAGTCCCACTTATACTCGAGTACAGAGCTGTTTCAAAACTTAAATCGACTTATGCTGACGGACTTCTTGCATGTATTGGTGATGATGGAAGAATTCACAGTACATTTAATCAGAAGGTTACTGCAACAGGACGTATCAGCAGTACCGATCCGAATCTTCAGAATCTTCCGACAAGAACTGCACTCGGACGTGAGATTAGAAAAGTATTTATTCCGAAAGACGGATATGTATTTGTTGATGCCGATTATTCTCAGATTGAGCTCAGAGTTATGGCCAGTCTTTCTCAGGATGAAAATCTTATAGCTGCATTTAATGAGAATAAGGATATTCATGCTATTACGGCATCGCAGGTATTCGGTGTTCCGTTAGCTGATGTTGACAGTGGCCTCAGACGAAAAGCCAAAGCGGTTAATTTCGGGATTATTTACGGTATCAGTTCATTCGGTCTCGGTCAGGATCTTGATATATCGAGACAGGAAGCTAAGGAATATATAGAGAAATATTTCGATACCTACAAAGAGGTAAAAGGTTTCCTTGACATGCTTGTAGAATCAGCGAAGGAAAAAGGCTATGTGAAGACGATGTTTAATCGTATCAGACCTATTCCGGAGCTAAAATCTTCGAATTTTATGCAGAGAAGCTTTGGTGAAAGAGTTGCAATGAATTCTCCGGTTCAGGGTACTGCGGCTGATATAATCAAAATTGCAATGATAGATGTATATAATGAACTTAAATCAAGAGGCCTTAAGGCGAAGCTTATTCTTCAGATACATGATGAGCTTCTTATAGAGGCTCCGGAAAATGAAGCCGAAGAGGTTAAGACGCTCCTTGGCGAGAAGATGATGAACGCTGTCAGAATGGCGGTTCCTCTTATTGCTGAGGTACATACAGGTTCGAGTCTGTATGAAGCAAAGTAAAAGCGTATATTAAATGTATTTTCAATTTGATTGAGGATTTGAAGGATGAAAGTTATCGGTATTACCGGCGGGATCGGTTCGGGAAAGTCGAGAATACTATATTTCCTGAAGGAAGAATATAATGCATATATTATAGAGGCTGATAAGCTGGCCAAGAGTCTGATGATGCCCGGGAATGATGCATATAATAAAATAATCAGTACATTTCCTGAAACTGTTTCGGAAGAAGGGGCTATGATAGATTCAAAGATTCTGGCCGGTATAGTATATAACGACAGTGATAAACTTAAGCTTCTGAACTCTATAGTTCATCCTGCTGTAAAGGAATATATAATCAGCGATATTAAAGAAAAGAAGAAGGACCGGAATATAAATCTTTATTTTATTGAAGCAGCACTTCTTATAGAGGACGGATATAAGGATATATGCGATGAAATGTGGTATATCAGGACAGATCTCGAAGTGAGAATTAACAGACTTGCAAAGTACAGGGGGATGAACAGAGAAAGTGCAGAAACTGTTATTGCTAATCAGAAACCTGATGAATTCTATATAAAATATTCTGATTTTGTGATCAATAATTCAGGTGATTTTAATGATACAGCAATGCAGATCCGCACCAAGTTTATTGCTTGATGATTATATTTCGGTATGATAGAATACTGAGGATGGAGACGGAGACTGACGATTCATTTTATAATGGGATTGGGGTATTATAATGTCATTGGATTTTAAAAAAGGTCTTTTAGTCAATATAACAAAATACCACAGAGCTTTGTACGTATTGATCGTACTTATTATATTGTTCTGTAAGTTTTCCGGTGCGACGGATAGCGAAGCTGTTCTGATATATAATCTGGCATTTATGCTTGTTGTGATTCTATATGACGAATCGCTGGTATATTTTATAAGAAGAGTAAACCAGATTATGCTGCTCAGCAGGTCTTTCGTCATAATTATAGGAATTGCCGTTGCGGGCATGATCAACAACATGCCTATGGTTCTTTTCGGAACATATATAGCGTGGGGGCTTCTTACTATAGTTGAAGATTCTGTAATGGGAAATTTTTTCGATGATTACGGAACTATAGCCCGTATGCTTTCGCTTACGATCGTTCTTGCTCTTGGTACAATGCTCCATATGTGGACCGAATTAAACGGTGCATGGGCTGTCGGATTTTTCTTTTTCATCGGATGTTTTGTACTCAGCACAGTGATCGAGTATGTAATCGTTAAGACTACACTTATTCTATATGATGACAAATATACAAATCAGATGCTCACAAATGAAGATCTCGACAGTGAGAATCAGCAGCTTAAAACTCTTCAGGAAAGAGTTGAGCAGGTAAATAAGGAAATAAATTATCAGAAGATTAATCTGACTAAAGCATATAAAGATCTTGAAACCGTAAATTCGGAGATCAGATCGCTTATCGAGGTTATGAAATTCTTTTCTAACAGTTTTGATGTTGAGAAGAACGCATATGTAATGCTTCATAACATTATGAAGGTTAAACGTCCGGATATCTGTACGATTTATCTTGATAAGGATGTGTACAGAAACAAGGATTTCTTTATTGAAGTACTTGTAAGCGATAATGATAAATATTTTGATCTTGCGGTAGAAGAAACCGTTAAAGTATTTGATTATATTCAGCTCAGGAAGATAACTGAGCCTCTTATAATCTGCGATGAGAGAGATTTTAAATATCCGTATCTTACAAAGAGTGATCTGTCAAATGCTATAGCATTTCCGGCGGTGGAAAACGGTAAAATATACGGCGTCATTCTTGTTGCATCGGAAGAACTTGATTTCTTTGAAAGCGGAATCAATTTCTATGAGTCGTCGATCACAGACTTCACTTCGGCTCTTATCAGTGACAGGCTTTATCTGAAGACCGAAGAGATGGCCAAGAAGGACGGACTTACCCAGATATATAACAGATATTACTTTAATGAGTTTTATAATACACTTATTGAAGAAATCAACAGCAAGGAAAACGGTAAGCTTTCCGTTGCGATGATGGATATTGATTTCTTCAAGAATATCAATGATACCTACGGACATCTTGCAGGTGATGAGGTAATAAAGACCGTTGCAAGAATTGATAAGGAGTTTGCAGAAAAATATGATGGTGTTGCCGTACGATACGGCGGCGAGGAATTCCTGCTTATCCTTAAGGACAAGACCGTAGATGAGACTTATGAGATCCTTAGAGAAATGCATAAGGAAATCAAAAACAGCGTTATCAATTTTAATGGTACATATATAAGAACAAATGTCAGCATAGGACTGGCTGCTTATCCCGATACCAATACTGATATACATGATATCCTTGACTCATCTGATAAGGCACTGTATTACAGTAAGGAAAACGGAAGAGGCATGATAGTTATATATGGCAAAGAAGAGGAGGCACTAAATGAAGATTTTAGTTATTAACTGTGGTTCAACTACCCTCAAGTATCAGCTTATTGATTCTGAGACTGAGGAAGTTTTCGCAAAAGGTCTTTGCGAAAGAATAGGTATAGCAGATGCGGATATCGCATATACTGTTATGGCTACCGGAGAGAAGAAGGAGAAGAAGATAGATATGCCTGATCACAGCGTTGCATTCCAGGCAGTTATCGATGTTCTGCTTGATCCGGTTGACGGTGCAGTTAAGAGTCTTGATGAAATAGATGCAGTAGGACACAGAGTTGTACATGGTGGAGAGTATTTTAATTCATCGGTTGTTATCGATGATGATGTAATTGAGAAGATCAAGGCATGCTCAGACCTTGCTCCGCTTCACAATCCTGCAAACCTTCTTGGTATTGAGGCGTGTTCAAAGCTTATGCCGGGTGTACCTCAGTGTGCGGTTTTTGATACAGCATTCCATCAGACAATGCCTGAGAAAGCATACATTTACGGTATTCCTTTCTCATATTATGAGAAGTACAAGATCAGAAGATACGGTTTCCACGGTACAAGTCACAGCTTTGTTTCAAAGAGAGCTATTGAAATCCTTGGAAAGCCTGTTGAAGAGAGCAAGGTTATTGTTTGCCACCTTGGCGGAGGTGCAAGTATTACAGCTGTTGATGGCGGTAAGTCAGTTGATACATCTATGGGATTCACACCACTTGACGGTCTTATTATGGGTACAAGAAGCGGAAGCGTAGATCCTGCAATCCTTCAGTATATAGCTGAGAAGGAGAATATGGATGTTAACGGACTGCTCAATCTTCTTAACAAGAAGTCCGGTGTACAGGGCCTTTCAGGTATTTCAAGCGACTTCAGAGATATTGATGCAGGAATTGCCGAAGGAAATCCAAGAGCTAAGCTTGCCTTCGATTCATTCTGCTACAGCGCAATAAAGCTCATCGGTGGATATGTTGCTGCAATGAACGGAGTTGATCTTATTGCATTTACAGCCGGTATCGGTGAGAATGATGCCAAGGTTAGAGCTACTGTTCTTAAGAATTTCGGATATCTCGGAATTACTCTTGATGAGGAAGTAAATAATGCTACACATGGCAAGGAAGCTATGATCAGCACAGCTGATTCTAAGGTTAAGGCTTATGTAATTCCTACAAATGAGGAACTTGCTATTGCTCGTGATACAGCTCATCTTGTTAAATAATTAAAGATTCAGGGTATTGGTTACTATTCTCAGACAACTTCATATACATTCATGGACAGTTTTGCTTATAATTAAGCATTCTGCCTATGAATATATATAACTGTGAATAGTAATAAAAAATATTCAAAAAGTAGTTGACATTTATATTATGCTTTAATATAATAGCAAAAGTTGGTTTTCGAAGGAGGTGTTATTCGCATGTCAATCTGTCCAAAGGGAAAAATCTCTAAAGCAAGAAGAAATAAGAGAAGAGCAGCTAACTTTAAGATGACAGCCCCTACACTTGTTAAGTGCAGCAAGTGCGGTGAGCTCATGATGCCACACAGAGTTTGCAAGAACTGTGGTTCATACAATCAGAAAGAAATCGTAGCTGTAGATTAATCAAGATAGAATGCTCCGCTTAGGCGGAGCTTTTTTCTTTTGTTGCATTAATAGATAGGATACGATAAAATAATACAGTTGAGTTTTTGGAATAATTATTTATTCTGAAAGGGATGTTATTATGGGTGATATCATCAGAATTGCTATAGATACTTTTGGTGGAGATAATGGTGCATCAGTAATGGTTAAGGGTGCTGTTATCGGGATTAAAAAGAATCCGAAAGTTAAGGTGTTTCTAACAGGTCATGCAAAGCTGCTTAATAAGCTTCTCGCCAATGAGGAGTATGATAAAGACAGGATTGAGGTTGTTGATGCAACCGAAGAGATAACTCTTGATGAAAAGCCTGTTGAGGCTGTTAAAAAGAAGAAGGATTCTTCTCTGGTAGTTGCAATGAATCTGGTTAAAGAAGGTAAGGCAGATGCTGTAATATCATCCGGAAGTTCAGGTGCGATACTTGCAGGAGGACTCTTTGTAGTCGGCAAACCGAAATGCGTTAAGAGAGCACCGCTTGCCCCGCTTATTCCCACCACGGGCGAACCCTCGCTTCTTATCGACTGCGGCGCAAATGTAGATGCCAAGCCCGATGTGCTTGTTCAATTTGCAAAAATGGGTTCGATATATATGGAAAGTGTTCTGGGACGTAAAAATCCCACTGTGGGTATAGTGAATATCGGAGTTGAATCTGAAAAAGGTAATCAGCTTGTTAAGGATACAATCCCTCTACTTAAGGAATGCAAAGATATCAACTTTGTCGGCAGTATAGAATCCAGGGATATTCCTTATGGAAAGGTGGATGTTATACTTACTGAAGCCTTCGTCGGAAATGTAATTATAAAGCTCTATGAAGGTCTGGCCAAAATGATACTCGGCGAGATGAAGGGTGCGATCAAATCATCTGCTAAAGGTAAGATAGGCGGTCTTTTGATCAAGAGTTCTCTTGTTGATATGAAGAATAAGTTCAGTGCATCCAACAAGGGCGGAGCTCCGCTGCTGGGGTTAAACGGACTTGTTGTAAAGATACATGGTAATTCGAAAGAGGATGAAGTGATTTCTGCAATAGAACAGTGCAGAACATTTATAGAAAATGATGTAAGCGGTAAAATAGTGAGAGGTTTTGAGGAAACAGACAATGTCGGATAATTTTGCTGAAATAGAAAGTATAGTCGGATACAAATTCAAAGACAGAGGCCTTCTTGAAGTTGCGATGACTCATAGGTCATATATACATGAATGTCAGATTGAAAGAGTATCTTATGAAAGACTCGAGTTTCTCGGAGATGCCATTCTTGAATTTGTTGTAAGTAAGGAACTTTTTAAGAAGTATCCTGAGAAATCGGAGGGCGAGCTTACAAAACTTAGAGCGAGTCTTGTTTGTGAATATACATTATCTCAGATAGTCAAGCTTCTTGGACTTGGGGAGTACATTTTCCTTGGTCAGGGTGAAAACAATTCCGGAGGTCGTAATAGAAGCTCAATACTTTGTGACATTTTCGAATCTATACTCGGTGCGATATATCTTGACGGAGGTATGAATGCCGCAACAAGATATGTTAAGAAACATCTTTTATCTGATTCTGATATTGTTAAAGAATCGGCATTTTTTGATGCTAAGACATCACTTCAGGAATATGCACAGGCACTCGGACACAGAGTAACCTATAAGATCATCAAGGAAACAGGACCGGCACATAATAAGACATATTTTGCAGCCTGCTTTATAGATGATAAGGAATATGAACACGGTGATGCAGGTTCGAAAAAGCTTGCTGAGCAGATTGCTGCTCATAAAACCTTGGTAACACTGGGAGTATCTTAGAGATGTATTTAAAGAATATAGAAGTTAACGGTTTTAAATCTTTTGCTAATAAAATAGATTTTAAGTTTGAACAGGGTATTACAGGTATCGTCGGACCAAATGGTTCAGGTAAGAGTAATGTTGCAGATGCAGTAAGATGGGTTCTCGGTGAGCAGAGTGCGAAGAAGCTGAGAGGTGCTAATATGGAGGATGTTATTTTCTCCGGTACCGAGCAGAGGAAGCCTCAGGGTGCAGCTTATGTTGCTATAACACTCGATAACTCCGACAAGAGCCTTCCTATAGATTACAGTGAAGTTACAGTTGCAAGAAGAGTATACAGATCCGGTGAAAGTGAATATCTCATCAATGGAAATCCAAGCCGATTGAAGGATATAACAAGACTCTTCTTTGATACTGGTATCGGTAAGGAAGGTTATTCCATCATTGGACAGGGCCAGATCGAAAGAATTCTTTCTGATAAGCCTGAAGACAGACGTGCACTTTTTGACGAAGCTGCAGGTATTGTTAAGTATAAGAAGAATAAAGAAATAACAGAGAAGAATCTCGAGGCGGAGCATGTAAATCTTAATCGAGTAAATGATATACTTTCCGGACTTGAGGAAAGAGTTGAACCGCTCCGTATCCAGTCCGAAAAAGCTAAGGAATATCTGAGTTTCAAAGAAGAGCTTAAGAAACTTGAGATCAATTCCTTCCTTTTTGAGATTGATAAGCTTGATGAGAAGCTTAAAGAGAATAATGAGAAGCTTGAAATCACACAGGCTGATATTGAAAGAGTATATAAAGAGTTTGAGTATACAAAACAGGAATATAACAAGCTTGAAGAGGAACTTTCTCAGTTAGAGGAGGAAATCGATGAGTATCGTAACCTTCTTAATGATAAGAAGGTCGCCGATAAGGAAGCTGACGGACAGATGGAGGTTATTCAGACCAAAATCGAATCTGAAGAGAAAAGCGGTACAGAGATTCATTCTCAGATAGAAAGATATAAGGCAGAAATAATCCGACTTGAGAAAGAAATAGAAGAAACAACAAAAAAGAAAGATGGAATTCAGGATGTTTTAAGAGAAAAATCAGATATTCTGAAAAAGGCTGAATTCGCCCGTGATAAGGCTCTTATGGAAGAAGAGGCTATCGAACAGTCAATAAATTCGGCAAAAGCTGATATTATTGACTTCATGAACGAAGGCGGAAGTCTTAAAGAAAAGATTGCAAGATATGATACGATGCTTGAGAATATCGAACTCAGACGTACTGAGCTCAGAAGCAAGTATCTTGCTGATAAGAGTGAAGAAGAGAAGGCTTCTGCTGAGAAGAAGACACTTACATCAGAGAAAGAATCAATCGAAGAAGGTATTACCAGATATACCAGAGAACTTGAAAAGGCTGAGGCTGATCTCAGGGCGTCGACTGATAGAAGCAATGATGTTAAGAATGAGATTTCAAAATATACACAGCAGGTAATAAGTCTTCAGTCAAGACATGAAAGTCTCAGAAATCTGACAGAGCGATATGAAGGCTACGGCGTAAGTATCCGTAAGGTTATGGAGAAAAAGGCTCAGTATAAGGGAATCGTCGGAGTTGTTGCAGATATTATCAAGGTTGATGAGGAATATGAGACTGCCATAGAGACTTCTCTTGGCGGAAGTATTCAGAATATCGTTACCGAGGATGAAGGTACGGCGAAGGATATGATCGCATATCTCAGAACCAACAAACTAGGAAGGGCTACATTTCTCCCTATAACAACCGTACAGAGCAGAGGAAGCGTTGATCCGGATGCACTGAAGGAGAAGGGAGTAATCGGAGTTGCTTCTAAGCTTGTTAAAACAGATCCTAAGTACAGCGGTATTATAGAAAGTCTTCTCGGAAGAAGTATTGTAGTTGATAATATTGATAATGCAATTGCTATAGCGAAGAAATACAGACAGACGCTCAGGCTTGTCACCCCTACCGGAGAACTTATTAATCCCGGCGGAGCTATGACCGGTGGAGCTTTCAGAAATTCCAGTAATCTTCTCGGTCGTAAGAGAGAGCTTGATGAGATTACAAAGGAGATAGGTGAGACTAATAATCTCCTCAGAAAAGCCAGAGAAGAAGAAACGAATCTTAAGATGAAGAGAGACTCTCTGAAGGAGCAGCGTGATAATTTCCAGAAGCAGATTCAGAGACTTTCTATAGATCAGAACTCTGTGAATATCCGCCTTTCAGGTATTGAAGAGAAACTCAGTGCGATTGAAGCTGATTTTGCATCGATCAATATGGAAAATCAGGAGCTTCAGACACAGGTTAAACAGATTGAAGATAATAAGGCAGAGCTTTTTGATTCGGGTAAGCAGGCTGAAAATGCTATAAATGACAGAAATGTTCTTATAGAAAAGCTTGAGAAGGAGCTTACTGAGAAGAAAGAAGAGAGAACAGCAAGAGAAAACGATGTTCAGGCTGCAACTCTTGAAGCAAGTACAGTAAAGCAGAGCGAAGGATATATCGAGAGTGACCTTATCAGACTTGGACTTGATAAAGACAGAGTTGAGGATGAGATTGAAAACTGTCGTGAAAGACTTCTTGATCAGTCCGATAATGTTGAAGCACTTCAGGAAGAATATGAAGAACTGAAGAAACAGAAGGCTGATAATGCCACGGAAATGGCAAAGATAGCTGACAAGCTTGCAGAGCTTACTACTCAAAGAGAAGATATTAATAAGAATCATAAGCAGTTCTTTGAGAAGAGAGACGGACTTACACAGCAGATCGGCGGTCTCGAGAAGTCTGAGTATTCACTCAAGATGACTCTCGAAAAGCTTGAATCGGATAAGGATAATCTCACAAATTATATGTGGGAAGAATATCAGATGACTTACAGTGCTGCTGCGGAACTCAGAGATGAAGAATGCGGAACTGCTGCATCTCTTAAGAAAGACATAAACAGTGTAAAGCAGAAGATCAAAGCACTGGGTGATGTAAATGTAAATGCAATTGAAGAATATAAGGATGTATCCGAGAGATATTTCTTCCTGAAGGGTCAAAGAGATGATATTCTTCAGGCAGAGGCGAATCTTAAGAGCATAATCGCCGATCTTGATAAGGCGATGAAGGAGACATTCGCCGAGAAGTTTAAGGATATTCAGGAAATGTTTGCCAAGGTATTCAAAGAGCTTTTCGGAGGTGGTAAAGCATCACTTACACTTGTTGATGAGGAAAATCTTCTTGAAACAGGTGTAATAATAAATGCTCAGCCGCCGGGAAAGAAACTTCAGAATATGATGCAGCTTTCGGGTGGTGAGAAGAGTCTTACTGCGATTTCTCTTCTTTTTGCAATCCAGAGTCTTAAGCCGTCACCATTCTGTATCCTTGATGAGATCGAGGCTGCCTTGGATGATGCAAACGTAGGACATTTCGCACATTATCTTGACAGACTTACCAAGTCAACACAGTTCATAGTTATCACACACAGAAAGGGTACTATGGAGGCAGCAAATCGTTTGTACGGTATTACAATGCAGGAGAAAGGTGTTTCGACACTCGTTTCTGTTAATCTTATCGAAGACGACCTGGACGATTAATATATTTGGATGGTCAATATTATCTGGCCGGCTATAATATATGAATGGTCAATATATTTGCAGACTAAATATTATTGTCATCTCAGGAGACACAATCGGAATGCCCCTGAGTGACCATTCCAGTTGTGTCATCTCAGGGGCATTACCGATTGTGTCTCCTGCTGAAATAAACTGAATTACGTGGAGGAAAAAATGGGATTTTTTCAAAGATTAAAAGAAGGTCTAAAGAAGACCAGCCAGAATATATCCAATGTTTTTAAGCAGACAAAGAAAATCGATGATGATTTCTATGACAATCTTGAAGAAACACTCATCGAGTCAGATATGGGTTTTGAAACAACGGAAAAGGTTATCGATGAATTAAGAGAAAAGGTAGAAGAACTCGGAATTACAGATGCCGAGGAATGTAAGGAACTCGTTAAGAATATTCTTCGTGACCAGATAGTTATGAATGATGCAGCTTACTGTTATGAGGATGCACATAGTGTTGTATTTATCATAGGCGTAAATGGTGTCGGAAAGACAACTTCCGTAGGAAAGCTTGCTGCTCTATATAAGGGCGACGGAAGACGTACAATGGTTGCCGCTGCAGATACCTTCAGAGCGGGAGCTATCGAACAGCTTCGTACATGGGCTGAAAGAGCCGGAGTGGATATTATTGCACATAATGAAGGAGCTGATCCTTCAGCTGTTGTATTTGATGCAGTTAAAGCAGCAAAGGCACGTAAGACGGATCTTCTTCTTATAGATACAGCCGGCCGTCTTCATAACAAGAAGAATCTCATGGATGAGCTTGCAAAAATGAGAAGAGTTATAGAACGAGAATATCCGGAAGCTTATGTTGAAACAATGATCGTTCTTGACGGATCAACAGGCCAGAATGCTCTGGAACAGGCCAGACAGTTCTCGACAGTAACTGAGATTAACGGAATCATTCTTACTAAGCTTGACGGTACTGCCAAGGGTGGTATTGCAATAGCCATTATGAATGAGCTTAAATGTCCGATCAAATATATCGGTGTTGGAGAGAAGATCACCGATCTTCAGAAGTTTGATCCGGAAGAATATATTAATGCTTTGTTTGCTGACTTTGATGTCAAGAAGGATACGGATATCATTATGGATAGCGGAGTCGCAGGCAATTTTGAAGAGTAATATTTCATGGCTTTAAAATGCCGGATGTTAGATTTAATTATTTTAATACTACTTACCGAAGGGAAGTCCCTTTGGTAAATGATGACGAGGTATTAGTATGGATACAATAACCAGAGAGAAATGCGAAGAGGCATACGAGGTTGTTTCAAAGGTTGCTCGTAATACAGGCCTCATTGAATCAGAATATTTCAGTAATCTTACAGGTAACAGAGTTTATCTGAAACCTGAAAATATGCAGGTTACAGGTGCATATAAGATAAGGGGTGCATATTATAAGATAAGTACGCTTTCTGATGAAGAAAGAGAGAAGGGACTTATTACAGCATCTGCGGGAAATCATGCACAGGGTGTTGCTTATGCTGCAAAGGCTTACGGAGTTAAGGCTGTGATCGTTATGCCGACAACAACTCCGCTTATAAAGGTTAATCGTACGAAGAGCTATGGAGCTGAGGTTGTTCTCTACGGAGACGTATATGATGAATCCTGTGAATATGCTCTTAAGCTTGCTGAGGAGAAGGGATATACTTTTATCCATCCTTTTGATGATCTCGGAGTTGCAACAGGTCAAAGTACGGTAGCTATGGAGATCCTGAAGGAACTTCCTTTTGTAGATATAATTCTTGTACCTATCGGAGGAGGCGGACTTGCAACAGGTGTATCGACACTTGCGAAGATGATGAATCCGAATATTAAGGTTATAGGTGTTGAGCCTGCAGGAGCTAACTGTATGCAGGTGTCACTTGAAAAAGGTGCAGTTACAACACTTCCGGGTGTTAATACAATAGCTGACGGTACCGCAGTAAAAACACCGGGTGAAAAGATATTCCCGTATATTCAGAAGAATATCGATGAGATAATAACTGTAGAAGACAGCGAACTTATAGTTACATTTCTTGATATGATCGAGAATCATAAGATGATAGCCGAAAATTCAGGACTTCTTACAGTCGCTGCATTAAAGCATCTTCCGGCTGAAGGCAAGAAGGTTGTAAGCATTATATCCGGCGGAAATATGGATATCATCACGCTTTCTTCGGTTGTTCAGCATGGACTTATTGCAAGAAGCCGTATCTTTACTGTATCGGTTCTTCTTCCGGATAAGCCGGGAGAACTTGGTAAAGTTTCGAATATAATTGCAGAGCTTCAGGGAAATATCATCAAGCTCGATCATAATCAGTTTGTATCACTCAACAGAAATACAGCTGTGGAACTTGTTATCACGCTTGAGGCCTTTGGACCTGAGCATAAGGAAAAGATATTTGAGGTTCTTAAGGAAAAAGGCTACAGACCGATAGATAAGAGCCCGAAGGCTATTTTCTAAAGCCTGAATAAATGATAAAATTTAGGTGTCAAAAGTTTCTTTTGGCACCTATAATTATATAGGGGATTGATATATTTTATATATGTAATTTATATATATGCAATTTATAAATGTGCAATTTTTTATGTGTTATTTATTTATCCCCAATAAGTTATTAAATTGATTGGAAATAATATATGAGAATGATGAGTATTGCCAGTGGAAGCAGCGGTAACTGTACCTATATCGGAGACGGAGATACGGTTATCCTGGTTGATACAGGCATCAGTTTAAAGAAAATCGAAGAAGGACTTAATAAAGCAGGCCATACCGGGAAAGATATCGACGGAGTTCTGATAACACATGAACATAATGATCATATCAAGGGGCTCGGAGTGCTTCTCAGGAAATATGATATACCAGTTTTTGCAACTGAGGGTACTATTCAGGGTATCAAGGAATGCAGAAATATGGGTAAGTATGACAGCTCTCTTTTCAGAGAGATAGGAAGTAATGATATTTTCTCTGTGGGAAATCTTGAGATCAGAGTTCATCCAATATCTCATGATGCTCGTGAACCTGTTTGTTATAGTTTTCATGAAGGAAGCAGAAAGGCAGTAGTTGCAACGGATATGGGTTGTTATGATGACGATCTGCGTCAGTTTCTTATGAACAGTGATGCAATGCTTATTGAATCGAATCATGATGTTCATATGCTTGAAGTAGGGCCTTATCCATATGATCTTAAAAGAAGAATTCTCGGAGATAGAGGACATTTATCAAATGATTCATCCGGAAGGCTGATTAAAGAACTGTTGAATGATCATATAATATCAATATCTCTTGGTCATTTATCAAAAGAAAACAATTTTGAAGAGCTTGCATATGAGACGGTTAAATCCGAAATACAGGATAATCCTTTCTCTGATGATGTCAGAGACTTTAATCTGAATGTTGCAAAGCGTGATGAACCCGGAGATGTTATTGAATTATAGATTTTCGGAGGTTTGATTATGGGAATGCTCCTTGGCTCGATAGCTTTAATCTTGGTAGGCGGTGGAATGCTTGAAATGTGCTTCTTCAGTAAAGATCCTGAATTTGGAATAGCAAGCCGGATCGCTATGTTTGTCTTTGGACTTCTGTTCCTTATTCCGGGAATCATTCTTTTGAAGTTGGCGATTTCCGAACTAAAACAGTCCTCAGCGAAAAAGGGAAAGCTTAAGGATAATGTGATCCTTATAGGACAGGATATCAAGAACGGGCTTACCGGATTTTTCCTGAATAACTATGGCGCCGAAGCGGATAAGAATCTTGTCGAACGCCTGATATCGGCATTCAGATCAAATCTTTCTTTATTTTTCAAATATAATACCGGATCCGAAAACGAACCGATCCAGGAAAATGTTACTCAGATATACAGAAATATCCTTGATTTCAGAAGAAACAGATTGAAAAGAATGGGTGTTGCATTCAACCTTGATTCAATAAGAAAGAATTATGGTGGACGCGCCGTATATAGTAAAACATATTTTGATGGCAAATATCAGATAACCGATGTCAAAGAGGATATAGCTGCCAGATCGGTTTTTTCAAAGAACGGAAAATGTATATATAACAGAGTCGATAAGGATATAGCATGTTATACGCTTATAAATGCTAAAAGTTCAGGTACTAATAAAATAATATGTCCTAACTGCGGTTCGATGACAACAAGAGAGAATCTTCTTGATGGATGTGATTTTTGCAGAACAAAATTCATGGTTGAAGATCTCGGTTTAAGAGTATCCGACTTTGCTCTGAGAAAAGATTATGATGTAGAATATGAGAAATATAAAGATTTCAGACATAAGATGATCGTATTGAGCAGTATCATTTGGGGATTGATATGTCTTATATTCTGCAGTTACTGGGCATTTCGTGTTTCAGGTGATGTAGCTTCTGAAACAGGCTCCGGACCGATAATGACATTTATGGCCACTCTTTTTTCAGCACTTTTTCCGGCTGCTGCATTTACATTTATCGGAGTATTTTTCTTTATTGTATGTATATTTCCGTTTATTCAATTCGGCGCATCAGCTAATTATACATCTAAGAAAATTCTGGATAAGATTAAAGCCGCATCAAGAGATGATAAGAATACAGAGAATATAGTCAAGAAGTTTGATGATCTGTTTTCTATAAACGGTTTTTATTCAAATGTGCAGAACAAGATTGCTGCCATACATTATGCTGATACGAAAGAACAGATAAATGCATTTTCATATAAGGACATAAGTGGTTTGTTGAATAATTATACTAATGTGATCGATATGGATATGGATTATATTACACTCAGGAACTATTGGGTAGATCAGGGGCTTCAGATAGCAGACGTTGAAGCAGGGCTGAATCTTATTTCATATAACGGAAAAAAATGCAGTAGAAAATCAGAGAAGCTTAATCTTACACTGACTAAATCAGCGGCATGTAAGACTCAGGTTGTATGTGCTCCGTCTGTAATGAGATGCAAATGCTGTGGTTCACCGATCTCACTTCTTGACGGAAGAATCTGTCATCAGTGCGGAACAGATATCGGTCTTGAACAATATGACTGGGTGATCAGAGAATATAATGTCGGATAAATGGTATAATTTTATCTGTAATCAGAGCTGAAGTTTGGTAAACTTCGGCTCTTTTTATTTTATCCTATCTATGTTAGAATAACCGTTGTTGATACAATATATGAATATATTTACTATATGACAGTATAATTACGATTTCGGAGGGAAAGACAATGACAAAAACAGTTGTTACGGTTGTAGGAAAAGATACTGTAGGAATTATAGCAAAGGTATGTACATACTTTGCAAATAACAATATTAATATAAATGATATTACCCAGACTACTATGCAGGGGTATTTTAATATGATGATGCTTGTTGATACATCTGCATCTACAAAGTCACATGCTGAGATTGCATCTGAACTTGAATCAATTGGCCACGAGATCGGCGTACAGATTAAAGCTCAGAAGGAAGAGATTTTTGCGATGATGCATAGAATCTAGTGCATTAAACATGTAAATTTTGAAAGTGAGGTAATATAACTTGATTACACTTAATGAAGTCCTTGAGACAAATGAAATGATAGGCAAGATGAATCTTGATGTAAGAACTATTACAATGGGTATATCTCTGCTTGATTGTATAGGGACTGATGTAGATGATACTTGTACAAATATATATAACAAGATAACAACCCTTGCAAAGGATCTTGTAAAGACAGGAAATGATATTACAAAGGATTACGGAATTCCGATTGTAAATAAAAGAATATCCGTTACACCTATTGCACTTGTCGGTGGTTCTGTTTGTAAGACTTCGGAAGATTTTGTAAAGATAGCAAAGGTTCTTGATAAGGCAGCTCATGAGGTTGGAGTAAATTTCCTCGGTGGATATTCGGCTATTGTCTCCAAGAGCATGACAAAGGCTGACAGGCTGCTTATTGAATCAATACCACAGGCTCTTGCTGAGACTGAACTTGTCTGCAGCTCCGTAAACTGCGGTTCTACAAAGACAGGACTTAACATGGATGCTGTAAGACTCATCGGTGAGATTGTTAAGAAGACAGCCGATATTACAGCGGATAGAGATGCAATCGGATGTGCCAAATTTGTTGTATTTTGTAATGCACCTGATGATAATCCTTTCATGGCCGGTGCATTTCATGGAGTTACAGAAGGTGACTGCGTAATAAATGTAGGTGTCAGCGGACCCGGTGTTGTAAAGACTGCACTTGAAAGTGTTAAGGGGGAGAGCTTTGAGGTTCTCTGCGAGACTATAAAGAAGACTGCATTTAAGATCACAAGAGTTGGACAGCTCGTTGCTCAGGAAGCTTCAAAGCGTCTTGGCGTTCCGTTCGGAATTATCGATCTCAGTCTTGCTCCAACACCTGCAATAGGTGACTCGGTTGCTGATATTCTTCAGCTTATAGGTCTTGAAAGAGTTGGAGCTCCCGGTACAACAGCTGCTCTTGCACTTCTCAACGATCAGGTTAAGAAGGGCGGTATCATGGCATCTTCATATGTAGGAGGACTTTCGGGAGCATTTATTCCGGTGAGTGAGGATCAGGGCATGATCGATGCTGTAAATGTAGGATCACTTACTATAGAAAAGCTTGAGGCTATGACATGCGTATGCTCCGTAGGTCTTGATATGATCGCAATCCCGGGAGATACATCTGCTTCAACGATTTCAGGAATTATCGCAGATGAAATGGCCATCGGTATGATCAATCAGAAGACTACGGCTGTCCGTATAATTCCTGTACCGGGTAAAGAGGTTGGAGATAAGATAGTTCTCGGCGGACTTCTCGGAGAAGCTCCTATTATGCCGGTCAATAAATATGATTGTTCTGAATTTATAAACAGAGAGGGAAGAATTCCTGCACCTATTCACAGCTTTAAGAACTGATAAATGGTAAAGATATGACTAAACTGATCATCGGAAATTATAAAAATAAGAAACTCGGATTTATCCTTGAGGATGGAAAACTGGTTGAGACAGTTTCACTTTCCGAAGATTCCACTCTGGGAAATATTTATACTGCCAGAGTTGCCAAGGTCGTAAGTAATATAGATGCGGCTTTTCTTGATGCCGGAACAGGAGATACTCTATATTATTCTCTTAAAGATAACGAAGGAAAGCATATATTTATCAGGCATACTGCAAATACAGACAAGGTATGCGAGGGCGATATTCTTCTGATTCAGATTGCGCGAGAGCAGGTAAAGACGAAGAAGGCAGAAGCTACAGCCAATTTTGAATTTGTCGGAAATAATATTGTTCTTAACAGAAGCGGTGTTATCGGTGCTTCAAAAAGAATCGAAGATAATGCTAAGAGAGAAGCTCTTAAGAAAGAACTTGAGACTATTTTTTCAGAAGAACTTCCTAAAATCGGACTTTCTGACAAATTCATTGGTGCGGTAATAAGGACTGATGCAGAATCAGTTTCCTCTGAAGATTTAAGAGAAGAAACCATAAAATTATTATGTAAACTAAATGAATCCTTAGATCTTTCTAAGCATTCTGTTTCAGGCACTTTGATCTACAAAAATGAAACAAATGTTTCTAACTCTATACGTGAAATAAGTAAAAGATATAGATCCGATGATTTTGAAGTGTTAGAAAATGATGAGGCTCTGATTTCGTATAATATTGATACGAAGCTTTCAAAGTTTATGAAGAAAGTAGTTTATCTTAAATCCGGAGCCTGGCTAAATGTTGATCTTACCGAAGCAATGACGGTTATAGACGTTAATTCCGGTAAGGCTATATCTGTGAAGGATAAACAGCAGAACTTTCTTAAAATCAATATGGAAGCTGCTGATATGATCGGAAGACTGCTTCGTGTCAGAAATCTATCGGGAATAATTATAATAGATTTTATAAATATGAAAGACACGGAAAACTATAAAATTCTGGTTGAACATATTAAGGAAGTTATTGGTAGAGATTCTACAAGAACTGTATATATTGATACTACAGGACTTGGACTTATCGAACTTACCAGACAGAAGAAGTCAAAACCGCTTCATGAAGTATTGAAGGGTTGAGTATTGGGGGATTTTTTATAAACTATGTATATTAAACCGGATGAAGGCTTAAAGAATAAGCTTTATGAAAACAGGAATAATATTATTGCAGGAATTATAAGTCATGGCTTTAGTAATTCGAGATTTGTTGATTATTTTGGTATCATTATCGGTCTATTAACCGGTCTGATAGTAGTCATACCAAATTTTGCTGAAGACTATGGTAATAAGTTTTTTATTTCATATGATAATTTCTGGCCTGTTTTTATTGTATTTATTATTTTTGCAATCGTAATATATAATTTACTCAAGGTTTATATTAAGAACAGATCTCTAAAAATGTTGTTTAAAGATCCGGAACTAATGATTGATACAGGTACGGTTCTATATAATACGATCAATCATAAGCTTTATTATGCGATTCTTGAAAATGATTATAAGAGTCCGGTTCCTCATTATCTTGAACTTGTCTATACAGACTTTAAGAAACCGAGGATGTTAAACAGAGGCAGCAGAGTATATATTCTTAAGAATAAAGACTCAGTCTGTATTATTCCGATGTCGGATATTACAGGTGCAGCAGAGGCACCGGAGTATAATTTCCTTGATGATGTGAATTTTGATGATCTTGAAATGGCTATTCATCCTGATCTTTTTAAGGTTGATAGTTCTCCGAGGTTGATTACTGAAGAAAACAGAACTGTGCTTACAAGGACGGCTTTGAAGAGAGCATCTTTATCGATCCTTTTTCAAAAGTGTCCCGTATATTCCTTATGGGGGGCTTTGGCTGCGGCATTTTTATTAATTATATTTCATAAAGATCTTTCTATTAATCTGGGAATAAGCATTCTTCTTATAATAGCTGCTGCAGTTCTGACATGCATCGTTATTTGGGTTTTTATGAGAGAGAGGATAAAGTACAGAATAAAAAAAGCTGACTGTGTAAAAACGGCTTTTGTTGAAAATCCGAAAAATCATCTGTCATTTTCCGGAAATCCAACAACTGATGTTTCATATTTTACATCAGGTTCGGTTGTAAGAAAAAAACATGATTTCAGAGAAGCATCCAGGAATTTCAGATATTTTGAAACTGTTGAAGTTTTTTATAAAAAAGAGATTGACGATGTTACAACTATATGTTAATATAACACGGTATGCCGCACGGTGAGGTAGGGAAAGTGCGCCCGATTATATGAGACGCCACCGAAACCGGCGAGATTTAAGTATAGGAGGTACTAGCCATGTATGCTATTATAGCAACAGGTGGAAAGCAGTACAAAGTAGAAGAAGGAGACGTTATTAAGGTAGAAAAGCTCGGAGCTGAAGATGGCGCTGAGGTTACATTTGATGATGTTATCCTTGTATCAACAGATGATGGAGTTGTTTGCGGTAATGACGTAAAGAGCGCATCTGTTAAGGCTACTGTTGTAAAGACTGCTAAGGCTAAGAAGGTTGTAGTATATCACTACAAGAGAAAGTCCGGTTACCACAAGAAGAACGGACACAGACAGCCTTACACAGAAGTAAAGATTGAAAGCATCAATGCGTAAGTAGTTTTGATTTGCAGAATATCACGAACGAAGGCAGGATTATGATAAAAGCAGCTTTCTATACAAGAAACGGCCAATATATAGGCTTCTCTGTAAAGGGCCATGCAGATTATGATGATGAGGGACGTGACATTATATGTGCTGCGGTTTCCGCTCTGACCATAAATGCTGTTAACAGCCTTGAGCAGCTTACTAATGATACGATCATTTCCGAAGATTCGGAAGGAACGATCAATTGTAAAGTATGCGGAAAGGTAAGTCCTGAAAGCGAGCTTATTATAAAGTCTTTAAGACTCGGTCTTTGTGATATCTACAAAGAATATGATTCGGATGAATATATTAAGGTGTTTTTTAGGGAGGTAAATTAAATGCAGATGAATTTACAGCTCTTCGCTCATAAAAAGGGAATGGGTTCTACCAAGAACGGTAGAGATTCAGCATCCAAGAGACTTGGAGCAAAAAGAGCAGACGGACAGTTTGTAAAGGCTGGAAATGTACTTTATACACAGCGTGGAACAAAGATCCATCCGGGACTTAATGTTGGACGTGGCGGAGACGACACACTTTTCGCATTAACAGATGGAGTTGTAAGATATGAGAGACTCGGAAGGGATAAGAAGCAGGTTTCAATTTATCCTGTAGCTTAATCTTCGATTACGTATCTAAACGAATGGAGCTTTGTAGTTTTACAAAGCTCCTTTTTATTATATTAAAAGGTGATTTGTATGTATTTTGCGGACAGAGCTAAAATATTTGTAAGATCCGGTAAGGGCGGAGACGGACATGTTTCATTCCGAAGAGAACTCTATGTACCTAATGGAGGCCCTGATGGTGGTGACGGTGGTGACGGCGGCAATGTATATGTTGTTGTTGATCCCGGACTTAATACTTTAACTGATTTCAGAAATGTAAGAAAGTATAAAGCCGGCGACGGACAGGAAGGCGGTAAGCGTAATTGTCACGGTGCTAATGGTGCGGATATTACTCTTAAGGTACCACCGGGAACCGTAATAAGAGATTTTGAATCAGGTAAAGTTATTATCGATATGGCTGACAGAACAGAGCCGTTCATCCTTATGCATGGCGGTCATGGCGGAAGAGGTAACCGTCATTATGTTACAAGCGTTATGCAGGCTCCTAAATATGCTCAGCCCGGTCAGCCTGCTACTGAGAAATATCTCACTCTTGAACTGAAAATGATTGCCGATGTAGGACTTGTCGGTTTTCCGAGTGTAGGTAAATCAACGCTTCTTGCATCAGTTTCAAATGCGAGACCTAAGATTGCCGATTATCATTTTACTACATTGGTTCCGAATTTAGGTGTTGTCGACCTCGGACCTGAAAGAGGTTTCGTTATGGCGGATATACCGGGAATCATTGAAGGTGCATCCGAAGGTGTTGGCCTCGGCTTTGATTTCCTCAGACATATTGAAAGAACAAGAGTTCTTATTCACGTGATCGATGCGGCATCTGTTGAAGATAGAGATCCTATTGAAGATATCAAGGTTATAAACAGCGAGCTTAAGACTTATAATGAAGAACTCGCATCACGTCCGATGGTTATTGCTGCAAATAAACTGGATATTCTTTCTGAAGAAGATAGAAATGCAGTGATCAGTAAGCTGCATGAGGCTTTTCCTGATATTAATGTATATCCGATTTCAGCTGCTACGGGAGAAGGTGTACGTGAACTCCTGAATGCGGTATTTGAAATTCTCCAGACAATACCTAAGGAAAATATGGTATTTGAATCTGAAATGGATATAGAAGAACTGAAGGATTCTCCGGAGCTTCCAATTTATTGTTCTAAGTCTACGGATCTTAAGGATACATACCTTGTAGAAGGACCAAGAGTTGAAAGGATGCTTGGATATACAAATCTTGAAGATGAGAAGGGATTCCTGTTCTTCCAGAACTTTATGAAGAAGAATGGTATTCTTGACGAGCTGGTTGCTCTCGGCATGAAAGAAGGAGACACGGTCAATGTCTACGGCCACGAGTTCGTATATTACGAATAAATATCTTACAGCCGGCATATATTATTATATTTTGAAAGAGGAATAAAAATGACTACTAAAGACAGAGCATTTCTTAAAGGGCTCGCAATGAATATTACACCGGTTCTTTCACTTGGTAAATCCAGTCTTACACCGGAATTTGTAAAAGCGGCAGATGAAGCACTCACTGCCAGAGAGCTTATAAAGATAAATGTACTTAAAAATTGCGAGGACGATATTAATGAAATCGCACATACACTTGCTGAAAGATCTCGTTCCGAGGTTGTTCAGGTTATCGGAAGAAAGATTGTTTTATATAAGAGAAATAATGAAAATATAAAGATTTACTTCCCGGGAGAAAAGAAAGTTAATGATAAGAGAAAATAATATAACGATAATGGGCGGCTCCTTTAATCCGGTCCATCTCGGACATCTCGAAATGGTTAAGGCGGCTCATAGCGAATACGGTCTGGATAATATCGTATTTATGCCCAATAAATCAACATATTATAAAGATAATGATAAATTTGCTCCTGATAAAGACAGAATAAATATGATAAATCTTATGATCAAGGATTATCCTTATCTAAGTGTGTCTGATATGGAAATAAAGCGCGGTGGAATAACCCATACAATCGATACGATCAGAGAATTAAAGAAGGAAGATCAGGACAGAAAGATTTACTTTATCATCGGTGGGGACAGCCTTGAATGGGTCGAGAAATGGGTTGATGCGGATGAACTTCTCGGCAGTGTTACATTTCTTACGGCTGTAAGAGGCAAAACTGACAGAGACAGGTCTAAAGATATAATCAGAGATATTTATACCAGACACAGTGATGCTGCAATATTGCTGCTCAATATGGAAGAATGCAATATTTCATCAACCGATATCAGACTCAGAGCTTCAAAGGGTAAGAGCCTGAAGGGACTTGTTACTGATGAGGTTGCCGAATATATAAAAAATAATAAGCTTTACAGAGGTATTAGTGATGCAGTTTGACAGAGATGAAGCGGTTAAGAAGCTTAAGAAGAAGCTTTCGGATAAAAGATTTGTTCATTCGATAGGAGTTGAGTATACAGCGGCATGTCTGGCTATGACATATGGCTATGATGTTGAGAAGGCGAGGATTGCAGGCCTGCTGCATGATAATGCTAAATGCTTTACAGAGGAAGAGAAGCTGAAAAAGGCCAAGAAGTTCGGAATTTCAATAAACAGCAGTGAATATGCCAATCCGGATCTCCTTCACGGTAAGCTCGGAGCATATTATGCTAAAGAGAAGTTCGGAATAAAGGATCAGGAAATACTTGATTCGATCATATATCATACTACCGGACGTCCAAAGATGACCTTACTTGATAAGATAATATATGTGGCAGATTATATAGAACCAAATCGTAAGATGCTTGACGAACTTCCGGCAATAAGGAAAGAAGCCTTTACTGATCTGGATAAATGTGTCCTTCACATTTTACGAAATACTCTTGAATATCTCTGGACAAGAGATTATGCAATAGATGAGCTTACTCAGGAAACATATGACTATTACAGTAAGGCAGAATAGACAGGAGAACAGTGGCAATGTATAAAGACATGATAGAAAAAACCGTAAAAGCACTTGAATCAAAGAAAGCATTTGATATCAAAGCACTTGATATAACTCAGCTTACATCAATCTGTGACGGATTTGTTATAGCATCTGCTTCAAATAAGTCTCAGCTGGATGCTATGGTTGATGGCGTTGAAGAAACAATGGTTAAAAACGAATATAATCTTATCGGTCGTGAAGGAAGATCGGAAAGCGGCTGGGTACTTCTTGATTACGGCGATATTGTAGTACATCTTTTTTCAGAGGAAATGAGAGATTTCTATAATATCGATGGTACATGGAGAGATGCAGACCCAATTGTTGTAAAAGAGGACTAAAAATGGTATGATAATGAGGTGTGTCTGATAGTGTAAGGCACATCTCATTTTTAACAGGGGAGCTTCTCGGAGCATATGGATAAAGTCTATTACAGAAATAAAAGTAATGAAGAAATAAACAGAATTTCTGTCAGATGTCTTAAGGTCGTTCTGTATTTTATTGTGCTGTTTTATTTCCTTATTTTTATATTCGGAAAGTACGATCCTAAAGTTCTTTTGATAACGGCTATTCTATGTGCGATATTTAATCTTTTGCCGTGTATAATCATTCCTGTATTCAGGATGTATTCGATGAAGATTACCCGGCATATTATCATTTTTTCTATTGTCATAGTAACGGGTATTCTGGTAACGCAGTTTAATACGTTGTGTTTTGCCCTTGTTCTTTTCCCGATACTTCTTGCGTCAATGTATTATAACAGAACATTTGTTCTTTATACATCGATGCTCGAATCAGCAATCATGCTTGTATCAGCCTGGTTTCAGATAAATCATCCTGAGCTCGTTTTAAGGAATACGACATTTTCAAGTACTGAAGATATATATATCGGGATGATATTCCCGCTTATTCTTATTATAGTTTTCTTTTCTTTCATGGCATTCTTTATCGTTTCGAGAAATTCTCAGATGGTAGAGAAATATATGGATACTGCAATTACTATGCAGGAGAATGAAAAATATCTCATATATGCTTTCTCTGAGATGAGTGAAACAAAATCACTTGAGACCGGTGAACATATTAAGAGAGTTGCGGAATATATGAAGGTTCTCGGAAAAGCTTCAGGCTTTGATGATGAATATAATGAGAAGGTTGCTACTGCTGCTATGATGCATGATATCGGAAAGCTTATGATACCTGAGGAGGTTCTGGATAAGCCGGGTAAACTGACCGATGAAGAATTCAGCATTATGAAGAGCCATGTTCTTTATGGAGAGGCACTTCTCAGAAACTGCCCCGGTGAAATCATGAAGCTCGCTGCAGTAATGGCGAAAGAGCATCATGAGAGATGGGACGGAACCGGTTATCTTGGAATGAAGGGCGGAGAAATCGCATACATTTCCAGACTTATTGCTGTTTGTGATGTTTTTGATGCTCTTACGGCTGATCGTTCATATAAGAAAGGATGGTCGGTTGATGAAGCGTATGAAGAGATCATGAAAGAAAGCGGTAAGCATTTTGATCCTGCGGTTGTAAGAATGTTTATTATATATAGAGATAAGTTCAGGGAAATCCATGATGCTATCCCTGATAAGACTGTCCGAAATCAGTAGATTTCTGTGAGGAGACTTGAAATTGTTTAGAGCGTTTAATGAATATATCGGAAAGATCAATCTGGTTCTGGATCAAAGTGTTATTGATAAGCTTGTTGAGATTACCGAAGAAGACGAGAATACAAAGAGCGTTACGGTAAATGTAAGCTTTAATAAATATATTGTAGATATAAGGCTTAATGAGTTCTCTGTTGAAGTTTCGGACAAACTTTTCAGGAGACTTGTCCAGGAGGCAGCATATCCGTATTCGCACATTTCGATAAGATATAATGAGAATACTCGTGTGAAATACAGGTTTGCTACCTGCAAAGAGGATAAAACAGGAGTATATATGGACGTTGTTTACTCTTGATTAAATACTCTTTTTGTACTAAAATATTTTGAATGTTCTGGGATATGAAGAGTTGTTCTTCGTTCTTGGGAATATTGATGAAGTTCTTTGAATTACGGGAGACACATATGAAGGATACTTTATTACAGACACCTGAAGGTGTAAGAGATATATACGGTTTGGAATGTGATGAAAAAAGATGTCTTATGGATGATATCCATAATGTTCTGAAGCTTTACGGAAATCAGGATATTGAGACACCTCATTTTGAGTTCTTTGATATATTTAACAGAGATAAGGGCTCAGCTCCGTCAACCGATATGTATAAATTCTTTGATCGTGAGAATAATACGCTTGTTCTCAGACCTGATATAACACCAAGTATTGCAAGAAGTGTTGCAAAGTATTATCAGGATGTGGAGCTTCCGATAAGACTCTGCTATGAAGGACATACATTTAAGAATACTCACCAGCATCAGGGTAAGCTCAGTGAAGAGACTCAGGTCGGATGTGAGTTCTTCAATGATGATTCATCTGCCGCAGATGCGGATATTCTTGCTTGTGCCATAGACTGTCTCAAGGCTGCGGGACTTGAAGATTTTCGTATTGAGATCGGTGAAGCTGATTTCTTTAAGGGTATAATAAGTGCAGCGGGAATTGATTCCGAAACAGAGCATAAGATTACTGAATATATTAAGATAAAGAATTTCTTCGGCCTTAGAGAGTATATTTCAAAGATTGATATACCGGAGGATGTAAAGAAGGTTCTTACAAGTCTTGATAAGCTTTTCGGAGGCCCTCAGATGCTTGATGAAGCCGAAAAGCTCGTCTCAAATGAGAGAAGCCTTTCAGCTATAGACAGACTCAGAAAGGTGAATGCTGCTTTATCCTATTATGGATATCAGGATTATATCGGATTCGATCTCAGCATGATCCATGGATATAATTATTATACAGGTATTGTATTCAGAGGATTTACTTACGGAACAGGAAATCCTGTTGTAAAAGGAGGAAGATACAATAATCTTCTTTCACAATTCGGTAAAGAGGCACCGTCTATAGGATTTGCTATATATATTGATGAACTTATGAATGCACTCAGACGTCAGAAGATAGACATGAAGCATTCTGACAGCATTTCTGCTGTTATCTATGATATAGACAGTCAGAAATATGCTGTTAAACTTGCTGCTGATCTGAGAGGACGCGGCTGCTATACGGATCTTATAAGAAAATCCAAGAAACATGATGTCGATGAGTATAAAGATTATTTCAGTAAGTTGGGCTATGACAAGATTCTCATTGTTAATCCGGATGGGGATTATGATGAGATTGTACTATAAATAGATATGAGGTTTTGAAATGAGATATCTTACATTTGCAATGGCAAAGGGAAGACTGGCAAAGGATTCACTTAAGCTGTTTGAACAGATCGGAATAACCTGTGAGGAGATGAAAGATAAGGATACCAGGAAGCTTATCTTTACTAATGAAGAGCTCGGAATGAGATTCTTCCTCGCAAAGCCGAGTGATGTTCCTACTTATGTTGAATACGGAGCAGCCGATATAGGTATAGTCGGTAAAGACACAATTCTTGAAGAAGGACGTAATCTCTTTGAAGTTATGGATCTCGGACTCGGAAAGTGCCGCATGTGCGTATGCGGTCCGGAGAGTGCAGGTGAACTGCTTAATCGTAATGAGATCATTCGTGTTGCTACCAAATATCCTAATATTGCCAAAGATTATTTTTCATCCGAGAAGAATCAAACGGTTGAGATCATCAAATTGAACGGCTCTGTTGAGCTTGCACCGATTGTTGGTCTTTCAGAGGTTATAGTTGATATAGTAGAAACAGGTTCAACCCTTAAGGAAAACGGACTTACAGTTCTTGAGGAAATATGTCCTTTATCCGCAAGAGTGGTTGTAAATCAGGTAAGCCTCAGAATGCAGCACGAGAGGATTGATGATTTTCTTACTAAGCTAAACGGCGTGATCAATAATCAGTAAGTACTATACATTTTACAGAATTTGGAGAGATCATATGAAGAAAGTAAAGCTTACAAGTGAAACCAAGAATAATCTCTTATCGGGACTACTTAAGAGAACAACCGATGATTACGGAGATTATGAGAAAACAGTCAAGGAGATTGTTGCCGATGTTCATGAGCGAGGCGATGAGGCTGTTTTTGAATATACAAGGAAATTTGATAAAGCAGAAATAAATGCGGATAATATCAGAGTTACTGATGCTGAGATTGAAGAGGCTTATACACTGGTTGATCAGAAGCTTCTTGAGGTTATCAGACGTTCCATAAAGAATATTCGCGATTTCCATATCAAGCAGAAGAGAAATACATGGATCACAACAGAGGATACAGGTATTATTCTCGGACAGAGAGTATCGCCGGTTGAATATGCAGGTGTATATGTACCTGGAGGTAAGGCTGCATATCCATCGACAGTTCTTATGAATGTTATTCCGGCTCATGTTGCCGGAGTTCCGAATATTATAATGACAACTCCTTGCAATGCTGAAGGAAAGGTATATCCTATGACTCTTGTAGCAGCTAAGGAAGCAGGAGTAACAGAGATATATAAATGCGGTGGAGCTCAGGCTATAGCTGCACTTGCATATGGAACAGAGAGTATTCCTAAAGTAGATAAAATTGTAGGTCCGGGTAATATTTTTGTAGCACTTGCAAAGAGAGTAGTATACGGACATGTGAGCATAGATTCGATTGCAGGACCTAGCGAGATTCTTGTTCTTGCTGATGAAACAGCAAATCCTAAGTTTGTTGCAGCAGATCTTCTGTCTCAGGCAGAGCATGATGAGCTTGCATCGGCAACTCTTGTTACTACAAGTGAAAAGCTTGCTGATGATGTTGCTGAATGGATAAAGACATTTACAGCACAACTTGAAAGAAAAGAAATAATCGAGAAGTCCCTTGAGAATTTTGGTGCGATACTTATAGCCGATAATATGAATGATGCAGTTGATGCGGCAAATGAGATTGCACCTGAACATATGGAGATTGTAACAAAGAATCCTTGGAATGTTATGACTAAGATTAAGAATGCCGGAGCAATATTCCTTGGTGAGTATTCATCCGAGCCGCTCGGAGATTATTTTGCCGGACCTAATCATGTACTTCCGACAAACGGAACTGCAAGATTTTTCTCACCGCTTGGCGTAGATGACTTTATCAAGAAGTCAAGCATCATTTGTTATTCCGAGGAGGCTCTCAGAGCCGTATCTGAGGATATTCAGATATTTGCTAAGTCAGAAGGTCTTACAGCTCATGCAAATTCAATTGCAGTAAGATTTGATGATGAGAAATAGTATTTAGTGAATAGTTGGGGTTTGGCACCGGATGATTCAGAAGGTGCCATATAATAAGAAACGGAGGTAAGTATGGCTGACAGAATCGCTGAAATTTCAAGAAAAACCGAAGAAACAGATATCAGGATCAAGATAAATCTTGATGGTAAGGGAGATGCATCTTCCGTAGATACAGGAATCGGTTTCTTTGATCACATGCTGAAGAGCTTTGCTAAGCATGGCCTTTTCGACCTTGAGGTTGCCGTAAAAGGAGATCTGTATGTTGATTCACATCATTCAATAGAAGATACCGGTATTGTTCTCGGCAAGGCTATTAAGAAGGCTGTTGGAGATAAAGCAGGAATTAAAAGATATGGTTCATTTACAATGCCTATGGATGAAGCTCTTATACTTTCTGCAGTTGATCTTTCAGGCAGACCGTATTATTCCTCTGACATAGAGCTTACTGTACCGAGAGTAGGATATTTCGATACCGAAATGTTCCAGGAATTCTTCTATGCAGTTTCCTACGGTGCTGAAATGAATATACATTTTAAGCAGTTCTCGGGTGTAAATAATCATCATATAATCGAAGCTGCATTTAAGGCATTTGCAAATGCTCTTAAAATGGCAGTTTCAAAAGAAGAAAGACTCGGCGACGGTCTATTATCTACAAAGGGAGCATTATAAATGAGTCAGAACAGGATATATGTTTTAATTAATGGCGGAATGCCTACAAAAGATATTATCGATATAACCGCGAAGGGTGCAGACGGACTGGTTTTCTGGGATGCAGGTGCAACACGTGCGGATATAGAACCAAATGCAGCTAAGATTAAAGAAATCGTTTCTGTAACAGATGTTCCGATAACAGCATTCGGTGGTGTCGGAAGATTTGAAGATGTTAAGAAGCTGATCTATGCGGGAGCTGATAAAGTTGTTGTAGATACCTCTTCGGAAGCCGGTTTAAAGGCTTATGATGAAGCAGTTGCAAGATTCGGTAAAGAGAGGGTTCTGACACTTACTGATTATAAGCCTCGTATGACAGGCTTTGAAGCTGAGGATATTAAGAAAGCTCTTGATACATACGATGAGGCGGTTGTTTCATCTTGTGAATATTCCGATGCTGAAACAGAATCTGTAGTTAGACTCAGAGATGTTAAGAAGTTGTTAGCTGAAATGGGAGTTTCGGTAAGAGGTCTTGTAAGCAGTATTCCTTTTGCTGAATTCAAAAAAGACAACAATGGACTTGTTCCGTGTATTGCTCAGGATTATAAAACAAATGAAGTTCTGATGCTTGCCTATATGAATGAGGAGTCTTATGCAAAGACTATTGAAACTGGGCTTATGACGTATTATTCAAGATCAAGAAATAAGCTTTGGACAAAAGGCGAGGAATCCGGACATTTCCAGTATGTGAAAGAACTGATAATAGATTGTGATAAAGATACTATTCTTGCAAAGGTTCACCAGATCGGACCGGCATGTCATACAGGAAACGAGACATGTTTCTTTACTCCGCTTACATCCGTAGGCGATAAAGATCTGGCTAATCCTTTCAGTGTATTTACTGATGTATATAATACGATAATCGATAGACGTGAAAATCCTCGTGAAGGAAGTTATACGAATTATCTTTTTGATCAGGGAATCGACAAAATTCTAAAGAAGTTCGGTGAAGAAGCGACTGAGACTGTTATTGCTGCAAAGAATCCCGATCCTTCAGAGATTAAATATGAAATTTCGGATCTTATGTATCATATGATGGTTCTTATGGCAGATAAAGGAATCACCTGGGAAGACATTACCAGGGAACTGGCAGAAAGAGAGTAATAACCGGACTGAAATGTCTGAGATAATATGTATTAGCAGAGAGGAAAATTATGAGACAGTTTACTTCAAAAGAGTTAAGAAAGACCTGGAAAGACTTTTATATTGAAAGAGGACATGTTGATGTCGGTGCGGTTTCACTTGTATCAGACGGATCAACCGGTGTTCTCTTTAATGTTGCAGGAATGCAGCCGTTAATGCCTTACCTTCTGGGTGAGAAGCATCCGCTTGGAACAAGGCTTTGTAATGTTCAGGGCTGTGTTCGTACAAATGATATCGATTCAGTTGGTGATAAGAGTCATGTTACATTTTTTGAAATGATGGGAAGCTGGAGTCTTGGAGATTATTTCAAGGAAGAAAGATGTAAGTGGAGTTTCGAACTTCTTACACAGGTTTTTGGCTTTGACAGAGATCATCTTGCATCAACTGTATTTGCGGGCGATGAGAACGCTCCTCGTGATGAAGAGGGTGCACAGTATAGAATCGCTTCAGGTTTTAAACCGGAGAATATTTATTATCTTCCTGCTGAGGATAACTGGTGGGGACTTGAATATGGTCCTTGCGGTCCTGATAGTGAGATGTTCTATATAGCAGACGTCCCTGATTGCGGTCCGAATTGCGGCCCGGGATGTTCATGCGGAAAGTATACAGAGCTTGGTAATGATGTTTTTATGCAGTATGAAAAGCATCAGGATGGACATCTTACACCGCTTAAGCAGAAGAATGTTGATACAGGATGGGGACTTGAGAGAAATCTTGCATTCCTCAACGGTACCAAGGATGTATATCAGACAGATCTTTTTTCAGAGACTATTTCATATATTGAGCAGGCTTCCGGTGCTAAATATAATGATGACGAGAAGCTTACAAAATCTATGAGAATTCTTGCTGATCATATGCGTACATCCGTAATGCTCATCGGTGATGCTGCAAAGCTTCGTCCTTCAAATGTAGGTGCGGGATATGTACTTCGCCGTCTCATCAGAAGAGCTGTAAGACATGGACGTACACTTGGTCTTAAGAAAGAAAATCTTCTTGAAGTAGCAAAGATTTATATTGATAAGGTTTATGATGACAGCTATCCGCTGCTTACTGAGAACCGTGAATTCATCCTTAAGGAACTTGATAAGGAAATCGTACGTTTCGAGAGTACTCTTGAGAACGGTATGAAGGAATTCACAAAGATTCTTGATGAGAAGAAGGCTGCATCAGGAAATGAGATAAACGGTGAGGAAGCATTTTATCTTTATGATACATTCGGCTTTCCGATCGAGCTTACTGTAGAGATGGCTGAAGAAGCAGGACTTACAGTTGATGAAGCAGGTTTCGATAAAGCTATGGAAGCTGCAAAGCAGAGAGCAAGAGAAAATCAGAATTTCTCAGCTAAGCTTACATCCGATGATAATGTATTTAACGGACTCGGAAGCGCTGCAACTACTGAGTTCACAGGATATGATAAGACTGAAGATGAGAGCGTTATCGATGTTCTTGTCAGCGGGGATGCTGCAGCAGAATCAATAGAAGAAGGTATGTCAGGTGCAATCATTACACCTAAGACACCTTTCTATGCAACAATGGGTGGTCAGACGGCAGATAAGGGTAAGATTGAGACTGAGTCCGGAACATTTGATGTAGAAGATGTGATCAAGCTTAAGGATGGAAGATATGTTCATGTGGGAACAGTTGTTTCAGGAAGCATTGAAGCAGGAGAGAAGGCAGTTCTTAAGGTTTGTGATGTAAGACGTTCTGATATCTGCAAGAACCATTCGGCTACACACCTTCTTCAGAAGGCACTTAAGACTGTTCTCGGCGATCATGTTGAGCAGAAGGGCTCATATGTTGCTGATGACAGACTCAGATTCGATTTCTCTCATGATCAGGCTATGACAGCTGATGAGATTAAGAAGGTAGAAGAAATCGTTAATGCCGAGATTGCAGCTGATCTTAACGTAAGAACTGACGTAATGTCTATAGAAGATGCTAAGAAGACAGGAGCTATGGCACTTTTCGGTGAGAAGTACGGAGATACAGTACGTGTCGTAAACATGGGCGACTGGTCTATAGAGCTTTGCGGTGGTACTCATGTAGCACATACAGGCGTTATAAATACATTTAAGATTGTTTCGGAACAGGGTATCGCTGCCGGTGTAAGAAGAATTGAAGCACTTACAGGCACAGGTGCCATGAATTACTACAAGGATATTGAGGCTGCACTTATTAATGCAGCAGCAACAGCTAAATCAGAGCCTTCAAAGCTTGCTGATAAGATTCAGGCTCTTATGGATGAGATCAAGGCTCTTCAGTCAGAGAACCAGAGTCTCAAAGATAAGATGGCTAAGGCTGCAGCAGCTGACGTTATGGATAATGTTGTTGAAGCAAACGGAGTGAAGATCCTTCCTATCAAGCTTTCAGGAGTAGATGCTAACGCAATGAGAACACTCGGCGATGATATGAAGCAGAAGCTCGGAAAGTCAGTAGTGATCATCGCATCCGACAACGACGGAAAGGTAAATCTGCTTGTTATGGCTGATGACAGTGCTGTTTCAGCAGGTATTCATGCAGGAAACATTATCAAGGCTATCGCTCCTATCGTTGGAGGCGGCGGTGGCGGAAGACCTAACATGGCTCAGGCAGGTGGAAAGGATCCGTCAGGAATCGAAAAGGCACTTGAAGCAGGTGTTGAAACGGCAAAAGGCCAGCTTTAAGCCTATATTTAACGGATTTATGACTAATTCGCCTTGACAATCAATATTAATATGTTATAATAACATTCGTTCTAATCCTAATAAGGGGAGGTGAGATATTTGTCAAGCGTAATCGTTAAAGAGAATGAAACACTGGATAGCGCTCTTCGCAGATTCAAGAGAAACTGTGCTAAGGCCGGAATTCAGCAGGAAATTCGTAAGAGAGAGCATTACGAGAAGCCAAGCGTAAGACGTAAGAAGAAGTCTGAGGCTGCAAGAAAGCGTAAGTATAAGTAAATATATACGTATTAAGATGCCGTGAAAATTCGCGGCATCTTTTGTTATAAGGAGGATTTGAATGTCTTCTACGCATAAAACGATAATTATTGATAATTCCAATATACAGAATGTCTTTGGCCAGTTTGACAGAAACATTAGAAAGGTCGAGAAAGCATTTGATGTCACCTATGTTTACAGAGGCGAGGAGCTGATCATAACAGGTGATGAAAAAAATGTAGATAAGGCATTAAAGGTTTTGAATGATATATATGCCATAGCAAGAAAAGGCAGCGACGTTACTGAACAGAATGTAGATTATGCCATTGAACTTGTGAAGGGTGACAGTGATAATTCTGCCAATGAACTTGAAGACAGAGATGATATTATATGTCATACCATGGCAGGAAGACCGATCAGACCTAAGACTTTCGGTCAGAAGGAATATATCGATGCTATTGATAAGAACATGATTGTTTTTGGAACAGGTCCTGCAGGAACCGGTAAGACCTATCTTGCAATGGCAAAGGCAATCAGTGCATTTAAGAAGGGACAGGTTGAAAGGATAATCCTTACCAGACCTGCTATAGAAGCAGGTGAAAAGCTTGGATTTCTTCCCGGAGATCTTCAAAGCAAGATCGATCCGTATCTGAGGCCTCTTTATGATGCATTATATGAAATAATGGGCGCTGAACAGTTCCAGAAAAATCTCGAGAAGGAACTGATCGAAGTTGCTCCTCTTGCATATATGAGAGGAAGAACTCTGGATAATGCATTTATAGTATTGGATGAAGCACAGAATACAACCGAATCACAGATGAAGATGTTTCTTACACGTATCGGATTCGGCTCAAAAGCTATTATAACAGGAGATCAGTCTCAGAAGGATCTGGCGGCAAATACTTCATCCGGTCTTGATACAGCCCTTAAGGTTGTTAAGGATATAGAAGGAATTGCTATCTGCAGACTTACCTCAAAGGATGTAGTAAGACATCCGCTTGTTCAGAAAATAGTCGAGGCCTATGAGAAATATGATAATCGCCGTACGGAACATAAATATAGAGACAACCGTGGTAAAGACAATAAGGCCGTATCTGGAAAGAATGACAGACATTAAATATTACTAAGAAAAGGATAACATATTATCATGCTTAAAAAGAAATTACTTGTACTGGGCATTTCAACAATTATGATGCTTGGTATAGCCGCTTGCGGTAATCAGACACCGGTTACTACAACCGAAACTGCATCTGCAACAGAAGCAGTTAAAAAAGAAGAACCGAAAGAGTTTACTGTAAATATCACAGAAACACCGATGCTTACGCATGGTGATCTTCAAAATATAGAGATTACCAAAGACGGTAAGGTTAGAAGTGACCTCACAGGTGAATGGATTGATAAGGATCTGGCACATAGAAAACCTATTGCCGTAATGATCAATAACCTGTCGGTAGCTATGCCTCAGTCAGGTGTAGGAAGAGCTGATGTGATATATGAGATGCTTGAAGAAGGCGGAATCACAAGACTTATGTGCATCTTTACGGATTATGATGATATGGAGCAGATAGGTCCTGTAAGAAGTACTCGTGCATATTACGTAAGGAAAGCAGTTGAACATCAGGCATTTCTTGTTCACTGGGGAAGAGCCGACAATGCACTTGAAGATCTTCATGGTTATCCCGGCGTAGAGCATGCTAATTTCAATAATGATGATATATATGAACCTTACAATGAGCCATATGTAGAAGGCGGATATCGTCTGAGCCGTCCGGGTAAAGATATAGAGCATACGGCTTATGTCAGTGCTGAGGCTATCAATAATTTCAGAGCATCCCAGCCATTTCAGCTAGATAAGAATGAGAATTATGAGAAAATGTTCCATTTCTATCCTGAAGATACTGAACCTGCAAGCGGAACGGATGCACTTAAGATAACAACCGAACTCAGCGATTATCAGCAGCCATGGTTTGAATATGATCCGGAAACCAAGCTTTACAACAGATTTCAGTATGGCGGACCTCATATAGATGAACTTACAGGCGAACAGCTGAAGTTTAAGAATATCATAATACTGTTTGCTACTCATTCGCTGTGTATACCGGAAAGGCAGAACCTTGAAAGAAATGCTATCGATATCGATCTTCTGGGCAAAGGAGAAGGATTCTATGCTTCAGACGGAAAGATTATTCCTATAACATGGGAAAAAGAAAGCATTTTCGATATAACGCATTACTATACATCGGATGGGAAAGAATTAAAGATTAATCCGGGAAAAACCTTTATTTCCTATATGAAGGACGATAACAAGGAAGCCCTGGTTGTTGAATAATTAAGAGAATAATAAGACAATTATAACTTTTATGTAAATGTGAATTGTGGTAGAATGATACGGTATGAATATTAATATAATAAACGAACTGAATATCGTTTATCCCCATGAACTCGATAATATAATCACTACTGTTATCGAGGAGGCGATTGATTTCCAGAATTGTCCTTATGAATGTGAGGTTAATGTCAGCATAGTTGATAATGCATATATTCATGAGCTCAACAGGGAATCAAGAGGAATTGACAGACCTACAGACGTTCTTTCATTTCCTATGGTAGATTTCGAACTTCCGGGAGACTTATCTGTTGCGGAGAAGAATCCGGAGGAGTATTTCAATCCTGATACCGGAGAATTGCTTTTGGGAGATATCATTATATCTCTTGAACGTGCCGAGGCTCAGGCTGAGGAATACGGCCATAGCTTAAAGAGGGAGATTGCATTTCTTACTGCACATAGTATGCTTCATCTTTTCGGTTATGATCATATGACCGATGAAGAGCGTATTCAGATGGAAGAAATGCAGGAGGAAATATTAGAGAGGAAAGGATACACCAGAGACTATGTTTAAGAAAAAGCTTTTGATACTTGGGTTATCATGTTTAATGACGATTGGAGCTGTAGGATGCGGCAAGAAGGAAGAACCAACAACGGCTGCTGTAGAGGATTCAAAAGATTACAGTATAAATGTATCGGATAATTCGATGCTTGACGGAAATCCGGCAGATGTAGAGATTTCAAAGGATGGAAAGGTAAGAAGTGATCTTACAGGTGAATGGATCGATAAGGATCTTGCAAGAAGAAAGCCTGTAGCATGTACGATTGAGAATACTAACGATGCATTTCCTCAGTCAGGTGTAGAGCATGCAGATGTTTATTATGAAATGATGGAAGAGGGCGGAATTGACCGTCTTGTATGTATATTTACAGATTACGATAACTTAAAGAAAATCGGACCGATGAGAAGTGTCAGATACTATATGGTCAGAAAGATGGTTGAGCATCAGGCATTTCTTGTTCACTGGGGAAAGGCAGATAATGCTATCCCTGATCTTGAAGGATATCCGGGAGTTGAGCATTATGAAATCGGTGACGGAGTTGAAGGATGTTTCCGTGATCCTGACAGAGAAGGTCCTCATGATGCATATATAACAGGTGAGGGAATTAACAAGATCAGATCGGAAATGGGTTATCAGCTTGAAAAGAATGAAAATTACAAGAAGATGTTCCATTTCAATAACGAAGATACCGATCTTGCAGACGGAAAAGCTGCAAACAAGATTACAACCAATATGTCTGATTACAGTGACGGATGGTTTGAATATGATTCAGCTTCAAAGCTTTATAAGAGATTTATGTTCGGTGGTCCGCAGATTGATGCCGAATCAGGAAATCAGCTTACAGTAAAGAATATTATTGTTATTTTCACATATCACGGTCTTTATGTATGTCCTGACGGTGAGGAAAATGTTTCAGGATGGATCGATGTTAATACTGTAGGAAGCGGTGACGGTTTCTATGCAACAAACGGAAAGATCATTCCTATTACATGGAAGAAGGGTGATGATCCAAAGGATGTTACACAGTATTATACCGCTGACGGCAAGGAACTTCTGATAAATCCTGGTAAAACATGGATTACTTATATGCAGGATGATAACAAAGCCGGTTTAAAGGTAGAGTAAGTATGACTACAGATCGCTATGAAAAATACGATGTTATAATCGCAGGTGCAGGCCCCGCGGGGCTTACTGCGGCCATTGAAAGCTCCCGTAGGGGGCTTTCTTGTCTTTTAGCGGATAAGAACAAGAAGCCGGGAAGAAAACTTTATGCTGCCGGTAATGGCAGGGCGAATATCTGCAATGCATTTTATGACAGAGCATTTTACTATGGATCTGATTTTATTGATAAGATTTTGATGAATGTCGATCTTACGGAGTTTGTAAGGGATTATTTTGATCACATGGGAGTCCTGACAGTATCAAAAAACGGATATTATTATCCGATGAGTATGCAGGCCTCCACAATAGTATGGGCACTTCGTGATGCGGCGATCATGTCGGGAGCTGAAATTGTCTCTGATTCGGAAATAATCAGGGTTGAATCGGATTCCGATGAATATACAGTTTATTTTAAAGATGGCAGAGTATTTAGATGTAATTCTTTCATTCTAGCCATTGGAAGCCCTTCAGCGCCTGAACTGGGCTCTGCTGATGAAAAGTCGGCTTACTCACTGTTTGAATCGTTGAATCTCGCATATGAGCCTTTTAAAGCCGCTCTCGGCCCTGTAAGGTGTGATGAGAGCTTTGAAATGATCGCGGGAGTCAGATGCGAAGCTGAAATCCGCGTCGGATTATCAGGCATTTTAGAATATGGAGAACTGCAGATAACTGAAAATACATTATCAGGTATTGTAATATTTAATCTTTCGCATTATATCAGAAAAATGCTTGAAGAAAATGGTATTGCTGAACTTAATATTAATCTGATACCTGATATAGATGAAAAAAGCTTTAGGCAGAAGCTTTCGAGAATGACAGTTGATTATCCTGAAAGAAGATTTACAGCATTTCTGAATGGCTTTATCAATGACAAGCTGGCTGTATATTTTATTAATAAAATGATTGAAAACAGTATTATCTTTGATGAAAAAACTCCGCTGAAGGATGTCGATATTTTTAAAGTTCGTGAAATATATAAAATGATTTCCGAATGGAATGTTAAAGTTACTGATATTTACGGATTTGAAAGATCACAGGCTTCATCAGGAGGCATAAAGACCGAACTGATCAATCCGGATAATATGAATGTTGTCGGAAGAAGAGAGCTTTATGCTATTGGAGAAGCAACAGATGTTCTTGGAAAATGCGGCGGATATAATATCAGTTATGCTTTATATTCAGGATTTCTTGCCGGAAGAAATTGTCTCAAAAGTAAATGATCTGATTTTTCAGTATATCATAATGAAATGTTATATATTCTTTTCGGATGATGGATAAGGAAGGAAACTGAGATGAAAGCGATACCGGAGACAGTAAGTCCTGAAATATGTACCAGAGCAGAATTTACTGATTCGAAATTTATTGAAATTGAGACTAATGGATTATTTGAAGTGAGTATGCAATATCCTCTTCTTGGAATGAATAATTCTGTAAATAAATGTTTAGTAAGAGAAGAAGTGTATGAAATGTTGCTGGATGCTGCTGCTAAGCTTCCAACAGGGTTCCGATTCAAAATTATGGATGCCTGGAGACCATTCAATCTTCAAAAAGAATTATATGAAGTATATTCCGATGATATTATAAGGTATTTTAATCTTGAAAATCATTCTGATGAGCAGAAGAAAGAATTTATTTCAAATTTTGTATCTGAGCCTGTTTTCAACAAAGATGTTCCTCCGGTTCATACTACAGGAGGGGCTGTAGATCTCACAATTATTGATTCGTATGGTACTGAACTGAACATGGGTACCGGATTTGATTCATTTTCAGAAAAAGCTTACACTTCATATTTCGAAAAGATGGATGATTTTGAAATAAGAGATAATAGAAGGCTGCTCTATAATATTATGACAGAAGCCGGTTTTACCAATCTTCCGTCTGAATGGTGGCATTATGATTTCGGAGACAGATTTTGGGCTTATTATAAAGAGACCGACGCATTGTACAAAGGTTTTTTTTCGGAGGAAGAGATAAATGAAAAAAGATAAAAAGAAAAAAGGTATTGTAGGTACTCTTTCAGCAACAGTAATTTTAATCCTTGTTGCTTTAATTTTGGTATGTCTTGGTTATTTATATCTTTTCTTCAAGAATGGCTATAAATTTGATGAACTTATAGATAACATAGTAGGAAATCTTATTGGAGTATTGGCTGCATTTCTCTTGTTTGATATTTTATATAATAAGATGACACAGGATGCATATACAAAAGAAACCTCTCAACAGATAACAAAAACGCTGATCGGAGATCCTCAGACACTTGATGCATTTTGCGAAGAAGATAAAAAACATCTTCTTATATCGACAGTACGTTCTCTCGTTGGTGATGATGATGGTGTTGATCTTATCACCGGAAATATGGAAAAGTATTTCGATAAGATGAAAATGGCGAGGATAAGAAAGAGTTTTAATTATACAATAAATGTTTTAACTGAATTTCCCGAAACTTATAATGATTTTTTGAATGGAAATATAAAAGATTATTTTTACGTTCAGGAAAATTTGTTTTATGAAGTAAAATATCTTTCTGGCAAAGATAAAAATCTTAGCACTAATGAAGTGAAGATAGGATTTTCATTTACTAAAAAGAATCTGGATTCAGGTCTTCTGGAATATAATTCTGATGAAGAGTTTTCAAGGTGCATATTTAATGAAAGTCTGGAAATAAACAGTGATGCTATTGAGTATCTGAAAAATCAGAAGAAGAACGGAAACTTGTATGATGTGTTCAATGAGATTTTTACACCTGTTTTGAAAATAGATGGAATTAATGGTGAACTTAAAATTGTTGATCTGAGAAATGATGGAATTATAGCTACGTATGATGTTAATTTCGATACTACATTAAATGAGCATTCAGTTAAGTTGATTTTCCATATGCCAAAGCTTTGGAACTCTATTTTTGAAGTGACTTTAGTTGATCCTACAAAGGATCCTAAAATAACATTTGATTATGTTCCTGAGAAAATGGATGTCACAATGTATTCTTATCTTAATAAGGAAAAATCAGCAAATGATGGAGCAAATGAAACACAGAATGGTCTTTTCGATATAACAATAAAAAATGAATGGATATATCCGAAAAGCGGAATTGTATTCCATGTTAAAGAAAAACAATAAAATTTGTCTCATATACTTAGATATGAAAAGAGAGGATTACAATGTCAACCGTTGGTTCAACCAAAGAACAGACAAGGGCTAAGGTTAAAGAACCCAAAAGATATAATGTTATTATGTTCAACGACGACTTCACAACTATGGAGTTTGTTGTTGAGATTTTGATGGACATATTTCATCTTGATGCTGTGACGGCGGAGAGTGTTATGTTGAGTGTTCACAAGAGTGGTAAGGCAGTGATCGGTACATACACTTACGATATTGCTGTGACAAAAGTAAGACTTGCTATGGGACGGGCCAAGAGTAAAGGATACCCGTTCAGAATGACAGTTGAGGAGGCTTAGGAAATGACATTTTCAACAGAGATTACTGAAATTATAGCACGTACAATTTCCTATGCTAAGAAAGAGGGTCTCGAGTATATCACACCGGAGTTGCTGCTTTTTGAAACTTGCAAAGAAGAAGCTTTTATAGATGCATTTACAGACTGTGGCGGTTCGATACGTAAGCTTATGGAGGATCTTGATGCAAATATTTCCGAGACAGTTTATTCTGCAGCTAATGTAAATCCGGGATTTTCCGATTCTGCGGAGTTTGTCCTTGCCTATGCCGGTGAGCAGGCTGCGAGTAGTGGTAAAGAAATAGTAGGTATCAGTCATCTGATCCATGCACTGTTTCAGCTTAAGGACAGCTATGCTGTATATTTCATCAGGAAGCAGGATATCGAAGAGGTAGATCTTATCAGAAGTCTTATTGCAGATGAGTATGATGAAGGTGCTGACGATGATGATAAATCTGTATTTAAGAATGTAGATGATGACTATGATGATATTGATGATGATCAGGACATTTACAGCGATGAAGAGGATGGCAGAAGGTCTTCAATCCGTGCTGGCAAGAGTTCTCTCGACAAGTCCGGCAGCTGGGAGCAGTATGCACCTTGTATGAATGACATGCTGGAAAATGTGAATCCTCTGATAGGTAGAGATAAGGAAGTTGAGAGGACTATTCAGATCCTTTGCCGTAAGGATAAGAATAATCCGCTTCATATTGGTGAGCCCGGAGTCGGTAAGACTGCAATAACCTATGGACTTGCCAGACTTATCAATGAGAATAAGGTTCCGGAAGAGCTTTCCGGTGCAAAGATCTTTATGATGGATCTCGGTGGAATGCTTGCAGGTACACAATATCGAGGCGATTTTGAAAAGCGATTTAAGAGAGTTCTCAGAGAGATTGAAAAGGAAGATAAGCCGATCATTTATATCGATGAGATACATAATCTTTACGGTGCCGGTGCTACGGGCGAAGGCTCATATGATGCTTCAAATATGTTGAAGCCATATCTTACGGAAGGCCATATAAGGTTCATAGGCGCGACCACATATGAAGAATATAAGAAGTATTTTGAGAAGAGCAAGAGTCTCGTAAGAAGGTTCCAGAATGTTGAAATATCGGAGCCGACTGTCGAGGAGACAGTTGATATCCTGAAGGGACTGAAGCCGAGATATGAAGAATTTCATAACGTTAAGTTTGCTGACGGGATTCTCGAATATGCGGCTCAGGCTGCAAAGAAGTATATAAATGAGAGATTTCTGCCGGATAAAGCTATCGACCTGATAGACGAGGCCGGTGCATACAGGAAGCTGCATCCCGTAGAGACGAGGCAGGACAGAGCATCGGAAATTGCAGACAGTGTTCAAGAGGATTCTGTAAATCCGGATACTGTTCAGGAACATTCTGTTAAATGTATAGCAGCCCGGATTGTCGACAAGGAGACTATCAACAAGGTTCTCACAGATATCTGTCGTGTACCGATTGAAACTGTCGAGACAGATGGTACTGAAGGACTTATTAATCTTGAAGAGAATCTAAAAAAGCAGATATTTGGACAGGATGAAGCTATTACCCAGGTGACAAATGCAGTGAAGTTCTCGAAAGCCGGACTTCTTGAGGATGGAAAACCTCTCGCAAGTCTTCTTTTTGTTGGTCCGACCGGTGTCGGAAAGACTGAAATAGCGAGACAGCTTGCCGAGCAGCTTGGTGTTAAGCTTATCCGCTTTGATATGAGTGAATATGAGGAGAAGTATGCCGTATCCAAACTGATCGGTGCATCAGCCGGATATATCGGATATGAGAACGGAGGACTTCTTACCGAGGCTGTCAGAAAGAATCCATCTGCAGTGCTGCTTCTGGATGAGATAGAGAAGGCTCACGAAGACATTTATAATATTCTCCTGCAGGTTATGGATTATGCGACACTTACGGACAATCAGGGAAGAAAAGCAGATTTTAGAAATGTGATCATCATAATGACTTCGAATATCGGTGCCGATAAGGTAGGACAAAATACAATCGGTTTCCACAGTGAGCGCAAGGATAAGAGTGTCATGATGGAGGATGTGAAGAAGAGCTTTAAGCCTGAATTCAGGAATCGTCTCAGTCGTATAGTTATATTTAACAGTATGAGTGATGAGATGGTATCGAGCATTATTGAGAAAATGCTTGGTCAGCTTGAGGCTATGCTGAAGGCACGGAACATAGAACTGAAAACGGATGAGAAAGCATTTGCACTCATTAAGAAGAAAGGAATCAACGAGGAATACGGTGCAAGAGAGGTTGAAAGGGTTATCAGAAATGAGATCAAACCTCTTTTTGTCGACAGTATTCTCTTTGGGGAATTAAAGCATGGAGGAAAAATAAAACTCTCAGCCGAGGATGAGAGTTTTATCGTAATGTCCGAAGAATAAAGTTTTCTTCAGACTAAGTATAATAAAAGCGCCATAGAACGTAAGTCTATGGCGCATAATTAATAAATCATAGAAGAATAAATGATTATTTATTCATATTATCTCTTGCGGCAGCAAGCATCAGCTTGATTCGGTTGATCTGGTTAACCTCTGCAGCACCCGGATCGAAGTCGATAGGAGTGATATTTGCATCAGGATAAACATTACGAAGTTTCTTGATAACTCCCTTTCCGATAATATGGTTCGGAAGACATGCAAATGGCTGACAGCATACGATGTTTGGAGCTCCGTGCTTGATAAGCTCAACCATTTCTCCGGTCAGGAACCAGCCCTCACCGGTTTCGTTACCGATTGAAACAATCGGTCTTGCATAGGATGCGATAGTCTCAATAGGTGTTGGCGGCTCAAAACGTTTACTTTTTTCAAGAGCCTTGACCATCGGTCGACGCATACCTTCAAGCATTCTGATTCCGGCCATACCGAGAATCTCTGATTTCTTGGTCTTACCAAGGAATTCATGCTTATATTTATTGTTATAGAAGCTGTAGGAGAGGAAGTCCAGAAGATCAGGCATTACAGCCTCGGCTCCTTCTGCCTCAAGAAGATCTACAAGGTGGTTGTTAGCTGATGGAAGGAACTTTACAAGTATCTCACCGACTATTCCGACACGTGGCTTCTTAATGCTTTCATCCAGTGGGATTTCATCAAATGCTTTAACGATATCCCTGACTATATGTCTGAAGTTATGAGAGCCTCTTTCGAGATCTCTGATACAGATTCTTTCCCATTTTCTATGAAGTTTATTAACAGAACCCTTAACCTTTTCATATGGTCTGGTTCTATATACGACTCTCATGAAGAGGTCACCGTACATTACAGCATGAAGAGCACATTTAAGACCCTTTGGATTAACCTTGAAACCGGAGTTTTTCTCGATTCCCTGTGCACTGATCGAAACAACCGGAATCTGAGGATAACCGAGATTCTCCAAAGCACGTCTGATAAATCCGATATAGTTAGTTGCACGACATCCGCCACCTGTCTGAGTGATAGCAACAGCGAGCTTATTTATATCATACTTACCTGACTCAATAGCCTTCATAAGCTGTCCGACAACAATAATCGAAGGATAGCATGCATCATTGTTAACGAACTTAAGGCCTTCATCGATAGCATCTTTTTCTGCATCTGGTAGCATTACGAAATTCACATGGAAATGCTGCATAGCAGTCTGAAGCATTTTAAAATGTATCGGTGACATCTGAGGACAGAGTACCGTATAATCGGACTGCATTTCCTTTGTAAATTCAACCTTCTTTATTGCACTTGAAGACGGAACCGGTTCGAAGTGCTTCTTCTGACGTACCTTAACTGCCGATATAAGTGATCTGATCCTTATTCTTGCAGCTCCGAGATTTGATACCTCATCGATTTTAAGAACAGTATATATTTTCTTGGATTTTGATAAAATATCCTTTACTGCATCGGTTGTAACTGCATCAAGACCGCAGCCGAAAGAGAAGAGCTGAATAAGCTCAAGGTTCTTGCTGGTTTTTACGTAGTTAGCAGCCTTATAAAGTCTTGAATGGTACATCCACTGATCGGATACGATAAGAGGACGTTCAACCTTTCCGAGATGAGCTATGCTGTCTTCGGAAAGAACTGCTATGCCGTAAGAATTAATAAGTTCCGGAATACCATGATTTATCTCAGGATCGACATGGTATGGACGGCCTGCGAGAACGATTCCGAGCTTACCTGTTTTCTCGAGATATTTTATGGTTTCTTCACCTTTGGCACGTACTTCCTGCTTAACCTTTGCAGCTTCAGCATATGCTGCATCTATAGCATCACTAATTTCAGCCATTGTTACATCGGTATACTTTGTAAACTCTCTGAGCATTCTTTCCTTAAGTGCTACCGAGTTATCAAGTGCAAGGAAAGGACGGATATAAGTGATATGCTCTGTTTCGAGTTCCTCCATATTGTTCTTGATATTCTCTGAATATGAAGTGACAATAGGACAGTTGTAGTGGTTGTTTGCATCCGGTGTCTCATTCATTTCATATGGAATACAAGGATAGAATATTGTTCTGAGTCCCTGCTTGATGAGCCACATTACATGACCATGACTGATCTTTGCCGGATAACATTCCGTATCACTTGGGATTGATTCAATACCGAGCTGATAAATATCCTTTGTTGACTTAGGCGACAGAATGACTCTGTAACCGAGTTTTGTAAGGAATGTATACCAGAACGGATAATTCTCATACATGTTAAGAACTCTCGGAACACCGATCTCTCCACGAGGTGCATCAGCAAGTGGGAGTGGTTCATAATTAAAGAGTCTGTTAAATTTGAAATCATAGAGATTCGGTACATTTGAAGCATTCTTCTTCTGACCAAGTCCCTTTTCACATCTGTTTCCTGTTATGAAACGTCTTCCGCCTGTAAATTTATTAATAGTAAGAAGACAGTTGTTTGTACATCCGCCGCATCTTGCCATCTGTGTCTCATAAGTCAGAGCAGAAACTTCGTTTTCAGGCAGGATAGTAGATTTAAAGCCTTCTGAATAATTATCGCGTGCTATAAGTGCCGCACCGAAGGCACCCATGATACCCGCAATATCAGGACGAATAACCTCACGGCCCGATACAAGCTCCATTGCACGGAGAACTGCATCATTATAAAATGTACCACCCTGTACAACTATTCGTTTACCAAGCTGCTTCGGATCTGTAAGCTTGATAACTTTCAGAAGAGCATTTTTAATTACGGAATAAGCGAGACCTGCAGAAATGTCTTCAACAGAAGCACCTTCCTTCTGGGCCTGCTTAACCTTGGAATTCATAAATACGGTACATCTTGAACCGAGATCTATAGGACTCTTCGCGAAAAGAGCTATCTTTGCAAAGTCACGAACTTCATAATCAAGTGATCTGGCAAATGTTTCAATGAAAGAACCGCATCCCGAAGAACATGATTCATTCAGCATTACATTATCAACGACACCCTGACGGATCTTGATACATTTCATGTCCTGACCGCCTATGTCGAGGATCGTATCTACCTTCGGATCAAAGAAAGCAGCAGCTGTATAATGAGCTATTGTCTCAACTTCACCATAATCAAGATTAAAGGCAGACTTAAGAAGAGCCTCACCGTAACCTGTGGAACAGCTTCCGGCAATCTCAACACCTTCCGGAAGAAGAGAGTAAATCTCCTTCATGGCCTTTATTGTAGTTTTAACCGGGCTTCCGTTATTGTTGCTGTAAAAATCATAAAGAAGCTCACCCTGCTCGCCGATAAGTGCAAGCTTGGTGGTTGTTGAACCGGCATCGATACCCAGGAATACACGTCCCTTATAGTTCTTAAGGTTTCCTCTTTTAATCTTATAAGCAGACTGACGCTTATTAAATGCATCGAAATCTTTTTGTTCCTTAAATAGAGGATCAAGTCGATTTACTTCAACTTCAATCTTAAGCTCCGGAGTAAGCTTTGCTGCGAGCTCTGAAAGCATGATGGTATGTGATTCATCAGAATGAAGAGCAGCACCTGTTGCGGCAAAAAGATGTGAATTCTCAGGAATGATCGCATGCTCCTCATCGAGATTAAGTGTTCTGATAAAGCATTCTCTCAGCTGATCCAGGAAATGAAGAGGACCGCCAAGGAAAGCAACATATCCTCTTATAGGTTTACCGCAGGCAAGACCTGATATAGTCTGATTAACAACTGCCTGGAATATGGAAACCGAGAGGTTTGGCTTTGTAGCACCTTCATTTATGAGAGGCTGTATGTCCGTTTTAGCAAAAACGCCGCATCTGGCTGCGATAGGATATACTGTATCGTAGTCCTTTGCATATTCATTAAGACCTGATGCATCTGTCATAAGGAGAGCGGCCATCTGGTCAATAAAGCTTCCTGTACCGCCGGCACATACAGAGTTCATTCTCTGCTCGATACCGTTACGTGAGAAGTAAATGATCTTAGCATCCTCACCACCCAGTTCTATTGCAACCTGAGTTTTTGGAGCATAGGTTTTAAGAGCAGAGGATACGCAGACAACCTCCTGCTCAAATGGAACATCTATAACCTTTGAAAGTGCAAGTCCTCCCGAACCTGTAATATCAGGTGCGACGATATCATCGCCTATTGATGAGATAGCGTTTTCGAGAAGCTCGCGCAGTGTCTCTTTGATTCTTGCAAAATGACGCTTATACTCAGAAAAAAGTATCTTATTTTCTTCATCGATAACAGCAACTTTAACGGTTGTAGAACCGATGTCAATTCCCAGTCTTTTCACGGGTTTCAGCCTCCATAATCTTTTGCTGCAGTTCAACCTTGTATGGTTTACTACATATTAAATACGATTTGATATTAGACGTGGTTTTGAAAACCACACTGATTCTTTATTATAAATGAATCATTTCAAACTTTCAATATCAAGAGGATTTAAAACAATACCTTGTAATTTAAGCATCTGCGACATGTTGAAGTTTGAATATATTTAAGTTATAATAAATAGAATTCATTTTTAGAGGTAGTTTTAATGAAATTAGTAAAAAAACTTGAAAAATCCTTGGGGAAATATGCTATCTCAAGGCTTTATCTATACATTGTAGTTGCTGTAATCATCGGATATGTTCTTTATTATATGTTTCCATCAGTTTACTGCTGGTTAACATTCAATCCCTATAAAGTTGTTGTAAAACATCAGTATTGGAGATGTTTTACCTGGTTTTTCACAATCCCATATTCACTTGATAATGACTGGAATCGAATTTTTCTTCCACTCAATCTTTTTTTCTATTTTTGGATAGGTCAGGGGCTCGAAGGTGCTTTTGGTAAGTTTTCTTTCAATTTTTATGTTTTCGGCGGCTGGTTTTTATCAACTATCGGAATGCTTGGTGTAAGCTTTACAATGATGTATATTTCACCAAATGGTGCTTTATATAGAGAAATATTCAGATATTTGGGAGATGCTTCACCGGAAGTTGAAAGATTAGCCGGTATCCCGGCTACTCATTATATGTTTATTTGTATTTATTTTGCATTTGCACTTATTTACGGTGAGTTGACGGTTCTCTTTATGTTTGTTATTCCTTTAAAGGTTAAATATGCCGCATGGTTCACCGGAGCATTTCTTATTTATGATTTTCTTCAGGGAGATGCATATAGTCGAACAATAATTGTAATGTGTGTAATGAATTTCTTTATATATTATTTTATGTTCAGATCACGTTATGCACGTACTATTAAGGATATTAAACGTCAGATACGTTATAAGCAGGGAAAAGGTACATCAACTTATAAACCTAAGAAAGAACAGTCTGATGAGCAGGAATCAAAGGTTTATAAGCTGCCAACTAAAGGAAAGGCAATCCATAAATGTGCCATCTGTGGAAGAACCGAGCTTGATGATACAAGTCTTGAATTTAGATATTGTTCAAAATGCGGCGGTGAATATGAATATTGTTCCGACCACCTTTATACGCATGAGCATATAATTAACGGAAATAATGAAAATAAAGTAAATAACTGATTAACCGATTGGAGATATATAACTTGAAACGAGAAGCTAAGATAATATATACAGATATAATTGCTGACAGAAACAGAAAAGAAAATATACTTAAATATCAGAGCCTTATGGCTGCAGCCTTCTATAATTATGCATCTATAAAGCTTTCACTCAATTTCTTTACAGGTCTTGAAATGAGTGATGAATATGAAAACTCCGATATGGACGAAGTAGGTAATATACTTAAAGCCACAGTGCTCCAGGGTAAGAAAGCTTCCGAAGATGATATTTCAAAGATTACAACGCTTAGAGACAGTGTTACTGCTAAGATGAAGATTCTTACATGTTATACTGATGCGCTTGAAATATATGAATATGTACTCAATAGAAGAGAGGCTGATATAAAAGGGGATGCTCCTGATAAGATTGATATAGACTCTCTTGCTGATGCAATGTTCAGATTTGTTTTTTCTGATAAAGATAAGGTTATAGTTAATTCCAGAATTCAGGATTTTATAGCTCAGCTTCCTGTCAGGATTACAAAGCAGAGATTTCTGGATATCGTATCTAATTCACTTAATATTTATAAGGGTGGAGAGCAGGATTCTCTTCGTGATTTTGCTGATACTGTTAAGGATGCAGCTGTTATAACAAAACCCGAAGGTTTTGATACCGAATATCCTGATCTGTATGAAATATATTCAAAACTTTCAGAGGCCGATTATTCTAATCTTTCAAGCGAAGAATATGACAATCTTTCGCTCCTGTTAAGTAAAGCAACTGAAAAGATTGAGTCTGAAGTTACAGGGCATCTTATGATAATGGAGATTATTAATGATGCACTCATTATGATATATACAGGTGATATCAAGGATCCTGCCTATAAATCAAAAGAATCTGAAGCTTCAGAGAAGATAATAAATCTTCTTGCAGGCGCCGAAGATATCTATAAAGCAGCTGAAAAGGCTGATGAACTTCTTCCGGAACTTGAAGGAGCTCAGGAAGAAGCGTATGAACTTCTCGTTTCAATCGAATCAAATCTTGACGAGCTTATAAGTTCTTATGCTGATGAGTATGAAGATGATTCAAACATTAAGAATAATTTTGAAAAGCTCAGACGCTCAGACCTTCTTACTTCATCAAGTCTTTTCATGGACATTGATAAGGATTTCAGAATCGTTACTAATGCCGCCGATGAAGAGTTTATAGAGACTATTAAGACTGAAGTGACAGAGGCCCTCTCTGATGCACTTAAGGGTAAGAATAAATATGTAAGAAGAAGTATGATGGCAAAGGTTCTTGCAACAATGCCTGTATTCTTCGATTCACAGGACGAGATAAAGGAATACTTTGTTTCGGCACTTTCAGGTTGCGGTGATAATTCCGAGCTGAAGGCGTGCGAGAATATAGTAAATGATATTATGCTTCAGATATAAATGATATTATGCTACAGATATAAATGATATTATACTTCAGATATGACATTAAGTTTCTGATATAAGTTATGTTTCAGATATGACTTTAAACTTTAATTCTGACAGTATGCTTCATATATGACATTTTGATCGGTTATATATTATAATCTGTATCAGAGGGATATCTCTATAGTATTGTTTTATCGAAGATAGTCGTTCGTTAATTAATGAGGGTTTTATATGAAATTCAGATATATCGACAACATATATACTGATATAGAAAATGATAAGAAGTTTCTGAAAAAGCTGAAAACTCTCGGCAAGAAGAAACCGGATATATCCTTATATCTTATAACGTATCCGATTACAGGACACGGTCTTCTTGAGATATATCCCGAAGCAGAGCTTCTGCAGCCTTATTACAGGAATCTGAGGAAATATCTTAATATAGTCGGTGTGATGTCCTCGCGGCAGGCGGCCAAGGATATTATTCCGGAAATTCTTAATGATATAATGAATGAAATGGGTAAACTTGATGTTCACGGTTTTATCAAGTCCCATATGTCAAATGTAAATAATATAGATGAGGAATAATAAATGGCAGTATTTTTAACTGTTTTAAAGGTTCTGCTATGGATAATTCTTATATTACTTGGTATTGTTCTGCTTTTAGTTCTTCTGATCCTGTTCTGCCCGATAAGATACAGATTAAAGGGTGAAATGTATGATGATCGGATAGAAGCTTCCGCAAAAGTCCGATTCTTTATTATCTCTGTTATAATAAACTTTAGTAAGGCATCAGGACTGGATTATGCCGGTAAGGTACTGGGTATAAAGGTTTATCCTAAGAAGAGTAAACCTAAAAAGACTAAATCAAAAAAGAAAAATAAGAAAAAGAAAGATACGGAAGCCGCTGTTTCAAGTACAGCCAGTCATCCTCAGCTGATAGATTCGAGCGAGCTTGATGATATCCTTAATGTGAAGGATGAAAATGATCAGAAAGACGAAGCTGAACATAAAACAGATACTTCAATTAATGATAAAGCGGAAAATAAGGCTGATTCTTCTTCTATAGATGAAATGAACGGTAGCGAAGATGTTGTCTTCGGAAAATCAGACAAGAAGAAAAAGAAGAAAAAGAAGAAGGATAAAAAGAAACAAAAAAAGACTTCCGATGAAGATAAAATATCTGTAAAAGAGAAAATCGGTACTGCTGCATCCAAAGCTTCGGAAAAAGCTGTATCTGTAAAAAACGGGGTTGAAGAAAAGATTGAGAAGATAGAAACCAAGATAGATCACTTCTTCCAGTTCCTTGATAAACCTTTTACGCAGAAAACAATTAAGAGATGTAAGAAACTTATAATACGGGTTCTTAAGACTATCAAACCTAAGAAAAGCCGTGCTGATATAACGTTTGGCCTTTCAAATGCAGCTGATACAGGAACCATGCTTGGAAGAATATATCAGTTTTATCCGTATTTTTATAAATGGCTTAATCTTCAGGCTAATTTCTATGAGAAAGGCATTGAGGGTGAATTCGATATAAGAGGAAGGATAACGCTTGCATTTATTGTATTCCCTGCACTTCGTATTCTTCTCAGCAGAGATTTTAAGAGAACACGTAACCTGGCAAAGAAAATATAGATATCCGGAAATATTATAATTCGATAAGGATAATATTGATATCAAGTTAAAATGTAATCCGAAATAATAATTCAGATATCAATAAGAAATTAAATCAGACAAAGAAAAAATAGATTTCAAGAGTGTATGACAATTCAGGAGGTTAATCATGGCAAATAATGATTTTAATCAGACAGTAGCAACATTATTTAAAGGAATGGATCAGTTTCTCACCAGCAAGACCGTTGTAGGTGATCCGATAAAAGCCGGAGATATGACAATCATTCCGCTTATGGACGTTAATTTCGGAATGGGTGCCGGTGCGGCAGGCGGTTCAAAGGGAAGCAGTACTGCAGGCGGTGGAATAGGCGGTAAAATGTCTCCTTCATCGATTATTGTTATTAAGGATGGATATGCACAGATTTTAAGTGCTACAGCAGAAAAGAGTTCTCTGTCCAAGGTAATTGAAATGGTTCCTGAAGTTGTTGATAAAGTTCAAACAGCTATAGGCAAGAAGAAGGGTGTTACTCAGGATGATGCCGAAGCAATTGATGAGGTAAGAGATTCTCTTACAGATGAAGAACTTGAATTCTAAATATATTTGACTTGATTATGATTTTCGACTCCTCCATATCGGATGGTCCGATAAGGAGGAGTTTTTATTTTTTTAAAATTTCTGATTGCTCAATAATCTGACACTATAATACAGATTATGTATAATTTAACCATTACAAATTGCAGAAAAAATAATAAAAAGTATGATAGTTGTTAAAATTGCAACATTTTTGATGCATTTTTGATACAATTCATTTTGATAATTCTTTTCGATAATATGAACTTATTATGCTATAAGTCGGAGTATGTCTGTTATGAGAAAACTACGTAAAAATAGAATATGCGTTTTTATGACTGCCATGGCATTTTTAATGTCTTTTTCCGGCTGTGATCTGAGGGAAGAAAAACCGTTAGTCAGAATTCCGGAAGATGTTTATTCAGAAGAGTCATATCCTATGTCGTATGTAATAAAGGGTGATCTTACATATGATATTGATGAAGAGATGCAGCTTGATAACTATAAAGAAATACGATATGGGATGTCCGAAAAGAAGCTTTCATCCACAATGCTTGATGATGTCACATTTGATAAGCTTTATGTCCGTGTTGGAGATAATGTTAAAGAAGGTGACATACTTCTGACACTTACATCAAAATCTTTAGAAGATAGCATTGATAAATATAATGAACAGAAGGAAATTGCGGAAATCGAAATAAGACATCTCAGAAACAGAGAGAATATAGATCCCGAAGAAGATCATTCGGGTGAAATAAACAGATATGAAGAAGATATAGCTGTAGCAAATGGTTATCTTGCAGAACTTGAAGCGAAAAAGGAAGCATTAACAGTTCGAGCTACCGAAGATGGCAAGGTTCTGACTATTTCAGATAGAGCGATAAGCGGTTCAGTTGCTGCTTCTGATGATTTTCTTACCGTTGCGTCCGGAGATGATACTTATTATACACAAACTAAGGAAAGTACAACTCTTAAAGAGGGCGATATAGTTACTGCAACCAATATCATAATGGATTATGATGTGCAGGTTACTAAGATTGACAGAAGTGCAAACGGAAGCAAGATATATTTCAAGATCATAAATACAGAAGAAGATATGAATATTGTAAAGGGACTTCGAGTACCGGTCGCACAGGAAACAAGAAAGGATGTCCTTTATGTTTCAAAAGACTGCATCAAGGAGAAGGATGAACATTTCTACGCTTTCATGCTTGATGAAAATGGTGCAAGAATTGCAAGAGAAGTGAAAATCGACGGTATTATCGGCGATAATGTGATAATTCTGGAAGGACTTAATGAAGGTGATGAGGTTATCTGCAAATAATAAAAAGTTAATATCATTCATTTTAGTTCTTACTGTTTTGATATCTTCTTTATCCGGATGCGGAAAGAATTCTAAGCGTTATGAAGAACCAGAGCTTCTGGCTCCTTACAAGGTTACAAAAATATTCAAAAAACCTGAAAGACGCGACATCAAAAAAGTTAGTTATGCCGAGGGCGTAGTTGTTCCGACAGATTATCCTGCATACTATTCTAATATGACTAAGATTGACAAGGTATGCGTCAAAGTCGGTGATTATGTCGAAAAAGGTGATGTTATAGCCATAGGAAACAGTTCGATGACTGATGAATCTATCGATATGCTGAATATGATGAGCAGCAGTTATTCTTCGATGAATAATATTCAGCAGCGTATAAATAATTTCATGCTCGAAATCGAAGATTATAACAGAAAAGAAGCCGAAGAAAACGGTGATGATGATGGAATTAATCAGGCTGTAAAGAATATTTCTCTTATCAACGAAGATATCAGATATGGGGACGAGATTACAAATTACAGAGTATCTTCCAATAATAAGAAAATCGATGATATTACAAATGATGTCGGAGAATCGACACTTGTAGCAGATCATTCCGGTTATATTACATTTATCAAAGATATCAGTTCAAATGATACTGCTATGGCATATGAAAATGTCGCAATCATATCTGATATGGATGATCTCTATATAGAGTGCAGGGATCTGACATTAACGAATTATAAAGTCGAAGATTATACGGAAAAATACACTTATTTAGGCGGAAAGAAGGTAAATGTAAAAGAACGCAATTATTCTCCGAAGATCAGGAGTCTTGCTTCTGTTGAAAGAGTTCCACTCAATATGAGGTTTGATGTTGATAGCGGAAATCTTAACGTCGGAGATGACATGTTAATTATCTTTAAGAAAACTGTCAGGGAAGATGTTCTTACAGTGAGTGTCGGTGCACTTGAATCAGAAGGAAATAACAGATTTGTATATGTCAAAAAAAATGAAGATGATATCGAAAGACGTGACGTTGAAGTAGGTTATAAGAACGGCAGTTATATAGAGATAAAGTACGGTCTCACAGAAGATGATGAAGTATATTATGCGCTTGATAACTATATGCCTGTTGTATATAAAGAAGAGGAAGTTGTACCGGGCGTAATTGATGTAGGTGAAAAGTCACAGTTTATGCTGCCTAAGAATTCAAATATTCAAGGCTATTATTCGGAATTCGCTTGTCAGCTTACCGATATTTTTGTCAAACCGGGTGATACAGTGAATGAAGGAGATCTTCTGTTCACATATCAGACAGAGTATACGGCAGCTAAGCTGTCCGAGGTACAGCAAAATATAATAACTCTTCAAAAAAATCATAATGATACGCTGGAAATGTTCTATAAGATGAGAAAACAGATTGAAGAGGGCGCTAATCCGGATGAACCTGAAGCTGAGGAACCTGCAGCCCCGACTAAGATAGGAACAGCAAGCTGGACTGATGCCATAAAGGCATCTCCTTCTGATGCGGATCTATATGATTATGAGTATTTTGTACATGATATAAAGTTGGCCGAAGAGCAGGAAAGACTTTCAATGATGTCAATGATGCCGATGATGCCGATGTTCGAGCCGAAATATGTTGAGGAAAAGAAAAACCTTAATCTTGCAATTATTGACTGCCGGATTGAAATGGAAAATATATTATTTCAATCACAATATGACAGTCTGAGTAAAGAATATGAACGTATCAGCAAGAACAATGACGGTTATGGCCTTATCAGTGTTTATGCTGAGAATAAGGGAAAAGTTAAATATATTGATAAAGATGCGGTTCCCGGAAAAGCATTTAAATTCCGCCATTATATTTTAGCTGTATCGGAAGAAGGCTACAATGAATGTCTTGTTCAGATGAGGGAGCTTAAGAAAGGCATGAACGAACCTGCATCTCCTGAAATCGGAAAACATAAACCGGCTGATCTGGGAAAGAATGTAACGATCAAGCTGGATGAAAAGATTTATAACGTTAAATGTATAGGTACAAACGGAAATACAAAACCTAAATATATTTCTGAGAAAGACGATAAACCGGCATTTTCTTTCTGTACACCGGGCAGCGAATATCCTGATCAGTTTTATGTTGAAATGCCTCAGGATTTAGATTATGAAACCGCTCTTTCTGATAAATACAGTCTGTCTGTTACATTCAACAGTAAAGACTATAAGGATGTTCCGGTTCTGGATAAGGGAGTAATATATACTGATTATGTGGATGACGCTGTATATCCTTATGTATGGGTGGAAAATGACGGAGAACTTGATAAAAGATATGTCACATGTGTCAGTATAGACGGTTATAAGGGCAGTGATGTAATTATTATTGATGGCCTGGAGCTTGGAGATAAGGTCATAAGAGAAACAACCGGTGTAGTGGAGGATAACTAATGCTTCAGTTTATTTCAAAAAAACTGAGAGATCAAAAACTTTTAAATGGATGTCTGTTTTTCGGTATTGTAATACTGATCGCAGTCCTCACTTTAATTCCGCTGTTTCAGGGTGGTGCTCTTGATGACGTGATTCAGTATGATTTTGAAAGAGCCGGACTTGATAAAAGTAAGTTCCCGGCTGTTTTATCTACATCAAACAAGCTATTTTCTAATGATCTGTCTGAAGTAAAAGCAGATGCCGAAAAGAATATTGATCGATGGAATAAATATCTGGAACTTCCGGTAATCAGTACTCAGATTATTTACAGAATATCGGGTGGTACGATAGAGTCTGATATGCTCGCACGAAAAAATGCGATATATATCGGAATTATTAATGATATGGAGCGAGTTACCGTTATCGATATTGAAACAAAGCAGAAAAGTAATTCGGATTTTACTGTTCCTTGTTATATGTCCAAGAATATTATGGACGATCAGAATATGACTATAGGAGAAACCATATCATTTCCGCTTTTGCATAACGATAATAACGAAACCTTGAAGTTACGTATTGTCGGTCTGATCGAAGAGAAATATGATGATACTTATTACTGGTATTCAAACTTCAGAAAATACAGCAATATGCTTGTTGTAAATGAGGATGATTTTAAATGGATACTTGAAAACTATAATGTTGCAGAAGTATTCTATGAAATTAATGAAAATGTCGATTATAGAAATATAACAACATATAACATTAATGCCACAAATGATTATCTCAAACAGTTCGCAAAGCTGGATATGAATTTCAAATGTGAGTTTACCGAAATACTTGATCATTTTGATGAAACAAAAAAGCAAGTTCAGGTTATTATCATATCAATTCTTATCCCATTGATCGTTCTTCTGTTTATCTTTATTTACATGATAGCTGACAGAATTACGGATGCAGAAGAAATGGAGATAAATGTTCTCCGAAGCAGAGGTATATCCAGAGGCACGATCATAAGACAATATATTCTTAAATCTGTGATCTTAACTATGTGGGCAGCGATTCCAGGACTTATACTCGGATATCTTATGTGTAAAGCCGGTGCAACATCCGTCGATTTCCTGACTTTTGTATGGAAGAAGACACCTTCATATATAATCAGGCCCGAAGTGATTATTTATATTGCAGCAGCCTTTCCGATAGCAATAATACTTACAATTATTCCTATTATAAGGGCATCAAATAATACAATTCTAAACAGCAGAGGAAGTAAAGCAAAGAATAACAGAAACGGATTTATCGAGAAATATTTTATAGATATTATATTACTTGGATTATCTTTATATCTTTTGTACAACTATAATCGACAGAAAAATGTAATGATTTCGGAAATACTTGCAGGTAAGGTTTCAGATCCGCTGTGTCTTATCAATGCGGAACTCTTTACCTTTGGTGCCGCATTTTTCCTGATCAGGTTTTCCAGACTTTTTATTACTTTGATTTTCAAATCCAGAGAAAAGAAATGGAAACCTGCAACTCTTGCAGCTTTTCTCGAAGTTATAAGAACAAGAAGAAAATCATGGGTAATATCTGTTTTTCTTATAATTACAATTGCAATGGGAATATATAATGCTAATCTTGCAAAGACTGTTAATCATAATAAAAGAGCAAGATTATCAAATGATATAGGTGTTGATGCAATTCTTATTCCTCAGACCAAAATAATTGAAACCGGACGGGAAACTAAGGAATGGATGGTAGTCGGACCGGATTATGCATCTCTGACACATATGAAGGATGAAGGTATTGCTGAACAGATGGCTCAGGTTTATCGAACTGATAAACTTGAAATAACGTCTAAAGGCGGTAAAGTCAGTAATGTTGATCTGTTTGCTATAAGCTCTATGGATCTTGGAAGAACGGCCGAATTCGATATCATGCTTAATGACCATCATTGGTTTCATGATCTGAATTCACTTACAATGGTTCATAACGGAGTCATCATTTCCAGAAATATGGCTGTTGATTATAAACTTCAGGTTGGGGATTCAGTTGATCTAAAACTAAAATCGCCTGTACCTGATAAGAAAGAGAGTGTTACTTATTCCGTTCCTGTTCAGGTAGTTGCAATTATAGATGCATTTCCTGGGTATAAAAGATATGAATTGGTAACAGATTCCAAGGGGCAGATATCTGAAAAAGAAAACTATCTTGCGGTTGTAAATGATTCTTATCTGCAGATTACCTATGGAGAGCTTCCTCCTGAAATATGGATAAAGTTTTCAGATAAGGGATCCATCGATAATGTATGCAAATATCTTGATGATAGAGAAATAACGTATAAAAGTATTACCGGATTACAGGAACAGACTGACAGAGTATTCAGTTCAGCTGTAATTCTTATTACAAACGGACTGTTTAATATCAGCTTTATTATATCGCTGATCATCTGCGTTATCGGATTTCTTATATACTGGCTTACATCTATCAATTCAAGACAGATGTATTTCGGAGTATATAGAGCGATGGGTCTTGGTATGAAAGGTATAAACAGTATGCTTGTTAAGGAACATATATTCAGTACTTTGACCTCGCTTGTCTCAAGTGTAGTTGTAGGTATGGCAACATCGGTGCTGTTTATTAATCTGATCAGCTGCATATATCTTCCGGAAAAACATACGATACCTTTGATAATATATATGTCCTATTCCGGATTATTAAGAATAGGAATCATAATGTTAACAGCGATCGTCATCTGTATGCTTGTAATAGTAAGATTCATAAAGAAGATGAATATTACTGAAGCGATTAAGATGGGTGAACAATAATTAAAGTGAAGGGTTTTATATGAAAAAGAAATATTTTAAGACAACTTGTGTAATGCTTGCGGCTTCAATGATACTTTCATTTACGGGATGTGAGAAGAAGGCAGCAACTATTGAAGGATTATCTGAAGAAGAGATTGAAGAAGAGACGGTAGTTGCTGATACCTCAAATAAACAATCATCAAAGGATTCAAATGATAATACCGGAGCAGATGAAAAAATTCCTGATTCTTACAGATGGACAGAAACTCTATATGGCGGCAGTGAAGGCTTTGAAAGTGTCACTATGCAGGTTACATTGGAAGATTACAGTGATAAAACAATGGATGCATATACTTTCGAAGCAGAGGATTTTGATAAAGATTATATTCATAGCATGTGCGATTCGCTGTTTGATGGAGGCGAGGCTGAAGTCTATGATTATCATTATAAAACCAAAAGAGTTTATGATGATCTGATTGATTATTATGAGACTGCATATGAGATGTACTCATTCTGCAAAGAGAACAATATGGATGTTTTCAGTTTTTATCCAAAAGCTCTCTTTGGAATGTGGGGTGAATGGGAGCTTCAGCCGGCTATAGAAGAGTTTGACGGAGCTATGATCGAGCAGGATATTAATACACTCAGATCAGAGATGGAACAGGCACCGGAGAAAATTGAAAATGATTATTCATACCAGGGGTATCTTGGTAAGGTCAATGGTGAAGAATATTATATGTATTTCGGCAACAGAAATTATGATGAATACATATCTTCGCCGGAAACCACTCAGTATAACGGAAGATCGATCACCATAATGAAGGAAAATCTTGAAGAAGCTTATTGCGGAGATGAGGGTTCTGAGGAATTATTTATAAACGATAATTCTGTTGAAATCGACGATGATAATCCTTTAAAACACAGAAGAGCATTATATGCAGATATTGATTCCGGAACTACTGTACATTATGCTGATGGAAGTATGTCCGAACCTGAGGCTGATCCTGATTATATTTCACAATGTGAAGATTTCCTGAGTAAACTTGGCTTCGGAAATTATGAATTTACCGGCGGTGTCGGAACCCTTTATTGGGGTACAGGTATTACAAACGGATTTCTTTTTGTTAATGATTATAAAATGCAGAGTTGTGATTTGACACATCCGGACGGTCAGATTCTGACATTTGGAATTAAGCAACCATTTTTCGGAGTCGGAACAGCGGAAATAGATTACAGTAATTATCTCGAAGATGAAAATCCGTTTTATTATTCAACATATATTGAAGTAATGATCAATGATTCAGGCATATTGGGATGCCAGATTATTAATCCCCTGAATATAACAAAGGTTGAGCCTGTATCCGGTATTATTACTAATGATGCGGTTATGGATATTGTAAGGGACAGTGTGAATTATAAGGATTTATGGAATAATCCGATAGGCAGTAAGGTCAAACTATTTGATATAACAGAGACAAGACTTATTTTATTCCCGATAAGATCTGAGAATAATAAAAATGAATATACCTTGATACCTTGTTACATATTCTTTAGATTTGCAGGTGATTCCAGACTTGAATCAACACCATTTCTGCTGGTAAATGCAATTGACGGCAGTATTGTAAATGTTGATAAGAATCTTTCCAATCCTCCAATGGGTTGGGACAATGGTAATATAGGATTTGATTTATTCGTAAATGCCGGATGGATGAGATTTGAAAAACGAAATGACAGACAGTCACTTGAATCTAATTCAGGAAAATACCCGGACAAATCCATAAATGAAAATAATGAAGGTAATGAAAATTCCGATGATTCTCAGGATTCAGCGTCTGATAATTCAGAAACAGATACTTCAGATGATAATTCCGATAAAGGAGATATAGATGATACAGAGGAGTAAAACTCTAAAAAAAATAATATGTTTTTCTCTTATATCGTCTATGCTTTTTACCGGTTGTGAAAAAAAAGCAGGTTCTATTGAAGGAATAGATGAGGTTGACAGCAGCAATACATCACTGGAAAATACCGATGATAAAGAAAGTACTACTGTAGCGGACAATGTTCCGGAATCTAATAATGAAGATGATTTAAAGTTCGAAGATGCATTTTCCGGTGGTAGTGAAGGATATGGAAGTGTAAATGTTAATGTTACACTTGAAGATCATAGTGCTGAAAACTTATATACATATACAGTACAGGTTGACGAGTTTGATAAAGACTTTATTCACAGTATGTGTGATGCTGTCTTTGATTCGGGTGAAGTTGAAGTATATGATTTTAATCATGCAACTAAGAGAGTGTATGAGGATAAGCTTGATATTTATAATGATTCTCTTGAATTTTATGATTTTTCCGAAAAACAGGAACATTCATATCCGGTGACATATAAGTATTGTTATACTGATAATAATTTTTTTACGGAAGAACCATATAATGGTGAATTCAGCAGAGCTGTTATAGAGAATGATATTGATTATCTTGAGCAAAAAATGAATGATGCTCCGGAAAATATTGAAAATGATTATTCATATCAGGGATATATCGGCAAGATAGACGGAGAAGAATACTATATGTATTTCGGTAACCGAGGTTTTGATGAGTATTATTCATCACCTGTAACCTATCAGATAAACGGAAGAGTCATCTCGATAATTAAAAAAGATCTTGAATCATCATATAATGGTTCAAAACTTTCTGATTATAATATATCAGATCCTAATGGCAATAAAGTAGAATATATGCCAACGGACTTGAAAGCTATATTTACTGAAGATATATATCATCGTGTTGCAACAATAACGCCTGATAGTGATATTACCACTGAAGAATCTCCTGCAGTTTCTTTTTACGGGCAGGGTTTAGATAAGCTCGAAATTGATGATTCATATATTTCTGAAGGTGAGCAGTTTATCAGTAAACTCGGATTCAGTAATTATATTTATGATGATAATCCTAAAAATCTCGGATGGTATTCCGGTGTTGACGAAGGATTTTTATATATTAAAGATTATCATATGATGAAGCCGCATGAGTTTAAAATGCAGGATGGTTATGTATTAAGATATCGCTTTAATAATATGGCGAATTTTATCGAAGATAATAATGTTAATAGTATTCCGTTTCATATGTATGATTTTATGAACGGAAAAGATCCATATAATTATATATCTTATATTGATGTTATGATCAATGAGTCCGGCTTGATCGGTTGTCAGATATATAATCCTATAAAACTGATCAAATCAGATCCGATTGACAAAATAATAGATAATGATGCTTTAAAGAAAACAGTTGAATACAGCGTTGATAATAAAGATCTGTGGAACTATTCCGATAAAACAGAATTTGCTTCATTTTCGTTGGATAAATACAGATTTATTACTTTTCCTATAAGATCAAGTAATAATATGAATGAGTATATATATACTCCATGTATTTTATTATATGGTGTAAGCTTATCCAGGGTTTCATATACTCCGTTTCTTCTTATTAATGCGGTTGATGGCAGCTGTATAAAAGTTGATAAGGAATTATCTGATTATCCGATGGGATGGAATAACGGAAATGTCGGAGAGGAAACTTTAAATTCCGGATTATGGAAACGTTATATTTTAGATTCAGAATAATGAAAATGATAATGGGAGAATGAGATGATTAAAAAGAAATATATTAAAAAGTCGATGGCCACGCTAATTCTTGCATTTATACTGCTTATAGGTTCCGGATGCGAGAAAAAAGCTGAAAATATAATAGATGACAATACTTCAGGAAGCGGATCGGGATCGTCTGATATTACAACCGAATCATCTTCTGAAATTTCTTCAAATGTCGAAAGTGAAAATAATAACGGTATTGAAGCAACAACGGTTGAACCATATACATGGAAAGAAAAGATTCAAGGAGACGGCAGCAATTTTATCGATTTTAATATTAACGTAAAGATTAACGGTAAACCTGAAGAAAATATACATACATATACCGTACAAACAGATGATTATAATCCTGAATTTGTTAAGAACCTATGTTCTCAGGTTTTCGGAGATACAACTGAGGTATATGATTATAAAGAACGAACAAAAAAGATAGTTGATGCGGATATAGAACTCTATAATACAATTCTCGAAATGTATGAGAGTGAAGAAGCGGGAATTACATTTTCACAATATCCGGGCGAAGAGGCACCCGGGGAAGATGCTTATCAGGAAACTCTGAATGTTATTAAAGATAAGATTTCAGAGCTTGAAGCTGAAAAAGAATCTGCACCTGAAAAAGTCGATAATGATTATTCATATGGCGGATATATAGGTCAGATTAACGGTGAAGAGTATTATATGATTCTTGGAAATCGTAGTTTTGCAGAATATCCGGGTGCACCGATTACATATGCTTTTGATGGAAGAGTTTGCTGTTTATGTAAGAAAAATCAAAGTAATTTTTACGATGAAGGAATGACATATTACGTTGACAGAGTTCCGACCGGATGGAAGGGTAAAGACAGTGATGTACCCGAAAATCTTGTTACGATTGCACAGGAATTTGTTGATTCAATCGGATTCGAAGATTATAAGTTTTGCGGTGCCAAGTCTGATGGATTTTACTGTCAGAAGGGTGTAGATGAAGGAGTATTCAGTTCTCTTGATCTTCCTCAATCAAGTTATAAGGTGGGTATGTCCGGATTTTCGGGATATACTGCAATGTTTACTATGGGAGGAGAGAAGAACAGATCGCTGGGAATTGTAGAAAATGATATAGATACATGTGCAGATAATTGTGACATGATGTCCATAAATTCCTATATTCTGGTTGCCGTAAACGATTACGGCGTTGTCGGAGCAATCTTAGTTAATCCAATGGATGTTGTTGATTCTCAGGAAGTAAGTATCATCAGTGACGAGGATGCAAAAAATATTATTGTTGAAAATATAAATAATATCGATGCTTGGAATATTCCGGTTGAAAATCCAGCAAAGTCACTTGAATTAAACCAGTTGAAGCTTGTACACTTCCCGGTCAGATCAGATAAGAATGATCATGAATATACATTTGTTCCGGCATATATTTTTACGCATATTCATCAATATGGTGAGGCATATTTATATGATATCGCAAGCGGATACTCAGGTTATAATTCTCCTGTAATGGTTATAAATGCAGTGGATGGATCGTTCATTAATATAAATAAAGAAATCGGAGCTAACCATTTTAAAGGATTTGAGCGCGGAAACGAAGGCTATAATGAACTGTTCTCGGATAATTGGGAAAGATATAAGATAGTTCAGGACAATCTGAATAAGCATTTAGAAGGGGAATAGATTTATATCTAATGGATACAGATAGAATTATTCTAAAAACCGAAAATATAACAAAGGTATATCAGACCGGAAAAGCTGAACCGTTTAAAGCACTTGATAATGTAAGTGTAGAGATTGAAAAGGCTAAGCTTACTATTATAAAAGGCCGAAGCGGATCCGGTAAAACAACATTGCTTAATATGCTTAGCGGACTTGATAAACCTACGAGCGGAACTGTTTCTATGGGAGATACACTTTTTTCGGATCTTTCGGAAATACAGATGGAAGATTTCCGCAGGCTTCATATGGGCTTTGTATTTCAGTCCGTAGCGCTTTTTCCGATAATGAGTGCTTATGAAAATGTTGATTTTGCTCTCAGACTGGCCGATTTTGAAGGTGACAGAAACGAGAGGATCATTGAATCCATGAGGCTTGTCGGTATAGAGGAAAGAATGAAGCATACGCCCGATGAAATGTCAGGTGGTGAGCAGCAGCGAGTTGCAATTGCAAGAGCAATAGCTCCAAAGCCGGATGTTCTTTTTGCTGATGAGCCGACAGGAGCTCTTGATACAGCAAACGGTATTAAGGTAGTCACATTGTTCAAGAACCTGATAGAGAAAGAGGGGCTGTCAATCGTTATGACTACTCATGATCCCGGACTTATGCAGATGGGCGATGTTGTATATGAAATGAGTGATGGAAGAATTACAAGTGCTGTAGTTAACGATCAGGAAGAATAATATGAAATTTGGAAAGAAGAAAACTGAAAAAAATATCAAAAATAAAAAAACAGTTCAAAATGAATCATCCGAACTCATAACGAGACAGTCTGAAGTGTCTGATGCATATAATGATTTAACTGATGATGCATCAGAAGACAACATACAGACCGTTAATATTCAATCTGATATTAACCAATTAGAAAGCAGACAATCTGATGGTGAGCTTACAGATGGTGAGCAATCAGACGGTGATCAAACTGCTTCATCCAAGTATATCATTCAATGTGATGGACTTGTAAAGCTGTATAAAACCAGCGATGTCGAGGTTATGGCTCTTCAGGGATTAGAGCTTGAGATTGAAAAAGGCGAGTTGATAGCTATAATCGGCAAGTCAGGAAGCGGAAAATCAACTCTTCTTAATATAATCGGTGCATTGGAACATCCTTCTGCCGGTAAGATAATCATTGACGGAGAAGATCTGTCTCATATGACTGATAAACAGCTTGAGGAATTAAGAAAACGCCAGATTGGATTTATATGGCAGAAGTCTTCACAGAATCTTTTTGCGTATATGACAGCTGTCGAGAATGTTGAATCCCAGCTGTATTATGAAAAAAAGATGTCAAAGGCCGAAAAAAGAAAGAAAGCTCTACAGCTTCTTGAAGAAGTAGGTTTAAAAGATAAAGCCAATTCATATCCTCGTGAGATGTCAGGTGGAGAACAGCAGAGAGTTGCAATCGCAACTGCACTGATAAGGGATCCACAGATTCTCCTTGCTGATGAGCCTACAGGAGCAGTTGATTCAAAAACATCTGAAATGATCCAGAATCTTTTCAGGAAGCTTAATAGAGAAAAAGGTATAACAGTTATCATAGTAACGCATGATGTAAGCCTTGCAAATAAGGTTGATCGAGTTGTTATGATCTCAGATGGACGTGTAACAACAGAAAAGATTATGAAGGAGAAGTATAGAGAAAACATTTCAAATCTCAGCAGTGACTTCTTCGATATGCCTGAAACACATGAGGAATTCTCGGTGCTTGATAAAGCCGGACGACTTAAGCTTTCAGATGAGATCAGAGAACAGACAGGTCTTAATTCTTCAAGAGTGAAGGTTGAAGTTATAGACGGAAAGGTTGTTATCAGCAGCGTTGATAGTGAATCCTGATGAGATTATCTTATATTTCGGACTTTATATCATGAAACTTAATTTATAATGTTAATAATACGGAAATATGGTAAAATATAGCTGTTTGATTTTCAGACAGCTATATTTTTTATAATATCATGATCAGAGTGAGGTATAAATCCACTTGAACTGAAATATCAGTTTTCAACGTGACTCTGATCTGATCGGAAGGAGTTTATAATTATGAAACACGTAACATTTAACCCTAAAGGTATATGTGCAATGAAAATTGATTTTGATATAGATGATGATAAGAAGCTTCATAATGTAAGATTCACAGGTGGATGCAACGGTAATCTTAAAGCCATAGGCCTGCTTGTTGAGGGGAAGGAAGCTTCTGAAATGGCTGATATCCTTAGAGGAAACAAGTGCGGAATGAAGAGTACTTCTTGTGCTGATCAGTTTGCTCTTGCAATAGATCAAAATATTTAAGGTTTTCTTTTGCTTTATTGGAACAGTATTCAGTATCGGATGTGAAGATACATTCCGGAGGGAATTCGAATGAAGAGTTTCAGAACTAAAATGACAATTCTGATAATTCTGGCAATGCTTGGTAGTTCAGTACTTTTATCTTTTATCAGTTATCAGCGAGCCAAAAGAAGTCTGATAGATCAAATGGAAGATAACTATGATGTTGCCGCAGAAAAATATGCTCTGGAGCTTTCCTCATGGATAAGTAACAATGCAACTATTATCGATACAATGGCTGCAGAAATAGCGGTAAATAACATTTCCGATCAAGGTTATGATGCCTTTCATGCGTATCTTAAACATAGTAATGAGCTGCTAAACAAGAATGGATACATATATGATGTATATTTTACATATCCGGATAATACAATGGTATGTGCATCGGATTTTATAGCTGACGGATCTGTGGATTTTGTACATGAGAGAGAATGGTATACTACATCGGCGCTTACAGGAACGCTTTTTTATTCAACACCATATCTTGATTCAGATACCCGGAAAACTATTATAACAATATCAAAAGCCGTATACAGAGATGGTGAACTTCTAGGAGTGCTTGCGGCTGATATTTTCGTAGATGTACTGGTTTCATTGATAAGTGATGCAAATATTGAAGCAGACAGCTATGCCTTTCTTCTTGACCAAAATATGCGGGTTTTGGTACATCCTTATGAGAAATATAAATATGAAGATAAACCTCATCATTTATTAAGCTTTGAAAATTCACCATATAAACCACTCGTTGATGCGATAATAAACCATACAGATGAGATGGTATATATTACCGATTATGATAATATAACCAGAGGTATTGTATCTGCCAGGATGATAAATACCGGTTGGTATGTATGTATTGCAACAGACAGAGACAAACTGTCAGAAGGCGTAATTTCAATGATGATAGGTTTTGTTATTGCAACCATCATTTCCATTGTTATCGGAACCCTGGCAGCTGTTTTTCTTGCACGCGTACTTGATAAACTCAGTAAACAGGAGCAGGACTACAGGCAGCGGGTACTTAAGCTTGAAAAGCTTGCCGCAGATGAAGCAAATGCGGCAAAAAGCCGTTTTCTTGCAGATATGTCTCACGAAATAAGAACACCTATTAATGCCATTATCGGCATGAATGAAATGATCCTTAGAGAATCAGATAATCCGGAAATAAGAGATTACTCAAAGAATATTAAGCAGTCAGGTCATAATCTGCTTCAACTGATAAACGGAATCCTTGACTTCTCAAAGATTGAAGATGGCAAGATGGATATCGTACCTGTTACATATAATGTCAGTAAACAGATCGGATATCTTAGAAATTCCATATATGAAAGAGCTAAAGCTAAAGGACTTGAACTGATTTTTAATATAGATAAGAATATTCCGTCTGAATTATATGGTGATGATACAAGAATAAATCAGATTATAATGAACCTCCTGACTAATGCTGTTAAATATACAGAAGAAGGTTCGGTTATTCTTAATATAGAAGGAAAAGAAAAAAGACAATCTGACGACGGAGAAGAAATAAAGCTTTTCTTTGAGGTCAGGGATACCGGAATAGGTATCAGACAAGAAGATATGAAGAAGCTTTTCGAATCCTTTGAAAGACTTGACGTTGTTAAGAATCGTAATATTGAAGGAACCGGACTCGGGATGAATATTACGGTCAAACTTCTGGCTCTTATGGACAGTGAACTTAAAGTTGACAGTGAATATGGTAAGGGAAGTACATTTTCATTCTATCTATGGCAGAAAATCGAAAATGATCAGCCTATAGGTGATTACAACGCTAATCTTCATAATGAAAATGAAGAGTATGGTTATAAAGAATCTTTCTATGCTGATAAAGCACGTATCCTTGTAGTTGATGATACTGAAATGAACATTCTTGTTGTTAAAAACTTGCTTAAAAAGACCAGAATTCAGATTGATACTGCTTTAAACGGACCTGATTCTATTGCACTTGCTGATAAGAATTCATATGATATTATTCTCATGGATCAGCGTATGCCCGAAATGGACGGAACTGAGGCAATGTGTGAAATTAGATCTCTTGAAAGTAAATATAACCACGAAACTCCGATTATCTGTCTGACAGCGGATGTCGTTCGTGGTGCAAAGGAAAAATATCTCAATATAGGATTTAATGATTATCTGACTAAACCAGTTGATGGAACAGAACTTGAAAAAATGTTAATACAATATCTTCCGGCTGATAAGATAGAGCTTGTAAAAAGGCCAGATAGTAATGAGACTGATGATAAAGCTGAAATAGCAGAATCAGATGATACACTTATTCATGAGCTTCGCAGTATGGGAATTGATACGGATTCCGGTCTCAAATATTGTGGCGATGATCCTGATATATATATTTCAATACTTGACGCATTTGCAACTGAGGCACAAACAAAGTCAGTCAATATTGAAAACAGTTATAAAAATACAGATTGGAAGAATTACGGTATATATGTACATTCGCTTAAGAGTACCGCAAAAACAATCGGTGCGATGGAGCTTTTTGAAATGGCTGCCGAATTAGAGGATGCAGCAAAAACAGAAGATACTGATATAATAAATAAAAATCATGATAAAGTAATGAAACTGTATTCCGATCTTGTAGAGATCATCAATAAATTCAATAAGGATAACAGTGATACAGAAAATGATGATTTTGAAGTATTGGAGTTTATGCCCGAATGATCAATAGGCAATTATATCTGTATACAAATAAAGAAGTTATAATTTTTATTTATATATTTATAATCAAATTTTTAAAGAACAAGAGGTATAGAAATGAAGCTGTCAAATATGGTTGGTGAAAGATTTAAAGAACGTCCGTCTGACTGTGTGATCGATTCGCATGCATTTTCTGTAAGAGGCGGATATATAAAATATGTATCAAACGGAATATATTCATTATATCCACCGATGAAAAGAGTTACAGCTAAAATCGAAAACATCATCAGAGAGGAAATGGATGCTGCAGATTCTCAGGAAGTTCTTTTCCCTGTAGTACTTCCGGGCTCTCTTTGGGAAGAATCGGGAAGATATGAAAGTGTCGGAGACGAGCTGTTAAGATTTAAAGACAGATCCGGTTCTCCTATGGTTCTGGGGATGACTCATGAAGAGGCTGCTGTACAAATGGTCAGAGAGTGGGGGAATTCTTATGCAAAGTATCCTTTCTCAATCTATCAGATTCAGACTAAATTCAGAGATGAAGCACGTCCGAGAGCAGGTCTTATCCGCGTGAGAGAATTTACTATGAAAGATGCATATTCTTTCCATACATCACAGGAAGATCTTGAAAAGTATTATAATGTAATGGCTAATTCATACTTCAGAATATTTGAAAGAGCAGGTATTCCGGAAGTTATTTCAGTTAAGTCGGATTCCGGAATGATCGGAGGAAGTGTATCACATGAATATATGCTTCTTGTTGATGCGGGTGAAGATTCAATAGTAATATGTGATGAATGCGGTTACAGTGCAAATATGGAAGCCGCCGATACTACTGTTGATAATAGCGGATGTTCTCCGGCTGGTGAATTAAAGAAGGTTAATACTCCTGATTGTAAAACTATCGAAGAAGTCTGCTCATTCCTGGGAAGTAAGGTTGAAGAGTCATGTAAGGCTGTTATGTATCAGAAAAATCTGACTGATGAATATGTTGTTGTTTTCTTAAGAGGAGACTATGAGGTAAATGAAACCAAGCTTACAAATCTTCTCGGTGAGAAGGTACATGCAGCTGTTATAACTCCGGAATGCGGATTGTGCGCCGGATTCTGCGGACCATATAAACAGGAAGCAAAATGCCAGATCATCTATGATAAAACACTTGAAGGAATTGAAAATTTATGCTGTGGAGCAAATGAAATCGACTATCACTATACAGGTCTAAATATTAAGAGAGATATAGGTGATGTTACATATGTTGATGTATCCAAGATCCGAACAGGTGATATCTGTCCATGTTGTGGTAAGAAGACTATAAATATTAAGAGAGGAATAGAGGTTGGAAATATTTTCCAGCTCGGAACCAAATATTCCAAATCTATGGGAATGACATATACTGATGTTGACGGCAGCGTTAAAACACCGATCATGGGATGCTATGGAATAGGAGTAGGAAGACTTGCAGCAAGTGTTATAGAGGCAAAACATGATGATTACGGTCCGATCTGGCCTATTACAATCGCTCCGTGGCAGGTACATTTATGCTGTATGAGAGCTGATAATGAATTATGTAAGGAAGCTTCGGATTCGCTATATGAAGAGCTTCAAAGAGATGGAATAGAAGTTATATATGATGACAGAAGTGTACAAGCCGGAGTAATGTTTGCTGATGCTGATCTTCTTGGGGTTCCTGTAAGAGTAACAGTTGGTCCAAAGAATATTGCCAATGCGCAGATAGAAATATCAACCAGAGATAAGAGTGTAAAGAAACTTGTTAATATAGCTGACGGACTTTCTGAAATTCAGTCAATCATAACTGATCTTTATAATGAGATCAATTCAAAAGTAAGGGAAAGGATTTAATAGGGGATTATGAGGAAAAAGTATTTTATATGGTTAATCTTATCTTTACTTCTATTGACTGCCTGTGGAAATTCGGCAGGGTCAGCATCAACCGTATCTGATCTTGCGTATAATAAGGCCGGATCAAAAAATGAAGTATATATCAAAGAAAACGGAACATATACTCCTTATATAGTAGTTACGGATGATTATAATGGATCAACATTATTACTCAGGAAAAATGTAGATTATAATTGTGCATTCAGTAAAAAGGGTCAGGAATGTCCTTCACTTTATTCCGGAAGTCAGATTGATAATTATCTCGAAACTACAGTATATGATAGCTATGATGAATCTATCAAAAAAATTATAGTTAGCAGCAATCTGGAGATTGCTACATCAAACACTATTGAACAGCACATAACCCAGACAGCGAAAATTAACAGAAATATATTTCTTTTATCAATGTATGAGTTTGGTGGTGATCCGGAAAATTATGCGATCAAGGAAGGCATTGAGCTTGAACTCTTTAAAGATAAGGAATCGCGTATTGCTTACGGACTTGATGAATTGGAACATTCATACTATACAAGATCGCCTGCACTTCAGGGGAATAGTTCAGTATTCAGTGTTTCAAAAGACGGATCGATCAGTATCGGCGGAGTAACAAGTATCGATGGTAACAAAGAGGGTGGTGTAAGGCCCGCATTCTGCATTCCATCAGATACCAAGGTAAAATCAAAATCAGGAATAGAACCGAGAAAAAGTGTTTATGTAATCGACTGATATTATTTTCTAAAGTCATCAGCCGGTATTTGAAATATTCAACTATTTTTGATTCATATCTAAAATCATTAAGCATCAATTCTGATTTTTTAATATTGGAATTGATGCTATTTATTTATCAGAAAAATATAAGTAAAAACATATATTTATCATTAGTGTGACATATATGTGAACGAAATGTAGTAGTTGTTTAAACGTGCCATACAAATTGTGATATTTGTCTATATAAATTGTTGAGTTTTTACATATACTTATTTTTTATTAAGTGTTAAAATTACACCGTTAAAAAAGGAAAATTAATTTACAGCACACTATTAAATCTATAAATAAATAAGGAGAGTGGTTTTTTATGAAGATGAAGGGAGCTTCAAAGTTTTTTAGTGTCATTTTGATACTGGCGATGGTCTTTTCTCTTTACTACCCGGGAAACTTGACATTCAAGGTAAGGGCAGATGAAGGAATTCAGACTCAGACTGATGCCGAAAAATCAACTGAAGAAACTGACGTTGTATCTGACGATGAGGATACTCAGGATGTTTCGGAAAATGTATCAAAAGAAGATGAGATTGTGACAGATGATTCAACGAACGATACTACTGAATCATCGGTTGTTACTGATGAAACATCGACAATAGCTCAAGATACAGATGATGTATCAAAGGATGCCGAAAATGCAGAGAATGAAGGCAAAAAAGATGAAGCTGCTAAAAATGAAAATGCTTTAAAGAGTGATGAAGAAATCAAACCTGTTATCGTAAAAGACGATAAGACAATGGCTGATGATACCGAAATTCCGGAAAGCAAAAAGCTTGCTTCAGTTGCCAGCGATCTTAGTATTTCATCAATTAAAGATGAGACAAATCATTCGGCCAAAGTGTATCCTTGGGCTGATACAGATAATCCACCAGAGATAGTATACGGCGATGAGCTTCATGTTACACTGGCTTGGAGCTTTCCAAATGAATTAATTATCCCTGCAGGACAGGTATATACATATCAATTACCTACCGGAATCCTTTTTTCAGATGTTACAGATAATCTTGTAAATAATGAAGGCGTTGCTGTAGGTAAATACACCATATCAAATAATATGGTATCCATCGAATATACAGATGAAAGTTTTCGTATAAAAGATGAAAACAGACATGGATCTTTAACAATGAAAAGTTACATCAATAATGATGAGAACGGTGGAAAAACAGATAAAAATATCACCTATGAATTTCCGGATATTGATGATATTACATTTCATTTAATTCCAAAAGAATCTCCAAGTAAACTTGAAATTGTAAAGGGTATATTTAGATTATCACCTTCAGATGTTCCGACAAGTCTCGGACTTGATGATGTTGATAAGACACATGTATACAGAACAAAAATACAGATCAAATCAACCGGTCCTAACGATAATATAGTATTCAGAGATAAGATGTGGCCGGGTATGACTCTTTTAACCGCACCTGAATTTTACTCTGATTCAAACTTTAGCAAACCTATTGATACATCTACATTTGTATCATTAGACTATCAGTTAAAATCTGATCATATCGATGCCGAAATTCCGGCAATGGCTGACGGTGAAGAAATCTGGGTAACATATCTTGTTTTGATTGATAGAGATATGTATAGTATGGATACCGCAAATGCTTTTATAGCAAAGAACGATCCGGATAGATTATATCCATCAACCGGATATCCCGGCAAGGTTTCAAATAAAGCAACTGTTAAGAGTGATCAATGCCAGAAAGCTCCGGACGGTGATGATATCAGATCTTGGGGTGCCGTAGGTACTATCACAGGAGCAATCGATAAATGGGCATCCAGACCTAACCATAATCTTACATTAGGTATTCTTGCTTGGCAGGTAATACTTAAGAATATTGCCGGTACTGATTACAGAACCGGATATGTAGTTGATTATATTCCTGAAAATCTTGCGCTTATTGATGATACTGTAGTATGCAGAGATTACGATTCAGGAGCTGTTGTTCCGGGAATGATTTCTATCGAAAGTAAAGAAGCTCAGGCTGACGGAACAACTAAAGTAGTTTTCAGATTTTCTGCAGATCTGATTGAAACTCTTAAGACTCCTGAAAAGATTATGTATATTCAGTATAATACAAAGGTAACTAAGCAAGCACCGGGAAAACATACATACACAAATAAAGCAGAGATTTACTACGATGATAATAAGATCATGGATGTATCTGCAGATGAGTCTTATTTACTTGCTAATGAGCTTGAAAAAGGTGTTACTTATACAGCTCTTACAGCTCCAAATGCTTATTTCGTAATAAATGTTAATAATGCAGCTACAGATATGGATGAAGAGACAGATGAGATCATCCTCGAAGATGAAATGAGTGATGTATATGATCTTCTTATTGATTCTGTTGAAATTAATGGTGTTTTAGCTGATTCAAGCATATTTACATATGATATAGCATCCAGAAAGATGACTTTTAGATTACAGGATAAGACAAGATATGTAATTCATTATACATGTCGTGTAAATCTTGATCCCGGACCGGATAAGCTTACATATGAAAATAGCTGGAATAATGTTAAGCTTTATGCCGATCATCCGGGCGGACATACAGTTACTAATGGAGTTAAATTCAAAGAAGATGTTTTCTCTTATGCAGGTACATCAGTATCCGATAAGAATCCGGCTACTTTAAATGTTTATAAATATAAAGACGGAGACTTAACTGCACTTCTCGGTGGAGCAGAATTTAAACTTACCAAGATGAGCGGACTTTCAACATTAACTGCAACAGATACTGTATATACAAAGACTACCGGTAACGGTATAAGCGTTGATAATACAGAGCTCGGACTTGCAGCCTTTAAAGGCCTTGATAAGGGTGTAATATACATGCTCGAAGAGACAAAAGCTCCTGAGAATTATACTAAAGACAGCACATTAAGATTCTATGCTTTCAAGGATTCGAAGGTTACTCTTAATGATACAGTTACATATAACGGTAGGACATATACACTTAATCAGATTGATGCAGACCGTTCAAGTTATGATTTATATATCAGTAACAAGCTTCAACCAAAGACTATTCAGATACTTAAAGTTGATGAAAATGGTAATGCACTTTCAGGTGCAACACTTGTAATAAGTGATAATGACGGAAATGTTGTTACTTGGATATCAGGTACTACAGCTTCAAGGATTGATGTTATTCCGGGTAATACTTATAGTTTAAAGGAAACAGATGCACCTGAGAACTATGAAGGACTTGGAAATGATGCTGTAACATTTATCGTAAACACAGCCGGAGAGATTGAACTGACACCGGGTAATGCTGTAAATGCAAAGGTTGAAGTTGACAATAATAATAAGTCACTTCTTAAGGTAGTAAATACCAAGAAGTTAGGATCACTCAGATTCACAAAGAATTTATCCGGTCTCGAAGATAATTCACTTGCGGATAATATAATATTTAATGTTTATAAGCTTGACAGCAGAGGATCTGTAACGGGCAGTCCGATTGCAACTTTTAAGTATGCTGACATTAAGGCTGACGGTTATAAGCAGATTGATGATCTTGAGCTTGGAACTTATAGAGTTTCCGAATTATCAACATCAATAAATAAGTATAATTTCCTTAATCTTACTACTGAGACATCAGCTGATGTATCGGTTACAGGAAACAATAACGCAAAAAATCCTGCATTAGTTTCTTTAAATAATACTTATGCAAAGCAGGTTGGAGCTATCAGAATTACAAAGACTATCACCGGTCCTATTACGGAAAACGATAAAGAAAATCTTACATTTACCGTAACTGATGATAATAATAAGACTGTCTGGGAAGGCAGACTCGGTGATACATCAAAGTTTGAATTACAAAGAGACGGATCATATCAGTCAGTTCTGATTTCTAACCTTGATATTGACAGAACTTATAAGGTAACAGAGACTCTCTATGATGTTACCGGTCTTACAGAAACCGTAACATACAGCATTAACGGTGCTGAAGAGAAGAATGGAGCTTCTACCGAATCCTTCAATGTTAAGGGAAATGAAACTACCAATGTTGCAATCAAGGACGTTTATGTACAGGATGTAGGTTCTATTAAGATTATTAAAACTATTTCAGGTCCTATAACAGAGCATGATAAGGAAAATCTTACATTTACAGTAACTGATGAAGATAATAAGACTGTTTGGGAAGGTAAACTCGGTGATACAACTAAGTTTACAGAAAATCAGGATGGAACATTCGAAGCAGTTATTGAAAATCTTGATGTACTTAAGACATATAGTGTTACTGAAACCCTTTACGATATTTCAGGACTTACAGTAACTGTTACTCATAAGGTTAACGGTGGAACAGCGTCTGAGGGAAGCAACATAACAGGTGTAAATGTAGATAAGGATAAGACTTCTACAGTTGAAATCTTTGATGTTTATGAAAAGAAGACTACTGAAGAGACAACAACTGAGGAGACTACAACTGAAGAACCGAAGACTGAGAAGCCGAAGACTGAGGAAACAACGACCGAACAGCCGAAGACTGAAGAAACTACACAGACATCAGGCTCATCAACTACAGTAACAGATACAACAGAAACAAAGACAGATACAACAACTGTAACTATTACAGATCCTAAAACACCGTCACAGACTGTTAAAAAGGATACTTCTGCAAAAACAGGTGATAGTTTCATGGGAGTTATCGCTATAATCTTCATGCTTATAGCAATGATCTACATTGTAGCATTCGGAGTATATAAGCGCAGAAAGAATAGAGATGATAAATAATTATCAATCATCTGTCTGATCTATGATCAAAGCATTTTATTATATAATCAGCCGGTACAGCATTAGCTGTATCGGCTTTTTATATTGTCATCGAAAATAGTAATTGTTTCTGATATAATGAGAAGGATTTAATTTGTATTATTTAATTATCAAAAGAGTTTAACTTAGTTCAGGAGAATCATAAATGAAATCAAAGTTCTGGGATATCTTCAGAGATTATGCTGAATACTTTCTGATCTATTGTTTTATCGGATGGGTTTATGAATCAGTTTGGTGTTGTATGATATATCATCATAGAGGTTTTATAAACAGAGGATTCCTCTTTGGTCCCTGGCTTCCGATATATGGAATTGGATTCTTTATTATATTCGGAATATTCAAACTTCTAAAAATCAAAAAATTTGTACCTGTCTTTCTGGTCGGTACATTGATCGCAACCATCGCTGAACTTACAGCAAGCTATTTAATAGATGCAGCCGGCGGTAATCAGATGTGGGATTATACAGGCTATTTTCTGAATTTTGATGGCAGGATTGCACTTGTACCGAGTTTGATGTTTGGTGTTATGATCTGTGCAGCTATATGCGGCATACATCCGATGCTTATAAAGCTTCAGGATAAGATAAGAGAATCTAAGATTCATAATATTATATTTATTATAATTGCGGTTCTATTCCTAGTTGATCTTGTCAGCAGAATATGGCTGGGCAGTAATATATAAACTTCGGATAATTTATACATAAAGCATTCTGTGTAATGTATTCGGCAATAATTGAAATCTATAGGAAGCAGATAATCCATATGGAAAAGAAGAATAGACTTGTATATCTGGATATAGCACGTGGAATAGCAATGATCTCCATAGTGCTCGGTCATTTAAGACTCAATAATATTAACAGAGTCGTCTTTACTTATCATCTTCCTATATTCTTTATAATATCCGGGTTTTTCATTAATACGAATGATAAGATGTCCCATTTTGTTAAGAAAAAAGTGAGAACTCTGATCGTTCCTTACATAATTGCATGTGTATGTGTAATTCTTTCCGCGTTAATGATGAATCTTATATTTCAGAAAGGTGAAGGCTTTGCTGAAGTTTTAAAGACATGGTCGAGTGCTTCTATATATGGAGCAGGCGATTCATATAAGGAACCGTTTCAGATTCAGGGCATTGGAGCAATATGGTTTCTTCTGGCGACTTTTTGGGCGCTGATCATGCTGAAAAGCATATCAAAAATAAACAAATGGTTAAGGGTAGCAGCTGTATTTATTATTTTCTATCTGGGTATTTTCACAAGAGATAAGTTTTTTTGGTTTCCGCTCAGTATCCAGGCAGGCTGCACAGCACTGCTTTTCATTTATATAGGATATCTGATTAAAGAAAACAAACAGTTTATTTCCTACATTTCCAAAGAAGCAGCAATATTCGGATCTGTTCTTTTGATAATTGTCTGGCTGTCTTTTATCAGAGATTTTCAAAGCTTCTGGCTTGTACACTGCGATATAGGAAGAGGATTCATTGATATTATAGGAAGTCTGGGTGGATGTCTTTTCATTATACTTCTTTCCAGGCTGATTGAAAGTAAGATTAAAATATTAGCTGTACCGCTTTCATTTTTAGGAAAAAACAGCCTCATCTTTCTTATAGCACATATTATAGAACTAAATACATTTAAATGGATGACTTTACTGGATAAGATTTTTCCAGATGGCTCAAATCAGAATTATTACCTGCCGATCGTTATCATACTAAAGTTTATATGGATAATAACATTTACTGTTATATTTTCTAATATAAAGTCAGTAAGGAAGCTTCTCGGAATGCCGATTTTCGATAAGGATTGATAATGCAATAAATATATATAAAGGAGACACAATGAAAGAGTTTTATATTGACAGTGACGGAATAAAGCTTCATGCAAAGCTTGACAGACCGGAGGGAGCAGATAAAGGACCTCTATGCATTTTAATTCACGGTTTTACGGGGCATATGGAAGAAGACCATATAATTGCAGCTCAGAAGGCAATTAATGAAGCCGGTGTTTCAGTATTAAGAGTTGAAATGTACGGACACGGTAAAAGTGACGGAGAATTCAAAAATCATACCCTTTATAAATGGGTTACAAACGCACTTTCTGTAGTTAAATATGCAAAATCCCTTGATTTTGTAACCGACTTATATCTTGCAGGGCATTCCCAGGGAGGCCTCCTTACGATGCTTATCGGCGGAATGTGTCCTGACGATTTTAAATCTATAATCCCATTATCTCCGGCATGGATGATACCGGAAATATCTAGAGAGGGAAATATACTCGGCATTCCATTTGATCCGGATCATATCCCCGATGTACTGACCAATGGCGATATAGAGCTTTCCGGAGATTATGTCCGTGTTGCTCAGACTATTCATGTTGAAGATGAGATTGCAAGATATAAAGGTCCTGTTCTGATCATTCACGGCGATGCTGACGATGTAGTTCCTTTTTCATATGCAGAAAAGGCCGAGAGGCTATATAATAATGCTAAATTAATTCCGATAAAGGGAGATGATCATTGCTTCACAAAGCATTTGGATCAGATGTATGATGCACTTAAAACATTTTTTGATAACGAAATAACTAATAATTTATAAAAATTTTATCTAAATATTTAAAACGATCGTTTTAAATGACATAATGAAACGATACATATTAATAAAAGGGGGAACATATATGAATTCATTAGTAATCGATTTTTCAGAGCGTATTCCGATTTTTGACAAGAACAATCTTCATCTATTTTATATTGCAAGTGGTCAGGCAGATGTATCTCATACAGTTTGGGATATGAACGATAGCACTGTTAAGATTGCCAAGCAGGTAATTCAGATGACTGTTATTAATTATCTTCAGAGTAAACCAGATTTATCATATGATAATTATGCAAATGAGATCCCGGCTATTAATGAAGCCTGCATTCAGAAATTGACAGAGCAGAGATTTGAAGTGCATAGTTTAAATATCAATTCAATTGTTCCTGATGAAGCCAGCATGGCTGTTTTGAAAAATTTGGAACAGACGAAAATAATTGAAGGAATGTCTTCGAACGATATCTCCATGAAAATGGCAGAAGAGCAACAGAAAGCTATGGAAATGCTCGGCAATTCCGGTGGTATTGTACCGGCAATGGAAAATCCTATAAAAGACGTTTATCCAAATTACTGTCCTAACTGCGGTACCAAAACAACAGGAACAAACTTCTGTTCAAACTGCGGTTACAAACTTCGCTAGATTCTTTGTTTTACAGAATCGTTTTATCATGCATCCCCCGCCTACATCTTATAGACTTAGAGGTGGGGGATTGCTTATATTCATTCAAAATCGCTATTTGTGGCGATGTGGACCTTCGATAGATATGATAGAATCTCCGTAAAGTAATAATTTATGTAATATCTATTCTATATCGGAGGGATTGAGTATGAAAAAAAGACTTTTAACAGGGGTATTAGTTATCGCAATGGCTGCATCACTTTCGGCATGCGGTGATAGTACCGAAGCTACGACAGCAGCGTCAACAACGGCAGCAGCAACTGAAGCTGCAACAGAGGCTGTGACCGAAACAGCAACAGAGGCAGTGACAGAGACAGCTACCGAAGCGGCGACTGAAGCAGTAACTGAGGAAACTGCAACAGCTGATTCAGGAGAGCTTACAAAAGAGAAGTATGATTCTATGACTGCGGAAGATCTTCTTGCAATGGCGAATATCCAGGATACGCAGGCTCTTACGGATGATGAGTATTATTGGTTACTTGATACATACAGGTTCGTTGATATTGATTATGATAAGCTGGAAATGCCGTATTTTAACAGCATAACTTATGAAGCACTGAAGCAGTGTAAGGGTGGAAGCATTCATCGTATCATGGACAGACTTGTAACCAGTGAATATCCTCAGGTAAGAGGTGTGGGTTACGGTGGAGTATCAGGCTTCTTTGGTGCATCAGACAAGAATGTGGATGCACTTGTTAAAGCTCTTGAGACAGAAACTGATGAGTACTGTTTATATAAGGCTGTAGAAGGCCTGTCAAATGAAATGGCTAAGGATCCCAAGGTTGCTGAGTTTATATATAAGATGACAGAGCATCCGAATCCGCTGATCAGAAAGAAGACAACGATAGCCATCGGAAATACATGGTCCAAAGGCGTAGACGGAACTGTAGAAAAGATAATTGAAATGATGCATGATGAGAATGAAGATGTCAGAAAATGTGCAGTAGAATATGCCGGAAAGCTTCATGATGATGCAGTAGTTGAGCCGATAGTCGAGATTCTTAATGATCCTTCACAGGCTAAGGTTCACGGATCGGCTATAAGAGGTCTTTCATATATGTGGCTTGACTTCCCATTCCATAAGGAAACCAGTGAAGCAGCTTACAGAGCTACTATGGATTATTATTCAAAGACTCCACGTAATCAGGATATTCCTGCATGGGATGGAATTGGAGCCTTCGATACAGTATCTGAAAAGGCATTAGCTGACAATGACTGGTATGCAAATGCTACATATTTCGATCCTGATGAATTTACTGCAATAATGGCAGATGTAATAGCAGACCCGGATGTAAACTGGCTTGCCAGAGGATGCGCTATGAAGGCAGTACATTCGCTTGCACCTGATCACTTTGATTCTCTGGAAGATGCTGCAAATGCCTGTGGAGATCATAAGGCTATAGATGAGTTTAATAAACAGAAAGAAAAGTACGAGAGCGAGTAATTAAATAATCAAAATGATGTTATAATGTGACAGTTGAGATTGGTTATCCGCTCGACTGTCACATTTCTTTATTATAAAATAGATTTATAACACTATTTCGAGGTTTATTATGATCAGTAATACTCAAAGAAAAAGAATAATGCTTTATATTGCGGCATTTATGATCATAATGTTATATAACTACCTGAACACATTTATTCCGGGTAGTTCTCATGATATCATCTCATTTTCGTACATGGGATTTGTTGTTGTATGGTATCTCTCTATAAAGGAGAGGGTTATAGATGACAGTATGCGAAGATGTTTTCTGATCGGCATATTGTCACTTATTTTACTTTTCATATTGCGTCTGGCAAGATGGAATTATTTTGGAATGTATGAGAGACCAAATGAACTGCTGAGATATATGAATTACATTCCTTTAATATTTATCCCACTTGTATCACTGAACGCGGCCTTAATGGTAGGAATATATAACCGCGAGAAAACCCGTTTTCTGCTAACGGTACTCTGGATAGTGGGAATCATTCTTTGTACAGTTGTAGTTACAAATACATTTCATAATTTTGTTTTAAAAATTGAAGATAGTAATCCGGACAACTTCAGCTATATCTTTGGTCCGGGATACTATATCATTGTACTTTTCTCACTTACATCTATTATAGCTGCATTTATTATCCTGATGCACAGATGTCGCCTTTCAACAAGCAGAAGGATGGCATATATTCCTATTTTTATTCTGGTCTTCGGAATTCTGCTTATCGCTGTATACTTTGTCTGCGGTGGTGCTCCGAAGCTGTTTGGTTCAAAACTCTATAATCTTCAGGAGATATATATTTTTCTCTATATTGCATTCTGGGAAAGCTGTATCCAGATAGGGCTGATTCCGACAAATTCAGACTACGGAAAGATATTCGAAGCGTCGATGCTGGATGCATATATAAGTGACAGAAACGGAAGTATGATATACAGCACAAAAAACTATACTCCTAATGAAGAAAAGGATAACAAGAGAGTTACCGAACAGGATATCAGAGCCGGTAAAGTTGTCTGGCAGGATGATATCTCATCTGTAAAGGAGATAAAGGCGTCCCTGACTGAGGTCACAAAAGAGCTTGCTGATGAGAACGAGCTGCTTGAACTCGAGCAGGAGATGAGCAGTAAGAGAGAAGAACTAGAGTCTCTCAGGAATCTATATGATGAATTGTATGATTCTGTGAATCCGGAGATTAGAAGCCTCAGAAAGCTTCTTACAGAAATACGTCAGAATCGCTCCGATGAACTTCCTCTTATCAGACAAGCGGCCGTACTTGGTGCATTTATAAAGAGGCGTTCTAACCTATCTATTTTGGCACATAATTCTCCCGAGATAGATATGAAGGAGTTGGAATACTCCCTTCGAGAATCAATGTACTATCTGTCACTGGCAGGTATTAAGTGCAGTGTCATGATGGACGGCAAGGGAAAAGTCTCCGCAGAAATGCTGATAAGAATGTATGAGATATTCCATGTGGTTTCCTCGGAACTTATCAGTATGAAATGTAATGTCATGGTAAATGTATCGAATTCTTCTGATCTAACCATGAAGTTAATGATAGACAGACTTGTGGACGATGATTTTATAGAAACATTAAAGGGTAAGTTTACAGACGGACTTGAAATGTCCTTCGATAAGGATGAAGGGATAACATATATAATATGCAGATAATGCCGGTCTTAAAAGTGAATATTCCATATAATCTGATGATCCTCAGAGGGATATTCTTCCTGTGGGCATCATTTCTATTCCTTAGTTTTGTCTATAGACTGTTTGAGGCTGTAAGAAGCAGGAAGGGCTATCCAGAGATCTGTCTCCTGATAGTTCCCGTTGTTATATGTTTTTCTATTACAATTTTTGCAGAAGAGGGAATCCTCCTTGCAATGGGAATGAAATATGTTATCGGAATCGCAGTGGCTCTGGGAATTATGACGGTTCTTACCTTTGTACAGCTTGTGGTCGGCATAAGAAACAGAAAAAGACGTATCGATCTTAACTCGGTCAAGGAATCAGTGGACAGACTTGTCACAGGTGTATGCTGCTATTTTGAGGACGGAAGAATTAAACTTCATAATCTAAGTATGGAAAAGGTGTGGAGAAGTCTTACCGGACAGAGTCTGACAGACGGTCGTAATCTATGGAGTATCCTGTCAGAAGGACAAGCAGAGCTGGGAACCTGTATTAAAGAGGGCGATAATCCTATATATGAGCTCCCTGACGGAAATGTAAGAAGTTTCAGAAGAACATTTATTGAAACCGATGGAATGAGACTATATGAAGTTCTGGCAGCTGATGTGACGGAAGAGTTTGCACTTATCGACGAGCTCGAGGAGATGGAAGAAAGATTAAGATACCGTGGAACACGCCTTAAGGCTCTCGGTGAGAAGATCGACGCACTCAATATTGAGAAGGAAATACTCAATTCGAAGATAAGACTGCACGACGATTGGGGACGTGCTCTCCTTACCGCGAAAGCCTATATGGAGAATCCTGATGATGAAACGAGAAGAGAATTCTTATCTATATGGGAGCGAAACATTTCCTATGTAGAGGAAAATGTACCGTCTCTCGCTAAAGACGCTTATGACGATATTATCCGAAGTGCGGAGGCTCTCGGGCTCAGAATAGATATCGATGGCGAACTTCCTGAAGATTATGAGATGAGAAATGTTGTAATCCAGGCTATGACAGTATGTCTCAGCAACATGGTTAAGCATGCCGAAGGAAAATCACTTGAAGTCAGGGCAGTAAATACCAATGGAAGTTTTACAGTTACATTAACAAATGATGGCGATAGTCCGGACGAGATAATCGAGGAGAAGGGTGGACTAAAGAATCTTAGAAAGAAAGTAGAAGCACAGGGATGGCAGATGAATGTAGAGAGCAGCCCAAGATTTGTGCTCACCATTGAAATGAGGGGATAGAAATGGCATATAGAGTACTTATAGTTGATGATCAGAAGATGCAGAGGATAGCACTTGAAACAAGTCTATCTGAGAATCCTGATTATCAGATAGTTGATTCAATAGGAAATGCTGAGATAGCAGTAAGTTTTGCGAGGAGCAAAGAACTCGACCTGATAATAATGGATATTGTAATGGCCGCAGGTCTTAACGGAATAGAAGCCGCTGCTACGATTAAAAGAGAGCATCCTCGGATAAAGATAATACTTGTTACAAGCATGCCGGAAGTTTCATATATTGAAAAAGCCAAGGAAGCCGGTGCAGAAGGAATGTGGTACAAAGAATATGAAGCTCTGCCACTTATGAAGGTTATCGAGAAGGTTCTCGCAGGAGAGATAGTATATCCGGAAGAGACGCCTGTACTTTCCATAGGAAATGCATCCAGCGATGAATTTACGCCAAGAGAACTGGATGTACTGCGGAAGGTGGTATATGGTTACACAGATCAGGAGATTGCTGATATGCTGAACATGAGCAGATGGACCGTAAGGACTCATGTAAAGAGCCTCATGCAGAAAACAGGCTTTAAGAATCGTGTTGAACTAGCTGTAAATGTCCGATCTTCCGGGTTAGTTATCGATGAATAAAAAGGATATCATTTTCTAAGTATATTTTAATAAATTATAAAAAGAATTAAAAAATCGACAAAGATTACCGGATTATTGAATGATAGTATTTGTGACAGTAGAGACTATTCTCTGCTGTCACTTTTTTACTTTATAAGTAATCTATATCGATATTATTAAGGAGCTGAGAAATATGAAGGTTTTATATGGTCTTATCTATGAGATGGATATAACTATGCAGTTTATGTATATATTTTTACCAAGTGCTATAGCACTTCTATTTATACTGCATCATTTTATTAAAGAACATAGGAAAATCTGGGCAGGGCTCACGCTCATACCTTTAGTTGTCTATTTAATCTATATGTCTCAAGTGTATTATAAGGGAGATAAGGAGCTTACGATCGAAAGATATACAATATTCGGTGTTATATCGTTATTTATAGCTCTCTGGGGAATTGCTGTATTACTTAAAAGATCATTTATTGCATATGGTGTGATAATAAGTGTGACTTCAGCAGTACTTCTTTTAGTTGAAATTGTACTGATATGGGCGGTTCTTCTAAGGCCAAACGTTGGGAATTATTCGAAGCTTGGATGGACTGATTCTTTCAGCTGTGCAATAGATTATATGGAGCAGGAGTATGTACTGAATGATTGGAAGCAGATTGATTATGACATGCTTCGAGAGAATTACATACCAAGGATGCAAGAAATTGAGAAAAGCGGCGACGAAAATGCGTATATTCAGCTGCTCTATGAATTCACAAATGAATTTCACGATGGACATGTTGGTGTTCGCGGCGATTTTTCAACACGTCACAATGCTGTCTCCCAGCTTGCCGGAAATGACTACGGTCTCTCAATGTTCCGCTGTTCAACAGGTGAAGTGATAGCTGTTCTGGTCGATCCGGAGAGTGCTTGCACAGAGTACGGAATTCATGACGGTACAGTTATTACAAAATGGAATGGTATACCGGTGGATGAGGCGACAGAAAAGGTGCTGTGTCTCGATGCTTCATATGAATTTAAAACCTGGGAAAATATACATATTGCACAGCCTATATTTCTTGCAGGACAAGGTGGGGATGAGGTTGAAGTAACTTATATAAATGATAAAGGTGATGAAAAGACTGTAATACTTACCGCAGACGGAAGTTATTTTAATCGAAGAACTGCAGCCCTCGATATCATTTTCGATACAAATGTGATCGAGGACGGAAATTATTCTAATCGAATAATTAATGGAAATATTGGATATATCAGAATTAGTGACGAGGAGTATTCAACTGATCCGTGGTTCAATACTAAATGTACACTGTCAAGCTTTTCAAAGGAAATACACGATGATCTGTATAGACGGATTGAGGCAATGAAAAAAGAAGGAGTTGACAGTATCATCCTTGATATCAGAAACAATAACGGTGGTTATGGATTTGAGTCCAGAACAGTCGCATCACTATTTGTAGATGGGGATATTCCATGTGAATTGCAATATGATAAGGATGGAAAAGTGATTGTTGCATCTACTGCAAAGCCTATAGAAGATCAGGGACCATTCAGCGATATGAAGGTTGTTGTTCTTGTAAATGGTGAAACATGCAGTGCCGGTGAGCTAATGACTTACTATCTGGCTAATGGTAAAAATGTAATCATCATGGGCAGTACATCAACATGGGGAGCAGCTCAAGCGACCGGAGGCTCAGTAGTCCTTACGGACAGTAAATATTCAATAAGATTTCCTATCATTCCTGAATCTGACAAAAATGGACTGCCAAATGTAGATGTAGGTGCTGATTATCATACTCGAATAAAGATGGATTACATGATAGATTATGATCGGGACGAGGCGGTTAAGTTGTTCGAGAATCCTGAAACTGACTATGTACTTGAAGAGGCGATTCTTTACCTTTTACAATAATTCTTCTATAATATTTAAGTGATTCATATATAAAGATCATTGGATTATGGGGAGGATATTCGATGAAGGTTAATAAGAAGAAAGCTGCTTTAATAGGACTTGCTGCAACAACACTATTTGGTGCAGCAGGCTGTGGTAGGAATGAAGAACCTGATGTATACGGAGCACCTATTCCCGCAACAGTTACAGAACAGCAGAATATTGCAGATGGAGTTTATGGCCCGCCAAATGAAATGATGACGGAAACTGAACGAACAACCGAAAATATTGAAAGAAGAACGGAATCCGATACTGAAAGTACAACTGTAAACGTTGAGGATAATATGCCTGTACCTGTTTACGGACCGGATATAGAAGATTATGTAGTATACGATTATGACAAAATGTCTGAAGAGGAAATAGCAGAGCTTGAAGATAGGCGTAAAGATGTTGAGGACATTCTTAAGGCACTCATACAATCTGAGGAATTTACTAATGCCGATGTAGATACCAGAATAGAGATATTTTATGCCAAACTTGAAGACTTATCAGTGAACGGAACAGAGAAGTATCCAGAACCGATCATAAAGAAAGATTCTTGGGAATATATTGAGGAAGAGGGCGATATAGTATATGAATATATTGATGGAATTCCTCTTTACTGGGATGTGACCGGTAAAGCGGAAAAATACAGGCAGGAATCTACTGACGAAGATCTACCGTAGTATCAATAAATAATGCACATCACTAGATCATTTTTATATTGGTATGATATACAATTAAATCAGTAGGTGTTATGAGGAGGAATAGAATTTATAATGTCAGCGGAAATGGTAAGAGAGTATTTAAAAGAAAAAGGGCTGGAATCGCATATTACGGTTCATGCAGAAACTATTGATACAGTTGAGCATGCAGCTATGCAGATAGGTTGTTCAGAAGCAGAAATAGCAAAGACTTTATCCTTTATTGTGGATGGTAAACCGGTGATTGTTGTAATGGCAGGCGATGGCAGGGTTAACAGCTCTAAGTTTAAAGGCCAGTTCCACACTAAGCCACATATGGTTACACGAGATATTGTAAATGAACTTATCGGGCATGAACCCGGAGGAGTATGTCCATTCGCTGTAAAAGAAGATATACCAATCTGGCTTGACGTATCAATGAAAAGATTTGAGATAGTTCATCCTGCGGCCGGTGATCAATTTACATCTGTAGCTTTGACACTTGATGAGCTGGAATCAGCATCAAAAGCCCAAGGCTGGTGTGATGTATGCAAAGGCTGGGAAGAAGAAACTGACGCATAATACACAGATTAGATTTCTGTAAGTGCATATAGGAATCGTTCTACTTAATCAGAAATTATACTTTGACTTTGAGAGGAAGAAGAAAATGGAACTTTGGGATGCATATGACAGAAATTTTAAGAAGATAGAAGGCATTACACTTATCCGTGGAGAGGAGAGCAGCATACCCAAGGGGATTTATCACATGGTGGTCTTAATACTTGTGCGTCATGTCGATGGCCAATACCTGCTGATGAGACGTTCCCCCGGTAAGGCTTATCCTTTGTACTGGGAAGCAACTGCGGGTGGCTCGGTATTGCAAGGGGAATCCGCAATTGAGGGTGCATTACGTGAACTGAGAGAAGAAACGGGAATAATCGCTGATACCCTCGAAGAAAAGGAACGTTTTGTCAAGGATGAAACACATAGCGCATATTATGCATTTGTATGCATCACGAGTTGTGACAAGGAAAGCATTATTCTCCAGGAAGGGGAGACCTGTGACTATAAGTGGGCTGATAAGGAAGAAATACTTGCCATGGGAGACGATGAGCTACTGGCACATACCATGAGGAAGTACGTGATATAGCAATTAAATCGGAAGTAAATGGAGGATCACGTAAGTGAATGTAATAGAGGCAATATATAAAAGACATAGCTATAGAGGAAGATATTTGTCTAAACCGGTTTCAAAAGGTGATTTAGTGAAGATAATGGAAGCAGGGATAGCGGCTCCATCGGGATGTAATAAACAAACCGCCAGTTTTATTGCAGTGGATGATCCAGATATATTAAAGAAGATTATCGGGGTTATTGATCCTCCGGTATGTGAAACGGCCCCTGCGATAATTGTGGTATTAACTCAAAGAATAAATGCATATAGAGACAGGTGTTTTTCTGTTCAGGATTACTCTGCTGCAATCGAGAACATGTTACTGACAATCGTGGAACTTGGATATCAAAGCTGCTGGTATGAAGGTCATATTACAGATGAAGACAGAATATGTGACAAAATAGCGAAGATTCTCTCGGTGCCAGATGATTATGAAGTTGTAAGCATATTGCCAGTGGGAGTGGCTGAAAATGAGCCTTCAAACCCGAAGAAAAAAGAATTTGAAGAAAGAGCTTGGTTTAATACATTCAAAGGATGAAAGAATATTCTATTCCAGGTTTTCGATTTATGAAAAATTTTATTATAGTTTTATAGCCGATGAAAGATCGTGTTTTTTGAATGGGGAATAATAATTACATGGAAAAAATAAATGATTCAATAATCATAAAATCAGCTGAAACCGATGAGGAATTGTGCGGGAGGGGATATGTTCACTGTACTGCATGGAAGGAATCTTACAGAGGCATTGTATGTGACAGATATCTTGATACGATGACCATAGAGGCTACAACAGCACGTGCCAGGAATTTCCCGGAAAATACTATTGTAGCTAAGGATAAAGATAAAGTTATAGGATTTGCAGTATATAGTCCGTCGAGAGATGAAGACCTGCCGGACGCTGGAGAAGTTGATGCGATCTATGTCCTTTCGGAGTATTACGGCCGGAAAGTAGGATACAGATTGATGAATGAAGCAATTTCAAGGCTTAGCGAATACAATACATTTTTTGTGTGGGTATTCGAAAAGAATGAGAGGGCCATAAACTTTTATCACAAATACGGTTTTGAGTTTGACGGCTGCAAAAAGGAATGGACTCTCGGCACACCGGTTACAATAGTCAGAATGGTAATGAAAAGAGCGTAATATCTTTGTATGGATGATCAGGAATAAAATGAATTAAGATCTTTACAACTAAGAAGATTATCTTCCGAGTTAATGAAACAGGGATACAGAAACATGATAAGAAAAGCAGAACCCAAAGACATATCCAGAATTGCCGAGATTCTGGTGTTTACAAAAAGAATAAAGTATCGATCAATCTTTCATAACGATGAATACTCTTTTAACGAGTTGCAGGTAGTTAAGCTTGTAGAAGAATATGGTAACTCCAAAGCCCTCGATAATATCTGGGTTTACGATGATGGTATAGTTAAGGGAATGATCCATCTGGAGGGAAGAGAGATTGCAGAATTATATGTAGATTACTTCTTCTGGAAAGAGGGCATAGGTACAAAGCTGGTAGAATTTGCAAAAGAAAAGTTTGATGCAAAGTTCGTATGGACACTGGAGAAGAACGAAGGCGCCATTCGTTTTTACGAGGCGCATGGCTTTAAACTTAACGGGAAAAGACAGTTAGAAGAAGGTACACCTGAATATATCGTGATGTTGGAGCGAGACTAAAATAATGAAGATGGAGAAAGTTATATATGGATAATCAAAGAATTACTATCGTAGAAAAGTTTAAGAATAAATTCAGTAAGCACAGAGAGGACGAACCAGCTGAAGAAGAGAATGTTTCAGATGATGTAGAAAACAAATAAACATGAGTTGTGCCAGCTCACGGAAATGAATCCACTTCCGTGGGCTCTTTTTATTTTCATCATTTCCTGAAACTGTTTGTTACTGCATAATCTGCAGCGTCATTAACCAGCTGTTTTCCGGTATCCGAGCAGTCCTGTGTCATAACGGTTATAAATGCAGGAGTTGTATCGAATTTGCTGTTCATGCTGTCATCCAACAAGTAAAAATAACAGGAAAAATAAACTGTGATATCCATACCAGAGTTTTCTGCGTGAGCAGTACCAGTCCATTTAATATAGTTTTCTCCTTTGATCTGAGCGTTTTCTTCTGTTTCAAGATTAAATTCAGTATTTTTCATGTTGAAAGGAGAATAATGCTTTCCCGGATCAATTCCGGGTGCACTGTCTATTGAATTGACAAAATCGTATTTTAAGTAGTCCGGTACGGTGTCCAGTGTATACTCCATATGATCCGCATCCATCCAGTCCGGAATATCATCCACCCAATCACAAGCATATTCAGTAAAATAATTTATATTATCATTTTCATCGGTATATTTAAGGAATGGTGCAGGAGAGGCGTTCCATTCATGATCGAATATTCCCGGAACTTTAAAATATAAATTAGATGTACCAGCTCTCCAGTCTGTTGGTTCCAGGTCGCTCTTAAGGCTGTCAGGATAATCATAAGAGTCTTCCTGTTGAGAGCCAGCAGATGTTGAATTTACAACTTCTTCTGTGCTGTTTGAATAAACATCAGCCTCAGTTGTTCCTTCTGTACTTGAGGAGGAGTTCGTGGCCGTTTCGTTGTTTCCACATCCTGAAAGCAAAAGAAGTGCAGCGAGTGATAATGATATTAATTTGTTATTTCTTTTCATTTTTTTCAGTATCCTTTCCATAAAAAGAATTATATGTATTTGTAAGATTCAATATAATTCATGACACATTGGAAGTCTTTAGATGATCCTTAAATGTATCTTAAATAATTACAAATTATGATATAATTGATTTAAAGCATCAAATCACCTATCTTTTGATAAGAAAAAGCCCGGTGCCGGATTGCTTTCTTTTGATATAAAGAGAGTATTAACTCTCAAAGACAATAATAAGGCAACCTGGAGTATTGTAATTAACCATGAATAATCAGTTGAAATATATTGAATATATAAATGAATATGCTGAGAAGAATAAATGCCACATATGGTTAGGCGGATCGTTTCTTCGTGGAGATGCTACATCATTATCTGATGTGGATGTCAGCATTTATTGTGATGCCGCAAAACTGTCGGACTTTATTAATGGATATGGTACGCCGGTATATATATCTTATACGATTAATCCGGTCGGCATACTTATTATCATATATAAAGATGGCGTAGCAGTTGATTTGGATATTATAGATAAGATTGAAGTTACAAATGATAAGTTTTTTCATTTGGAAAATATAAAAGAGCTAAACTTTACCAGAAATGAAACCATCTGTATGGAATTAGCTTTGAGAAATGATAAGCCATATCAGATTTCGAGACTTTTTCATCGCAGTCTTATTAAATACATTTCTAGGAAAAAAGATGTAGGGATAGGTATTGCTAATGAGATAGTAACTTATCTTAATTCTAAAGTTCATGTTAATGAGAAAAACTATAAGAATCAGTTAGCTCACCTTCTGGATGAGTTTAATGATAAATATCCATTGGATGATAGATACTATAATATTTTAGATAAGATTTTCTATAAGCTTGATGAATGAGGAGTAGTAAATGAAAAAGAAACATAAATGGTTGAAATATTCAATTATAAATTTAATCGTAGGCATCATACTTTGTGCATCTGAATTAATAGCCAAAAGTGGAGTGGAAATTATTCCATTCGGAAGCAATGCTGAAAGCATGTCGAAAATCACTCTGGGTGGAAATGTATTGGTATATATCTATCCCGTGCTTCAAGCAGGTGGTGATGTTTTTACCGATATGAGCTTCGAAGTACATATGAATCTGCTTGCACTTATAATTATGTTTCTTTTACGCTTCATAGTAATCATTCCTATAGTAAATTTTTTCGAAGCCAGAAAGAAAAATGTTCTGGACTACAGAGAGTATTTTAATGAAAACAAATCTACATAAACCTACACAAAGTTGGACAAAGGGTGAACTTAAAAGTATTTGGGGAGATTAAAAAAATGGATTATCCTTATAAAGTTGGTTTTGGTGCTGTTACTGAGGCCTATAAACCTTATTGGAACAAAGAGTCACATGAATATCTGATTATAGTCAACAATGATGAGCCGTTATGCTATAACAATACCGTAATGGGTGAAGAGTCAAATTATATGGCTTCTCTGACTACTCTTGGATATATAGACCTTGATACGGACGAGCATTGCAGTGAAAAGGGGACTCTTCTATGGGAAATGAGACCTGATGAATACGATTCTGAAATTCATAAGAGTCTTTTCAAAGGAGGAACAATATATCATATTCGTGCTGCTATGCAGATAGATAATAATGTTTTGTATCCCTTAGAGGTTATTAGAGAATGGGAAATGGAATATTTCCTTGATAATTTGTATGAGGCTTACGTCAAAAAAAATAATATACCAGTCTATCTTGAGACAAAAACGTTAGGAAATCTACTGCTCAATCAAGAATACGATCGCTATAATGGTTGTTTTGAATTCAAGGGAAGAGAAGTTGCAATCAGCATCACTCATTACTTTGATTCCAAAAAACTTGTACCGAAAATTGAAACATTTGTGCGAGATTTCGAAGCTCATGATGAAGAAATGCGTCGTTATGCAGCAGAAAAGTTAACCTCTCTTGCCAATGAATGGGCTGACAAAGAAGGAAATGCTAATATTTCTGAAGAAGATTTCTATAATCGTTTAGTTCCCGAAGCCATATACATGAGTATAACCAGTGAATATGATGTGTATTATCATAGTGACGGATTGTTTAAAAACCATTCGATTAAGGTCACGGTTAATTCAAAAGGTCCTAAAGATGCTGAGATTTGGGATGACATTATTTTTATACGACAGATATTTGGCGGAGAATAATAAGGAACGACAATGAATAAATTCAGTTAGTCCATAAAAACATACCATCTGATTCGTATCACTTATATAAGTAGAATCTGAGAGGTGGAATTATGAGTATAAATACCGCAAGAATGTTGAATAGGATATTTTCAAATACAGCGTGGAAGCTGCTGCTTGTTATAGGGCTTGCGGCATTTATCGCATGTTTTTTCATAAAAGGGAAAAAAAGAGTAATCCCGATTATTGTCTGTATATTGTCACTGTGTTTATATCTTGTTACGGCAGTAATATGCGGAAGGGCGAATCATTTGATAAGCCAACAGGCAGGGCAGGAACCTGTAAAGATCAGCGATATAAATACACAGGAACTGGAAGAGGATTTACAGGTTGCGGAATCAGAAAATGGAAACGAAGAAATGGATAATCCCGAAATCGAGAATACGTCAGAGGAATTCATGAATGAATTGTCAGAGGTTATACCTGAATCGAAAGATGATACTATAGCCGTTATGATGAGCGTATCCAATGTAACACCTTCCGGGCTTACGGTACACTTTCGACAATATGATAAACGAGAAAACATGAAACTGGTCTATGTAGATAATTACAATCTTGAGACTCTGAATGGAGATACTTGGGAATATGTACCAATGATCATTGAATTACAGGGAAATGAAGAAGACGGATTTATTAATATGCCGGCAGAAGGCGAATCTGAGCTGGATATTAACTGGAAAAGAATGTATGGTGAACTGTCTCCGGGAACCTATCGGATTACAATGATCATGTTTGAGGATCAAGACAACCCGAGCGCCAGTGCTCCGGTATATCGCCTTAAGGCGCAGTTCATTATCTCCGGTCCGGATGGAGTTGTAAGGACATATGAAGTGACTGATCCGGATTTGACGGAACAGTACTTTGCTGAAGATAAACTGGTTACAATAGTGAAATATTATGAGATGAGCGATGGAACCTGGCAGGCTGACGGGCATTCCTATAAATATCGACTGGAAATCACCGGTCGAATGAACAACGCAGTGAAGGACAGCACGTTTGTATATCTCAGCAACATAGAAGAGATCAGCTTTGAGCAGGCGTGGAAAGCCGCCGGATTAAGCAGTAATTTGGATGATTATTTTGATCCTGAAGAGGCTGTACTGGTGGAGATGAAATAAAATTTTACTTTGAACTAATACAGGAGAAGGGGTTAGTGAAGATGAAAAAGATTATCATGATCACAATATTTTTATTTTGTCTCATATCTCTTGTATCCTGCGGTGCTCCTTCTGAGGTGAAACAGGAGGCTGAGGAGAGATTAAAAAAATATAAGCCTATCTTTGAACAGAAAGTTAAGGATGTTTATGGTTCCGATGCTAAGCTGAAAAATGTTAAATGTGATGTGAATACAAATGTTGGTTCTCCGGTTCCTTCAGTGAGTTACAGTGCTAATAAATATTTAACGGGAACAATAAGTATTAGTGGTAGGAATTATGATGCTAACTATGATACGCTAAAAGACAGTATGATTGATAATGTTCACACAGAAGATATCTGCAGTTCGGTAATAAATGCCCTTCCTTTAGATTCTGATAAGTTTATTCAGGTGAAGTATATAGATTCTGTGGGCTATGAACCAAAGTTTGAGTCTGAAGTTGATTCTCTGGAAAAAGCGGCTGATTCGGATTTTGGAAATATAATCACATTTGTTGTTATTACAAGTGAGGATTTATCGTCCTTCAAGGAAGATGATTTTAAAGATATACCCGAGCTTCAGACGATAACGAATAGTAAAAATATGAGCGGCACTATTAAAATAGTATCTATTAAAGATAAGAGCAAGGCTTCATCTCTCATGGGCAAGATCAGGGATCTTAATTTTTCGTATGATACACATCCCATGGTATATGATAGCAGTGGAAATAAGGACGCATTTGACGTTTATGGAATCAGAAATGCAATATCTATTAAGCTGAATCCTGGAAATTTAGTATACAATTACATGGATTAAGCTGTAATTTATCTTATGCATATAAAATCATACTCAGAAATTTACACACATTTTTTAAATTGTGTATCTTATATTAGAGTTAAGTTTAAATAAAGAGAAAAATCTTAATATCTGCTTATGTTCTCGACTAATGCTGTTCTAGAGATACATGAAATATCAGCTATACATTTATAAATCATATCCGGAATCACTACAAAACATGTGGTGGTTCCTATTTTTTCAATACACAAAAAAATAATCCAATTATATGATAGACATTGTTTGCTATAAATGATAATCTAAGCTTGTATGGAGTTGTAGTGTTATGGGGGACAATTC
>CAMJHQ010000002.1 GCA_946405625.1 uncultured Lachnospiraceae bacterium | reverse complement strand
ATCGGTAGAAATCGAAAATAATAAAAAAACACTTGCAAAATATTAGCAGGTTTGTCGGGATGAACGATAGAGCGTTATCCCGGAATTATATCAAATATATAAAGATGACAAAATTGCGCAAGATAAGAAATGTCTTAAATATGATCCAAGTATATAATGCCTGTATCAAGGAGGGCTTAAGCGCATGAATATTGATAAACCAATTACAACCTTATATATGTTGATGTCTGTAGATGGAAAAATCAGTACAGGTGCAAATGATGAACTGGATGTGGATAAGGATTTTCCTACAATTGAAGGACTAAAAGAAGGGCTTCATCAATATTATGAAATAGAACAGACAACAGATCTATGGTCATTTAACACCGGACGTGTTCAGGAAAAGATGGGGGTAAATGAAAAAGAACCACCTTCGAAGTCACCTGTGTCATTTGTAATTATGGATAATCATCATCTTTCCCCGGCAGGCGTCAGATACTTCTCAGCTTGGGCAAAAGAATTTGTACTGATAACGAATAATAAGTTTCATCCGGCATTCGATGTAGATGAGGATAACTTGCATATCATTTATCAGGATGAACAAGATCTAAGGAGTGCACTTGTTCAACTGAAGAGTGAGTATGGATGTGATCGTTTGACTGTGCAGTCAGGAGGCACAGTAAACGGACTGTTTTTAAGAGAAAAACTATTTGACTATGTTGATCTGGTTGTTGCTCCGGTACTAATTGGAGGTAAGGATACATCGACGTTGATAGATGGATGTTCGCTTATGTCACATGAGGAGTTATCAGGACTTGGCGTCTTGAAATTAGAAGATTGTAAAGTGTTAGAGGATTCATATCTGAGACTGCGGTACAAAGTGATAAGCTGAAGAATACCTTATGCTATGCGGTTTTTGATGAGGCAACGAATAGGATGATTGGATTTTCGAGAGTAGTAACAGACTATGTTTCGATGTTTTAGCTTTGTGATGTTATTGTTGATGAGAAGTATAGAGGACAGGGCAAATGGTATCGAGCGTCAAATTAAGAAAACAGGATTATATTCTGGATATTATGATCAGTAAATTGGTTTGAAAAGGCAGCGATTACTGATATCGAACTGATCACATTGGAAGATAAGTATATGATCAACAGGGAGTAGTATGGAACTGGTTACAAAAAGCAAACGTCCGGGGATGGATTGTACACTGGATGTGTATTTCGAGCAGACGGAAGGGCTGCCGAAATATATAAATGATAAAACATGTTATAAAATGGTCCTGGTCACTTCAGGGTCATTTATAGTAGAGGATAATGGTAAATATAATGTCATAACAGCTCCTGCTTTCATACTTGTAAATGAAAAAGCAGAGGTTAAGGTTGTATCGGAAGATAATGTAAAGTCTCGTACTGTATATTTTAAGCCTTCAATAATAAGAGAAGAGTTTACCATCGAAGCACTGAATTCTGGAAAATACGATAAGTTCTGTACTGCTATGAAGGATGAAAATGGCGAGCCTGTGAGAGCCGAGCAGATAACTGCTGATGAAGAGAGAAGCAATCTGATCAACAAAGATTTCAAGTTTGAAGACGCATTTTCTAAGGAAATGGTTTATCAGGATGCACTTCTTTTGCTGGAGTTCTTCTGGCATAAACAGGATGCGGTTTTTTACACTCTTACCAAACAAGAGTATGATACAGCGTTAAGGCTTTCTATGAGTGTCAAATATGAGATAAATGCTCAGCCGGATAATTTCTGGATCCTTCGTACCAGATATTTCATCCAGTCCATGCTTTTTGTGACGACGGCTGATTTCTATAGAAATTTCAGACAGAATGAAATTTATAAAGATAAACTTGTGGCAATGGTTACAAGATATTTCTGGGATCATATAGATGAAGAGATAACACTTGAAAGTGTATTGAAACTGTTTTCGGTTAATAAGAATGTGCTGAATGATGCATTTAACAGAGAAGTATCAATGTCCTGCATGACCTATCTTGAACAGATGAGGATCAACCTTGCAAAAAGAGAATTGCAGTTTGGAACTCTTACGATCAGTGAGATAAGTGTCGGAGTTGGTTATAAAGATACAAATTATTTCACAAAGGTATTCAAAAAACATACGGGAATGACTCCGTCTGAATTTCAGAAACAGATGAGAGAGTTATTTTGAAAATTCATGCCGAAAATGCTGTTTTTCGTGCTTATATTTCTAACTGTCGGATTTCTTTAACAGATATGATTATCTTACAGAGAAAAGGAGGTTACGGGTATGAGAAAAGGGAAAACATTTGCGGCAACAATACTTGCTATGGCACTTCTTCTTTCGGGATGTGGAGCGTCAGGTCAGGCAACTGAGAGTGACGTAAAGACCGAGACGGAAACAGAAAGTCAGGTGGCTGAAGGAGACGAAAAGACTGAGAAGGAGACAGTAAATGTTACCGAAGGAATGATCCCTCAGGTAATCGAGAAAGATGTGACCTATGTCATGAAAGGTGGTAACTGGGAGGTTAAAAGTTCCGAGATAACCAACTGGACCTGGGCAGAAGATTTTAATATTCAGGATACTGTCTGGATCATCGATACAGAAGACGCTGCATCGATTTATTCTAAAGTGGGTTATTCCTTTAAAAGAAAACCTGCAAGCATGTATATTCATTTTGGGGACGATCTTAGAGATGGGAATTCATCCATCGGAACAAGTGAAGATGGAACTCAGAAGATGGATATGTCTTTAAGCATCAGCTGCGATATTATTTTTGAATGTGAAGGAAATAAATTCTACTTTGAAGATGTAAAGGTTAATGGCGGCGAATGCTTTATGGATGGAACAACTAATATTTTTGGTGATGCCGGAGACGGAGAAGAAGGTGTCATCAGTGTTCCGGCGGATGTAAGAAAAGGCGAGTTGGAAGATTTCAATAACGCATTACCTACCGCAGAAGAAGCTATGATATCGGAGTCATCTACCTATATAAAATCTACGATATTTGAGGATATCGAGACATTTAACTCGTCGTCAAGTAATCTTAAGGATGGGGTGTGGGATGTAAAGATAACCAATACGTTGCGTGGAGAGAATTTGTCGCCTGAACTTACATGGGATGAGGTGGATGGAGCTTCCGAGTATGTTGTAATTATGATAGACGGTGCATGGCTTCATATGGATGCATTTACAACGAAGACATCTCTTGAAGAAGGTGAGATTGGAGGAGGAGGTCGTGGAAATCGGTATGTAGGTCCATATCCACCTTCGGGAACTCATACCTATTCAATATTCATATTTGCACTTAAGAATGAGATGGGCAAGGTGGTTTTGGCATTTGATGGCGGCGGCAACAGCATAGATAATATATATAAAGGATTAGATGTGGATATAGACGGTAATTCGGGAAATGTTATCGCTTATTCAAGGCTTGATGGCAATTACACGAGAGAGAAATAGGAGTTTCCGGTTGCTATAGAGAGTGAATGAATGTCCTCAAGATTACATAGGCGTACCTATGAGAAATCATAGGTACGCTTTTTTGATTGCAAAGGCATACCGGTTTACTGTAGAATACGTGTTAATATTGCTCAGAGTAAAGTGAAAAGAGGTTTGAAAATGTGGGAACTGGTTATATTTTTCTGTATATTCTGTATTGTTCCGAATGTGGGGTTACTTATCGCGGCATTTGTTTGTAGGAGGAATATGGGAATTGCTAAGGTTGTCAGTTCATCGGAATATGTGGACAAGATCAAAGAGGCTGAACTGACAAATGAGACGATACCTCTTACAGGTGAGGATGAGGAACGACTCAAGAGACGCCATTCAGTTATAGCAGGAATTATCACGATTCCAATAGTGTTAGGTGTGCTAGGCTGTCTGATTATGAATGGAATTCAAAATATTGCCGATGTACCGGACGTGATGGTGAAGGGCGCAATCGTTCTGGATATAGTGATGTGCACCGCAACTGTCGTAGTTGTATATAGATTGTTGAAGCAGAACAATGACTGGACGGATTACACGAAACGAAGAGGCGTTTGCCTCAAGCTGGTGATGAGGACGATTGGTGTTGGAGCGAAGAAAAATCCTGTTTACTATGCAACAGTGGGGTATATCAACGATGATGGCGTGCCGGTTGTGTTCAAATTGCAGATTAACGGCGAGATATACTATGCGATGCGCTATGCGAAGGGCTGGTTCGTGGTAGTTGGAAGCGACAACCGAAATATGAACGTTATCTCCGAAAAATCTCTTGATGAGATGGTTCGTGAAGACAGGGCAAATGGTATCGAGCGACATATGACATTTAAAGGAGTATTTAGCGGATTTTATGACTAGTAAATTGGCACAAAATAGTGATAGTTCCAACCATAATAATATAATTAATTATGGTGAGTATTTATGCGAAGAAAAGGATTTTCAGCTCAGAAGACCATATCTAAGTGAAATGCAATTAATTGAGAAGTTATACACCCCTGTATCATTGCAGAAAATGATCATTCCTTATGTAATTGGTTTAGTATTTTGCTTTGTGGCTTTTTTTAAGGTGAAGGATGCAAATCTGTATTTACTGAGTGACGGAGCAATCAAGGTAATAAGATGGATTTTGTTGATTTTTCCGCTTGTTATGACTGTTTTGACGGCAGATCTGTATCTGAACCAAAGAAAGCCTGAAGATGCGTTGGTGACGGAGGTTGAAATTATAAAAATTTCGTATTATGAGAAAATTGGTGCGTCAGTTCCGGTGAGTCCCGATATATCCGCATATGTTGATATATGGTCAAAGGAGCAGAAGAAATATGCTGTTCATGTAACTTCAGGAGAGTATCATTTTCAAGTGGGCGATCGTGGATTGCTGGTAAAACATCCAAAGCGTAAAGGAATCCAAAGATTTACAGTGTGGGAGAAGGATACATACAGTGTTATAAAAAAACGTTGACTACATATAATCATTATGATAATATGAAATTATCAAATTGATAATAAGTAAAGGGCGTAAAGTTATGAAAAAAATCGGAATTAGTGCATTTATCATAGTTGTACTGGTTTTTATTGTATTTTGTGGATATTTATATATCAAACCAAGATACCTTGACAAAGGAATAGAGATAAACAAAGATAATTTTCCTGACGATAACCTCAGAGAATTTGCTATGAAGAGGGATAAGAAAAATGATGGAAATGGATATCTGAGTACTTATGAAATTGAAACGCTTCATACCATTGAACTTGAGGGATGTGAAAACCTTAAAGGTATAGAGAATTTCACGGCTGTTAATATAATAAAGCTTACATCATGTAATGACATTTCGGCAATTAATGCACTTGAAAATCTAACAACTATAGAGCTTAAAGATTGCAAAAACATAGATGTAGATCTGTGTAATTATACAAGCCTTAAAAAGTTGGTAATTGACTCGTGTGAATTGAAATATGATATAGATTTTAATGGTATGGAAAGTTTGCAGGAAATATCAATCGATGAGTCTACTGTAGGAAAAATATGTATATCTAACTGTCCGGAACTAAAAAAAGGAATTTTTTACCGATCAAAGTTAGAGGAAATATCGATTACGGACTGTCCGAAATTTGAATATTATGAGGTCCACAATAATACTAATCTGAAAAAACATACCATAGAGAATTGTCCAAAGATCTGGCGCATATGCCTGTGTGGATGTTCGGAGATAAATAGCTTAGAAGTAAATGAATGTGAAAAGTTATATGAGATAGATTTATTAAGAAATGACAGTTTAACAGAAGTGACTGTAAAGGGTTGTCCGGTCATAGATGAAGCATTGAATGACACAGATAATCTTGAAAAGTATATTGCAAAGGATGGAATTATATATTTGGACCATGAGAATAGTGCAAGCATTAGTTATACAGGAGATGTGAAATTTATAACTGAGTAAATTAATGTCCGAATGAATAATGCCCTGCAAGCTAGCTTGCAGGGCATTATTTTTTCGTATTTTGAAATGTTTTGATATCGAAAGTATTATCAGCAGCAGGAATGTTACTGCCATAAGTATGCACATTAGTATCATGCTCCAGGTTCCCCAGTAGAGGAACATAGTGTAGAAGAAAAATCAATGGCAGTTATTTGATTTAACTTGTAAAGAAAAAACGAAACTCATAAAATTATACCAGCGATATATGGATATGATAAAAGCAGTATGATAAACTATCCATCTCGAATTTAAATATTATGGGAGGGAAGAAAATGATCGAAACCGAAAGATTGATTTTGAGAGAGTATACACTTGAAGATTTTGATGCATTATATGAGATAATGTCTGATCCTGAAACTATGCAGCATTATCCTGCACCATTTGATAAGGACAGGACCATGGGCTGGATAACATGGAATCTGGATAACTATAAAACCTACGGCTTCGGACTCTGGGCTGTGACTCTTAAAGAAACAGGAGAGTTCATCGGAGACTGCGGAATCACAATCCAGAATATTGACGGGGAGATGCTTCCTGAGATCGGATATCACATCAATAAGAAGTATTGGAGACAGGGATATGCCAAGGAAGCAGCCCGTGCATGTCGTGACTGGGTATTTAACAATACAGACTATGATACAATCTATTCGTATATGAAGTATACCAATGTCGGTTCGTACTCAACTGCAATCGCAAACGGTATGAAAAAAGTTAAGGAATATCCGGATCCGAAGAACGAGATATCCTATGCCTATGCGATAACAAGACAGGAGTGGGAACAATTAGATAAATAAGCAAAGCAATCATTATGCTTTGAAACGGAATTATATGCCCATAGCGGCATGATAGACCAGATTCAAAAGCCAAAGACAGATAATGGTTAATATAAGGACCAGATAAAAAAAGAAGAATTCTAAACCGGAGCATTCATATTTTTTTAGCATATGGTGATATATGATGGATAAAACTACTGTACTGATGTAAGGAATATAGAATATTCTGAGATAGAAAAGATAATTGAAAAATATACTCGCTCTGGGGAAAAAGAGCGGCAGGAATATCAGAAGATTTATTACATACAGTATTCGGATAGTCCATAGCCCGTAATTTGTTTCTTTGCTATTGTTCATGTGTATGTACCTCTTATTTGTTATTATGTAGTTATGGCACTTATACCATATTATTATATTGTCATATGTCAGAGAAAGGTTCATTAAAATATCTGTTACGATGTTGATATAATTCGGAGGTTGATTTTGAAAGAAATGAAGCATGACAGTTCCACCATAGCCTGGAATCAAATGGGTGATGAATGGTTTGAACTTGCACAGACCGGTGAAGCGAGAAACTGCTTTATTATGCCCAATATGCTTAAGTTTATGGGCGATGTAAAGGGGAAAAGAATACTCGATCTCGGATGCGGCGAAGGAGGGTATTCAAGAGAACTGGCAAAACGCGGTGCAAGGCTTGTGTCCGTCGATTGTTCAAAAAAGTCTATAGAGTATGCCGTAAAGCTGTCCAAAGAAGAAGAGCTTAAGATTGAGCATTATGTCAGGAACAGTAATGATCTTTTTGATATTGATAGTGAGACGTTTGATATCGTTTTATGTTCAATGATGCTTATGGACTGTGAGGATCTTGACGGCACACTTAAGGAGGCCGTTCGTGTGTTAAAGCCCGGTGGACGGGTTTTCGCAAGTGTTCTCCATCCTTGTTTCGACGGTAATCACGACACGGGTATCGGAAGACAGGGCACGGGAATAGACAGAGAGGTTGTCGTGAAGAATTACTTCGAGCCGAAAGAGTGGGAGGCACCGCTTTGGAGCGGAACTATCCCGGTTATCTGGCGGCATCGGACTATGGAAGATTATGTCAAAGCCTTTATCAGAGCCGGACTTACCATAGTTGATCTGAATGAGCCGAGAGCAACGGATGAACAGGCTGAGATTTCTGTTATGATGGCATGGCTGCAGAAGATACCTCTATATCTTTACTGGGAACTGGAAAAGAAATAATACATCAGAGGTTGATGAGAATATCGGATTTATAGAATTAAAAGAATCAAAGAAAACAGTTTTAAAAGGAAGGATAATCGATTAAAGATGATCCTTCCCTTTTTAAGCCATATCAATGTAAATATCCCGTAGAACTTCGGATTACATATAAGTGAAACAAATAGATGGCAAAAAACGGATGAGTATAGTAAAGTATTACAGGTATGTGATTGAGTATTAATAGTTGAAAGGTCTACAAAATATGAATATACAGATATTCGGAACAAAGAAGAGTGCGGACTCGCGTAAAGCTGAGAGATATTTCAAGGAACGTGGTATAAAGTTCCAGTTTGTCGATATGAAGGAGAAAGGACTCAGCAAGGGAGAGTTCAATTCCGTAAAGCAGGCTGTGGGCGGAATAGATAAGATGATCGATGAGAATGCGAAAGATAAAGATATTCTCGCACTTATAAAGTATATAGCTGATGAGGATAAGGAAGAGAAAATCCTTGAGAATCAGCAGATTCTGATACTTCCTATCGTACGTAACGGAAAGAAGGCAACTGTAGGCTATCAACCTGATGTCTGGAAAGAGTGGGATTAACTATGTTTGAACGAATCGAATACACAGTAGATAGAATAGATGGCGACTATGCATATTTGAAGAATATGGCAGAGCCTGATGAGGAACCGAAGTGTGTAGCAAGAGCACTGCTTCCTGAGGGGATTTCGGAAGGATCAAAGCTTGCATATGAAATGTTCCAGTATACCCTGATGTAAAGAGCAGCATAATATAGCTAAGTATATTATGCTTAAAATGTAAAGTGATCTGATCTGCGAAGGTGAATAAGCTAGAATTAAGGAGATTATAAAATGGAAAAAATGTGGGGGAGAGCGGCAATAGGCGCTATAGTAATGTGTGTTGTTTTTTTGGTGATAGCACCATCATTACGGCATAATTCCGAGATATCCAGTAAATGGACGTTGGTGGAGTATACGGTTAACGGACAAACTGTAAAAGCTGAAAATCTGTCCTCGGCAGAAAAGGAGATTTCACCTTCATTTGTATGTAAAGATGGTAAAAGCTGCGTACTATCGTTAAACGGAAAAGACCATAAAGGACATATAACATATTTGGAAAGAGGAAAATACAGTATTAGTTTTGATGATGCCAATCAGGGAATGACGGCCAATATCTCAGGGAAAAAGCTAACACTGACGAGTGATTCAAAGAATATAACAATTATTTTTGAAGATAAATAAGCCGACATCCCACCACCTATAAAGATGGTGGGATGTCAGCTTTCTAAAGATTCATCCGAATAGTTCGAAAGAAATTGATATACGAAAAATCTATACGGTTATTTCTATGCTGTTGCCATCAGGATCGGAAATCTTGCTCTCAAAATAACCATCACCGGTTGTTCTTGGCTGAGATATGATTTCGTAACCATCGTCTTCAAGCTGTTTCGTAAGAGCAATCACATTTTCTTTCGTTCCTACGGAAAAAGCCAGATGATTCATTCCGGATTCCAGATCTTTAAACTTGTGATACTCCAGATTGGTGTTGGCCATTATTTCAATTCTGACATCACTGTCAAAAGTAAGAAAGTAACTGGAAAATCCTTTGCTGTTCACGTATTTATCATTGCACTCTGCATCAAAATAGCGTATATAAAAATCCTTTAATCTTTCTAAATCAGTAGTATATATTCCGATATGTGTAACCTTTGTTTTCATAAAATGTACCTCTTTCTTTAATTTAAAATAATTTAAACATCAAAAGAAATACTCTTATGAGTTATCCGTAGGAAAGCATACTGAAACAGCTCAGTAATTTCCTGCATAGCTATTCTCATGATTCTGAAGCTGTTATATCTTCCATAGCATGTCATTATCAAGAATCTCTTCAGCATACTTCGCTCCTTTCTAAACTATATAATTAAATATACATCACATAGATGTGCGAATTCAAGCAATATTCGAATCTGACAGAACGCAGAAGCTTTAAACAGATATGATTACAAGTAAGCAATCTGTCTAAGTTTTCTGCTAACTGTGAATATTAACACAGTAGTGTTTGAACGATATTCTATCTATCGGAGTGATTGGATATATGATAAGATGTTGTAGATATAAAGGCAGAAGAAACAGAAAGGCGATAAAATGAAATTAGTGATCAAGAAGTTGGTAACAGTTGCGATACTGACAGTTGTGCTTTGCTCCGGTTGCGGTAAAACAACAGAGACAGATAGAGCGGCAACAACAGAAGAAACATCCAAAGAAGAGGTAAGGATAAAGAAACTTCAGATGGGAGACAAAGCGCCGGATTTTTCTGCTACGCTAGTGAACGGTGAAACATTCAAGCTGTCCGATTACAGTGAAGGTGTTGTACTTCTAAACTTCTGGGCAACATGGTGTCCTCCATGTGTAGGTGAGATGCCTGCGTTTGAGAAACTCAATAATGAAAGCCTGGAAGGACTACAGATCATATGTGTTAATTGCATGGAAGACAAGGCTACGGTCGATAAGTTTGTTAAGGACAACGGATATACATTTAATATAGGTTATGATGAAAACGGAGCTATAGAAGCATATTATCCGACTGATGGAATTCCGTATACGCTTGTGATCAACAAGGGCGAGATATCAAAGATCTATGTTGGTGCTTATGATGCGGATAAGCAGTATGAGGAGTATAAGGATGCAATCGAAGAATGTTTTGGAAAATAAGGATAACAGCAAAGTGAAGCTGACAGTCATTCGCAGCATTTTACTTGTTGCAGCATTGGCGCTTATAATATACGGACTCAGCTGCGGCGGCTTCAAGGATGTGATGTCCAAAGCAATCAGGATATGCTACGAATGTATCGGCATAGGTTAGAGGCAAGTGTAAGGCCTGTCCGTGAGACATAGAAACTGTCTTTACGGTATGAGGCCTGTCCGTGTGGTATAAAATCTGCCTATGTGGCATATAATTTGTCCGTGTGGCAAAAATGAGTTATAAATATCGTGGAGATGAGATGAAGATCAGTAAGCGGAGATATACTCAGTTGATAGCAGCGGTGCTGTACAACTGTAATATAAAGGGCTTTATGTCAGGAGGCATATATCAGGGAGCAGCAAAGGGAGTATGTGTTCCGGGGCTTAACTGCTATTCGTGCCCGGGCGCAATAGCATCGTGCCCTCTGGGAAGCCTTCAGTCCGGACTTCTTTCATCAAAGTACAAGTTCCCATATTATATATTGGGAACTTTAATACTGTTCGGGCTTTTACTTGGCAGATTCATCTGTGGATTCCTATGTCCCTTCGGACTTCTGCAGGAGCTGTTCTATAAGCTGCCTTTGCCGAAGATACGAAAGAGCAGGTTTACAAGAATACTGTCATATCTGAAGTATGTAATTCTGGCGATTTTTGTTATACTGATACCGCTCGTAAAGCTGGCACCCGGCTTCTGCAAATATATCTGCCCGGCGGGAACGATAGAGGCGGGGATTCCGCTCGTATCCTCAAATCCCCAGCTGCAGAGTCTGATCGGATTACTCTTTTCGTGGAAGATATTTGTTTTAGCTCTGGTACTGCTTTTTTGCAGCCTGTGTTACAGATCCTTCTGCAGATTTATATGTCCGCTGGGAGCTTTATACTCTTTCTTCGCACCGGTATCGGTAGTAGGAGTGAAGGTGGATACGGAAAAATGTATCAACTGTAATAAATGTGTAGATAACTGTCTTATGGATGTGCATAAGGTAGGTGACAGAGAATGTATACACTGCGGCACCTGCGTAGGGCATTGTCCGGTGGATGCCATAAGGTTTGGAATAAAAAATACAGATACAAAAAAACAAGTAATAAATAAGTAATAAGAAATTCGGAGAAGAAATAATGACAATACAGATAGTTGAAGACGATAAAGCACTGAGTGAAGGTATATCCATATCGATTTCAGATGCGGCGGATAACTTTTATAAGGTATATACTATAGAATCCGCCAGACTGGGTTTTATGAAATACGGAAGCGAGATAAACCTGATAATACTCGATCTTAATCTTCCCGACGGGAGCGGTTATGATTATCTGAAATATGTAAGAGAACATAGTGATGTTCCTGTGCTGATACTGACGGCAAACGATATGGAAATGGATGAGGTAACGGGACTTACCATGGGTGCCGACGATTTCCTGACAAAGCCATTCAGCCTTGCGGTTCTGAGAGCCAGAGTAAATGCACTTATCCGTCGGAGCAGAATATCCGGTAATGCTGAGACATCCGGTAACAGCGGAAATCTGTCGAGTGATAAAGCGGCCGTTTATGAGATTGATGACATGATCTTTGACTTTGACAAGCTGGTCTTCAAGAAGGGTGAGGAAGAGCTGTTTCTCAGCGTTAATGAGCAGCGCCTTCTCAAAATATTCCTGGATAACAAGGGAATGATCCTTACCAGAGATACGCTTATTGAAAGAATCTGGGGAAACAGCGGAGATTATGTGGAGGAAAATGCACTTTCGGTTACGGTCAACAGACTTAGAAGCAAGATTGAGAGTCGTGGAGGAGATAAACATATAAATACTGTTTACGGTCAGGGCTACAGATTTGAATAGTTAAGACTTATACGACAAAGAGATTAATCGGATAATGACAAAGCGAGAAAAAGAATGTTTGCGAACAAGATAGTAGATAAACTGGATAAGATGCTGGATGATGCCATGAACGGAAACTTTTCCGAAAGCAACTATGACGAGACCAAGCTGTCGAGACTGGAATCAAAATGGAAAGAGTTCTTGGGTACTTCTGTTCTGTCCAATCAGAATCTGGAAGCAGAGAGACATAGGCTGGAGCAGTTTATATCAGATATATCTCATCAGACCAAGACACCTATGACGATCATAAAAATGTATACGGAGCTTCTCTATGAAGAGGCTGAGAGGATGAATACTTCCAATCTGACCGCAGAAGATGCGGCAGTGTCTTCAAAGAAGATCCTAAAGTATGCTGATGAGATTAAAAGACAAAATCATAGGCTTGAGTTTCTGATCGATTCACTTACCAAGCTGTCAAGGCTGGAAAACGGAACTCTGGAAGTTGAGGCAAAGCCTTCTGATGCAAATGAACTGATCGGTTCGGCAGTAGCTGCGGCAAAGCCGAAAGCTAAAGCGAAGAGTATTAAATTTGAAGTACCGGATTCTTTAGGAGAAGAAAAAAGAACTGCATCCTTTGATATGAAGTGGACACTGGAGGCCTTGCTGAATGTTCTGGATAATGCGGTAAAGTATTCACCGGAAGGTGGAACTGTCAGATTATCCGTATCCGATTCCGATATGTATCTTGCGATACATGTGGTTGATGAAGGAAACGGAATATCCGAAGAGGATGCGGCAAAAATATTCGGACGTTTCTACAGGAGCAGTGAGGTTCAACAGGAAGAAGGCGTTGGAATAGGTCTTTATCTTACACGCGAGATACTCTCTAAAGAAGATGGCTATATAAAGGTCATTCCGAATGATAGGAGAGAAGGCGGAGAGTTTATATTATATCTGAGAAAATGATCCCGGGGGGATATCGTACAAAAAAATGTGCGATATCCCTTAATTCTTTCAAAGATGAAAGATTTGAGAAATAATCTGGAAAGAAAAGGGTGTTATTATACACACAGTCAAAACAATACGAATTACAAAGGAGACAAAATAAAATGAGTATACTGGTTGCAGAACATATTAAAAAATATTACGGAGAGGGCGAAACACTGGTTAAGGCACTTGATGACGTGAGCTTATCTGTTGAGAGAGGAGAGTTCGTAAGTATTATAGGTACAAGCGGAAGCGGAAAGTCAACACTTCTCCACATGCTGGGCGGACTTGATAATCCGACAGAAGGAAAGATCATAATCGATGATAAAGATATATCGGAACTTAAGGGCGATGCGCTCTGCATTTTCAGAAGAAGAAAGATCGGATTTATCTTCCAGAGCTTCAATCTGGTACCGAGCATTTCGGTTTATGACAATGTCATTCTTCCTCTTCAACTGGATGGTAAGAAGATAGATAAAGAATATATAGATAATGTTATCGAGACTCTGGGAATATCCAAAAAACTGAATGTGCTTCCATCAAAGCTTTCGGGAGGCCAGCAGCAGAGAGTTGCAATCGCAAGAGCACTTGCATCAAAGCCTGCGATCATTCTTGCCGATGAGCCGACAGGTAATCTTGATACGAAGACAAGCCAGGATGTGCTTGGACTTCTTAAGACTACCGGACAGAAATTCAATCAGACAATCGTAATGATCACACATAATGACGAGATAGCGCAGACGGCAGATAGAACTGTGAGGATCGAAGACGGTCATATCGTATAATCAAACAGAATTAAATCCAAAAGCTTAAATACTAAATCAGAGGAACGAACATGAATAAGGTAAATAACAGAAATACAATAAATAATATCTCTTACAGCGGGATGAAAACTAAGAAAAACAAATATATAATACTTGTACTTGCTGTAATACTCACCAGCTTACTTTTTTCAACGCTGTTTTCGGTAGGTGGAAGCATGATAAATGAAATTCAGGAATCTACTATGAGACAGGTTGGCGGTACATATCATGCAGGATTTAAGTATCTTACCAAAGATGAATATAACCAGATGAAGGATGATCCTAAGATTAAGGACGTTTCATATAGGATACTTGTAGGCTTCGGAGATAATAAGGAGTTTACCAAGCTGTACTCAGAATGCTACTATGCGGAAGATTCAAATGCAAAAGAATCCTTCAGTTATCCGGTAAAGGGTAAAATGCCTGAGCAGGAAAATGAAGTTGTAGTAAGTGACAAGATTCTCGAAGCATTGGGAGAGACACCGGATATCGGAATGACTATCCGACTTGATCTGGATATTAATGACACAATCGTATCCAATGATTTTACGGTAAGTGGTTACTACGAAGCTGATCCTATATGCCCGGCACAGATGATCTATGTATCTAAGGCTTTTCAGGAAAAGTATGCACCTGATGCTACGGTTCCTTATTCAAAAGCAACCGGATCAGATGAAGTCGGAAGATATTCAGTAGATTTCAATTTCAGTAACAGTATAAATATAGAGAAAAAGGTTGAAGGACTTATCATAAGGACAGGACTTAGAGAAGATGTGAATTATGGTATCAACTGGGCATACGGTGCCAGTAATCTTGATCCTTCTGTAGTAGTAATATGCGGGGCTTTGATAATCATATTCATGTTTGCGGGATACCTCATCATTTACAATATCTTTGACATTAATATAGTTTCAGACATTCGGGAATTCGGTCTGCTGAAGACTATAGGAACTACAGAAAAGCAGTTGAAAAAGATCGTCAGGAAGAGAGCAAATCTCATATCTATAATAGGAATACCTATCGGAATCGGTCTTGGAGTTTTGGTAGCTGCTTATCTTCTTCCAATCATTTCCGGACAGTTTGTTACACTTACAGTTGGAAAAGGTGGTCTTCATATAAATATCTGGATACTTCTGGCTGCAGCATTCTTCTCATATCTGACAGTTATATTCAGTTCAGGAAAGCCATGCCGAAGGGCAGCTAAGGTCTCTCCTGTTGAGACAGTAAAGTATACAGATGAATTTGACAAAAAAGGTAAACCGAAGAAGAAGCTGGGCGTGGTAATTCTTTCAATATCACTTGCTCTCGTTATTCTGAACAGTGTATTCGGATTTGTCAGCGGCTTCAGTATGGATAAATATGTAAAGAGCCTTATAGTTGCGGATTTCAGTATTCAGGATGCGCAATTGGACAATCCGAGTATGATGCATGTAAATACGGATGCAGTAAGCCATGAGTTGATGGATGAGCTGAAGAACCTTGATGGTGTTGATTCTGTCAGCGGAGTGTATTTAAACGAGAGAAATCAGGAATTCAATGAAGAAAACTGGGCTAAAATAGATAAAAATGTAATGCAGAGTAAACTGCTTGATGAGAAGTTTTTAAGCCATGGATATGACGATCAAATGCGAAAAGATGAGATTGATCACTATACAGAAACCAGAACACTTGGCGGTAAAACATACGGAATGGGCGAACTTGCCGTAGATAAGCTGAAGGTTCTTGAGACAAAGGACGGCAGTGACAAGATAGACTGGAATACATTTAATTCCGGAAATTACGTGCTTATTACCAGATTTAAGACAGATAACGGTGAAGTGAATTTCCTTGATCCCGGGGATAAGATCAGTATAAGAAGCTATGATCCAAAATACTGTGAAACAGAAACAGTTGTAGGCGAGTCCGGAGAGGAATATGAAGTTGAAAACTATGATAACGCTCCGGTGAAAGAGTATGAAATCTATGCGGTAGTTGAAATTCCTATAGCCTTGGGCCTTAGACATTATAGCTTGTTCGAGTGTGATTACATACTTCCGGAAGGTGAGTTCCTTCAGCTTAACGGTTCCGATTGGAACGCAATGAGAGTAATTATGGATGTAGATGATTCGAAGGAAGAATATGTAAATGACTGGCTGAAGAACTATACAAACAATGTTGATCCTACAATGGATTATGATTCCAAGGAAAGCGTTACGGAAGAATATGCTTCAATGGGCAGAATGTTCGAAGTAGTGGGTGCAGTGATTGCTGTTGTACTGGGACTTATCGGACTTATGAATTTTGCTAATACGATCATCACATCGATAATTGTAAGAAGCAGAGAGCTTGCGATGCTTGAAGCTGTCGGAATGACAGGAAAACAGCAGAGAATAGGCCTTATGAAGGAAGGTTGCAGATATTTTATCTGGTCAGCGGTTGTATCACTTGTGATTTCTTCAGTTCTTAATCTGACACTGATAAAAGCGCTGACAAATGCTGTTCCGATGTTTGACTGGAATTTTACACTTGTACCGAATCTTGTATGTCTGCCTTTTATACTGATACTTGTAATTATCATACCTGTTATAGCCTATAACAAAATGAGCAAGATCAGTGTTGTCGACAGACTCAGGGTAGAATAACAAAATATTATAATGAATTATAGAGTACACCCTTATGAAGGGTGTGCTCTTTTTTTGTAATAAATATGTTAATATATGTACATAAAGAATACATATGTGTGTTTTATACTTCGAAAAACATGATAAATTTGCCGAGGAATACTTTCGGTAAAAATGAGTAAGGAGTATATGAAATGAAAAAGAACTATTTTATTTTCGGAATTATATATTGTTCGATCATCCTGGGGCTTTTTACCGGGGGGATGTATATATATTTAAAAGATAAAATCGAAGAGATTAATCTCACATGTTTCAGTTTATTTGGGTCTGATTACTGGCAGTATGAGAATGAATTAATAGAAAACGGGAGTATCGAGCTTGATATTGAGCGTGCTGTCTCAAGAATTCAAAGCGAAAGAGCATATTTCCTTGATAATTACGGAAAATACTATGCGGTAATTGATGCTTCCGATAATTCGGTTATAGCTCAGTCGGGAGATTTTATCGAAGTCAGATGTTATCGTGACAAACAATACAGCGGAAGACTTCTTATTCCGGATAAACCACTTGCTGATAGCAATACAAAGGATTTCTATAATTTTACGGGATTTGAAAATTCAAAATGTGATGATTATTTTATATATGGCGGTGAAGGAGCTATGACTGCTTATGATGTATCTGTAGAAGTAGAGCCGAATCATCCGGAATATATAAATGAAGACGCCGGTATATCATTTGATGAATGGATAGGTGAAGACAGCGACGTAGAATTTGAGATATATTATTATGATTCAAGTGAAACAAAAGCAAAGCTTAACAGAAGAGCCGAGGAATTAAGCTGGGATTATATAGATTTTGTCAAGTATGGAGAGATAGGAGAAGGAAAAGTACTTAAGGTTTCGGGCTTTTTTGAGTCGAAGGCAGTATATATCCGCAGTATCAACAAGGGAAGTAATCTGGTTGTTTATTCGACGGTATTCAATCCTTTTATGACAGCTGTTTCACAGAATAAAAAAATAATTACGGTTGCATTTATTATATTTCTTCTTATCGAAGGATTTACGATCTTTGCGGTAGTAATACTGTATAGGAATCAGAAGAGTTTCGAACTCAGATCCCAGAAGCTGACAAGGGGAATTGCACATGAACTTAAAACTCCTCTCGCTGTTACAAAAGCATGCGTGGAAAACTGGGAATATATTGATGAAAAGGACAGACATGAATATTCAGAGAAGATAATATCGGAGGTTGATCATATGGCAAGTATGATCACTAAGCTTCTGGAATTGTCGAAACTAAACGGCGGTCGGAATTCAATCAATAAAGAAGAGGTGGATGTTCTGAAGCTAACAAAAACCGTTTATGCGAGGATGGAAGAGCTGGCTAAAGAAAAACATCTTGAAGTAACTATCTCGGATTATGATGGCATCGGAGAATATATCGCATATGCGGATCCGGAAATGATGAATATTGTTATAGGGAATTTTATCTCAAATGCGATCAAGTATTCGGATACATATATCAAAATGACTGTATCTGATCTGGGAAAGAAAATTGAATTTAGAATAACAAATGATGGTGCTAGGATAGAAAGTAAAGACCTGGCGAAGGTCTGGGATGTTTTCTACAAGACAGATGAAGCCAGAACTGATAGAATATCAAGTAGTGGTGTAGGACTTGCGGTCGTAAAGAGTATACTTGATATGCATAAGGCAAAGTATGGTTGTACAAGCACTTATAATTCTACTACATTTTTCTTTGTGATCGATAAAGCTAAAGAAAAGTAAAGGATGAAACAGGTTATGTATCAGATATTGCTTGCGGAAGATGAGGATACACTCAGAAGTATCCTGAAAGTTTTTTTCGAGAAGAACGGTTTTGGTATAGATACTGTTGATAACGGAGATGATGCCTGTTTATACGCGGACAGGAAAAAGTATGATATAGTGATCCTTGACATCATGATGCCGGGGAAAGACGGAAAAGAAGTATGCAGATTTATAAGAAATAAGTATGATGTGCCTGTTATATTCCTGACTGCTCTGGGAAGCGAAAAAGATATAGTTTCGGGTTATGAGATCGGAGCGGATGAATATATTACGAAGCCGTTTTCAACTGCAATTCTGCATGCGAAGATTAGTGCACTTATAAAAAGATATCATGGCCTTCTGGTTAAAGATGGCAAGATTAAAATGGATGAGCTGCTTATAGATCCTGCCAGACGGTATGTTACGGTAGACGGTAAAGCAGTGAATCTGGCACCGAAGGAATATGACCTTTTAATGTGTTTCCTGGATAATCGTGAGATTGTTATGAGCCGTGAACGTATACTGGATATTGTATGGGGAATGGATTATGACGGATATGACAGAGCGGTAGATACACATATAAAGAAGCTGCGTAAAGCACTCGGTAAGGCAAGTTATCATATTGAAACCGTTATTAAAAGCGGATATGTATGGAAATAAAGCTATGACATTTGAAATGTAAAGCAGAAAGATCGGAGATATAGATATGGAACAGTACAAAGTACTTATGATAGACGATGACGAACTGATAGCACGTTCGACAGCCGAATATTTTAATATCCTGGATGTAAAAACTGCATATGTGACAAGCTTCGATGCAGCAGTAGACTTTCTGGGGAAGAATAATGTATCACTTCTTCTTCTGGATATGTTACTTCCAATGATGGCCTGTCATTTATTACAGAAGAAGATGTAGAGGAATTTGACGGAAGTATAAAGAGTATAGAATTAAAATCAAGAGAAGCCAAATGGATTAAGATCAGTGATAACATGGCTGGTTCAACTATCACTGTTGAAAGACCTGAGAACAGCGCGGTCTATACATTTAATAAATATGGCGAGGTAGTCTATACATCGCATTTCGTAGGTGCATCCAACGATATACCGCTTCCTAAAGACGGTAAGATTCTGTTCGTCGGAGAGACAGGCAGTGTGGTCAATATAGAATAATATGAATTACAAAAGTTGATGATATTATAAATATTTTTTCAGAGTTTTGAAAATCAGATCAGGTTCTACAGGCTTACTTAGGTGTTCGTTCATGCCTGCATCATGGCTTTTCTGAACATCCTCATCAAATGCATTGGCAGTAAGTGCAATGATCGGAATAGAAGATGCATCAGGATGACTGCTGTTCCTTATCAATCTTGCAGCTTCTAATCCATCAACTTCAGGCATTCGCATATCCATAAAGACAGCCATATAGTAACCCGGTTCATGAGATGTAAAAAGATCAACTGCAATCCTTCCGTTTTCGGCGACATCTGTCTCCATACCTTTTGATTCAAGAATAGCCGCTAGGATTTCAGCATTGATCGATACATCTTCAGCAATGAGGATTCTCTTTCCTTTAAAAGCTTCATCTGTAGTTTCGGAATTGATCAAATTACTATCATAAGCCGAGGATGAAGTATCTTCTTTATCAGACTTGTTAAAAGCTATTATCAGGGTAAAGGTTGTTCCTTTACCCTTTTCACTTTCTACGTCAATCTGTCCGTTCATCATATCTACGATTTTTTTTGTTATAGGCATACCAAGACCTGTACTTCCGTATTTACTTGTAGACGCAGTATCTTCCTGACTGAAAGCATCATAAATATGCGGAAGATAGTCGCTGCTTATACCTATACCGGTATCGGTGATGATGAACTTAAGAGTTTTTGAAATATCATTTTCAGATACCTCTTCTATTTCAAAATCTATGCTGCCGCCTTCGGCAGTGAATTTAACAGAATTTCCGAGTATATTGATCAGAACCTGCTTAAGCTTCATGGCATCACCTAAGTAATAGCCGTCTACGTTACCGGTTGATTTATAAGAATATTTAAGATTTTTGTCGTTGCATTGTCCGCTTATAATAGTATTAACCTGATTGATTTCATTAGAAAAAAGGAAAGTATCCTCTTTGAGAGATAATTTTCCGGATTCAATCCGGCTCATATCCAGTATGTCATTTATTATTTCAAGAAGATGTTGAGCGGATGTACCAATTTTATGCAGGTATTCTTTTGTTTTATCATTAGTTGTGGGATCGTTTAATGCGATATTGTTTATGCCGATAATGGCATTCATAGGAGTTCGTATTTCATGGCTCATGCTTGAAAGAAATGCGGATTTTGCCTTACTTGCTTCTTCGGCAGCGTGAAGTGCCGATTTCAGAGCTTCTCGATATTCATCTTTTTCATCCTCAACTACAAAACTATGCAGAAGACATGTTCCTAACAGGTAGCCCATGGCATAGAACGGTAACAGCGGATAGAATAACTGTACACTTATAAATATAATAATAGCACTGCCGAAGAGCCCTATAGTAAGATGGCGTCTTCTGTTCGTGCCGCTTGTTTTTGAAGCATTGATAAAAGTATAAAGTGATGTGAGAAGAAATAGTATGATCTGAATTGAAAGAGTAATATATCTTGCTATTCCGGCATGGTAGTTGCCATCTGAATCAAAGCTGAAAAGTATGGGAACGAAATAATTAATTACAACAATAATTGTTTCGAAACATAAGAATAGGGTTCCGGCATGGTAAAGGAATCTACCGAATCCTTTTTTGTTTCCGAGATAGACTATTACATATCTTGTCCAAAGCATGACCGCAGTGGCCATAGCAATAAAATGTATGACCGTATCGATGTAGACAAGTGTAATGAGATGCTGAGCTTCCAGAATTCCCCACAGCATATCGGTTATATAATATGCAAGAATTCCATAAAGGAGATGACGATATGCTATATTCGTCGGAGCATTTATTAAATCATTTCTTTTCCATAATACATCTCTGTTAATTATAAAAAGAACTACGATTGCAATTAAACCTATGATTGAATATGTCATAAACCTTCTCCGTTATGATTAGTCAACACTTGTCTCATATAAATATATTAAACATTTTGTATTTACTTTTGCAACAGCTAATATAATTGACATTGTAGAAAATGTACCGTTTTGTTAAAATTTACAAAGCAGTAAGATGATAGAAAAATGATCTTAAAATGTTTGTGAACTATAATTATGTGACAGGAGGAAATGTCATGAAAAGAGAAATTCTGATAATAGATGATGATAAAGATCTCGCTATGATCATTACTGATATGCTTACCGATCAGGGGTTCGGAGTAACTCATGCCGGAAGCAGCGAAGAGGCTTTCGAAATTCTGACAGACAGAAGCTTTCATCTGATACTTCTCGATATCAATCTGCCGGATGCGGTTGGGTTTGAAGTATGCCGTGAACTGAGAAGGGTATCGGAGGTTCCGGTTATTTTTGCAAGTGCAAGAACCAGTGAGACAGACCGCATCACCGGACTTGATATAGGAGGGGATGATTATATTCCGAAACCTTTCTCCATGAAGGAACTGCTGTCGCATATAAATGCGCTCATCCGCAGAACTTACGGATTCGGAGATAATGATAAGACCGTATCCTTTGGGGGTATTACAGTTGATATCGGTTCCCGCACGGTTACGAAAAACGGAAATCCGGTTAACCTGTCACTGCGTGAATTTGATCTTCTCGCATTTCTGTGTACACATCCCAATACTGCACTTACCAAGGATAAGCTGCTGAGCGAAGTATGGGGAGCCTTCTCGGAGGTGGAACCGAAAACACTTGCGGTTCATATTCGCTGGCTACGTGAGAAGCTGGAGGATGATCCGGCAGAACCGAAATATATAAAGACGGTTTATAAGGTCGGATATATTCTGGAGGCAGAAATATGAAAGGACGAGTTATAAAGATTACGATCATTTTTTCACTGCTTCTTGTGGCAGTAACCGGGATACTTGCTTTAAGCACCCGGAAATCATCTCCGCAGGATGACAGGTCACAGCAGCTGGTTGATATAAATGAAATCTCGCAGCTTATTGATCGCGGAGATTATGATATAGCAAAACAGAAGATCGAGGAATATGCCGAAAGGCTTCGCGGAGAACCGCTTGAGGGTTCAGTTGGAATAAATGGGATCGTTATGTGTACCCTTACCATAATCTTTATGGCGATGGTTTTTTTGTATGTATATCTGAACATTCTACGTCCCTTTGACAAGATGAAGGACTATGCATCGGAAATTGCCAAGGGTAATTTCGATGTGCCGCTTAATTACGAGCGTTCCAATTATTTCGGCGCTTTTACATGGGCATTTGACAGCATGCGTAAAGAGATAACAAGGTCACGTATGGCTGAACGTGAGGCAATAGAGAATAATAAGACAGTAATAGCAACTCTTTCGCATGATATAAAAACACCTATCACTTCAATCCGCGCCTATGCGGAGGGACTGGAAGCAAATCTTGATACATCTCCTGAACGACGTGCCAGATATCTGGAGGTCATGATAAGAAAATGCGACGAGGTTACGGCACTCACAAATGACCTCTTCCTGCATTCACTTTCGGACCTTAATATGCTTCAGATGAAACCGGAGGAGTTTGAACTCGTTCCGTTTCTTAAGCAGTCTATATCGGAGATCGGAGCCGAACATGAGGATGTCCTGTTCAGGGTATCTGACATATCTCCGGTTATTTATGCCGATAAGAAAAGAATCAACCAGATCGTTGAGAATCTGATCAACAATTCACGTAAATATGCAAAAACAAGTATAACTGTTTCTCTTACTCAGTCGGGTGATACGGTTTCGATTCATTTCAGAGATAAGGGACCGGGAATACCGGATGAGGATATGCCATTTATCACAGAAAAATTCTATCGCGGCAAAAACTCGGGAACTGAGAACGGATCAGGCCTCGGACTCTATATAGTTAAATATATTGCCGAACAGTCCGGAGGAAGTATGGAGCTTATCAATCATGCTTCAGGAGAAGAGGGTCTCGAAGTTGTTGTGAGTTTCCCGATAAAAAATCCAAAAAAAGATTTCTCTTAAATACTTCTTAATAAGAATTTACCTAAACTGTGATCATGAAATTCAAGAAATGATCAAAGAGGAGAAATTCAAAATGAAAAAATCAATTATTTCGGCAAGAGGACTAAGCAAAAGCTTTGCGCATAACGGCGGCCAGGTGCATGTGATCAGTGATGCGAACCTTGATATCTATGAGGGCGATTTTACCGTGATCATGGGAGCTTCGGGATCGGGAAAGTCCACAATGCTCTATGCACTCAGCGGTATGGACAGAGCAACCGCGGGAGAAGTTATATATGATAACGAAAATATAACCGATATGAGTGAGAAGAAGCTGGCTAAGCTTCGCTGCACGGCCTTCGGTTTTGTATTTCAGCAGATTCATCTGGTAAGTAATCTTACTTTGTTTGAAAATGTAGCGGTTCCCGGATATCTGGATAAGAGCCGTTCTGTGGAAGAAGTAAACTCTCTTGCGGACAGCCTTCTTGAAAAAATGAATATTTCCGATATCAAAACCCAACTTCCGGCACAGTGCTCGGGAGGAGAGCAGCAGAGATGCGCTATAGCAAGGGCGCTTATTAATACGCCGGAGCTTGTATTTGCGGACGAACCTACAGGAGCACTCAATCGTAAGAATACTGTAGAGGTGCTGGATCTTCTGACGGAATGTAACCGTGAAGGACAGAGCATCCTCATGGTAACCCATGATATGCGTGCTGCGCTCAGGGCAACAAGGCTTCTCTACATCGAAGACGGAAAAATAATCGGAGATATGACAATGCCTCCTTATAAAGCAGAGGACGAAAAGAGTCGTGAGACACAGGTAAACTCATGGCTTTCTTCCATGTCCTGGTAGGAGGTGCGCTATGGATGTAATTAAGCTTATCAGATCAAATATCCGTCATAAGAAGGGCTCTTTCAAAAGTATAATTGTACTTATAATGATAATAGCTCTCTCTGTTTCAACTATTGTCAGTCTTAAAAGAAATTTTCCGAAGTCAATCGAAAGCGCTTATGACCGTAAGTATGATGCGAACATTACTCTGAATATTCAAAAAAGATATTTAACGGATGAAATGTTAGAGGAGCTGAGAAATAATCCGCTGGTAGGAGAAGTAATAGTCTGTGATTCACTGCATCCGAATAAATGTACTTACTCCAATGGAAAAGATGTATCTTTCGGTATCAGACTTGTGGCAATAAATGATACGGTTGATGCTGTCTGGAATGAAAATGCTACGGCACTTGTCACAGATGTTCCCGAATTATCAAAGGGGGAGATTTATCTTCCGAGAGCCTTGAAGGATTATGATGATCTTAAGGTCGGAGATACCATGACAGCATATTTTGAAGGTGCGTCATTTGAATTTACCATTAAGGGTTTTGTGGAAGAGCCGGTCTGCGGAAGCTCATTTATGCCGCTTAAGGTGCCTTTTATCTGTCAGGAAGATTTTGATGAAATTGCCGAAAACAGAAAGCAGGCAATTGCTGAAAATCCTGATCTCGCTTCGGACTTAAATGAAATAGTATATATTACAAAAGCAGCTGACTGTGATCTTACGGATAGCAGATTTGCTCAGGAAATCAATAAATCTTCGGATATAGAAAGCTATGCATCGGGAGTTCTGACCAGATCTGACAGTCTCTATTATCACGGACTTATGCCTGATATAATACTGAACATTTTCATGTCATTTGTAATTATCTTAGTAGTTATAGTTTTTGTTGTAATGTCTAACAGCATTTCATCAAGTATTGAAATGAATTATACAGACCTTGGAATTCTGAAGGCGCAAGGCTTTGATAACAGAAGACTGAAACTCGTATTTCTCGGACAGTATATGCTGGCCGAGGTTATAGGAACTGTTGTGGGATTTATATTATCTGTTCCGGTCATTATATATCTCCCGAGAGCATTCGAAGCAGTTGTGGGTATTAAAATAGTCGGAGGCATTGCTATAGTTCCAAGCATGCTGATCCTTCTGGGAATACTTACCATTTCAGCACTTTATATAATGCTTATATCCGAAAAAGTAGGAACTATATCACCTATAAGAGCCGTATCGGGCGGAAGATGTGAAGTGTTTTTTGACAGCAGGATTACACTTCCGATAAAGGGAAAAGCACTTTCTCCGAGCCTTGCCTTCAGGCAGTTTACATCCGGAGGAAAGCGGTATATAGCATCGATATTAATAGCTACGCTTCTTGTATTTTTCCTTATGACAATGACGGGAATGACTGATGCCGTATCATCAGAGAGTGCACAGCGCGCAATGGGTGCTACAAATGAAAACATAACCGTCTTTATCCAAACGGACGGAAGGAGTCCGGAAAATACGGAATATGTGAGAAATCAGTTTGAGATTATCGAAAAGATTATCACGGATTATACAGGTATAGAAGAACGTTATGGATTTGAGAGCACTTATATGGTATTTAACGGTGAAAAGCTGTACTGCAATATGGCTGATGATGAAGAAGTATTTACCGTTACGAAAGGACGTGCACCTCTGTATGCAAACGAAGTTGTTGTGAGTCAGATATATGCTGAGGATATGGGATATAAAATAGGTGATAAAGTTGAAGTATCTTACCATGGAAGGAAAGATGATTTTGTAATTTCCGGATTTATCACCGATCTTGTAAATTCAGGACGTTTTTTCGGAATGAACAGTGAAGCAGCATCCTTCTTTATCGATGATTTTGTTGTGGAATATGTGGGCTATAAGCTTTCTGATCCGGATAAGGCAGAAGAGATTAAAGAGAAGATAGAGTCGGAAGTGACAGGCGATGTTTTCGTAAATATTTATTCGGGTGGAAGTTCCTTCGAAAAAATGATCACAACGATGGCATATTCGATCAAGGCTGTGATATATATCATCTCTGCGATATTTGCCCTTGTGGTTGTATCCATGATATGTTCGAAAACATTTGTCAGAGAGAAGATAGATATCGGAATTTATAAGGCTATGGGATTTACTTCAAGGAATCTTCGCCTGCAGTTCGCCGTGAGATTTCTTATAGTTGCATTCTTCGGAATAATCTTCGGAACTGTACTGAGTCTATCCTTTTCGGAAAAAATCCTGTCATATATGCTGAGAAGCATGGGAATAGTAAACTTCGTTATCGATTACAGATTCATTACTGTATTTCTTCCGATAGCGGCAGTTGCACTTTGTTATTTCCTGTTTGCGTATATTGCAGCGGGCAAGACCAAGAAAGTTGAGGTAAGAAACCTTATCACGGAATAAGAGGAGAAGGTTGAGATAAGAAGCCTTTTCGCAGAGTAAGAAGATGAATTGAATGTAATTCATCAGGAAAAATATAAGAAAAATAACATTTTTTCAGAGGATTATGATATATTTACCACAGGGTATGTACCTGTGGTAAATTTTTATGGAGAGAATGAATGGGTTATAGTACTATACTCCTTGTGGAGGATGATTACGCACTTGCAATGGGAACGGAATATACTCTGAGAGCAGAGGGTTATACGATACGTCATGCAAAGAATCTCGCGGAGGCACGTAAATTTGTAGGGATTGATGAATCGGCAGAAGCTGCGGATGTTACAGAAAAAGTGTCCTCAATCGATCTGATTCTTCTTGATGTTATGCTGCCGGACGGGACCGGTTTTGATTTTCTTGAGGAACTCCGCGCGGGAAATGTTGAAATACCGGTTATTTTTCTGACGGCAGTGGGTGATGAAGCAAATATTGTAAGAGGACTTGACCTCGGAGCAGATGACTATGTTACGAAGCCTTATCGTGTAAAGGAACTTTTGTCGAGAATTGCGGCTGTTTTGAGACGTGAGGAAAGAATCAGACGTATGGAATCCGATTCAAAGACAGAAACGTCGGAAAACGGATCGGCTTCGGAATACAGCTTTGGGTCTCATGTACTTAATGTGTCGGAATTCAGACTCTATAAGGATGGTGAAACAGTTGAATGTACACCGTCTGAGATAAGGCTGCTCAGGGAATTTCTCAGAAACAACGGAATTGCACTTACAAGAAATCAATTGATTGAAAAGCTTTATGATACTGAAAACAATTATATAGATGATAATACGCTTTCCGTTTATATAAAGCGTCTCCGTGATAAACTGGGCGATGATTCTCTGTATATAAAGACCATTAAGGGTGTTGGATATAGGTTTTCAAATGAAGAATGATATATTCGGATCATGTTGGAATTTCATGATCCGAATATTAGAGAGTAAGGCAGTGTTTCGTGTATGAAAAGCGATTATGAAAGAAAAAGATTCAGAATGAAGTTCTATCTTGTGGCAGCGGTATTTATCGCTGTCAGTTTTTGTGTGCTTGGAATAATATATGCTGTCGGTGGATATGAAAAGAAAGATATATTATGGTTTATTTTGGCAGGGGCAGTTGAAATCGGTGTGATCGCTGTGCTTTATCATATATGTTCACGCGAGGTCTTACGTGCATATAACGCGGTCGAAAAAACGGCTGATATGATGGATGAACTGATGAAAGATTCCGAAAGAGAACTGGTTGCCGAACTCGAAGAGGGAAGTATAGGTATTCTGAATTCGAATTTTGAAAAGCTTGTAAATATGTTTCGAGAGGGCAAACGTAAGGAAGCGGAAGAGAAAGAGTTTTTAAAGGATGTAATGTCTGATATCTCACATCAGCTTAAGACTCCGCTTGCGTCGCTCAACATTTTTATCGATCTTCTTTTGAATGATAAGCTTGAATCCGAAGAAGAGAGGAAGAAGATTCTTCGTGAAGCAGAGAATCAGATGACAAGAATGCAGTGGATGGTTCTCTCCATGCTGAAGCTTGCCCGTATCGAAGCAAGAGTTATTGATTTTAATATCAGGAAATCTTCCGTCGGTGCGGTTCTTGACGAGGTCAGCGGCGCGGTGAATTATCTTCTGGAAGCTAAGAAGCAGAAGCTTATAGTGGATTCTTCTGAAGATGTATATATAATGGCAGATCCGGAGTGGCTCACGGAAGCCCTTATCAATATAGTGAAGAATGCTTCGGATTATTCTGATGAAGAAAACAGTATAGAAATCCATGTGGAAGCTAACAGTGTATTTACCAGAATCTATATAAAAGATCACGGTATCGGCATCCCGGATTCGGAGCTTCCGAATATATTTAAGAGATTTTACAGAGTATCAAGTGAGGTCAATCCTAACAGCGTCGGTATAGGCCTTGCACTCTCAAAGTCGATCGTTGAGGGAATGGACGGTCAGATAAGAGTAAACAGTACAGTGGGTGAAGGAACGGAGTTTCAGGTGCAGCTTCCGGTGGCATCGTAAGAGTATAGACACGCATGATCAGAGTCTGTCTTACAAAAATGTAAGACAGGCTCTTTTATTTTGTCACGGGATTGTAAGAAGCAGATGATATAGTGATATTTATAAAAATATGATGGAAGTTTTATAAGGTCAAACCGGTTATTCCGGAAAGGAAGATATATGGAGAACTATACAGACATTTCAAAAAAATATCTGATGAAAAACAGGAAGAGGAGTTTATATACGATCGTCGGCTGCGCGCTTGTTGCTGCGGTCCTTTTTGCAATCCTCAATTCCTTTAATAACTGGTGGATAAGCTGGAGAGCCGATTTAAGAGAGGAAGCGGACTGGGAGATTCTCGTATATAACAACGATAAGGATATCGCAGAGTCGATAGTAAATGAGGACTTTGTCCGCTCAGCTATGATGGGAAGCGCTTACAGCGAAGAGGGATATTATAAGAATGAAGATGTGACGGTGAATTCCGTATATCTGAACGTAAAGAATATCTATAAGGTGAAGAAGTACGGCGAATACCTTCACGATAAGTACAGCGTTCGGATAGATTATAACGAAACCCTTCTGGATACCTATCTTATTAACAGAACCGGAAGTGCATGGATAGCATTTATCATGTGTATCTTTATATCCTATATTTTCGCAATCATAGGAATCGGTATTATCAGGAATGCTGTATCGATATCGGCTATCGAGAGGCTTAAAGATTACGGTGAAATGCGCTGCATAGGAGCAACGAAGAGGCAGATCAAGGCTATCGTATTCCGTGAATCGATCATACAGGAAGGAATCGGAGTTGCTGCGGGAATAACAGCGGGCTATCTTATCAGTCTTATCTTCTGCATGAGATACATGCTGCCGCTCGGATTTCATATTCTTCCGGCAGTCATGGTGGCTGTATGCTTTCTGTTCGATCTCTACTTTGTAATAGACGAAAATACCAAGAAGATTACAAGCGTTCAGCCGGTGGATGCTGTAAGAGGAAATTACAGGATACGTCTCGGGAAGGCGAAGCATACCGGACGAAGCATCTGGGGACTTATTTTCGGTGTCGAAGGAGCTTATGCTTATAAAAATGTAAAGCGTAACCGTCTGAGATTTATAAAGAGTGTGGTGGCAATCGCCTTCGGGATCGCAACGGTTGTGATTGTCGGAGGTATTATCGGATATCTTCTGGAATATGTCCGATTAAGTAATGAGAGATACGGATATTATCAGGAATATATAGAGGGAGCGGTATATCCGTTCTATACAAAGGATGAGGTGAGAGCGACACTTTGGAGCCCGGATCAGGTGAGGGCACTGAAGAATATAAGAGGCGTGGAAGATCTGAAATATGTATATAAGTCAATTCTCTATACGCAGGGAAATAATGATATATATGACAAGATAACGGAAGAATACAGGTATTTTGATTATAGACAAGACGTTCTGGGAGAACATTTGGAGGCAGAGTTTGAAAATCTGAAACCATATGCAGAGCTCAGTGATGAGGAAAAACAGTATTTCGATTCGGAAGAAAATTATAAAGCTTCAATGATCAAAAGAAAGGAATTGCGTGAAGAGCATGCGAGGGCTTTGGCCGAAGATATAGACAGGTGCTATGACAAAGCGGGACAGCTTCTGGATTATGACGAGCTGTGTTTCCCGGGAGGAGAGGGAAGATATATATCGGGTATTCCCGAACAGTTAACGGAAAGTGCTTCGTTCAGCCTGTACGGATATGAGGGAGAGGACTGGGAGAGATACAGAGACCATCTGATTGAAGGAACTCTTGATATATCCGATCACGGGATAGTTCTGGTCAACGGAGGTTATGCTTATGATATGGATTATCTTTGGAGCATAGATGCTATAAAGCTTGCACCGGCAAATTATATTTATACGAGTTATAAGGTCGGAGATGAGGTGACTTTTGTGGACCCGGCAGAACTCTATAATCTTGTTCAGTCTGAGATGAAGAGAGCTGCGGAATATGACAAGGTACATGTGGCTGAGAATGTAAAGTGGCATGAGGAACATGACGGTGAATGGGCGGAAAACCATCCGGAAGAATATAAGGCACATGTGGACTACGAAGAACTTACGACAACGGAAAACGGCCGGGGCTGGATAGTGGCAGCGGCCAGGGAGAAGCTTATAAGTGAGGGACACTGTAAGACTTATATCATAGAGGGTATAGTCGATCAGGATGTAAATCATTGTAATGAAGGGCCGGTCTTCATAATGCCTCTTGATAAGTATTTTGCCGCTACGAATAGTACCGCAGAAGATTTCACGGGTTTTCAGTATCATATCGGGAATGCATTTTTTAACGATCTTTCTTCCGAGAAATATATAGAGATTACGAGTGGTGATGAATTATATTATGAATATACTGAATATGATGAAACCGGAAAGATAATCTACATGGACCAGCAGATATATCCTTCATTTTCAGTGTATGCAACAACAACCATGACAATCGACGCCTTTAAACCAATCGTGTATGCGGGAGTTGTGATACTCATTATAGTTCTGGTTAACTGCCTCAATATATTTAATGTCACGATGAGTAATATCGCTCTGAGACGTAATGAGTTCGCTCAGCTTAGGGCAATCGGAATGACAAAGAGCAGTCTTTTTAAGGGAGTTATCCTGGAAGGCGTGATCATGTGGATAACCGCATGTATTCTGGGAATGGCGGCGGGTATATCGATAGAATATTTTATTTACAAAGATATATTACAGTATCTCGTATATGCGGAATTCAGTATATACTGGCCGGTCATTGCGGTGGCACTTGTTTTATCCTTTATAGTTCTCGTGGGTGCGTACTACTTCCCGATGAAGAGGATGAAGCTTGATGTTGCGGAAGAACTGATGCGTAGCGGTGAATGATATAACCCCGAAACTGTTATAAATTCAGTGAGGAAAAGAGGAGTAATTTATGGAACTTGTAAAGATGGAAAATGTAACCAAGATTTACGGCGATAAGGAGAATAAGGTCCTGGCACTTCATAACGTAAATCTCAGTATAGAGAAGGGAAGCGTGGTTTCGGTTGTAGGAGCAAGCGGAAGCGGTAAGTCAACACTTCTGAATATCATGGGCGGCGTTGATAATCCGTCCGACGGAGTTGTCCATGTTGACGGAAAGGAGATAACCAAGCTCAGTGATGATGAGCTTTCGATATTCAGACGCCGCAAGGTTGGATTTATATTTCAGGCTTATCATCTTATCCCGGTTCTTACGGTGGAAGAAAATATTAAGATGCCGGTTCTGCTGGACCATAGAAAACCGGATAAGGAGTATATCGATCATATCATAGAGCTTCTCGGACTTACCGAGAGAAGACGACATCTTCCGAACCAGTTATCGGGTGGACAGCAGCAGAGAACGGCTATTGCGAGAGCACTTGCCAACAATCCGACTCTTATCCTGGCGGATGAACCGACGGGAGCCCTTGACTCGAAGAACGGCCGCGAGGTTATGGACCTTCTGATGAAGTCCGTTCATGATCTGGGACAGACACTGGTAATAATAACCCACAACATGGATATCGCTCGTGAAGCCGACCGGATAGTCACTATAAAGGATGGCGAGATCCAGGAGTAGCATGATATTGAAGCTATCATAATCCAGACGGAAAAAGCAGGAGGCTTGGTATGAACAGGTTAAAACATATGATGTTAAGAATTATAACCTTAATGATGATCATAATACTTATCTTTTTTGCACTTCCGGGTGGACAGCAGGTCCATGCCGATACACCTCGAGTTATGCTTACCGATTATACATTAAGCAAGGATATAATATATGCCGGCGACAGTTTCATTCTGAAATTCACTTTGAAAAATACCTATGATTATAGTGTCAGAAATCTGAAATGTACTCTTATATCCGATGCGGGTGAATTCATTCCCGTAAACAGTGCCGGTACGGGATATGTTGAAACAATATATGGAGGAGACAGTGTAGAACTGTCTTTTGAGCTTGAAAGCCTGAAGAAACTTGAGGAGAAGTCATATAAGCTTACGATAAAAACTGAATATGAAGATTGGAACGGCAGTTATACAGCAGAGGATGTGATATATATTCCGATCAGGCTGGATACGGATATTGTTGTTTCGGATATTTATATATCAGAAGAGAATATTCATCTTGGTGACAATATCGAAATACTCGCAACAGTTAACAATACAGGTGCGGGAAATATCTATAAAGTAATGGCAACAGCGGAAGGTGATCATATAGTTACAGGCACAAGTTATGTCGGTAACATTGAGCCCGGGAAGAAAGGAAATGTGGATATTATCGTAAAAACAAAGGCACTGAAGAATTCAGGTTCCGTAAATAATCTTATCGTGACTTATGAGAATCTGGATGGTGAAGAGTTTACCCAAAATATCAGTCTCGGAGTGATAGATGTACAGGAGCAGGTTTATGCAGATCTGATAGAGGTAAAAGAAGATACTCAAAAAACTTTTTTTACGGATGAAGTTAAACTTGCAGTTGTCATTTCAGTAATTGTAATTATTGCAGCTATAATAATTATCCGTCGAAGGATCAGGATTAAAAAGATTGAGAAAGAATTCTGATACAGAAGTTAGAGAGAATCTATAGATTAATTTCTTTGAAATGATGTGAAAGAAGGAAACGATTGTGGGATATGTTATTAAACTAAGTTTATCCAATTTAAGAAAGAAACGTTTCCGTACATTTCTTACGATACTGGGAGTTACCATCGGAACGATGTCTTTGGTGGTAATGGTTACAGCAGGAATCGGTGCAAAGAGGGCGATGCTGGATCAGCTTGAATTGATGGGAAGTACCAAAGAGATACATGTTTACTCGCCTTCCACGGATCGTAAGGACAGACTGCTGACGGATGAGCTTATCGCAGAGCTTTCAAAGATACAGGGAGTAAAAGATGTATATCCGGTTGTAACTCTTTTTGGTGAGGAAAATATATCGGGTTATAAAACATATTTTGAAATCTCAGGATATCCGGAAGAGTATCTGGAAAGCATTCCGCTTTCTGCCGGAAAGTATCCTTCATCCAAAGGAATAAGGCCCGAACTGATAGTTGGCGGAGGAGCGAAGGAACTGTTTTTTAATGACAGTACGGGAATCGCTTATATCGATACTTTGGAAGGAAGCAAAGGTTATACCGGAAAGAAAATCGACTTCACGTGCTATGACGCTAAAGAACATTTCAGGGTAAAGTTATCTGTATGCGGAGAAACGGGTAATCCGTATGATTATAAAATATATACAGATATCAATGATCTCAAGCTTTTCGCCAGACGTAATGTTGAAGATGGCCGAATCCCCGGCCAGCCTGTAGATAAGAATGAAAATACCTATAATGTATGGGCGTATTCCGAACTCATCGTGGTAGCGGACAGTGTTGAAAAAGTCGAGAAGATTTCGGATATCATAAGTGATAGAGGATTTAAGGCAGAAAACAGTATAGAGCTGTTGAATCAGATCAATCGTATGACATCCATCATTCAGCTGATCCTTGCGGTTGTAGGATCAGTGGCTTCCGTGGTTGCCGTGATAGGTGTCATTAATACCATGACAACAGCAGTCTATGACAGGATTACTGAAATAGGTCTTCTTAAAATGTTAGGTGCGGATAAGGATGATGTTGTTGTTATGTTCCTGTTTGAATCAGCACTTCTGGGAGGAACAGGAGGAATCATAGGAGTTGTTTTTTCTTATGTGATTGATATGATTCTGAATAAAAGGTTTGTAAATTTCCTCGGATTTGCCGAAGGAACGACACTTTTCAATATTCCCATATGGATTGCTCTTTTGGCGGTTGTCGGAGCAATTGTAATATCGGTACTGGCAGGAATTGTTCCGGCAAGATGGGTTGCCGGAATAAAGCCTCTTAAAGCGCTCGAAACTTCTTACTCTATGATGTGATTTTAGATCCGAATGCATATATAATACATCATTTAAAGCTTCTGTGAGGAAAGATATTCTGCCATAAACTGGAGTTCGGTCGGATTAAAATCTTTATCATCGGAGTAAAGATAATAGCACATATCGTGACTTATCTGGTATATTTACTTTGGTACACATTTTTGCCTAATGTGATATAATGGTGTTCGCTGGATTTATTCCACGGCGAGCAGCCTGAGTGAAGCTGAGGGCTCCCGTGAGATTAAAGCAAAGATGGAAAGGAACAGAGATCAGATGAACGAAGCATATGAAGCCGATATCGTACGTCTTAAGACGCTTATAAAAGAGTACGGGGGTGTTGATAGTTATAATACGGAACAGGCTGCTACTCTTTTTGAACTGCTATATAAATTGGTAAGTGAACTTGGTCTTACACCTGAAAACAGAGCCGATTTTCATGAGGGAGTTAAGAAGATATTTAATCTTGATATTCAAGGTTTGGATAGATATAAGAAGGGGAAGTATATCTTTGTACCGAATCATGTCAGTGAGTTTGATGGAATGCTTTACGGTACTATACTCTCCAATATGCTTGTAGTTGCAAAGACGGACTGGATAGCGAATCCGCATCTTAATGATTTTGTTGAAAAACTATTTTCCGTCGTTGGCGTAGTCAGAGGAGATAATTCAAGCGGCATAACTGTATTAAAAAAATGCGTCGGACATCTTAATGATCTGGAGGATGGAGCGGTAACAATATTTGTACAGCAGACTATTGCAGATATTGATCTGACGGTTCCGGCAGATGTTGCATCGGGTGCATGTTTTATAGCAAAGAAAACCGGAGCTAAGATAGTTCCGGTTTATGGTGAGCAGATATCTGCCGAATATCCTACAAGAATGATATTCGGAGATCCTATAGAGTGTATGGATAAAAAAGCCTTTGGTGAGGAATGGCTGAAACGAGAAAATGAACTCAGAGCATATATCAAGAATCCGGCTGCACGTCCGCCTGTATTATGCGAAAAGCATAGAAAGCCGATCAGTGAGAGAGGATTCTAGTTCGGTTTTATTTTATCAGTGCTTCGAGGGTTTGATATAAGCGTTCGGGTTCTACAGGTTTTGACAGGTGTGCATTCATGCCGGCCTGAAGTGAACGCTGTACATCCTCGTCGAAAGCATTTGCAGTAAGTGCAATAATCGGAATCTGCTTAGCATCTTCCCTATCCAGGTCTCTTATTCGTTTTGTTGCTTCAAGTCCGTCCATTTCCGGCATTCTCATATCCATAAGAATTGCATCGTAGTAATAAGGTTCGCTTTCTTCGAATTTTGTCAGAGCAATACGACCGTTTTGAGCATGCTCAACCTGCATATTCTTCATTTCAAGAACCATAGTCATTATTTCAGCATTAACCTGCATGTCTTCAGCCAGCAGAATTCTGCGGCCTGACAGTTCGACTTTTTCTTCAACCGATTCGCTCGGATTCTTCTTTTTAATTGCAGATTTATATTCGTCCAAAACAACCGTTGCGAAAACAGGTTTAGGTATAAAGCTGTCGACGCCGGAATTCAGAGCCTCTTCAAGTACATCGTCCCATCTATAGGCAGTAAGAATAATAATAGCTGATTCGTTTCCGACAATTTCCCGGATTCTCTTTGTGGTTTCTACACCATCCATTTCAGGCATCTTCCAGTCTACAAGGATTAAATTGTAAGGTGTTCTTCTGGCGTGGCGCAGTCGCACCATTTCAATGGCTTCCCTGCCTGAATATGCAACTTCGGCTGAAATGCCTGTTTTTTCAAGAACAAGCGCTGCATGCTCACATGCTATTTTGTCATCATCTATGATAAGTACACTCATCTGATCTGGCTGAAGATCTATATCTGTAAAGTCACTGCAGTTCTTCTCACAGTCTGTAAGAGTAACGGAAATATAGAATGTTGTTCCTTCGCCTTTCCTGCTTTCTACGTCGATATTTCCGTTCATCATATCTACAATTCGTTTGGTTATTGCCATTCCGAGACCGGAGCTTCCGTATTTACTTGTGTTTGATTCGTCTTCCTGCGTAAATGTATCAAAGAGATGAGGCAGGAATTCTTCACTGATTCCTATGCCGGTATCCATGATCTCGAAGCAGAGAGTTGATCTGCCCTCATAAGAGGCGGTCTTTTTTACGTTCAGACTAACGCTTCCCTTGTCAGTAAACTTTACTGCATTTCCGAGAACATTTATAAGAACCTGACGCAGCCTGAGTTCATCGCCGATATAGCATTCACCGATATCGTCACTTATTCTGCAATTATATTCGATTCCCTTATCCTGGCACTGAGCACTGAACATAGTATTAAGTGATTCAAGCAGCTTTGGGAAAGAGAATTCTTCGTTTTTTATACCGATTCTTCCGGATTCGATACGGGACATATCCAATATATCATTTATCAGACTGAGCAGATGGTCTGCCGAATCTCCGATCTTGGTAAGGTATTCCCTGGTCTTGTCGGATATATCGGGATCGTTTAATGCTATACTGTCCAAACCTATGATGGCATTCATAGGAGTTCTTATTTCATGGCTCATATTTGAAAGAAATGCAGTCTTTGCCTTATTGGCCTGATCGGCCGAGGCGAGAGCATCACTGAGTGCCGCATTTCGTGCCATCTCATCTCGCATTTCCGTATCAATGTTGGTAAAACCGACGCCGATAGCATGAACTTTATGATCGGTACGGTTTTCAATCAACCTGACACCTGCCATACGGAGCATTTCATAGAATTCTCTGTCGTCGCGGCGGACCAGATATCTGTATGTTATAAGACGATTTTCCTCAAGAGATTTTTTTATATTCTCAATATTTATAAAATTCTTAAAACCATCCCGATATTCTTCAGCGACATATTTATCGGCATAGTAATTAAATCTTTCACTGAAATTGAAATGTATGCCTTCCGGAGAACTGTCATTATCATTCGGAGCTTTGCGGTAGCATACGGCATCATCCTCATCCAGATTTGCATAGTAAACGCTTCTGTAATCCGAAGCCATAGCTGTGATAAGGCTGTCCTGCTGAGTCCTTTTTCGTTCCTCCTCCAGGAGCTTCTCCTGCAGATCAATCCTTTCCTGCATTTCCTGCTGACGGGTTCTGTTTTCGATATCAGCAGATTCCTTCTCTATGATCATTTTGGAATTTTTCTGCATCTGATAAAGGATAAAACAGAAAAGAACAAACAGAAGAAGAGCTGTGATTATAGTCTGTAATATGCTTCGAAGAACGACACCGCTGTTGATCGAACTGATCTCGTTATTGATAACACTTTCTCTTATGAGATAAGTAAGATTCCAATCGGTACCTTCTACAGGAACAAAGCTCAGAGTTTCCCTGGTGCCATTATAAGTAAATGAAACGACGCCACGGTCACCTCTTTCAAAGGATTCCTTGAAACTTTCATAAGAGAAACCATCATCATAATCGGCAGTCTTCATTGCGTCTAAGAGATTATCTTCAACGGCAAGTCCTCCGAGGATTGTGTTGGAAAGAGCGACACCTTCATGAGTGTAAATGTTACAGAAGGTTGTTGCGTTTTCGTCGGATTCCATTGATACTCCGGCAAGCATTTCATCCATGTCGATTTCCATGAAGCATACTTTAAGCGTCTCCCCGTTGAAAGGAATATCAACCGGGTATGCCAGAACCACCTTTTTATCGATACTCTCGAGATTGAGAATGGATATCTCAGGTTCACTTATAGTTTTATAATCAAATGAATACTCATCTATATTATCCTGAGTTCCGAGAGCAGTATAGATAAGTCCGTTAGAGTCGACAAAGGCAAATTTTTCGAGCTTATAATGCTGCTTCATTCTGGCCTGATAAGCCTGCAGGTGTTCCATATCGCTTTTATCTTCATCGGACATAAGACTTAAAGCGACCTGCATATCATCGAACTTACTTTTCAGATTATTCTCGACAACCTGTTCGCGTCTTCCGGACAGCTCATCAAGATACAGATGACTTACTTTTCGTACAGCTTCGTCCGTGTCATCGGATGCTTTTTTACTGAGATATACAGATCCGATAACGATAAAAAGCAGGGCTATAAGTCCTGCTATAAGATATATAGGTTTTACATGTATAAATCGTTCTTTCTTCATATGATCCCCATAAAGTATATTTAGTCATAAGATCTGATCCTATGTTAAATAATCCCATTAATACCCCTCGAAAAAATGATTTCTTACATTTTCTAATATAACATATATGCCGATACAGTTACATCTTTATTGTTATAAAAAAGGCATTATGTTATATTTAAGTATAGGGGAAATTATTGACTGACATCAATAAAAGGAGAATGGGGTATATGAATAGTTTTAAGGGGTTAAAGGGACTGAAAAGACATGTTCTTGTGGTTGATGATGAGATGATCAACCGAGAACTTCTGTCAAACATTTTACGTACCGAGTACGAGGTTCATACCGCAGAAAACGGCAAAGCAGCCATAGACCTTCTTAAGGCGGGAAACTGTAGTTTTTCTTTGATTCTTGTGGATCTTCTCATGCCTGTCATGGACGGCTTTGAACTTATCAAAATACTTAAGGAAGATGAATCACTTCGACTTATCCCGGTCATAGTCATGACATCCGAGTCGGATGCGGAGGTTCGCTCTATCAAGATGGGTGCGGCGGATTTTATCACAAAACCATATGATATGCCGGACGTAATTTTAGCAAGATGTGAAAGAATCATAGAGCTTCAGGAAGACAAAAATATCATTCATGGCACCGAGAAGGACCCGCTGACAGGTCTTTATTCCCGAGAATATTTTATTGAATACATAAGTCAGATAGAAAAATATAAGGCGGATCGCAAGGTTGATATCCTGGATATCAATATAGATCATTTCCATCTTCTGAATGAATTGTACGGACGAAAAGAGGGTAATAATGCGCTGATCCGTATAGGCTATATTCTTTTGGACTTTTTCAGTAATCAGCCGGGTATATGCTGTCGTACGGAAGCTGATAATTTTGTTGTATACTGCGATCATGAAGTCGATCATAAGAAGATTCTGGAACGACTTGTCGAAGGTCTGTCGGATGCGGAGGTATTTCATAAGATCAGACTTCGTATGGGTGTATATTCTGACGCAGATAAATCACTGATGGTAGAAAACTGGATAGACAGAGCAAAGACTGCCTGTGACATGATCAGAGGCGATTACAGTAAAGATATAGAATATTACAGCAATGAAAATTATGAGCAGGCGAAATTCCGGGAGAAACTAATAAATGATATTGATGATGCCATAAAGAACAAGGATCTCAATGTATTCTATCAGCCTAAGTATGATATTACGGGAGATGAGCCGGTGCTGAGGAGTGCGGAGGCTCTGGTCAGATGGATTCATCCCGAACTCGGAATGATCAGCCCGGGTGAGTTTATCCCGCTTTTTGAAAGTAACGGATTGATTCAGAAGTTAGATCATTATGTCTGGGAAGAAGCAGCTCGCCAGATCGGTTTCTGGAAGAAGGAATATCAGGTTTCGATTCCTGTTTCGGTTAATGTATCAAGAATGGATATATATTATCCTGGATTAAAGGATAATTTTGTAAGACTCCTGGATGAAAACGGCCTAAAGCCGAATGAGCTCATGCTGGAAATAACAGAGTCCGCATATTCGGAAAATGCGGAGGAACTGATCTCTGTGGTTGAAAAGCTGAGGGCTTACGGATTCATGATAGAAATGGATGACTTCGGAACAGGTTATTCATCACTTAATATGATCACTTCAATTCCGATAGATGGGCTGAAGCTGGATATGAAATTTGTCCGTAATATGGAAAAGGACGAGAAAAGCATGAAGCTGGTCGAACTTGTCCTTGAAATTGCCGAATTCCTGCAGGTTCCGGTAATAGCAGAGGGAGTAGAAACCGAGAATCAGTTAAGGCTGCTTAAGGAAAGAGGATGTGAGATCATTCAGGGATATTATTTCTCAAAGCCGGTACCACCGGAAGAATTCACAGCATTTTTTAAATAAATTGCACCGAAACAGTTTTTGGGGCGGAGTGATATTCTTCGGATAGTAAAGGTATTTATGTAGTAGTAAAGATATTTATGTAATAGCGAGGGGTGTAATTATGCTGACTGTTGATACGTTAAGAGAATACGGAGCAAATGTGGATGAGGGATTAGGCCGTTGTATGGGTAATAAGGATCTTTATCTCAGACTGGTCTCTACTATTCCATCAGAAAAAAGTTTTGATGATCTAAAAGCAGGCATAGAATCCGGTGATCTGAGTGCGGCATTTGAGGCTGCACATGCACTAAAAGGAATTACAGGAAATCTGGCACTTACTCCTTTATATGAGCCTATAGTTGAGATCACCGAACTTCTGAGAGCAAAACAGGAGATTGATTATACTGATATCTTGTCGGGGATTATGACGAAGAAGGAAGAACTTGGAAATCTGTAGCTGATACGCTGCGAAGCAGCATCCGTTCATGAGTATGTAACGAAGCGGAATACGAATGTCCGCTTTAAACAGTTTTGAGAGGAAAGCCATTTAGAGAGGAAAGCCATTTAGAGAGGGTTTCTGAGAATGATTAAAGATTTAATTACACAAAACTGGGCAAATGTACTGATACTTATAGCTTTTGCGATTCTGCTCAGGACAACTGTATATTTGGATAAGAGAACAAAGCTTCGTATGTATGCCTTGATCCTCGGATTATTTATCTTTTCTCTGATCGTGTTTTCAGAGTTTTCATTGGATAGGATAGGTATGTTTACAGGAGTAAGGCTGGTTCTTATGGCATTACGATACAGTGCGACCCCTTTGATTGTTGCATTTACCATATATACGCTTACTCCGGACGTGCACTGGTATGTTTTTCTGCCGGCCTTTGCACTTACAGCTTTAGATTTACTCTCTGTATTTAACGGAATAATCTTCAGTCTGGGTGATGACGGCTCATTGAAGCGTGGACCGCTGGGATACCTTCCGTACATTATGGTGGGTATTTACGCTGTGCTTCTTGTTTATCTGCTGATCAAGCAGAGCAACAAACGTCCCACGGAAATCATTCCGATTATTTTTCTATGTCTCGCATTTGCGTCGGGGCTGGTTCTGCCGTTTGTAATCGGAAAAGAATATTCGAAAATATTCTGCACGACAGTTACAATAGCACTGTTTATATATCATGTATTTTCAATTCTTCAATTGACGGAGAAGGATCCGCTTACGGGACTTTTAAACAGACAATCTTTCTATGCTGCGGCGGAAAATGATACAAAGAATTTAAATGCTTTAGTTACAATTGATATGAACGGATTAAAGGAGATAAATGATAAGAAAGGACATATGGCCGGAGATATAGCATTGAAAACACTTGCGTCCTGCTTTATGCAGGCGTCTTCATCAAGGGAATCGGTCTATAGACTCGGTGGTGATGAATTTGTTATAACCTGCAGAAAGGTATCTGAAGAGGATGTTAAGAATCTGATCGAACGTATTCAGAACAAGGTGGGCGAGACTAAATACAGTTGCGCAATCGGATACAGCTTCTGTTCAGCAGGAACCAAGAATATCGATGAAATGGTTAAAGAGTCGGATGAAATGATGTATAAGAATAAAATGGAATATTACTCAAACCCGGAGCATAAAAGATATCGGGGATAGATGAACATTTCATAAATGGAGCAAATTGACAAGCAAATAGTAAAATGATATGATTTATTTCGTTAATATCAAGGGAGTAGCACCCGGCTGAATAAGTCGGTTACATATATCGTCATCACGATTTAATCCGGTAATGTAGTAAATTTGCGAGACTTGACTATGGGAATCCATGGTCCGAGTCTCGTTTTTGTTTTATATGAAGCTGTTTGTTGGTTTCAGTTTATTTGGAGTTTCGCCGGAATTAAAGATGAGAAAAAAATGAGAGGTGAAAGAATATGCGTATTTATGAGAAAATGGACAGACTGGAGGCTGTAAGACGCAGAGCCGAGATAGGAATCTGCCTGATCGGAATCGGAATAATAGTATTTTTTATTTCAATGGGAATATTCCAGGCTGAAAAGGGAATGTATATCGGAATAATTCTCGGTGTGGTCGGTGGATTTGTTTTCAGAGGAACGCATGCGGCTTATCAGAAGATTTATAAAGATCTTTTTGTGGAAGAACCTCTTAATAAGAATTTTGAAAATGTATTTTATGCGTGGAAAAGCGGATTTAATCTGGATGAAGTAAATGATTTCAATATATGTACTAAGGTAGATAAAGTAGTATCAGAGGATTATGTGAAAGCAGACTATAAGGGAATACATTTTGAAATGTCAGATGTTAAAGCAATCAGTAATATGAGACATGGCAAGAATGATTCGGGAATAAGATTTCAGGGAAGGATCATTGTTTTTGATTTTCCGGATAAAGCTGTAAAGAACACTCTGGTTTATACAAAACCATTTTTCTATCGTTCAAAAGAATATGCTTCAAAACAGAATATTGTCAAAATGGAAAGTACAGCTTTCAATCATGATTTTGATGTATATTCGGATGATGCACACGATGTATTTTATCTGCTGACTCCGCATTTTATGGAGCAGCTTGATAAGCTGTATAAAAAGTATCCGAAGATGTGTATCAGATTTACGGGTAATAAAGTAATCGTCGGACTTGATGAGCAGGCTATTAATAATTCATTTGATAAAACTGCATGGACAATCAAGACTACTTATCCTGAAGAAATGGCTAAGGTTCAGAATGATATAGATGATATCAAAAGAATTATTACCATGATATCCGGAGATAATGCCGAACAGCAGTGAACTGATCAGAAAGTAAAGCAATCTGTATTATGATGTGGTAAAATAGTTTCCGGGTTTGTTTTTATTATATCCCGAGGACGTGAGATTGCCGCATATCAGGCACAGCAGATAATGCCCATAGCTCAGGAAGGAATGAAGCAGATGGCGCCAACAGTAAATGAAGTGATGAGAGAGTCTGCTCCGGTATATGGAGAGGTGGCAAAGGAAATTGCCAAGGGTGTAAAAGAAGGTATGAATAAGGATATGTAAATAACTGTATTGGAATATCTGTCATGAAAAGAATAATGTATTTATTTGAGATTTTAATATATGTGGCAGCTATTATTATGGCAGCCATGCATTGGTATTATATGTATCAATACGATTATTCCAAAGGTGCCTTTATACATGTAGCGGCATTTCTTGCATATGGAGTTTTTATCATCATCCGGATCGTAGGAATGTTTTCCGAATTTGAACCGGTGCATGAAAAGATAAAACGCGGAATTCTGCTCCTTTTCGGCGGCTGTATTCTTCTTATAGTATCGTTTGTTCTGTCCTATACCGAATTCATGTTTCCGATTGCGATAACCGTGATTGCACTTGCGCTCTTTTTTGTATCGGCAAGAAGTTTAAGAGGTAAGGCATTTATAAAACTGATCATCACATTTATAATACTTGTCGCAATTCTGCTTGTGGCAGCATTCTTTCTCGGACTTGAAAGGTCTAATCCGATCAATATTTCTGAACTATCACAAGCCGAAATAAGGGCATATAATCTGAAAATGTTTGTAAAAAGTGTCGGAGGCGCGTCATCATATTGCTTTATTCCGATCATAATAGCCTTCTGGCTGGCAGATTATTTTACAGATGAAATGATACTTGAAAATAAACAGGAAAATAATGAATGACATAAATAACAGATATAGTAATATTGCGTTTTAGATTAACGACAGAATTTTGGCTCGATTCCTTGTGGATCGAGCTTTTTTCTTTCAGTTCACGACAATTTTACGACCGTTCACAATAATTGCAATTGATCAGCATAGCAAATATGTGATAATCAGAAACATTAAAGTGGGTTTTTGTACCCAATTATCGTTATTCCGTCGGAGGATATGAGATGTCATTTGCAGATAAGTTTCATTCTGTAATATTTATATATTTTCTTTCAAGCCTTTCTTATATATGTGAAATCCTATGTATTCTTTCTGTATTATTTATCATGATAAGCTTCCTCGGGGTTAAAGGGGAGGTTACAAGGAAGACATTTATACCGGGATTTATTTATGCCGGAATCGTTATTGTTGTTAACGGATTATGCATTATTCATGACTTTCTGGTATTAAAACCTCATTGGAAAGAGGCTTACAGAGAAAATGCAGTCTCTTTATCGGATAAAAATGATTTCCGGATTATTTTTACAATTCTGACAGTTGCACTTCTGATCGCATCGACTGCATTTACAATGAAGGATCACAGAATTAGAAACTGCATTATATCCGGTGCTCTTATGATGCTTTTTGAATCATATATATCTTGTGAAATGCTTTATACGGCGACCTTCTTTTCGGATGAACCGCGGAATTATATTCTGAAATATGACGGAATTGAAGGCTATCTCGGTACGGGTTTCTCAACTATTTTCATTCTCGTATATATAGTTATTATGCTGGTTTTCTTTCTGGCACTGTTCTTTGGAATGATCAAAAAACAGAGAACTATGTTTATCGGCTGGAATAACAGAGTTTTATTCATTTTGTGGGAACTGCTGATGATCTTCATAATGCGTGTTCCTGCTATGGACGGGTTATCCGATATAGAGCAGATAAAACTGATAAAGTATGAATTCGGAATAGTTATGTTTCTTCTGGGTATAGCTGTTCCATTCCTCGTAATATTGTTGATTTCGAGAAGATTTGCTATTGAGAAAACAGTGCTCCAGGAAGATTATATATCAGCTGAACTGAATTATATTAACCGGTATAAGAAGAATCAGAGTGAAACAAGGGCGTTCAGACATGATATTATCAATAATCTGTCGCTGATTTCAGCGATGCATAAAGAGGGAAAATATGATGAAATTGAGGAATATTTAAGCACACTGCTCGACAGTATCGGAACGATGTCACCTAGATATATAACAGGAGATGAGGTTCTTAATAGTATAGTCGGAATGAAAGTATCTCAAATGGATGAAGATAATATTGATTTTTCAGTAGAAGGAGTTTTAGATCACGGATTGGGAATGAAGCCTGTGGATGTCTGCAGTATTTTTGCAAATGCACTTGATAATGCAATCGAAGCATGTGAGAAGGTTAAAGAAGAAAAGGATAGATGGATAAAGCTTACTTTAGATAATACAGATAAAGGATTTATGGTCACATTGAAAAATCCCATGCCTTCGGGCGGAATTATCTCGAATAAGGATAAGAACCTTCATGGTTATGGAATACACAATATGAGGGCTGTGATAAGTAATTATGGCGGAATCGGAGAAGTTAATACTGCTGATGATGTTTTCACGTTATCTATATTGCTTCCGGATAAAGCCCGATAAAATAAGTGAGGATACTTTTATGAGTTGCGGAGAAATGCTGGAGTATCAGGAAACTATGTTTCTTGCAATAATGTTAGATTATTTGATAGGGATAGTAACTGTGGTTACGGTAATAAGCATAATGATATATTTTCTTGGAGTGGATGGGAAGATTACAGGAAAATCCATGCTTCCGCTTACCGTATTTTTCGTATATGTAATCACTTCAGCACAATTGTTAATGATCTATATATACTTTACACTCGGAAAAGATAAGAATGCACTTTTTACGGATGAAACGCTCGCATTTTCGTTGTTGGATATTCCAAATGGTTTAAACAGATTATTATACTATACCGCTATTTTTTTGACGGGTATGTTGACATTTAAAAAGAAAAGAGTAAAAGACTCGATTCTTGCTGTTGTTTTTACAATAGTTCTAAGCGCTTATCTGATATTGGAAAGCTTGGTTTCGATATACTTTTTCTTTGACAGCCCGACAAGGATATTATCTTTGTTCAGTTTGAAAGATTATTTTGAAAGTAAACTAGGTATAATTAATGAGGTGATTACATTATCAATACTTTTAATCTTTTTCATTGCCGTGTATTTCGGAATGATCAGGAAAGACAGAAAGATATATATAAAGTGGAAGTACAGATTGATCTTTATTGTATGGGAAGTAATGATGGCGGTTCTTTTATTCATTCCTTTCATAGTTTCGGAATCTGTTTATGAAGGAATTCTGAGACATGAGATTGGAATGATACTTCCTGTTATGGGGCTTGTTGTACCATTTATTTTTATTGCGATCATATCCAGACGTTATATGGTTGAGAAAACAGTAGTTCAGGAGAATTATATATTGGCAGAACTGGATTATCTGAATCAATACAAGAAAGATCAATCCGAAACAAGAGCTTTCAGACGTGAGATCAAGAGTAAGCTTGAGGATCTGTCTGTCATGTATTCGGGGAAAGATTATTCAAGGGCAGAAAAATCTCTGAGTTCTCTGCTTGGAAATGTAAAAGCAATGTCTCCGAGATTTATTACAGGAGATGATATGCTTGACTGTATAATCGGGATGAAGTCTTCTAAAATGGACGAAGAGGGCATTGAATTCATCATGGACGGAGTTATAGACGGCGGCCTTGGAATGAAGCCCGTAGATACTTGCTGCATCTTTGCAAATGCACTTGATAATGCAATCGAAGCATGCGAGAAGCTGCCTAAAGATGTTAAGAGATGGATCAAGATGGAAATGAAAAAAACGGATAAATTCTTTTCGATAACACTTAGTAATTCTATGCAGCAGAATGAAGAATCCGGAATCATATCCAAAATCTTCGGAAGCGGTGAAAGAGTAACTACCAAGACGGAAAGAGCATATCACGGTTACGGAACGCAAAATATGAGAGCGGCCATTTCAAAATATGACGGAATCGAGAAGGTGAGTTCGAAAGAAGGGGTATTTACACTTTCGATAATCTTTCCACGATCAGTTTAATCGAATATAAGCAATCACCCACCGCGAAGTCCATGAGATGCAGGCGGGGTGCGGGGGATGCTTACGCCCTTTCCTTCATGATCTTTTGTCTGATGATCATATAGCATATCACATGAGCGATAATGGTCATCAGCCATGAAATCGGATATGTAATATAGATATACTTTGTGGAATGGAACATTTCCATTCGGAATAAGGTTTTGATATAAAGTATCCTGAGTCCGCATGCACCGATGAGAGATACTATCATCGGAAGAACAGAATAACCAAGTCCCCTGATAGAGCCGACAAGTACATCCATAAAACCGCAAAGGAAATGTGTTCCGCTCATTATGAGAAGTCTTTCAAATCCTTTTTCTATAACCGAGAAGTCGTTGGAATATATACCTAGCAGCTGATGTCCGAACAGGATTTCAAGATATCCTATTGTGATTCCGGTAATGGTAACACATATCAGTCCGCGAGCAAGAATTTTTCCGACTCTGTCAAATCTTCCGGCACCGACGTTCTGACTGGTGAAGGTGAGGGTTGCCTGATGGAAGGCATTCATGGAAACATAAGTGAAACCTTCAATATTCTGTGCAGCCGAGCTTCCGGCAACGACGGTTGCACCGAAGCTGTTAATGGATGACTGGATGATAACATTTGAAAAAGAGAAAAGGCATCCCTGTATTCCTGCCGGGATACCGATTCGTATAATCCTTTTAAGAGAATCCGGATCTATCTTTAAATTACCGGGTCTGAGCCTGATATAGCTGTCCTGTTTTATAAGACACGTGATGATAAATAAGGCGGAAACAATCTGGGATATAACTGTTGCCCATGCGACTCCGGCAACGTCCATTTTAAAACGAATTACGAATAAGAGGTTAAATATTACATTTATGACCCCGGCTACTGTAAGGTAGTACAGGGGTCTTTTGGTGTCGCCTACGGCTCGGAGAACAGCGCTTCCGAAATTATAGATCATCATAGCGGGAAGGCCTATGAAATATATCTTCAGATACTGTGTTGCCAGCGGAAGAACTTCAGCCGGAGAGTCCATAAGTATAAGAATCCTTTCGGCAAAGGTAATTCCGAAGAGCATGAGAAAGACACCGCCGATAACAGAGACAGCCATCGATGTATGTACGAGCTTTTCGGTATGCTCCTTATCATTTGCACCGACGGATTTTCCGATAAGAACATTTGTTCCTATACTGAGTCCTATAAATAGATTGGTCATAAGATTGATCAGTGATCCGTTTGACCCAACGGCAGCAAGGGAATTATCTCCGGCGAATTTGCCGACAACTATGGTATCGGCAGCATTAAAAAGAAGCTGAAGGATACTTGAACACATAAGCGGAAAAGCAAATGCGATCATCTTCTTCAGTATGGGACCGGTTGTCATATCGATTTCATATTTTTTTCCTATAGCCATGATATTTCCTCTTTCAGCAATAATAGCACATTTGCTTTTTTTTGCCAGTAGTATTTTCACAGCCGGTGCTTAATAATATGTTTGTTTTTCGAAGTTTTAAATGAGTTCTTTCCGGCATGCTTACTGTGAAAGGTGACAGTTCGGCTCTTTCGGTTTATAATAATACAGTAACTTTCGAAAATGATAATCGGCATGGATATGAATGCTTGAGAATTAAAAACATAAGTTACGGATTGAAGTATAAATTTAAATACACCGTGGTGGTCATGATGTCAAAAGAATCCAGAATAAATATATGGGACAATTTAAAATTTTTAATGATAGTGCTGGTCGTGATAGGGCATTTCGCGGATGAGTTTACTTTAAGATCAAATACCTGTCGGGCGTTATTTCTTTTCATATATTCCTTCCATATGCAGATGCTTCTTTTTATCTGCGGATTTTTTTATAACAGAGAAAAAACGAAGAATAATATACTGTTTTATATATCAGCAGGCTATATCATCAAAATATTCTTTGTGATAGTTAAGATCATTATAGGGGTCGAACCGGAGTTTTCTCTGTTTGCGGATGCGGGAATCCCGTGGTTTATGTTTGTGCTGGCTATATATTATGCGGTTATGTTCGGACTTAAAGATGTAAACAGAAAGTATGTTATGATCTCAAGTATCATTCTGGCATGTTTTGCCGGCTATGACAGATCAGTGGGAGATTTCCTTTATATATCGAGGTCGGTAGTTTTCTTCCCGTTTTTCTTTGCAGGAGTAATAGCAAAAGATATCGATGTGATCGAAATAAAGAAGAAATACAGGAAGTATGGGATCATAGGCTCTGCAGCCATAGTACTTATCTGGGGAGGATTATGTCTTTTTAAAACAGATCAGATGTATTTTCTGAGATTCCTTTTTACCGGAAGAAATCCTTTCTTTGATGATGTGAGACCGATCGGTCCTTTATGCAGATTACTTAGCTATGCTATCTCTGCGGCAATGTGCGTCAGCCTTATATTCCTGATTCCTGACAGGAAGCTTCCGGCAATTACATCTATGGGACGCAACACGTTAAATGTATATTTCTGGCATTATTACGTGATGCTTCTCCTTATCAGATTTGCGGATATCAAGAGCCTGTATGTAAATGTACCGGGTAAAATACTGTATTTTGCAATAGCATTTTTCGCTGCGATAATTTTATCGACAAAACCTTTCGGATTTCCTTTAAAAAACGTTAAAAATTTTATAGATAAATGATTGAAATCGTAGAATAAATTACATGTGAATGATATAATAAAAAAGTAACCGATTTTCCCTTGCTCAAATAACGGAGGAAAAGCGTATGGATTTTAGAAAGTTTGCAGATGGCTTTGGTGCCATGACTTGTGTAATTTCCGTAGAAAGCTTCGGAGATGGAAAATATGGTAAAATTCGTATCGTTGATGGTAATAAACCATATATTGATTCTATTGAGAATCCGTATGCGGGTGCGGAAATGCTTATAAGTAAGTTTGTTCCGAATTCCGAATATACAGATTATCTTACCAGGGATCTGAATTTTGAGGATTTCAGTTACAGGGCAGCGGTAGAGAAGAAATGTTTACATTCCTATGCGCATCCTGACAGAATGCCGGGTATATGGTTTAATATGACATTTCTTCCGGTTTCTTATGAGGAAGAAATAGAAGGCGGAAAGCTGTGTTTCTGTACTTATACGATGGAGATAAATTATGAAGCCGATTCGAAGAGGCTTTCGACTATTTCATCTGATGTAGCGACATCTGTACTGGAAACATGTATAAAGCTCAGACGTGCAAAGGATTTTAAGGTTTCCATATCAGAGGTAATAGCGGATATCAGAGAGCTTTGTGAAGCAGAGCATTGCTGCATCCTTCTCCTTAATCATGAGGAGAGGTCATGTACAAATCTTTGTGAAGCTTTTGCTCCTGGATCGAAGCTTCTTCCGATGGATACATATCTTGATGATAAATTCTATGATATAGCCGCAACCTGGCCTGATGTAATATCCGGAAGCAACTGTCTTATAGCTAAGAATGAGCAGGACATGGAGGTTGTTAAGGAGAGAAGCGCTATCTGGTATGAGTCGCTTACAAATGCCGGAGTATATAATATAGTGCTGTTTCCGCTTAAATTCCGCGATGAACTGCTCGGTTATATCTGGGCTATCAATTATGATGCCGATAAGGCGACTAAGATCAAGGAAACTCTCGAGACGACTACATTTATACTGAGTTCGGAAATATATAACAGTATGCTTGTAGACAGACTGAAGACGCTAAGTTCTATGGATATGCTTACCGGAGTTATGAATCGTAATGAGATGAATAACTATATAGATGTATTATGCCAAGAAGAAGATAAAGAGTCGGTTGGAGTCATATTTATAGATCTTAACGGGCTTAAACGTGTAAATGATAAACAGGGACATGTTGAGGGAGACAGGCTTCTAAAGAAGGCGGCCCGGCTTTTGGAGGAAGTATTCAGCGTTAATGAGATATTCAGAGCCGGAGGAGATGAATTTACCATAATCACAGAAGGTGTCACCGAGGATGAGTTGAATAAGCAGGTAGAAAAGATCAGATCCTTGTCAGACAGCAGTGAGGATGTGAGTTTTGCAGTAGGTCAGTGCTATGTTGATGATAAGAAAGATATAAAAACAGCGCTTCGGCTTGCCGATGAGCGAATGTATGATGATAAGAAGCTGTTTTATGAGAAACATCCGGAATTAAAGGACAGATAAAGAATCACGTGATATGATCAGCGGCCATACGTTTTACGTATGGCCGTTTTTTTCTTTATGGGAAAAAGTATTTGCTGCAAAAAGAAACGTTTCGTGCATTTCACGGCTGCAAAAAGAAACGTTTCGTGCATTTCACGACAGGATAACTACCATTCACAACAGATTTTATGTTTTTTTGGCTTGCTTTGGTTATTATCATGATATAACTTAACTGGCTATTACGATGTTTATAGTGTTGGTGTAATAAACATAATGGGGTGGTGTCCATTGTTCGTATTGCTGTATTTGCTTAAGTTATATTCTTGGTTCCTACCAACAAGGGATAAATACTTTCGAAAAAACCTCGCGCAGATTGAGTAACTACCACTCATACTACGTGAGGTTTTTAAATGCTGTTTTTCATAAATGGCTATTTAATAAGGCTTTCTGCCCATTCTATAGCATCATCGATATGAGGTCTGAAATTATCTTCACCGACCTTTTCCACAAAACCGTCTTTCTTCATTGTATTCAGCGGCTGTTCGTTTACGTGGGAAAATACCAGAGTAATTCCGTGTTCATGACAGCGGTCATAGAAATTCTCAAGAGAGTGCATAGCTGTTGCATCCAGCGCAGGTACACCTCTCATTCTGATTATTATTACCCTTGTTTCATCACGATAATTCATTGTATCTATCTGGCTTGAACTTCCGAAGAACATTGGGCCGTATATTTCATATACACGTACCTGAGGAGGAAGGGGTTTCAGATTCATTCCGTCAGGGTCTTCATCGGGATCATAATATTTCCAGCCGACTACTCCGGATTCTTCACTCATTCTCTTGAGGAAGAGGAGCATGGCAAGAAGCATTCCGACTTCGATTGCAATTACAAGATCGAAGATTACGGTAAGAACAAATGTAATCGTAAGGACGAGAACATCACTCTTAGGTGCGGTTTTGCACAGATGAACAAAGGTGCGCCACTGACACATATTATAGGCAACGATAAAAAGTATAGCAGCTATGGTCGGCATCGGAATGAGTGCGGCATATGGCATAAGTACAACAAGTAAAAGTACCAGGACTAAGGAGTGTACCATTCCCGCAACCGGTGTACGACCTCCGTTTTTGATATTGGCAGCTGTTCTTGCAATGGCTCCTGTAGCGGGAATTCCGCCGAAGAGCGCCGAGCCGATGTTTCCGCAGCCCTGTGCGATAAGCTCCATATTTGAACGGTGGTGAGAGTTGATCATACTGTCTGCAACAACACAGGAAAGAAGAGATTCAATCGCAGCAAGCACTGCAATTGTGAATCCGTCCGGCAGTGCCGATCTTATGGCCTTGAAGCTGACTTCAGGGATGTGAAGTGTAGGCAGTGCACTGTTCAGGGTTCCGATTGTATTAACGTTCATTCCGGAAAACTTCACTATAAGGACACCTGCTATAACAGCCACAAGTGAACCCGGTATTTTTTCACTGATCTTTGGCATTATGATAAGGATAGCAAGACTGATCGCACCGACCAGAAATGCATATGGATTAAAAGTTCCGAAATTATGTACGAGAGCTTTCAACTTATCCAGAGTTTCGATAGTAGCGGTACCTGCAGGATAAGAAAGTCCGAAGAAATCCTTAAACTGACCTATAACGATCGTAACTGCTATACCGGCTGTGAAACCTGTAGTGATAGTATAAGGGATGAATTTGATGAGACTGCCCATTCTGAAAAGTCCCATTATTATAAGGATAATACCCGCGATTACTGTCGCGATTATCATTCCGTCCATACCGCTCTTTGCAATGATACCCGCAACAATTGTTGCAAATGCCGCAGTCGGTCCTGCTATCTGAACACGGCTTCCGCCGAGAAAAGAAATGATAAAACCGGCAACGATGGCAGTAAATATACCTTCTGTCGGCCCTACACCCGATGCAAGAGCGAGAGCGATCGACAGTGGGAGAGCAATAATAGCAACAATAATACCTGATAAAACGTCGGTACCGAATTGTTTCAAGGTGTAACTTTTAAGCGTACTGAAAAGCATTGGCTTAAGCTTATCTTTGTTCATAGGGGGATTCTTCCTTTACAGATTTTTTTAAAAAACGCCGAACGACATGATAATCCTCTTTTAAAGATATTTCAAGTAATTCTTAAAAAACTGCATTTAATTAATCTAAATCGAAAAATCGGATTTAATGAATAGTCATCGCATGATAGAATACAAAATGAGAAGTAAAATGACGGATTATGAGTTGTTGAGTTGGATAACAATATGATATTCGTATATTGCTTCATGATGTGGGTTCCAAAGAATCTTTTTATTCCATATGATATACGGATCGCTGTACATTTTATCAGCAGTGATCTGATTAATGAACCGAGTAAAAGGAAATTATTACTATATACAACTAGGGAGGATGGTTATTATGGGCAGCAGAGAGATGATAGTTCACAACGAAAACGAAACGCTTCGCGTTGAGGCATGGGGACGCGGACTCAGAGTCAGGTCAACGATATTGCCGTATTTTCCTGAGGAGGATTGGGCGTTGGATACCAAGGTTGATGAATATCCTGTATCGGTGGGTGATGACTTTATAGAGTGTGAAGGAGTACGATGTGAGATCCGTGAAGGGAGACTCATATTTTCAAGTAATGGAAAGACTATACTTGAAGAGAAGTCTTATCCCTGGGCACTCCATAAGACAGCAAGATATTATAAGGCTATAAATCATGCCGATAACTTCAGGGCATGTCTCAGCTTTGAACCGCAGGATGAAATACTTCACGGTATGGGACAATATAGAGATTCGGTATATGATCTCAAGGGTTCTGTGCTGGAGATGGCTCCGCGTAATTCACAGATATCGGTTCCATTTGTTATTTCTTCGGCAGGCTATGGCTTTCTGTGGAATAACCCGGCGATAGGAGAAGCATCCTTCGGAGGTAATGTGACAGAGTGGAGAGCAGAGGCCACAAAATGTATAGATTACTGGATTACTGCGGCTGATACACCTGCAGAGATAATTTCAAGATATTCGGAGGTTGTGGGACATGCATCGCCTTTACCGGAGAATCTGCTGGGACTATGGCAGTGCAGGCTCCGCTACAGGACGCAGGATGAGGTGCTTGAGGTGGCACGTGAATATAAGCGCCGCGGAATCAAACTGGACGTTATTGTAATAGATTTCTTCCATTGGGATTATCAGGGAGACTGGTCGTTCGATCCGGAGTACTGGCCGGATCCACAGGCAATGGTAGATGAGCTTTCCGAAATGGGCACGAAGGTAATGGTATCTGTCTGGCCTACGATTGATTCACGTTCCTGTAATTACAAGGATTTAAAGGAAAAGGGCTATCTTATCAGAACCGACAGCGGAATCAACGCAGCAATGGACTTTGCTGGGAAAATGTACTTCTTTGATTCAACAAATCCTGATGCAAGAGAATTCGGATATCAGATATTAAAGAAGAATTACGGACAATATGGTATAGAAATGTTTTGGCTTGATGAGGCTGAACCGGAGTATACGGTTACGGATTATGAACATTTCCGTCAATATATCGGACCTGTATCGGAAACAGGAAATTTCTATTCAAGATTACATGCAAAGATGCTTTATGACGGTCAGAAGAAGGATGGTAAGAGTGACATATTGAATCTGATAAGATGTGTCTGGGTTGGAAGTCAGAGATACGGAGCACTCTGCTGGAGCGGTGATGTTGAAAGCACCTTCGATGAAATGAAACATCAGCTGATCAACGGAATTAATATGGGTGTTGCCGGAATTCCATGGTGGATATCCGATACGGGCGGATTCTATAACGGTTTTGTAGATAATGAGCAGTTCAGGGAACTGCTTGTCAGATGGTATCAGTGGGCGTGCTTTACTCCAATTCTCAGAATGCACGGTGACAGACTTCCTCATCTTCCGCTGCTTGTCGAAAATGAGGATCATGGCGGCGGCTTCTGTTTTGCGGGTTCACCGAATGAACTGTGGAGTTATGGTGAAGAAGTTTATCAGATACTCACAAAATATCTGAATATCAGAAAAGATATGAAGCAATATATCAAGGATATTGCTGACGAGACGGTCAGAACAGGACTTCCTGTTATCAGAGCTATGTTTATCGAGTATCCGGATGATGATGAATGCTGGAAGGTTCCGGATCAGTATATGTTCGGTCCGGATTATCTGGTTGCACCTGTAACTGAGTATAAAGCAAGATCAAGACGTGTTTATCTTCCGAAGGGTAAGTGGCAGGCTGCCGATACGGGAGAAGTGATAACAAGCAGCGGAGAATATATAGAAGCTCAGGCTCCGCTTGATTATATGCCTTTATTTAAGAAAATGAATTAAAGAGAGAATATGATGAATAAAGATATTACAGTCAAAGGTACAAATCCCATTACAAAGCTGGATTTTCCGGATCCGGATGTTATATGCGTTGAAGATACATTTTATATGATAAGCACAACTATGCATTTTATGCCGGGAGCTGAAATCCTCAGATCCTATGATCTTATTAATTGGGAACATGCGTCATTTATCTATGAGAGGCTTGACAGTACACCGGCGCAGAGGCTTGAAGGTGACATGCATGTATATGGAAAAGGTATGTGGGCTGCAACAATAAGATACCATGAAGGTATGTTCTATGTGGTATTTGTATGCAATGATACGGGAAAAACTTATCTATACAGGTCGGCAGAAATAGAAGGACCCTGGGTGAAAAGTCAGATAGAAGGATTCTATCACGACTCTTCGCTGCTTTTTGATAACGGAAGCGCATATCTGGTATACGGAAATACAGATATCTATCTTACCGAACTTAATGATGATCTGACTGCGCCCAAAGAGGGTGGGCTTCACAGGCTTATCGTAAGTGATAAAGGGAATCCTCAGCTAGGACTTGAGGGGTCGCATCTTTATAAGATTGAAGGAAGATATTATCTTTTCATGATTCACTCAAAACGCGACAAGTGGAGAAGAGTTGAAGCGTGTTATTCATCTGATTCACTTCTGGGTGAGTTTGCGGGAGGAGATATATTCGATGATGATCTAAGTTACAGAAATATGGGTATAGCCCAAGGCGGTATCGTGGAAGGACCGAAAGGTGTCTGGAATTCAGTTATGTTTCAGGACAGCGGAGCAGTCGGAAGACTTCCGATACTTGTCCCGGTAAGCTGGTGTGACAAAAATTTAAAGACGTCCGAAGCTGTAGCAGGTCTGACAGAAAAAAGTACAGATTCCGCTGAAAGTATAACTATGGTGAAATATCCTGTTTTTGGCTGTGATGGAAAGGCTTCACATGACCTGTATCGTCAAAGTTTTCGCCCGGATCATAAGTATAGTCCGCTGACAGACAGTGATGATTTTAGATATGATCCTAAAGAAATGTATGATAAGGATAAAAAGAATTATGGCTGTTTCGGTTTCAGGAGTATATGGCAGTTTAATCATGAACCGGATCTCAGTCTGGTAAGATGTGACGCTGAAGCGGGAAACTTATATATAAAGACGGATAAGATTTCAAAGAATATTTATCATGCTAAAAATACTCTTACGCAGAGAATGACATTTCCGGGCTGTGTCGGTGAAGTGACTGTCGACGGATCAGGGTTGAATGACGGAGATGCAGCGGGACTCGCTGCATTTCAAGGAAATTATGCATGGGTTGGATTAAGGAAGGAAGAGGGAAAACTTTATGCCGTAATGTGCTCCTTTACGAATAATTCGGGCGATGTCTGGAATCTGAGTGATGAAAGCGGAACGATAGAAGAAAAAATCGAACTTGATGAAAGTGCAGTCCGACTCAGGCTGAAAGTCATATTCAGTGGAGAGGACGGCACGGAGGATACGGCCTTCTGTGCGATTGACAGAGGGAAAGGTTTTGAAAAAATAGGGCAGCCTCATAAACTGTCCTTTAGACTGGATCACTTTACGGGCTGCCGTTTTGGCCTTTTTATATATTCCGAAGAAAAAACCGGTGGAGAAGCGGGCTTTAAGAATTTTGTTTATGCCCCTTCATCTCAGCTTTGACTTCATACATTTTTTCATCGGCTCTTTTGATAATATCAACTATTGAACAGTCTCTTGAGTATATATATTCGGATATTCCGCAGGCCACCGAGATATAATCGGATGGGAGCGGAGCTTTGTCCGAGTATGGGCTCATAAGACTGTTTAATTTATTTAAGAGCTCCTTGCGGTTATCATAATCTTCGCCGGAAAGAATCGCAACGAATTCATCACCTCCGATTCTATATACGGGACTATGTTTAAAGACATTACATATAAGCTTGCATGCTCTGATAAGATAATCATCGCCTGCATCATGGCCCATAGAATCGTTAACAAGCTTAAGGTTGTTAACATCAAACATCGCGATTGCAAAATTCTTATCGGTACCTGAATTGATCAGAGACTGAAGATGCTTCTGCTTATCTTCGAAAGCTCGTCTGTTGTTTACATTTGTAAGCGGATCGCGTTTCATTATCTCAAGAAGTCTTTTGTTAATGAGATCGAGACTGAGTGCACGCTTGAATTTATCAAATACAAGACTCATTCTGTTCTGATAAGTCATAATGAGATGATTGTTTACATCTTCCATAAAATCTCTGAAAACGATATAGCCGAATGCACTGTCTGATTCATGCAACGGCAGAAATACATATAGGTGATTATCGCCGTTTCCGGAATAACCGGGTATGAGCTTTCTTGTTTCAAACTGTTCTCTGTCATAAAGTTCTCCATCTTCGGCGGAATAAAGTACTTCCATATAATGACTGTAACCATGATTGTTGAGAGTAATGTTCGGGTTATATATGGAGAGTCCGAAATTCGGTTCGAGAAGCACATGGAAAGAGTCACCCTCGTAATGATGATCTTCAACGAACAGATTATGAAGACTTTCTTTGAATTCGTCATATGTTACGCATGACAGAACAGTTGAATCGATAATATTCAGCTTTCGGTTGAAATACGTTGTTGATGAACGCTTTGTGAAAGCTTCGCGGCCGACGCGTCTTCTTATCTTATCGCTGTCACGTGAATAACAGTTACAGCTCTCGCCCGGGATAAATCTGCAAGGTATGATGACGGATTTATCACATTCTTCGCCCCTGTTTAAATGGGACCATAACTTTCCGCATGCCTCACCCATTTGTGTAAAACACTGATCTACAGATGCGATCGATGGATCGAATATCTGGCTGCCGTCTAAATAATCAAATCCGCATACAAGAACATCTTTCGGAACATTATAGCCGTTGTTGTTAAGTGTTATGACTGTTTCCATGGCAAGTCCGTCATTTGCACAGATGAAGACGTCAGGAAGAGGTTTTCCTTTTCTGCAATAGTCATTTATATATCTTGTAGCAACGGCATTTTCCCATTTTGTGTAGCATACATCCAGAAGGTCCTCAGAACGGTTCTTCTCAGCCAGATAATCCTTTATTGCCTGAAGTCTCTGTTCGGAGTCCATAGAATCGATTGTTCCTGCGAGGAATACAATCTTCTTTGCATCATGCTCTTCCTCAAGATGTTTGCACATATCAATAGTGGCCACATAGTTGTCAGATCCTATAAAGTAGGCCTTATCATCTCGCTGTCCCTGCATGAGTACAGGAATTCCGGCAGCTTCACTTCTTTTAATGATCATATCAATCTGATCCTGGAAATTGAGTCCGCTTCCAAAAATAACAGCACCATCGAAATCTTTAAGATCCGGGAGATTAAAAATGTTCATTTCCCCGATTTTTGATTCGTTACCATCTATATAGGTCGGAAAACACAAAAACAAAAAGATGTCAACAGTCCCTTGTTCAAAGGTGTTCATCATACCGGTCAGATATTCTGATAATATTTCACCACACCATCCGGTGGTGAAAACAGCGATTTTTTTCTTCATATCATTAGTACCCATAATAATGTATTTTGTGTTTCGAAATTGGTGTAAAAATTATATCATTTATTTATATAAAGTCGCAATGCATTTATTTGCGAAATTGACTGTGAATATTAACGTGAAATTGGTTAAATAATGATGTTTCGGGGAATTCTTACCCTACTCGATTGAATGTTAATGTGATATAATTACTTCGTATGTGTAATTAGCATTCTGAGTTGAATGAAAAATGTAAATTGGCACATTAAGAACAAGGTCGGAGGGGACTAATGTACTATTTGATCAAATCGACACTCACAGAGTGCACGGAAGAGGAAATACATAACAAGGAATATCAGTACGTTGCTACTGTTACAAATGAGGAATGGCAGTCAATTCAGAGCAAATTCGATATGGGAATCGAGCTTGAAGTCGATCAGAATAATATTCACAGTACTAAAGCCGAAGTGAACTATGATTCCCTCACGGGAACTTTTTCGGTTCCGAGCAGGAGAGATATTACCGGACCGGATTATCAGTATGCTTTTGCATTGGATGAAAAGGGAATAGTTTTTATCGATTCTACGGGCGTTGTTGAGAGAATACTCAAGAAGATTGCACGTACTAAGAAATGGCGTGTTCCATGTATGGAACGATTTATATATGATTTTCTGGAAACTATTATTGCAAGAGATTCATCTCTTCTTGAAAAATATGAGAAGGAGCTGGATGCTATCGAAGATGATATGATGGATGAGTCAACAGAGACAGGGCTCAACAGGGTAAATGAGATACGAAGCGACCTTCGAGATCTCAGAATACATTATGAGCAGCTTATAGATTTCGGACAGGAACTTCAGGAGAATGAAAACAATTTCTTTAAGGCTGAGAATACAAGATATTTCAGACTTTTTACTGACAGAGTGACAAGACTTCATGATACGTCTTCATCACTCAGAGATTTTACGATGCAGCTTCGAGATATGTATCATACACAGATCGACGTTAAGCAGAATCGAATAATGACACTGCTTACTATTGTAACGACAATATTTATGCCGCTTACACTCATAGTAGGCTGGTATGGTATGAACTTCAGATATATGCCGGAGCTGGAGTCTAAATGGGGTTATCCGATAGTTATTGTGGTAAGTATTATCATCATTTTGGGAAGCCTGTGGTTCTTTAGAAAGAAGAAATGGCTGTAACGGAGGGACTTATGCTTAAATTTCTGGGGCGTGGTGCAGGGTTCTCGGATCAGCATAACGGAGCTTGTTTTGGATATGGAAGAAAGCTGATACTGATGGATTGCCCACTGGTTACATTTAACAGATTGAAAAATGAAGGGCTGTCAAAGTTTGTTCCTGAAACTGAGGATGATTCAGAGGTTGAAGAACTGGTTGTGGCGGTTACGCATACACACAGCGATCATGTGGCGGGGCTGGCGCTGACGATCCATCTTGCAACATTTGTGTGGAATAAACATGTTACTGTCATTGCACCTTCTGATGAGGTGAAGGCAGATCTGAGATTTCTCCTTGATCGTCTGGATGGCTGTGATGAGAATTTTTATACGCTTAAAACATATGAGGAGTATAAGAGCGATAACGCAAATGACACAGGCTGGATAAAGGCAGTTATTGCAACAAAACATGTGCCGAGACTTGAAGGCAGATGCTTCGGCTATAATATAGAAGTTGACGGAATAAATACGGTATATACGGGAGATACAAGAACACTGGAGCCGTTCCTGCCATACCTTTCGGAAGGAAGCGTGCTTTATACCGAGTGTTCCGCTTATGATACAGGTGTCCATATGTATGTGGATAAGCTTCTCGAATATCGGAGTTTCTTCGAAGAGAAGGGGGTCAGAGTTTATCTGATGCATCTGGATAATGTTGATGAAATTTTAAGTAAGATTTCCGGTTCGGGTTATGAACCGGGACCTATGGCATAGCCGCAGATTAAAGATGATTATTAATGGGGATTGGCAAGATCAAGGGGGTAGGCATGAATAATGATTTAACAAAAGATGTTTTTGGTTCACAGGAGTTGATAGAAAACATTTTCGATATCAGCTCAAGGCTTTATTCGGAAATGTGCACCAATAAGGAAACTGATCATGGAACACTTTTTAAATATATGACTGAACTCGGAAGGACCATGGTTGATGCGGACAGGGCAAGTTTCTGGAAATGGGACAAGAGGAGACATGAGCTCTGGACTACGTCGGCAACAGGTGTTGACAGGATAGTTATCCCGGATAATACAGGACTGGTAGGCAAGGCACTTAAGGAAGGACGGGTTATAGTGACCAACGATCCTTATAATGATCCCGATTTCAACAAAGCGGTCGATCTGAAGACCGGATATGTCACAAAGTCCATATTGACAATGCCGGTTGCTGATATAAACGGAGTATTTATTGGTGCATTTCAGATAATCAACAAGAATGGTGACAAGGGCTTTGATGAGACGGAGGATGTAAGGAGGCTTTCGCTTGCTGCCGTTATTTCGGGTCTTGCGATGGAGTCAGAATCATTCCTCGAAGAATCCCATCATGATAAGCTTACAAAACTTAAGAACAGAATGGGATTTTACAGTGACTTCTCGAGAAAATACAGTAAGGCAATCGAAGATAATAAGGCCATTAGTCTTTTTATTTCGGATATAGATAAGTTTAAGAGGGTCAATGATACTTATGGACATAATGCCGGCGATGATGTGCTCAGTTTCGTTGCATCGCTTCTGGAAGGCGAGTGTACCGATAATGAAGCAGTATATCGATGGGGCGGTGAAGAGTTTATCATGATGATGGTCGGCGCTTCACTTGATGACTGCGTTCGGAAGGCGGAGCAGATGAGAGAAAAGATCATGAATTCGTCCATAGATGCGGACGGAAATGTGATAAATGTGACTATGAGCTTCGGATGCAGGCTGTTTGATCCGGATATGTCCATAGAGGATAACATCAGTAAAGCGGATGAACATCTCTATACTGCCAAGGAAACAGGAAGAAATAAGGTTGTTTTCTGATAAATACAGTGTGAGATTCGATTTGGAACAAGGAAGATGTCAGTGGAGTTTGGGCTCTGCTGACATCTTCCGTTATTTTGGCCGATTATTTGTGCGATTTATACATGATTTTGATAAAAACCACGTTCACGATTTTACTTGATACAGCTTTAAACAAATGATATAGTAGTTAGATGGTATGCTCTCAAAATGGTATACTATACTTTAAATAGATGAAATTCGATTAATTTTTTGGAGGAAAGAAATGCCAATATTAGATAAAATATTTGGTTCCCATAGTGATAGGGAGTTAAAGAAGATCAAACCTACTATAGATGCCATTATGGATCTTGATGAGAAGATGCAGGCAATGTCCGATGAAGAACTCTTCGGAATGACTGATAAATTTAAGGAAAGACTCGCAAACGGAGAGACATTGGATGATATCCTGGTCGAGGCGTTTGCCGTAGTAAGAGAGGCAGACTACAGAGTACTTGGTCTCAAGCCTTTCCGTGTACAGGTTACAGGTGGAATAATACTTCATCAGGGACGTCTTGCCGAGATGAAGACAGGTGAAGGTAAAACCCTTGTTTCTACAATGCCTGCATACCTTAATGCGCTTGAGGGAAAGGGAGTTCATATCGTAACGGTTAACGATTACCTTGCAAACCGTGATGCGACCGAGATGGGACAGGTTCACAGAGCACTTGGTCTTACAGTCGGATGTATTCTTAATTCAAGTACACCTGATGAAAGAAGAGAAGCATATAACTGTGACATTACATATATCACAAATAACGAGCTCGGTTTCGATTATCTTCGTGATAACATGGTTGTTTATAAGAAGAATCTCGTTCAGAGAGGCCTTCATTTTGCAATCATCGATGAGATCGACTCAATCCTTATAGATGAGGCACGTACACCGCTTATCATTTCCGGACAGAGCGGAAAGTCTACAGATATATATAAGCGATGCGATTATCTTGCTCGTCAGATGACAAGAGGTACAGCTTCAACCGAGATCAGTAAGAGAGATATCCTTATGGGTGAGGCTCCGAAGGAAGACGGTGACTACCTTGTAAATGAGAAGGATAAGTATGTAGTATTTACTGAACAGGGTATTCATCAGATAGAGCAGTTCTTCGGATTTGAAAATTTCTCAGACAGTGCTCACCTTGAATATCAGCATACAATGCTTCAGGCAGTTAAGGCACATGCTCTTATGCACAAGGATCAGGACTATATCGTAAAAGATGGAGAGATTCTTATCGTAGATGAGTTTACAGGACGTGTTATGCCGGGAAGACGTTTCAGCGACGGACTTCATCAGTGTATAGAGGCTAAGGAACATGTAGATGTAAAGAGAGAAAGCAGAACTCTTGCAACTATCACATTCCAGAATTTCTTCAATAAATATGATAAGAAGAGTGGTATGACAGGTACTGCCCAGACAGAGGAAAACGAGTTCCGTGAAATCTACGGAATGGATGTTGTTGTTGTACCTACAAATCTTCCGGTTCAGAGAAAAGACCATGAAGATGCTATATATAAGACAAAGAAGGAAAAGCTGAATGCTATTGTAGAGGAAATCCTCGAAAGCTACGAGAAGGGTCAGCCGGTTCTTGTAGGTACTGTAAATATTGATTCTTCGGAAGAAATAAGCAACATGCTTAACAAGCGCGGCCTCAAGGGCAAGCATCAGGTACTGAATGCCAAGTTCCATGAGATGGAGGCGCAGATCGTTGCAGAGGCAGGCCAGAAGCATGCAGTAACAATCGCAACAAACATGGCAGGACGTGGTACTGATATCAAACTCGGAGAAGGTGTTGCCGAACTCGGAGGACTTAAGATCATCGGTACAGAGCGTCATGAGTCAAGACGTATAGATAACCAGCTCCGCGGACGTTCAGGACGTCAGGGAGATCCGGGTGAATCCAAGTTCTACATTTCACTTGAGGATGATCTGATGAGACTCTTCGGTTCTGACAGAATGATGGCAGTATTTGATGCCCTCAAGGTTCCGGAAGGACAGGAGATACAGCATAAGGCACTTACAAAAGCTGTTGAGAGAGCTCAGCAGAAGATAGAGGGTAACAACTTCGCTATCAGAAAGAGCCTCCTTGAGTATGATCAGGTAAATAACGAACAGCGTGAGGTTATCTATGCTGAGCGTCGTCGTGTACTTGATAATGATGATATGCATGAGACCGTTAAAGAAATGGCTCATGAGACTATAGACAGATATATCGATATGAGCTGTTCTGCAGAAACAAATGTAGAAGAATGGGATATCCAGGAGCTCAGCGATATGCTCTGCAGAATCATTACATTTCCTAAGATCACTCTTACAGATGAAGAGAAGGAAAATGCTGATGTTGAGCATCTGAGACAGAGACTTAAGGATGAGGCTGATGAAATCCTCGAGAGACAGCTCGCTGAGTTCCCTGAAGAGGAAATGCGCCGAGAAGTTGAGAGACGTTCGGTTCTCAGAGGTGTTGATGTCAAATGGATGGAACATATCGACGATATGGAACAGCTCAGACAGGGTATCGGCCTTCAGTCAATGGGTGGTAAGGATCCTGTAGTTGAGTATAAACTTGCAGCATTTGATATGTTCAATGATATGCTCGATTCAATCAAGGAAACAACAACTCAGATGGTATATCATACAAGATATGTACCAAATGAAGAGGTTGAACGTGAGCAAGTAGCTAAGGCAACCGGAACAAACAAGGATGATACAGCAAAGAAGAAGTCGGTTGTAAAATCCAAGAAGATTTATCCGAACGACAAGTGCCCATGCGGCTCCGGTAAGAAATATAAGGACTGCTGCGGAAAATTTAAATAAATTCATATATAATCTCCGAAGTATCCATTCCTGTTCGGAACGCGGCTCGCACCTCAAATCGAGACGCAGCGGATTCTAAGTTCGTACCCGCTATGCTCGTGCTGACTAAGAGCCGACGTTGTTACATGGTTCCTCACAGGAAGGCTGCTCCGTCGATTTAAAGGGATAGTATGGCTTCGGGATATTTAATAAGGATAAAATATGCTGGAATTAGATGAATATAAATTTGAATACGGTAAATATGCCACGCCGCTTCAGGAGGTAGGGCAGTCTCTGGATATCGAGGGTAAGAAGGCACGTATTGCCACTCTCGAAAAATCCATGGAGGAGCCCGGATTCTGGGACGACATCGAGGGTAGCGGAAAGGTCATGAAGGAGCTTAAAAACCTCAAGGATAATATCGAGGAATATAAGAATATCAGCTCCGAATATGATGATATAGGCGCTATGATCGAGATGGCAGAGGATGAACCGGGAGATGAAGAGCTTGTTCAGGAAACCGGACAGATGCTTGAGAGCTTTAAGAAGAAGTTTGAGGCATTCAGAATTGAAACGCTGCTCTCGGGAGAATTCGATGAGTGTAACGCAGTGGTATCTCTTCATGCGGGAGCCGGCGGAACAGAGTCATGTGACTGGGCGAGCATGTTATACAGAATGTATACAAGATGGGCCGATAAGCATGGCTTCACGGTTGAAGAACTCGACTTCCTTGATGGCGATGAAGCAGGCATAAAGACGGTAACCTTCCAGGTTAACGGATATCATGCATACGGTTATCTTAAATCTGAAGCCGGTGTACACAGGCTTGTCAGGATCAGCCCGTTTAATGCGGCAGGCAAGAGGCAGACATCTTTCGTATCATGTGATGTAATGCCTGATATAGATAAGAATATCGAAATAGAGATCAATGAAGATGATCTGAGAATTGATACCTATCGTGCCAGCGGAGCCGGCGGACAGCACATCAATAAAACTTCATCGGCTATACGTATAACTCATATACCTACGGGAATTGTAGTTCAGTGCCAGAATGAAAGATCTCAGCATCAGAACAAGGATAAGGCTATGCAGATGCTTAAGTCGAAACTCTATCTGATGAAGCAGGCCGAACAGCAGGCACAGCTTTCGGATATCAGAGGAGAAGTCGGAGAGAACGGATTCGGAAGTCAGATACGTTCATATGTTCTTCAGCCTTACACAATGGTAAAAGACCTCAGAACGTCATGTGAAGTCGGTGACGCGGGAAGAGTTCTTGACGGAGATATAGATCCTTTTATAAATGCATATCTCAAGTGGATAAATACAGATCACACTGATGACTGAGATAAAAAAATGTAAAGTAATTTTCAGCGAGGAGCAAAGAAGATAGTATGGTAAATGTTGCAATACTTGGTTACGGAACAATCGGTTCCGGAGTATACAAGGTAATAAACGATAACAACAGTCATGTTTCAAGACGTGCAGGCGAGGACATAAAAGTAAAGTATGTCCTTGATCTCAGAGATTTTCCGGGAGATCCTGCTGAGGATATTCTTGTTCACGATTTTGATACCATTTTAAACGATAACGAAGTTGATATCGTTGTTGAGGCTATGGGTGGCGTTGAACCGGCTCATACTTTTGCTATGCAGTCACTTCTTGCAGGAAAGAGTGTATGTACTTCAAACAAAGAGGTTGTAGCAAAATACGGATATGAGCTTATTCAGATTGCCAGGGAGAATAATTGTAATTTCTTCTTTGAGGCTTCTGTAGGCGGAGGAATTCCTATTATCAGACCTCTTATCGGTTGTATAACAGCCGATCATATAAAGAGCATTTCCGGAATTCTCAACGGAACAACAAATTATATACTTACAAAGATGTCCGAAGAAGGACTTGCTTTTGATGACGTTCTGAAAGAGGCTCAGAATAAGGGTTATGCAGAACGCAATCCGGAAGCAGATATCGAAGGCTATGATGCATGCAGAAAGATTGCAATACTCGCATCACTTGCTTATGAGAGACAGGTTAACTTCGAGGATATTTATACAGAAGGAATCACCAAGATAACATGTGAAGATTTCTGGTATGCAAATCAGCTTCATGCATCTATCAAGCTCCTTGGTCTTGCAAAGAGACAGAACGGAGTAGTATACTCCATGGTTGCACCGTTTGTTGTAAAGCAGGATAATCCGCTGAGCGGGGTAAATGATGTATTCAATGCTATACTGCTTGATGGTGATATGCTTGGTGAAGTAATGTTCTACGGCAAGGGAGCGGGATCTCTTCCGACAGCCAGTGCGGTTGTATCCGATGTGATTTCGGCTGTTAAAAACAGAGGAAGAAATATACCGATTCTCTGGAGACCTGAGAAGAGAGAACTTGGGTCTGTTGATGCCTTTGAAATGCCTTATCTTGTTCGCGTAAGCGGAACTGATATAGAAAAAGAGATTAAGGATGTATTTGGGGAGGTGAAGTTCCTGGTCGGACAGAACGGGGAAACAGCCTTTGTTACAGGACCGATGTCGGGCGCTGATTATGAGAAGGCAGCGTCAGGATATGAGGTTGTAAACAGGATACGTATTTATTAAATCTCAGAAACGGAATATCAGTTCAGATCTGAACGATTCAGAACTGTAATACCGGATTCTACAAGTTCAGGAGGAAAAATAAAGTGTTAATCGTTAAGAAGTTTGGCGGAACATCTGTCGGAAACAGAGACAGGATATTTAATGTTGCCGGCCGCTGTGTGGAGGAGTATAAGAAGGGGAATGATGTAGTTGTTGTTCTGTCAGCCATGGGTAAGTATACCGATGTTCTGATAGATATGGCAAAGGAAATCAATCCTAATCCACCTAAGAGAGAAATGGATATGCTTCTCACAACAGGTGAACAGCAGTCAGTTGCCCTCATGGCAATGGCAATGGCTTCTATGGGAGTCCCTGCAGTTTCTCTTAATGCATTCCAGGTTGCTATGCATACAACATCAACCTACAGCAATGCACGTATCAAGAGAATTGATACAGAGAGAATCAGAAACGAGATCGAACAGCATAAGATAGTTATTATTACCGGTTTTCAGGGAATCAACAAATACGATGATTATACAACACTCGGACGCGGAGGCTCTGATACAACAGCAGTTGCACTTGCTGCAGCGCTTCATGCTGATCTCTGCGAGATATATACAGATGTAGACGGTGTTTATACAGCAGATCCGAGAAAGGTTAAGAGTGCTCGTAAGCTTGATATGGTTACATATGATGAAATGCTCGAGCTTGCTACTCTCGGAGCAGGAGTTCTTCACAACAGATCGGTTGAACTTGCAAAGAAATACGGAGTACAGATGGTTGTACGCTCTAGTCTGAATACAAACGAAGGAACAATCGTTAAGGAGGGAAATAAGATGGAGAAAATGATAGTTAGCGGTGTAGCTGCCGATCCGGATGCTGCGAGAGTTGCAGTTATCGGACTTAAGGATGAACCGGGAGTTGCATTCAAGCTGTTTAATGAGCTTGCAAAGCATAACATCAATATAGATATGATACTTCAGTCAGTAGGACGTCACGGAACAAAGGATATTACATTTACCTGCAGCGATGAAGATGCTGATGAAGCAGCTGAGCTTATCAAGGCTAAGATGGATTTTGAATCTATCGATGTTAACAAGGACGTTGCAAAGGTTTCGATCGTAGGTGCGGGAATGCAGTCAAATGCAGGTGTTGCCGCTAAGATGTTTGAAGCTCTTTATGATTCTAATATAAATATCAGAATGATCTCAACTTCAGAGATCAGAGTTACAGTACTTATCAATGCATCAGAGACAGAGAGAGCCATGAATGCTATTCATGATAAGTTCGATCTCGGAAGCGATAAGTAATTTACCGAAGGCGATTTACCAGGGGCCAGGTTCTGTGGCAGGTTTGCCGCAGGACCGGAACCTTACAGCGGTATATAGGGGGAGGTAAGCGATGAAGAGAACAGATTATATAAGCTGGGATCAGTATTTTATGGGGATTGCAATGATGTCAGCATATAGAAGCAAGGATCCGAACACTCAGGTCGGAGCGTGTATAGTCGGTGAAGATAACAGGATTCTTTCTGTCGGCTATAACGGAATGCCTGAAGGCTGCGAGGATGATGATATGCCTTGGGGAAGAGATGGTGCAGCGCTTGATTCCAAATATATGTTTGTATGTCATGCTGAGCTGAATGCGATTCTTAATTATCGCGGAACGGGAAGTATGAAGGGAGCAAGATGCTATGTTACGCTTTTCCCGTGCAATGAATGCGCAAAAGCTATCATCCAGAGCGGGATAAAGGAAGTAGTATATCTTTCGGATAAATATGCGGAGTCTGACAGTACGATCGCATCCAAGAGAATGTTTGATAAGACAGGGGTTAAATACAGACAGTTTATATCCACTCATCGTCAGATTACGGTGGAGATATAGCATTTCCTTCATGATGTAAGGAGAGTCTGACAGGAGACTGCTGCGATATGGATAATATGGAATTTGAATCAATGAGCCGGGAAGAAACCTATGACATCGCATTGAAGATGGCAGAGGAAATAAGTGCCGGCGCGGTAATATGTCTGGACGGAGATCTCGGAGTCGGTAAGACCGTCTTCGCCCAGGGCTTCGGTGCCGGACTGGGAATAGAAGAACCTATGGCCAGTCCGACTTTTACAATACTCAGGGAATATCATGAGGGCCGACTTCCGCTTTACCATTTTGACGTTTACAGGGTTTCCGATATTGACGAAATGGAAGAAACCGGTTTTTTTGATTTTATCGACAGTGACGGAGTTACGCTTATTGAATGGGCTGAACTGATCGATGAAGTGATTCCGAAGGACAGCATACATATCAAGATAGAAAAGGATGTATCGAAGGGCTTCGATTACAGGAGGATAACTGTTAGAGTATGAAGGTACTTGGAATAGACAGCTCGGGAATGACAGCGACGGTTGCTCTTATAGAAGATGATAAGCTGATTGCCGAGTTTACAGTGAATAATAAACGTACGCATTCGGAAACTTTGATGCCGATGATAGATAAGGTGCTCACAGCTTCCGAAACTGATATACGGGACGTGGAGCTTTTGGCGATAGCTGCCGGGCCGGGTTCCTTTACGGGACTCAGGATAGGAGCGGCAACTGTTAAGGGACTCGGAATGAGTCTGGATGTTCCCGTAGCGGCAATCCCAACCTGTGAAGGGCTTGCCATGAATCTGTCAGGTACAGACAGGCTTGTATGTCCTCTGATGGATGCAAGAAGAAATCAGGTATATACAGGGCTTTACAGAGTGTCGGGAGATATGCCCGAAGCTGTGATCGAACAGACAGCCTGTGATATATCGGAGATAGTCGATAAGGTAAACGAAGCAGGAGAGAAGGTGATCTTCCTCGGCGACGGTGCGGCTATTTTCAAAGAATATATCGAATCAAATATTCGTGTGGAATTCAGTTTTGCAAATGCAAATGCATCTCTTCAGAGAGGCGCATCAATAGCATCTCTCGGTCTGATTTATCAGAAAGCGGGCAAGACGGTATCGGTGGATGAGTTTACACCTGTATATCTCAGACCGTCTCAGGCTGAACGTGTCAGGGAAGAGAAAAACGCATAATTATTTTAGCTAAATCGATTTTGGGGTCAATAATTCATTTTATATGGAGGTCCCGCGATGGGTATTATAAGTGAAATAGCCGGAATTGAAGAAAAATGTTTTTGGGATGCCTGGTCGGAGAAATCCCTTGAGGAAACATTTAAGCATGATTATAATCATGTGATTGCGGTGTTTGAGGATGGAACGACCCTTGATGATTTTGTTTTTCTGGGAAATGAAAAACTTGCAGGATATCTGATCTATTCGGAAGTTGCAGGAGAAGCTGAGCTTCTTCGTATCGCGGTTGATGAAGAGATGAGAAGAAAAGGCTTTGGCGGTAAGCTTATGGAGAGATTTATCTCAGAACTGGAATTTATGAACGCTGAAAAAGTCACACTGGAAGTTAGAAACAGTAACAGTGCTGCAATAGGACTGTATACAGTTTACGGCTTTGACCAGATAGCCGTAAGAAAGGATTATTATATTAATCCCGATGAGGATGCTGTTATCATGCAGCGCCCGATTGCTAAGAATGATGATGAGATTGGACGGTTTTCGGAATGATAGATATTACGCTGCTCGGAACGGGTGGAATGATGCCCCTTCCTTACAGAGCACTGACATCTCTTATGGTGAGATATAACGGAAAAAGTCTGCTGATAGATACCGGTGAAGCAACGCAGATATCTATCCGGAGAAGAGGCTGGAGCTTTAATCCGATAGATATGATACTTATAACGCATTTTCATGCTGACCATATAAGCGGACTGCCGGGACTTCTTCTCGCTATGGGAAATGCGGACCGTACCGAGCCGGTTACAATAATCGGACCGGAAGGACTGAATAAGATAGTCAGAGGACTTCTTGTAATAGCACCGAGACTTCCGTTCAAGGTTGAATGTATTGAGATATCAGAGAATGATGAATGTTTTGATGCGATAGGAATGGACTGCCATGCCTTTCGTCTGGAGCACAGCATGCCGTGCTACGGATACAGTCTCTCACTTAAGAGAGCGGGTAAATTCGATCCGGATGCGGCTAAAGCACTTCAGATACCGCTCCCATACTGGAGAAGACTTCAGCATGGAGAAACAATCACAGATGAAGACAGAACCTATACTCCCGATATGGTTATGGGAGAGGCTCGTAAAGGACTTAAGGTTACCTATGTAACCGATACAAGGCCTATACCATCGATCATAACTGCAGCAGAGGAATCGGATGTATTCATTTGTGAAGGCATGTACGGTGAAGCAGACGGAGATGAGAAGGCACGTGACAAGAAGCATATGACTATGTATGATGCGGCTAAACTTGCAAAGAGTGCAAATGTCGGTCAGTTATGGTTGACACATTATTCACCGTCAATGGTAAATCCTTTTGAATTTTCTGATAAAGTAAAGGAGATTTTCCCTGAGGCTCATATCTGTAAAGACAGGAGATCGATCACTCTGAATTTTGAAGATGAAGAGCCGGGAAGTGAAGAGACCGGAGAAAACTAAGATTATGGCATTGGTAAAGATTAACAAGGATATAACAAAGGGTATTTTCGAGAAGGTTGCCGCAGAAGCCGAGAAAAGGGCTGCGGAAGAAAAAGCTTCTGCCGAGAAAAATAATAAGGATCAATCCGAAAGTGATGATGACGACGAAGAGCCGCAGGGGAATGTGACGATACTCGGAATCGAATCATCATGTGATGAGACAGCAGCAGCTGTTGTCGTAAACGGAAGACAGGTCCTTTCAAATGTGATCTACTCACAGGTTCCGGTTCATACCCTTTATGGAGGAGTTGTTCCGGAGATAGCTTCGAGAGCCCATGTAGAGAAGATCAATCAGGTTATCAGAAAAGCACTCAGTGATTCCGGAAAGACGATGGCAGATATCGATGCAATCGCGGTTACTTACGGTCCGGGACTTGTCGGTCCGCTTCTTGTGGGAGTTAATACTGCGAAAGCCTATGCTTATGCGGAGAAGAAACCGCTTGTTGCGGTAAATCATATAGAAGGTCACATTTCCGCAAATTATATAGATAACGAAGAGCTTGTACCTCCTTTTATGTGCCTTGTGGCATCCGGAGGACATTCACATATAGTAAGAGTCGATGATTATGGGAAATATACGATCATCGGAAGAACACACGATGATGCGGCAGGTGAAGCCTTTGATAAGGTCGCACGTGCTATCGGACTCGGATATCCCGGTGGTCCTAAGGTGGATGCTCTTGCAAAAGAGGGTAATCCTTATGCAATCGATTTCCCAAGGGCGAAGGTGGGAGAATCATCATATGATTTTTCTTTCAGCGGACTTAAGTCGGCAGTTCTCAATTATCTCAACGGATGTGAGATGAAGGGAATAGAGGTGAATAAGGCCGATGTTGCGGCATCATTTCAGCAGGCGGTTATAGATGTTCTGACAGAGCATACTGTAAATGCCGCAAAGGAATATGGCTGCAGCAGACTTGCACTGGCGGGAGGCGTTGCTGCCAATTCAGGATTGAGGGATTCGATGAAGCAGGCTGCCGCAAAGGAAGGGATAAGCTTTTATATGCCTGAATTGATATACTGCACAGATAATGCAGCTATGATCGCATCAGCCGGATATTATGAATATCTGGCAGGTTCGAGGGCGGAAATAAGTCTAAATGCAATACCGAATCTTAAGGTAGGAGAGAAAAAATGGTAACTGCAATCGTTCTTGCGGCGGGAAGCGGAAGCCGCATGAATCAGAAAAAAGAAAAACAGTTTCTTCTCCTGGATGGGAAGCCGCTCCTCTATTATTCGCTTAAAACCTTTGAGGCAAGTATTGTCGATGAGATAATACTCGTTACAAAGGAAAAGGATATAGAGTATTGCAGGATCGAGATCGTTGAAAGATACGGCTTCAATAAAGTGAAAAGAATCGTGTCCGGCGGACGCGAGAGGTATGATTCGGTTCAAAAGGGAATCAAGGCATCTGATAAACGTCATAAGACGATAATGATACATGATGCTGCCCGCCCTTTTGTGACAAATCGCATGATTCTAGACAGCATTTCTGCCGCAAGAAGGTATAAAGCCTGTACGGTTGCTGTACCGGTCAAAGATACTATCAAGGTGGTAGATGATATGGGATTTGGAGAGGATACTCCCGACAGAAGTACATTATATCAGATTCAGACACCTCAGACCTTTGACAGAGAGGTTATCACAGAGGCATATTCAAGATTACGTATAAGTGGTGATAAAGATATAACCGACGATACAATGATAGTTGAAAGGTATCTCGATCAAAAGGTTAAGATGGTTGAAGGAAGTTATAGGAACATTAAGGTAACTACTCCGGAAGATATGATCTTTGCGGAGGCAATAATTGAAGGGGAAAAGAATGGTTATGAAGAAGTATAAGAGATTTTTAACAGTGGTACTTGCAGGTGCGATGCTTCTGGGAACAGCATCCTGCGGAAAGGCAGATCCGGATGATTATGAGTATGGACAGAGCATAAATCAGGTTACCGGAGACAGCAATGTTATTGCCGGAAATAACGGCGGCGGTGACGAAAACGGTGGCGTTATAGGCGGCGGCGATGAGAATGGCGGCGGCGACGAAAACGGTGGAAATACCGGAATCGGCGATAATCTCGGCGGTGAAACAGATGTAAGCGATATGGATGAATGGATCGAAAAGCTTGATTCACATCCGCTTCCTGTAGAATATGCAGATACAGAGAATAAAGAATTTGAAGAGTTCATTGATGAGCTTTTCAAAGAAGGTGTTACTTCTGACACACTCAGTTACAACTATGCTATAAAGAACGGTGATGTATATGGAATTAAGCCGCCTAGTCCTGCGACTGTCGGCGATGCTGAATCGTTTGATTATTATAAGGATGCAGCTAAGGAAGCTAAAGAGGAATATGACAAGCTGGTTTCTTTTGAAAATCAGCCGCTTACCGAGCAGGAGTATTTCGTTCTGGTTGCTTTAAAGCAGGATTACCAGAGATGGATGTACAATTATGATCATATAGAGTTTAATGAGCCTTTTGCACCTATGAGAGGCTTCCAGTCCAATATCGGAACAACTCTTGCAGAGTACAGATTTGATGATAAGCAGGATATAGAGGACTACATTGCAGTAGAGAATATGCTTCCTGATTATGTCGCAAAGATGTGCGAATATGAAAATGAGAGAGTCGAGAAGGGATACGGAATGCAGGATAATGCCTGCGATGATGTTATTGAGCAGTGTGAAACCTTTGCTGAAGACAAAGAGAACCATTTCCTTATCCTTGAGTTTGATTCCAAGATGGATAAGCTCGATTTCCTTACAGATGATGAGAGGGCTGCATATAAAGAGCAGAACAAGCAGGCAGTGCTTGATTCCGTTATTCCGTCTATGCTTCAGATCCGTGATTGTGTTAAAGCAAATAAGGGAAAGGCAACCATATCAGGTGGACTTGCTCAGTACGAGGGAGGAAAGGAATATTATGATAATTATATAATTCCTCATTTCGGCGGATGTAATTTCACAGGTGACGATCTCGTTAAAATCTATGAGGCCAGATATGATGCATGCTTTGACAGGATGATGGAGCTCTATATAGCTCATCCTGATGCATATAATTATTATGTTGAGAACAGTACAACTCTTTTTGCTGAAGCTGATGCGAGAAGTGCAACAGAAAATATAGATATTCTTATGAGTGAGGAACTGTATGAATATCCGAAGCTTGACAAGATTCCATATAAGGCAGATTATCTCTCACCTGCTATGGAAAAGATAATGGATCATACACTTGCTTACTATATGTCACCTGCTTATGATGATCCGGATGGAAATATCATCAGAGTTAATGGTGCATTTTCAGATGATATGTGGGTAACACTCGCTCATGAGGGATGCCCGGGACATATGTATCAGAATACATATTATCAGTCAACAAATCCAAAGCCTGTCAGGGCTGACGCATATTGCCTCGGCTATATCGAAGGCTGGGCAGTTTATTCAAGCTACAGAACAATGTTTGATTATGATTTCAAGGATACTGATGACGATGAAGTTATAGCAGAGTTTGCAAAGCTTGATAAAGAAATGGGATATATGGTATACGGAAGAATGGATGTCGGCGTAAACTATGAGGGATGGACAGAACAGGATCTTGCCGATTATATGACCCAAAACGGATACAATGCAGAATATGCGGGCGAGATAATGCTGACGGTTTCAGGTGATCCGGGAGTATATCTCAGCTATTCTTTCAGCCAGTATATGATGGAAGGTTTCCGTACATGGGCTGAGCATAAGCTCGGAGATAAGTTTGATCCGGTTGCATACCATAAGGCAGTACTTGATTACGGTCCATGCCAGTTTGAGGTATTAAAGTATAAACTGGAAGAGTATATACTTGAAAATCAGTAAGAGAGCAGTAAAAAATCAGTTAAGTATTTCTAACTTTTTGTTGATTTTATCGCTGAATATTGTATAATGGCGATTGGTGAGCTTTATTATTATTCTATCCGGTTACGAAGAATAATTTTTGAGTACATAATCTTTGTAAATTGCAAAGAAAAAATAGAAATGAGAAAGAGAGAGGTAACAAAATGGCAAACGTTGATTTAACAAAGTATGGCATTACCGGTACTACTGAAATAGTTCACAATCCTTCATTCGAGGATCTCTACAAGTATGAGATGGATCCGGCACTTGAAGGTTATGACAAGGGTGTTGAGACAGAGCTTGGTGCTGTTAATGTTATGACAGGTATTTATACAGGTCGTTCACCTAAGGATAAGTACATCGTTATGGATGAGAACTCAAAGGACACAGTATGGTGGACAACAGAGGGTTATCCAAATGATAATCATCCTATGTCAGAGGATGTATGGGCAACACTTAAGGATCTTGCAAAGAAGGAACTTTCAAACAAGAAGCTTTTCGTAGTAGATGCTTTCTGTGGAGCTAACGAGGATACTCGTATGGCAGTTCGTTTTATTGTTGAGGTTGCTTGGCAGGCACATTTCATCAAGAACATGTTCATCCAGCCAACAGCTGAAGAACTTGAAACATATGAGCCTGATTTCGTAGTTTACAATGCTTCAAAGGCTAAGGTTGAGAACTACAAGGAGCTTGGTCTTAACTCAGAGACAGCTGTAGCATTCAACATCACAAGCCGTGAGCAGGTTATCATCAATACATGGTACGGTGGAGAGATGAAGAAGGGTATCTTCTCAATGATGAACTACTATCTCCCACTTAAGGGTATTGCAGCAATGCACTGCTCAGCTAACACAGATATGGAAGGAAAGAACACAGCAATCTTCTTCGGTCTTTCAGGAACAGGTAAGACAACACTTTCTACAGATCCTAAGAGACTTCTTATCGGAGATGATGAGCACGGTTGGGATGACAACGGTGTATTCAACTTCGAAGGTGGTTGCTATGCTAAGGTTATCGGACTTGATAAGGAGTCAGAGCCTGATATCTACAATGCTATCAAGAGAGATGCTCTTCTTGAGAACGTAACAGTAGATGCTGATGGAAAGATCGATTTCGAGGATAAGTCAGTTACAGAGAATACTCGTGTATCTTATCCGATCGAGCACATCACAAATATCGCTAAGAATGTAAATGGAAAGTCTTCAGGACCGGATGCTGAAAATGTTATCTTCCTTTCAGCAGATGCATTCGGAGTACTTCCACCGGTTTCAATCCTTACACCGGAGCAGACACAGTACTACTTCCTTTCAGGATTTACTGCTAAGCTTGCCGGTACAGAGAGAGGAATCACAGAGCCAACACCTACATTCTCAGCTTGCTTCGGACAGGCATTCCTTGAGCTTCACCCAACAAAGTATGGTGAGGAGCTTGTAAAGAAGATGCAGAAGTCAGGAGCTAAGGCTTACCTCGTAAATACAGGATGGAATGGAACAGGAAAGAGAATCTCTATTAAGGATACACGTGGTATCATCGATGCAATCCTTAATGGTGATGTGAACAAGGCTGAGACAAAGAAGATCCCATTCTTCGATTTCGAAGTACCTACATCACTTCCTGGAGTGGATCCTGCAATTCTTGATCCTAGAGATACATATGCTGATGCTTCTGAGTGGGAGGCTAAGGCTAAGGATCTTGCTGAGAGATTCATCAAGAACTTCAAGAAGTATGAGACAAACGAAGCAGGTAAGGCACTTGTTGCTGCAGGTCCTCAGCTGTAATCCGATATAAAAGAGAATACTTAATAAGTTATCATTTCGGCGGTTCCGGTTTACGGAGCCGCCGTTTTATATTTGGAATAAACGGATTTGTAAATGGAATAGTGCATGGTATAATGGAATACATGGAGGGCTTCATATGGATATAAAGGAGTTGAAAAAAGCAAAAGAAAGCTATGGCCTTACCTTAAGAGAAATATCCGAGGCCTCGGGAGTTCCGATGAGTACCGTGCTCAAGGTATTCAGCGGGAATAATAAGAATCCCCGAAAGGATACATTACTTAAGCTTTCGGGCGGAGTTGCGCATCTGATGGAAGAAAAATCAGCTGATATAGATAACATGGATATATATCTTGGCAGAAGAAGAGCGGAAGAAGATAAGATAATCCGGTCCGGAAAGCAGGGACAGTTCAGGATAGATGATCTGGACGGAATGCCGGATGGAATAAGGTATGAAATATGTGACGGCAAGCTGATAAAAGCAGAGTCACCGTCTACGGTTCATCAGCTTCTCGTGGCCGAGATATATTTACAGATAAGGAATCACATAAATAAAAATAAAGGGAAATGTATCGCTTATATCGCACCTGTTGAAGTCCAATTCGATGAGGAAGGAAAAAATGTTTTCGAGCCGGACATTTTTGTGGTATGTGACGGAGAGTTCAGACCTGGCAGGGTGTATGGTGCACCGGATCTGATAATTGAGATCATATCGCCTGCAAGTAAGAAGTATGATATGCAGACAAAGCTTTCCAAGTATGCCGAATATAATGTCAGAGAATACTGGATAGTCGATCCGTATAAGGAGAAGGTTGTTGTACATGAGCTCGAGAAAGGGGATATATCGCTTTATCCTTTTGATGTAAAGATTCCTGTCGGAATATATGAGGGGAAGCTTAAGATAGATTTTAAAGCAATGCCGGAATATATCAGATCGTTCTATGGCCGGAATATTTGAAAAATATCACATATTTCGGAGCGGCTGTGAAGCATTTTTGGTAATAGCTGTCATTGACATTTTTTGCTGTAGAATGTATTATTTCTAAAGAATTTTTATGAAAACCTATGGTTACAGACATTTAAATGAGGAGAATAAGTGATGAAAGCTTATGCAGAAATGAGTAAAGAGGAAATGCAGCAGGAGCTGAGTGCCCTCAAGGCAGAGTATAAGAAGTTTCAGGATCTTGACCTGACACTGGATATGAGCAGAGGCAAGCCGTGCCGTGAGCAGCTGGATCTCTCAATGGGAATGATGGATGCACTTCATTCCGGAGCAGATCTTATATGTGAGGACGGAACAGATTGCCGCAATTACGGAGTTCTTACAGGTATCCATGAAGCAAAGGTTCTTCTTGGAGATATGATGGAGAACAATCCGGACAATATCATTATCTACGGTAACTCATCACTTAATGTTATGTATGATACAGTAAGCCGTGCCATGACTCACGGTATTCTCGGTAATACACCTTGGTGCAAGCTGGACAAGGTAAAGTTCCTGTGTCCTGTACCGGGTTATGACAGACATTTTGCCATTACTGAGTTCTTCGGAATCGAGATGATACCTGTTCCTATGTCTCCGGATGGTCCGGATATGGATATGGTTGAGAAGCTCGTATCAGAGGATGATGCTATAAAGGGTATCTGGTGTTGTCCGAAATATTCAAATCCTCAGGGATATTCCTATTCAGATGAGACAGTAAGAAGATTTGCAAGACTTAAGCCTGCAGCAAAAGATTTCCGTATCTTCTGGGATAATGCATACGGAATTCATCATCTCTATGATGACGATCAGGATTATCTCATCGAGATCCTGGCTGAATGTAAGAGAGCAGGGAACCCGGATCTTGTATATAAGTTTGCTTCTACCTCAAAGATTTCCTTCCCGGGAAGCGGTATAGCTGCACTTGCAACATCACCGAACAATCTCGAGGATATAATGAATCAGATGAAGAACCAGACTATCGGACATGATAAGGTTAATCAGCTCCGTCATGTAAGATTCTTCAAGGATATACACGGTATGGTAGAGCATATGCGTAAGCATGCAGATATCATCAGACCTAAGTTCGAGGCAGTTCTTGAGATATTTGATGAGAATCTCAAGGGACTCGGAGTAGGTGAGTGGACAACTCCGAAGGGAGGATATTTCATCAGCTTCGACAGCCTTCCGGGTTGTGCAAAGGCAATCGTAAATAAGGCTAAGAAAGCCGGAGTTACTATGACAGGTGCAGGTGCAACATGGCCATACGGTAAGGACCCTCAGGATTCAAATATCCGTGTAGCTCCTACATATCCGACTCTCGAGGATCTCAAGATCGCAGCAAAGCTCTTCACACTTTGCGTAAGGATCGTAAGTCTCGAGAAACTTATTGCTGAAGCAGAATAATAAGAATTATAATAATAAGAATTATAAAGCCCCTGCGGATTATGATCCGCAGGGGCTTCTGTTTTATGTATTCTACCAGTCAACCTGATCGATTATATCGAAGGCTTCACCCTCCGGTTCTCTGTGAAGAGTGATTTCTTCACCGGTAAAGGGATGAGTGAATTCAAGCATAGTTGAGAAAAGACCTATTCCCGGGCTTTTCTTTTTTTGATTATTTTTTCCGGGCTTTGTGCTGCCGGGCTTTTTGGACTTGTTTCTGTCCGCCGAATATTTGGGATTGTACTTTGTATCGCCCCATATTCCACAGCCGGCATTTGCAAGCTGACATCTGATCTGATGATGACGTCCGGTGAGAAGCTCAATCAAAAGATAAGAGATAGGACCTTCATCGGTATCGAGCTCATCAAGGACTTCATAGTTAAGTTCGGCATACTTCGCACCCTTTGTATCCTTGGAAACGATTTTGGATACATTTGACTTCTTATCGAAGAGTATCCAGTCAGTGAGAGTTCCCTCGGGCTCATCCATAAAACCTGTAACGACAGCCTGGTAATATTTGGACATTTCATCGGACTGAAGACTTTCCGAGAGACGTGATGCGGCTTCCTGACTCTTTGCGTAGAGTACGATTCCCGCAACGGGTCTGTCGAGGCGGTTGATCACTGCAAGATAAGGCTCACCGGGATCCGGTTTTCCTGAGGCAATGTCCTTGTCATAAAGGTAGTTACGAATTGTGGTCATAAGGTCTTCACCACTTCCGTTATCCGGCTGTGATGATATTCCGTACGGCTTAACACATGCGATCATATATTCATCTTCAAAGACAATATCGAGTTTAGCTGACATATTAATTCTCCGTTATAATTGTTATTTTGCAGATGCATCATAAAGCTTAACCGGCTCATGATGTTTCACACAAATGAAATTCTCTTCCTTCCGTGAATCCTCACACTACTAAGTTCATGAGTGTGCGGTTGACCTATCAAACAGTTTACGATAGAGAGGAGAAGATTTCAAATGATTTGAGAAAAATGTGATATAATATTTTTTCAATAGTTATCAATCTTGGGGAGGCAGCTGTGAAGGATATTATACTCAAAGTGGACAAATTAAAGAAAGAATATGAATCCTTTAGTCTGAAAGATGTTTCTTTTGAAATAGAAAAAGGGAAGATAGTTGGTTTTATAGGTAATAACGGTGCCGGAAAAACTACGACTATCAGATGTATACTGGGACTTTCGCCTTATCAGGCCGGGACTATACAGGTGAACGGATCGACTATAGATGAAGATGAGGAAAAGTATAAATCATCTATCGGAGTCGCATTTGATACGGGATATTTTTATGATTCCTTTACTCTTAAAAGAATGAAGAATATAGTGAAAGCCGGATTTAAAAATTGGGATGATATAGTTTTCCATGAATATCTCGGAAAATATCACCTCGATGAGAATAAGAAAATAGAGAGTCTGTCTAAAGGTATGAGAATGAAATATTCTCTTGCACTTGCCATGTCTCATAATGCTGAGATACTTATTTTTGATGAACCGTCGAGCGGATTGGATCCCAAGAGCCGCCATGCATTATGCGAGGAAATGCTGGAGCATAAGAAACAGGGTAAGACTGTATTTTTTTCGACGCATATAACATCCGATCTGGACAAGATAGCTGATGACATAGTGCTGATCGATGACGGCAGGATATTGTTCGGTGGTTCAAAGGATTCTTTTATGAATCAGGGAAAAGAAACTTCAAAGGATATAGAGACAGTCATGTTGGATGTGATCGGTGACAGTTCTATAGAGTAAGCTTTATTATGAGTATTTTTGTGCAGGACTGTTCCTGTGGCAAAAATGTTATGTGGGATAAAAGAAATGAAAAAGATATTGGTATTAATAAAAAAAGATGTATTTCTTATGGATATGTATGCATATTTTACTTTGATGGTGCTGATAGGAATTCCGTTATTTATGTGCGGTTCTCTGAAAACTATGGCATATCCTCTTTACACCCTCTTTTTGAGCCTTGATTATGCGGCATTTTTTGCATTTTCACAGTTATATACTATGGAGAGCAAGTTTAAAGGCCAGACATATATAATGGCATGTCCTTTCCTGAGAAGACAGATCATAGAAGCGAGATTTGTGCTTCTTATGATTATCTGCGTTATAGGTACAGTATTCTATAAACTTGCGGAACTGATCAATCCTGCACATCTGTTTGACGGTATCAGCAGGCTGAATCTGTATGATGCACTTATTGCGGTTTCACTGATAGTGATATTATATGATGTGCTATTTCTTTTTCTGAATAATGTGCCTTATGAGAAAGTGAGAGTGGCACATATCATCATATCGATATTTGTCCCGATATGGGGTGTGGTGCTTGTGGTAAAGTTGATTCAGTATTTCGGAATTAATATAGAGCTTCGTGCACCAACGATGATCGCGGCAGTGATTACAGTGATCGTAACGATAATCCTGACTGCCGTATCCGTTACAAAGAATATCAATATATGGAAGAAGAAGGAATTTTAAAAACCTTCTCTTTAATATCCATATCTTATGTGATAAAATAGTGAGACAAATTGTTTAAGAGAGGAAAATGATCATGGCAGATAAGAAGGTAGAAGCTATCACTTCTATGGAAGAGGATTTTGCGCAGTGGTATACAGACGTAGTCGTTAAGGCAGACCTTACAGGCTACACAAGTGTTAAGGGATTCATGGTTCTTAAGCCCGCAGGTTATGCTATCTGGGAGCTGATCCAGAAGCAGCTGGATGCAAAGTTTAAGGAAACAGGTGTGGAAAATGTATATCTTCCGATGCTTATCCCGGAGGGACTTCTTCAGAAAGAGAAGGATCACGTAGAGGGCTTTGCACCGGAGGTTGCTTGGGTAACACATGGTGGACTGAATGAGCTTCAGGAAAAGCTCTGTGTAAGACCTACATCTGAGACACTTTTCTGTGATTTCTATCAGAAGGACATTACATCTTACAGAGATCTGCCTAAGGTATATAATCAGTGGTGTTCTGTAGTCCGTTGGGAGAAGGAGACAAGACCTTTCCTTCGTTCAAGAGAATTCCTGTGGCAGGAAGGACATACAGCACATGCTACAGCTGAAGAAGCTGAAGAAAGAACAATCCAGATGCTGAACGTATATGCTGACTTCTGTGAGCAGGTACTTGCCATCCCTGTTGTAAAGGGACAGAAGACAGAGAAGGAGAAGTTTGCGGGAGCGGTTGCTACTTATACTATAGAAGCTCTTATGCATGACGGAAAGGCACTTCAGTCAGGTACAAGCCATAACTTCGGTGACGGTTTTGCAAAGGCCTTCGGTGTTCAGTATACAGATAAAGACAATCAGTTAAAGTATGTTCATCAAACATCATGGGGAGTTACTACCAGACTTATCGGTGCGATCATCATGGTTCACGGCGATGATAACGGACTTAAGCTTCCGCCAATGGTGGCTCCGATACAGGTTATGATAGTTCCTATCCAGCAGAAGAAAGAGGGCGTTCTTGAAAAAGCCGAGGAGCTTCGTGAGAAACTGTCAAAGGTTGCAAGAGTTAAGGTTGATGCCACAGATAAGTCACCGGGATTTAAGTTTGCAGAGTGTGAGATGAGAGGAATTCCGCTCAGAGTTGAGATAGGACCTCGTGATATAGAGAATAATCAGTGTGTACTTGTAAGACGTGACAACGGAGAGAAGCTTACGGTAGGACTTGATGAGATTGAGGCAAAGGTTGAGGAGCTTCTTCAGGCAATTCAGAAGGATATGCTTGAGGCAGCAAGAGCACACAGAGATTCGCATACATTTGAGGCAAGAAACTGGGATGAGTTTGTAGATACGATCAACAACAGACCGGGATTCATCAAGGCTATGTGGTGCGGTGAGACGGAATGTGAAGAGAATATCAAAGCACAGACCGGTGCATCGACAAGATGTATGCCGTTTGAACAGGAGCAGCTCAGTGATGTCTGTGTATGCTGCGGTAAGCCTGCAAAGAAGATGGTTTATTTCGGAAGAGCTTATTAAAAAATGATCAAGTAAGATTGACGGTACGTAACAGTGGTGCATATCCATCTGATGCGTACCGTTTTTTAATCATTTTATAATTGTTTTCTAATTGAGAATAAACTTCTAGACACTGGATATAATAATTTCAAAATGATACAATATCTCTGCAAATAAACTGTTTACGAAAAGGTTTAGATATGGGAAACGATATTAAGATAGAAATGCCTCAAAATGTCATATATATTTTGGAACAGCTGAATGAGGCTGGCTATGAGGCTTATGCCGTAGGAGGCTGTGTCAGAGATTCGGTTCTGGGCAGAACGCCCAAAGACTGGGATATAACCACATCTGCCAAGCCCGAAGAGGTTAAAGAAATATTCAGGCGTACGGTAGATACAGGTATCAAGCACGGAACGGTTACTGTTATGCTGAAAAGCGAAGGCTATGAGGTGACAACCTTCCGGATTGACGGAAAGTACAGTGACCACAGACGCCCGGAGTCGGTAGAGTTTACAAGCGACCTTTCCGAGGATTTGCTCCGAAGAGATTTTACTATTAATGCAATGGCCTATAACGATAAGGACGGGCTGATAGATCTGTATGACGGAATAGGCGATATAAAAAGAAGAGTGATCAGATGTGTCGGAAATCCGGATGAACGTTTTGACGAGGATGCGCTCAGGATCATGAGAGCCGTAAGGTTCGCGGCAGAGCTGGATTTTGAGATTGATGAAGCAACAAGGATAGCTGCTGAGAATCATGCACCCGAGCTTTCGGCGGTCAGTGCGGAACGTATCGAGACAGAGCTGACAAAGCTTATCATGTCCGATCATCCTGAGAAGCTGCTCGATGCTTACAGGATGGGCATCACGAAGATCATCCTGCCTGAGTTCGATGCTATGGCTGAAACACCGCAGAATACTCCGTATCATCTGTATGATGTTGCAGGTCATACCGTAGAAGTAATAAGAAATGTTCCCAAGACGAAGGTTCTCAGATATACGGCGCTTCTTCATGACAGCGGAAAACCGGAATGCAGAACAACAGATGCGAGCGGAAGAGATCATTTCAAGGGACATGGTGTGGCAAGCGAAAGGATTGCGGAGCAGGTGCTCCGTCGCCTCAAGATGGATAACGACACCATCCGGGATGTAAAGAAGCTTGTATACTGGCATGATTACGGAATAAAGGGTGACATCAGACTTACAACCTTCAGGAAAGGTATGAGTCAGATGGGAATAGAATATTTCGACAGGCTGGTAGATATTAAAAGAGCCGATATTGAGGGACAGAGTGATTACGGCAGACAGGAAAGCCTGGATACACTGAGTAAGCTTATAGAAATGAAGGAAAAGATAGTTGCAGACGGTGACTGCCTAAGCATAAAGGATCTTGCCATAAACGGCGGTGACTTGAAGGAGCTTGGTATAAAACCGGGACCGGAGATGGGCGAGATACTAAAAACTCTTCTGGCAGAAGTCCTCGGACATCCGTCCAACAATCAGAAGGAAATATTGTTAAAGAGAGCAGCTCAGCTGATGAAGGGAATAAGTGAAGAATGAAGCCGGTGATGAGCAAACCGGGTGTGGGGCCAGAGTAAAGGCCGATACATGTGATGAATGAAGCAAGTAGCACTTGTTTGAAAAGAGGAATAATGTTACACTCTATATGGTCCGATAGACCGATGATCAGAGTGAAAGAAAAGGAAGGATAGGATAGATGGTAAATTACGAATTGAGAAGTCAGGTTGATGCATCTCTCAGATTTGCCGAAAGAATTGGAGAGGGAGACGAGAAACTGGCAAGGAACAGAATTAATCTTCGTGATATGCTGAGATATGATTATCTTATGTTCCTGGGATTTCTGTTTGAATCAGACGGTACTACAGCGGTAGAAGAGGTAAAGTTCGTTAATGATTATCTCGGCTTCAACATGGATGTAGTTAAGTTCATAGGTTTCGTATATGACAGATGCAGAAGCAAGGACTTTATCAATACTCCGCCGAAGGCGCTTATGTATGCCGCAAAAGCAGACCTTACAAGCGGTGATATAAAGACAATGGACGGAAGGCCGATAGCAAAGTTTATAGTGGATACATTTAACAATCTGGGAGCGGAGTTTGTATCTATAAACGGTGCAACCACAACAGAGCTTTCTAATCTTTCGAATTATACGATCATGCTCAACAATTTCCTTAAGGAGTATGGTCTCTATTATAAGGATGGAAATGTACCGAATGTAAACCAGGGTATGTATACCAACAAGAATAAGGGTGCAGCAAAGACAGGCGGCCTCGGAAGTGTAGCAAGAGCTAACGCAGGACAGGGAAATGCAGCTACAGAGAAGAAGGCGGCTTCAAAGACGGATAAGGCAGAGAAGGAAAAGACTCTTGAGGAGCTTTATGAAGAGCTTAACTCTCTTGTTGGCCTTGATTCTGTTAAGCAGGATCTGACAAATCTCATTAACCTTGTTAAGGTTAAGAAAATCCGTGAAGAAAGAGGCATGAAGCAGCCGGATATCAATCTGCATCTTGTTTTCTCGGGTAATCCGGGTACAGGTAAGACTACTGTTGCAAGACTCCTTGCAAAGATATATAAGCAGCTCGGCGTAGTTACCGAGGGACAGCTCGTAGAAGTAGACAGATCCAATCTTGTTGCGGGTTATGTAGGACAGACGGCAACAAAGACCATGGAGGTTATAGACAGTGCCATGGGCGGAATCCTCTTTATTGATGAGGCATATACTCTCATCAAGGAAGGAGATGAGAAAGACTTCGGACAGGAAGCGGTTGATACACTCCTTAAGAGAATGGAGGATGACAGAGACAGCTTCATAGTTATCGTTGCCGGATATACTGAGAAGATGGAGAAGTTTGTTAATTCAAATCCGGGACTCAAGTCCAGATTTAATAAGTATATCTTCTTCAAGGATTATACAGGTCCGGAGCTTTACAAGATATTCCAGTCAATGTGCTCAAAGCAGGAATATGAGCCGGATGAGGAAGCATCCGAATATATAAAGGAATATCTGGTGAGACGTGCCAGTGCGCATGAAGAAAACTTCGCAAATGCTCGTGAAGTAAGAAATTATATTGAACGCTGCATCTCGAGACAGGCAACAAGAATCGTTGCAATTGATAAGCCGGATGATAAGGTTGTAAGAACATTTACAATTGATGATGTCCGTGAGGATACACTTCCGGTTGATGAAATAATGAAAAAGAGTTCAACTGATAAAAAGTCTGATAAAAAGATATCGGAAGCTGACGCAGCAAAACTTGCTGAAGAAATCAAAGCTGATCTGACTGAAGAAGAAGCAGCGAAGATTGCAGAAGAAATGATGGCGGAGACAACCGGATCCGGAAATGATGATGTGACAGAGGTACTTACCAATGATGATGAAACAGAGGTACTTACTAATGACGCTGTGACGGAGGTTCTTACATCTGAAACATCAAAGAAAAAGAATACAAAGAAATAATAAAATGAAAAAATAAAAAGAAGCAGAGAGATTTTTCTCTCTGCTTCTTTTTTGCCGGCAACCGGGGTCGAACCGGTACGGGTATCACTACCCACGGGATTTTAAGTCCCGGGCGTCTGCCAATTCCGCCATGCCGGCGTAGCCCTTATCAGACTTTGTTATTATAATCATAAAATGATTTTTTTGCAACCAGAAAAGTATAGTGATAAAATAATTATCTAAAGTAATGAATCTGTTGAAAGTATTCCTATGGGGGTTGGGATATGGAACTTAAGAATTCAGATGATGACATGCTGGATCAGGAGATCGAGGAAACCGGTTTAAAATTCTTGGATTTTAATGAAGAAAACATTTCCGATGGAGGCTATCATGATATCTGCAACAGCCTGCTGAATCAGATTAAGCATGTTGAAAAAATGTATAAGGACCAGCTTGGCGGGCTTGGAAAGAGAAAACAGGATCTGAAGGATGCTATAGTTTATGATATTAAGGCTTCGATAATCTGTGTTGCGATAGTATTCTTTTTGATCGGTATCGTTAAATTCTCCGAATATGCTATGATCGACGGTGCACTTCTTGTCATATACGGATTTGTAAAGATCGGGTTTCCGGCATTTTCGCTTGCGATCTTATTCTTTATAATGCCGACATTTCTTAGGCGGCTTTATGTAAATGTAAGAAATTATCATGTTATGAATGAGACATTTGCGGATGAAAAAGTCGGAAACGAAATAGTTACATTTGTTCAGGAAGAACGATTTTTAAAGGATAAGCTTTATGATATAAAGGCTGTAAGAGAGGCGCATAAGAAGGTTGAAGCAGATTATGCGGGCAAATTCGATGAAGAGTGGGATGAAAGAATTCAGAGTGATGTAAACAGACTAAGGAAGGCATCGGTATTCAGAGAGTATTATGCTCATGGAGTTAAGAAGGAGAGTGCGATCAGACAAGCATTTACACCTTATCTGGTAATAGTGATCATAACAATTCTTGCTGTGATTTTTCATCTGGTCTTGTAATAGTGGACAGATAAATCATCAAAAGTGCTTGATTGAAAAGGGGATATAAGATATAATCGGTCTTGCGGTTGCGAGACCGGTAAATGGAGTCGTATCGAAGTGGTCATAACGGGGCTGACTCGAAATCAGTTTGGCGGGCAACTGCCACGAGGGTTCGAATCCCTCCGACTCCGCTAAGAAGAATGGCTGACACTCATTTTGGGTGGCAGCCATTTTTGATTAATGTGAAGCTCGACAGTTAAACTGGCGGGCGTTTTTTATACGGAATTATATAAAAATTATAATTTTTTCAAAAAAATACCAAATGAATACAACTTGGTTACAACTTGGTTACATCTATATATTATAACAATTATGTAAACAATTATTATGATTCCAAATTATGATTCAATTAACAAAATTACAGGAGGTAAGTTTATATGAGAAAAATGATCAGTCCTTGGCTTGCAGCTGCAGCAACAGCATTTTTTATTTCGGCAGCTGCACCGGGCGGAAAAACAGTTCATGCAGATGAGCTTTTTAAGGAGGAGACAACGGTTTCTGTGAATGCGGAAGAAGATAATTCCGATGATATGTCAGAAGAATCCCGGAATGAAAAGGAGGATTCCGTAATCGATTCAGAAGATGCTGAAGAGGATGTAGTGACTGATAATTCGGATGAGTCAGAAGAAACAGCCGAGGAAGATGAGAAAACAGAAGAGGCAATCGCAGATGCTGAAACGACTGAAGAGGCAGTTATTGAAGCAGTGACCGAGACGACAGAAGAAACAGTAGTCGAGTCGGAAGCAGAGACGACAGAAGAGGCAGTCGAGGAGAAGGCTGAAACAACTGAAAAAGCAGTGATTGAGGCAGTCGAGGAGAAGACTGAAACGATAGAAGAGACATCAATTGAGGCAGAAGCAGAAAAGAAGTCAATCGAGGCAGTAGTAGAGACGGCAGCAGAAGTTGAGACTGAGGCGGAAACAGATAAGATTGCCGAAAAAGCAGAGGAAGACGCAAAGGCTGAGGTTGTTATCACTAATGATGAAAAGCCGATGGCATCTACAAAGACATGGAAGCAGGTTGGAGATAAGTGGAGACTTTATTACGGCACCGGAGAAAATGATTTTTATAAAGGCGTAATGGAATATTATGGCGGTTATACTTACTGCTTTGATTCAGATGGAAATATGCAGACAGGCTGGATAAGTGACGGAACTGATGATTATTACGCAGATGAAAACGGACGTCTTGTTTCCGGATGGATGACACAGAATGGAGTTTCTTTTCTATTTGGGGATTCTTATCACCAAAATTCGGATGGGAAAATGGTTTATGGCGGATATGCCATGAATAAAGATTGTATTTTTCATATTTTTGATGATTCATATTATTTTGCTCCAAATGGTGTAATGAGAGTCGGCTGGATCAGTGCTTCAGACGGTGATTATTATGCCGGCAAGGATGGTAAACTCAAGCAGGGATGGGCTAAAATTGATAATAACTGGTATCATTTTGGATCAACTGGACCTGGGGATATGATATATGGTCACGAAATGATAAAAGATTGTATGACAAATATCAGAAATAATTGTTACTACTTTGATAAGGATGGAAGATTAGCAGAAAATACCTGGTTAGAAGATATTGAAGAAAACAAAAAGGGTAGAAAATATTATGCAAAGAAAGGAGGCATACTTGCGCAAGGATTCACACAGATTGATGGTAACTGGTATTTCTTTGGTTCAAACGGACCTGGGGATGGAATATATGGTTACGATATGTTAAAAGATAGTATGGCAACGAGCGGAGAATATTATTTCTATTTTGATAAGAATGGAAAGTTAGCTGAAAATACCTGGTTAGAAAATGTTGATAAAAATCAAAAGGGTGAAAAATATTATGCTAAAAAAGGAGGTATACTTGCGCAAGGATTCACAAAGATTGATGATAACTGGTATTTCTTTGGGTTCAAAAATGATAGTCAATTCATTACGCAATTTCATATGCGCCGGGATTACAAACTTTTATGGAATGGAGAATATTACTATTTTGATCAAGATGGAATAATGCAGACGGGATTTTTCAAAAGAAAGACTGTAGGTGTTAATCCTATAAATAATATTTTGGAAGAGTATGATGTTCCTTCTTATGCAGACTCAAATGGTGTGATTTTAACCGAAAAGGGCTGGAAGAAGATAGATGGAAATTGGTACTATAATTCTTCACCAGAGGGATTCCTTGAAATCGGTTTGAAAGAAATTAACGGAAAGAAGTATTATTTCGATGAAGATGGAGTTTTGAAGACAGGATTCTACTCCAGAAAAAGTTTGAAATATAAGCCTGGTGAAGTGGGAGTATTTTCAGAAGAGGATTTTATAAGACCATGTTATTCAGATGAATATGGTGTGATTACGAAAGGCTGGAAGCAGGTCGGCGGAAAATGGTACTATTCTGACAAAGATGGTATTCTGAGCGCGGGAAAAGAAGAATATATCGGAAAAGACTGGTATTATTTTGATGAAAATGGAGAAATGAAGACAGGCTGGCAAAAGTTTGTTACGGAAGAAATGAAGAATTTTGAAAAGGAGGGCATATTAAAACAAGTCGTTTCAGTGAATTGGAAGTATTATGAAAGCTGGGGAGCCGCAGCGAAGGGATGGAAGACTATCGGAGGAAAGAAATATTACTTTGATTCGGAAGGCAAAATGGCTATCGGTTTATGTATTACAGATAAAGGAATTTATTACTTTGATAAAAACGGAGCTCTTATGACTGATAAATCAGGTTGGATGGTATCTAGTCGATGCTGGTTTTCAGATATTGAGCCGGTTTTGTTTTTGATCAACAAGGATGGTTCTATAAAAGTTCCTGATAAAAACGAATTAACAGGAGATATATATGCAATTGATGAAGATGGTGTTATCAAAAAGAATTTCAGAGTCAAGATGATAGTTGGAAAAGGAGCGTGGGGAATATATCTGACTGATGAAAAAGGAAAGGTGATAAATGATAAGACAGGATGGATTAAGATGTCTGCGTATAATGTAAACCCGTACGGTTCAGAAGCACATTGGTATTATCTGAATTCTGATGGTTATGCCGACGTACAAATTGTTAAGGAAATAGATGGCGTAAATTATGGTTTTGATGAAAGCGGACGTTTGATAACAAACGGGTTATCGGAATTTGAACTATGGGATAATTCAATCAATGGTTATCGTGGATTCTTAGCTGATGCATCCGGAAAAGAAGTAACAGGAGAAGGCTGGCATTGTGTAAACGATAAATGGTATTTCATACAAGAAGGTGAAATCAGCAGAAATGGAATTTATAGAATAGGTGGAATACAATATTTATTCAGACCTAATGGAACATTGTGTATTAATTCCGGATTTTACATAAATGGCAGGTACATCAGTACAGATAATAATGGAAGAGTTATAAATGAACCGTTAAGCGGAAAATAAGATTTAGGAAACAAAACCAAAGTTTTTATCTGTGAAGGGATTTTTGGGAAAACTCTTGAAATACCAATAATATTTTGGTAGAATTAGGGCTTAGTTAAAAAATATCGGGTGAGTCCGATGATTCCAGATTGAATGTGAAGGAGTTTTCTATGTATAAGATAGTGACAAAAAAGTCGCTCAATCCTACAGTTACTCTGATGGAGATTGATGCGCCGCTGGTTGCCCGTAAGGCTGAGCCGGGTCAGTTTATCATTTTCCGTGCTACGGAGGATGGAGAAAGAGTTCCTCTTACAATAGCGGGATATGACCGCGAGAAGGGAACAGTAACTATTATTTTCCAGATAGTCGGAGGAGCAACTCAGGTACTTAACTCCTTTGAAGAGGGTGACTACATCCATGATTTTGTCGGACCGCTCGGAAGAGCAACCGAGACAGAGGGGCTTAAGAAGGTAGCAGTTGTCGGCGGTGGCGTTGGATGTGCAATCGCTTATCCTGTTGCAAAGAAGCTTCATGATATCGGATGCGAGGTTACTACTATAGTAGGATTCCGTAACAAGGATCTTATAATACTTGAGGACGAGTTTAAGGCTGCAAGCTCAAACTATATACTTATGACAGATGACGGTTCTGCAGGCGAGAAGGGTGTTGTAACAGCACCGCTTGAGAAGCTTATTCAGGACGGAGAAGAGTTCGATGAAGTTATCGCAATCGGACCACTGATCATGATGAAGTTTGTTGTTCTTACTACCAAGAAGTATAATGTTAAAACTGTTGTAAGCATGAATCCGATTATGGTTGACGGTACCGGAATGTGCGGATGCTGCAGACTTACAGTCGGAGGCGAGACAAAGTTCGCATGCGTTGACGGACCGGATTTTGACGGCTTCCTTGTAGACTTTGATGAAGCTATGGCAAGAGGCGGTATCTATAAAGAATTCGAGAAGAAGGCCAGAGAAGAGACCTGCAACCTTCTTAACAAGGAGGTGCAGTAATCATGCCTAATATGAGAATGGATAAAAACCCGATGCCTTCACAGGAACCGGATGTAAGAAACAAGAATTTTCAGGAGGTTGCTCTCGGATATACAGAGGAGCAGGCTATAGATGAGGCACAGCGTTGTCTTAACTGCCCAACCCGTCCGTGTACAACAGGATGTCCTGTATCAATTGCAATTCCTGATTTTATAGCTAAGGTTGCAGAGGGAGATTTCGAAGGTGCTTACAAGGTTATCACAGAATCATCTTCACTTCCTGCAGTCTGCGGACGTGTATGTCCTCAGGAGTCACAGTGTGAGTCTAAGTGTGTTCGAGGAATAAAGGGTGAGCCGGTTGCTATCGGCCGTCTTGAAAGATTTGTTGCTGATTATCATAATGCACATAGTACGGAAAAGGCTGTTCCTGCAGCACCTAACGGACATAAATGTGCAGTTATAGGTTCAGGCCCTTCGGGACTTGCATGTGCATCTGATCTTGCAAAGCTTGGTTATGATGTAACAATATTTGAAGCACTTCATACAGCAGGTGGTGTTTTGGCATATGGAATTCCTGAGTTCCGTCTTCCTAAATCTATTGTTGAGAAGGAAGTTAACGGACTTAAGGATATGGGTGTTAAGATTGAAACTAACGTAGTTATCGGAAGAACAATAACTATAGATGAACTTTTCGATGATTATGGTTTCGAGGCAGTATTCATCGGATCGGGTGCCGGACTTCCAAGATTCATGAGAATTCCGGGAGAAAACCTGAACGGAGTATATTCAGCTAACGAGTTCCTTACAAGAATCAATCTTATGAAGGCTTATAAGGAGGATTCAAAGACTCCAATAGCACATCCTAAGAAAGCAGTTATCGTAGGTGGTGGAAATGTAGCTATGGACGCCGCTCGTTCAGCTAAGCGTCTCGGTGCAGATGTAACTATCGTCTACAGACGTTCTATGGAAGAGCTTCCTGCACGTAAGGAAGAGGTAGAGCATGCTATGGAAGAGGGCATCGTATTCGCACTTCTCAACAACCCTGTTGAAGTACTTGGTGATGAGAACGGATATGTTAAGGGCGTTAAGGTTGAAAAGATGGAGCTTTCAGAGCCTGATGAGTCAGGTCGTCGTAAGCCTGTTGCTACAGGAGAATTCAGCGAAATAGAAGCTGATGCCTTCATCGTATCAATTGGAACTTCACCTAATCCGCTTATCAAGGATACAACAGATGGACTTGATACACAGAAGTTCGGTGGTATCGTTGCTGACGAAGAGGGTGCTACATCAAGACCGGGAGTATTTGCCGGCGGAGATGCGGTTACAGGAGCTGCTACAGTTATCCTTGCTATGGGAGCCGGAAAGAAGGCTGCTGCTGCTATGGATAAGTATATAAAGAGCAAGTAATTAATCTGCATATATAAATCGATATAATATGCCTCGCATACGATATATGTGATCGTTATGCGGGGCTTTTATAATGCCTATATAATCATAAAACATTAATAAAAAAGGGTTTTATCATAAAGGATTTATTGGTATAATATGATTTAATGCAAAAACTGCGCTTATATATGAAAATTGAAGGACAGGGATGTATGTCAGAGAAAAGTGAGACAATTTCAGAAACTACTGCTGCTGAAGAAGAGACTGTGAATTCTGCAGAGAAGAAGAGCTCTTCCAGCAGGAGCAAAACCTCAGAAGGTGTAATGAAGGCTGCGAGCATACTTATCGTTATGAATTTCATTGCCAGTATACTCGGATTTGTAAGACAGATTCTTATTACAACATATTTCGGAGCGGGTGTGGAATCGGATTCATTTTATGCTGCATTTAACATTCCGGATCTTATATATAATGTGTTGGTAGGCGGTGGACTCAGTTCAGCCTTTATTCCGGTTTTCAGCGCATATCTTGCTGATAACAATGAGGATGAAGGCTACAGGATGGCAAGTACTATACTTAATATAGTAGCTATTGTATCCGGACTTGTCTCATTGCTGGGAATAATCTTTGCACCTTATCTGATTCCTTTTACAGCTGATTTCTCAGAGGGTGGACAGCCGTTCTTTGATCTGACACTGAGACTCACAAGAATCATGTTCTTCCAGAGCTTCTTCATGTGCCTTATCGGAATCCTTATGGGAATTCTTCAGTCATATAAGGACTTTACCGCACCATCTGTCGGTTCGGTTGTATATAATATGGTAATGATTGCTGTCGGTGTGATACTTATGAAGTGCGGTATCGGAATTACGGGATTTTCCATCGGTGTAGTTTCGGGAGCAGTAGCACATTTTGCAATTCAGTTTTTTGCAGTAAGAAAAAAACATTTCAAGTATCACAGAATTATTGATTTTGAAAATGTGGGAGTGTCGAAATTCTTTCATTTGTTCTGGCCGATGCTGCTCGGTATTTCGGTAAGTCAGATCAATACTTTGGTAAATAAATATTTCGGCTCCGGAGTAGGTGAGAGTATTCTTACGTTAATGAATAATGCAATCAGTCTTCAGCAGCTTCCTATCAATATGTTTGGTTTTTCCATAGCGATGTCTGTATTTCCGACAATGGTTGAACATTATACTCAGGGAAAGCTGAAGCTGTACAAGAAGGATCTGTCAATGGCAATAAGAAATATTGTCTTTATTACACTTCCTTGTACCTTTGGAATGATAGCAGTAAGAGAACCGCTGGTCAGAGCACTGTATTATCAGGGTGCTTTTACTACGAAGGATGTTAAGGTCATGTCAACACTGCTTATCTTCTACTGCCTTGGAATTACAGCATATTGTGTCAGACAGGCATTGCTGCAGGGCTTCTATTCGATACAGGTTACATCCATTCCGGTGGCCATCAATATCACCGTAATGATCCTTAATATTGTATTATCTTATTTACTTGTAAAGCTGATGGGAGCTAACGGACTGGGCCTTGCTTATTCCCTGGCAGGCTTTGCAAGTATAACCATGCTGACCTTTATGCTGAGGACGAAGGTCGGTAGTCTGAGAGGAAAGGAAATAGCCACTTCGGTGGTTAAGTGTCTTATAGCATGCGTTATCATGTACATAGTGATATATCTGATCAGAGCATTGCTTGAGGGGGCACTTAACTTCCCTATAGACAGGAAAATCGGAATGGTCACAGAACTTATGATACTTGTTATTATGGGTATGCTGACATATGTTATAGCGGCCTTTGCGCTTAAAATGCGGGAGCTGAAATCTGTGCTTGCGGTTGTTATGAGGAAGCTTGGAAAATAGATTGTCTGACGGAGGAGAGAGCTTATGTATAAGGAATTACCAAAGCTGGTTATGTTCCGAGAGCTGGGACAGGACAGCGTTATTACACGGCTCAGTGAGATAATCCGTGAATTTGATTCCGGAAAATATGATAAGACAGATCTTATCGGGGAGATATATGAGCAGATTCATGAACTCCTTAAGATAGCCACGGATTATGGGTTTGACAAAAACCTGTGGCAGGATTACATTACCTTTGTAATAGTTACAAATGAGAATCCGTTCTCGCTTACCTGTGAGCGACAGGGAATAAGTAACGGAAGCTGCAACGGCTTTGCGGTAAGTGATATGAAGGTATTCAACAGGCTGTTCGGCTATGATTTTTCCAGGCTTGAGGAAGCACTTGGAGTTGACTGCTTCAGTATAATAACGAATTATACATCTATACAGAAGCGTAAGCAGATATATAACAGGAGTGTCAGTGAGAGGGTAAGAGAACTCAGTGACAGGATTCGTGACAATCTTGAGAAGGCGGCGGACGAAACCTCTGCGGCCGAAGGAACGCTCGAGCTTGTTACAGCATTTTACAGAGATTACGGTGTTGGAATGATAGGCCTTAATAAGGCTTTCAGGATAGGCGATGGTCTGCAGTTCATTCCGATCAGTAACAGTGATGAAGTACATTTATCGGACTTAATAGGCTATGATATTCAGAAAAAAAAGCTGAAAGAGAATACGGAGGCTTTTCTTGCCGGCAGTCCTGCCAACAACGTACTTCTTTTCGGAGATGCGGGAACAGGTAAGTCCACAAGTATCAAAGCACTTATATCCGAGTATTATAAAGACGGCCTCAGAATGATAGAGCTGTATAAGCATCAGATGAAATATCTGTCGGCTGTCATATCAAGTGTGAAGAGCAGGAACTACAAGTTCATTATATATATGGATGACCTCTCCTTTGAGGAAGAGGAAACAGAATATAAATATCTCAAGGCAGTTATTGAGGGTGGACTCGAGACGAGACCGGACAATATACTGATTTATGCAACATCCAACAGAAGAAATCTGATCCGTGAAACATGGAATGATATAAATGATATCCAGCTGGATAAGCATCATTCGGATACGGTTCAGGAGAAGCTGTCACTTGTCAGCAGATTTGGAATGACAATCGGATATATAAGACCTGACAAGAAGCTTTTCGATGAGATTGTTAAGGGTATTGCAGCGAAATATCCGGAAATCGGGCTTTCGGAAGAGGAGCTTATCAAAGAAGCGACAAAGTGGGAAATCTCCCACGGCGGAATGTCCGGACGAGCCGCAAAACAGTTTATCGATTACATTGTTGCTATTCACAGTTCATAATAAATTAGCAAAGCTGTGGGCATACCGAATATCGGTTGAGTTACTGTGAATAGCAAATAGAATATTGCATTAACTACCATATGAGGAACCCACATGACAAAGAAGGAAAGAGCTTTAGCAGTCTGTGAAACTTTAAATGAGGAGTACGGCACAGATCTCAGATGCTATCTTGAATATGATAAGGATAAACCATGGCAGCTGCTCTTTGCGACAATCATGTCTGCTCAGTGTACGGATGAAAGAGTTAATCTTGTTACGAAGAATCTCTTCAAGAAGTATAAAACGCTGAAGAGTATAGCGGATGCCGAGCTGAATGAGTTTGAGAAGGATATTTATTCCACAGGCTTTTATCATAATAAGGCAAAGAATATAATTGCCTGTGCCGCGGCACTGCTTGACAGATATGACGGAAAGGTTCCGTCGGATATAGATGAACTCACAAGCCTTCCGGGAGTCGGAAGAAAAACAGCAAATGTAATCCGTGGGAATATCTACAATATTGAATCTATAGTAGTGGATACGCATGTGAAGAGAGTTTCGAAGCTGCTCGGGCTGACGTCTAAGGATGATCCGGAAAAGGTTGAATATGACCTGATGAAGATTATTCCCAAAGATCAGTGGATACTGTATAATTTTCAAGTTATAGCGCATGGTCGTAAGATATGTATATCCGGAAGGCCGAAATGCGATAATTGTGTATTGAAACCTTTGTGTAAGAATGTTTCGTCAAAAAAAGTGAAGCATTGAAACAATCAGAGGTTTAAGTGATATAATAAACTATATTATTGTCGAAGAAGGAGATGATACAATGATAGATTTCAGTAAGAAGAAAACAAAGAAGCAGAAGATAGCAGCAGCGGTAATCTGCATTTTGATCGTATTCGGAATGGTTGGAGGACTTCTGTTCGCAGCATTATAATATGTTGCTGCCGGTTTTTGTTTGTTGGAATTATTGATTTAGTTCTGACAGAAGGAGTAATTTATGAGAGTAATAAAATCAGGAATAGCATTGTTAATTGCTACAGTACTGACATTTGGAAACACAGTTCCGGTCAGGGCGGATGCCTCGGGTACGGATGCTGCTAAAACAGAAGTGAGTGAGCCGACAATCGAAAAGAATATTACGATCGACGGTGTGGATGTTTCCGGAATGACGTATGATGAAGCACTTTCTAAGCTTGGAGGAGATTCTGAGAAGAGAGCGAAGATTACTGTAAATCTTAAGAGTGCGTACGGGGATGCAAAGACCACACTCGGCGATATCGGATATACCAATGATGCTCCTCAGGTAGTTGAGGAGGCTATAAAGATCGGTAATTCCGGAAATATACTTCGCAGATATAAGGAAGAAAAGGAACTTGAGAAGAAACCTCTTGAACTTAAGGTGACAAGAAGTGTTAATTCTACAAGACTTAACAGAGTAATCCAGGAAGCGATAGGTGAAACTCTTCATCAGGATGCGCAGTATAATCTGACAAAGCATGATGACGGAACAGTATCGGTTACCATGGGTGGCGGAAATGTTGACGCTGATTCCAAGGCAACGGCCGATGCTATCGGCGAGATACTGAATAACAACTGGGGAGGCGGCGCTATATCTGCAGAGATCGTTATCGGCGGAGAGGATGAAGAAAGACAGGCACAGGTTGCTGAGATAAAGGATCTTCTCGGTACATTTACCACGGATTATAACGGTCCTTCCGGTCGTATGGCAAATGTGGAACGAGCAGCAAATCTGTGTGATGGTTATGTAGTTTTTCCGGGAGACGTTTTTTCGGTTACAGACCATATATCCCCTATAACAGAGGATAATGGCTACTATATGGCTCATGTTTATATAGGCAACAAGATAGTCGACGGTGTCGGCGGCGGTGTGTGTCAGGTTGCGACAACGCTGTACAATGCTGTACTTTATGCAGAGCTTGAAATAGTTGAGAGAGATTGCCATAATCTCCTTGTTTCATATGTTGATGCTGCTTATGATGCGACTATTGCCAGTGGATCGATAGATTTCAGATTCAAAAATTCTTCGGATTATCCGATCTATGTTGAATCCATACTCAGTGATGGTGAGCTGACTTTCAATATCTGGGGAAAGGAAACAAGACCTTCCAACAGAAAACTTGAGTTTGAGTCCTATATTGTTGATGGATGGGGACCGGGCGAGCCTGAATATGTTGAGAATCCGGATCTTGAGCCGGGTGAAGAAAGAATGATATCAGGACCTTCGGACGGACTTACTGCAGAACTTTGGAAGTATGTTTATGTTGATGGAGTTAAGACTGATTCAGTATGTATAAATACCAGCAGTTATCTTCCTGTAAAGGCTAAGATTGAGAGAAATTCTAAAGAGAAGGAAGAAGAGAAGGACGAGGATAAGGAAGAAGAGAAGAAGGAGGAAACTCCTGAACCAACTCCTGAACCTACACCGGAACCGACTCCTGCGCCTGAGCCTACACCTGAGCCTGCACCTGAACCTACACCTGAACCTGCGCCGGCACCGGAGCCAACTCCGGAACCTGCACCTGAATCGACAGAATAATTAATCCGCTTGAGAGGAGATAACGGGGTATGCCTAGAGGGACTGTTTCTGCCAATGTTTTAAACAGAAGCATAATTCGCCATGTGGTAAAGAAATCTGATGGATTGATATCGGGCGTTGGCGGAGATTATCAGGCTTTTCGGGGAAACGGGAATATGGTTTCAGCCACAGGCTTCGCTGATGATGAAACGGTTTTCGGCATTTCTCCGGGGGAGATTGCCCAGATAATTGCGGAGAATAATTTAACGGCGGCAGGAATTAAGCCGCATTATATGAATATATTTATTACGGCCTGCACTGATTGTACAGAAGATAAGCTTCGCCGGGAAATGGCGGAGATGACTGCACTGGCTAAGAACAGAGGTTTATCTATACTGGGTGGAAATACAGCATTTTCGGGAAAAGGAAATTCTTATTCGGTAACTGTAAATCTGTTGGGATTGGCTGAACAGGATAGTGATAAGCAATACTTCACGCAGGACGCCAGGAAGGAAGCACGTGCAGGCGATTATGTATTCGTTTCCGGAAATGCGGGACATTTCGGAGCTGATCAGCTGATAAGGCGTTATAGGAGCAGACTTTCGGAAAGATTTTCGGATAGATTTCTGCAGGATGCACTTATGGATGAATCGCTGTTCAGGATAGAGAGACCGGAAAATATGTATCTGGTTCATGATGTGAGCTACGGTGGAATTTACAGAGCACTGTATGATCTTGCGGAATGGACAGGATTCGGAATAAATATATGTCATGAAGAAATACCGATAAGACAGGATACTATCGAAATATGTGAGTTTCTCGATATCAATCCGTACGCGCTTTTCGGTGTTGGAGAAGCAGTCGGATTATTCCATGAGGAAGAGCTTGATAAGGTTAAAGACAGTGCCGATTTTAAGAATGGGCTGCTTCATATAGCCGGAAGACTTACGGAAAAGAAAGAAAAGCTTGTAACCTCCGAGGTGTATAAGATGAATAGGTTTCTGACTCCATATACTCAGGATGAGATATACCGTGAGGAAGAGGCTGAGAATTCTGTAAGCGATAATTCGGATATGTTATAACATATAGTTTTATAAATAGATACAAGAGGGATAAAAAATGAGAGAGAAGATTTTAAGGATACTTCAGAAAAATTCAAGACTGTCAAATGCGGATATCGCAGCGATGACAGGATTGAGTGAACAGGAAGTGGCAGATGAGATAAAGGAACTGGAGGACCGCAAGATAATCAACGGTTATCAGGCGATTGTAAACTGGGAAAACTTTGACGAAGATAAGGTTACTGCCATTATCGGAGTTAAGATTTCTCCTATCAGAGGACAGGGCTTTGACCGTATAGCTGAAAGAATCAGCAGATTTGAAGAGGTGGATTCAGTAGTTCTTATATCAGGTTCATCATCGGATCTTCTCCTTACGATAGAAGGAAATTCCATGAAGGATATATCACAGTTTGTATATGATAAGATTGCACCGATGGAATCAGTTGTTTCAACTGCGACTTATTTTGTTATGAAGAAGTATAAGGATCATAAGATACTCTTCACAGAGGAACAAGGAGTAGATGAAAGAATTCAGGTGATGCCATGAAAACATACAGTAAAGTTGCAGAAGATATAAAGCCTTCAGGTATCAGAAAGTTCTTTGACATTGTCAGTGAAATGCCTGATGCTATTTCACTCGGCGTTGGTGAACCGGATTTCAACACACCGTGGCATGTGAGAGATGAGGGCATATATGCTCTTGAAAAAGGCCGTACATTTTACACATCCAATTCCGGACTTGCAGAGTTGAGAGCCGAAATATGTAATTGGTATAAGAGATATGAGGTTGATTTCAATCCGAAGACGGAGTGCCTTGTCACAGTCGGAGGAAGCGAGGGAATTGACGTTGCACTTCGTGCACTGCTCAATCCGGGAGATGAGGTCATCATTCCCGAGCCATGCTATGTATCATATGTTCCTTGTGTAAGCCTGGCAGGAGGTGTTCCTGTTACGATCAACCTGAAGAACGAGAACAACTTTAAGCTTCAGGAAGATGAACTCAGAGCCGCCATTACAGATAAGACAAAGATTCTCATCCTTTCTTATCCGAACAATCCTACGGGAGCTATAATGACGAAGGAGGATCTGATTCCTATAGCAAAGGTCTGCGTGGAAAAAGATCTCTATGTCATTTCAGATGAAATATATTCAGAGCTTACTTACGGAGGAAAGCCGCATGCTTCTATCGGGGCCCTTCCGGGAATGGCTGAAAGAACTATTATAGTTAATGGCTTTTCAAAGGCTTATGCCATGACAGGATGGAGACTCGGATATGCCCTTGCTCCGGAACCTATAGCTCGTCTTATGACCAAGATACATCAGTTTGCCATCATGTGTGCACCTACAACCAGTCAGTATGCAGCGATTGAGGCAGTAAGAAACGGTGATAAAGATATAGAAACGATGCGTGAATCATATGATGAGAGAAGAAAGTTCCTTATGAAACAGCTTGAAGATATGGATATGCCTGCCTTTGAGCCTATGGGTGCTTTCTATATATTCCCTTGCATAAAAAAGTATGGAATGACATCAGATGAATTCGCAACAGAGCTCCTTATGAAAGAGAAGCTTGCAGTAGTTCCCGGAAATGCTTTCGGTGACTGCGGTGAAGGTTTTCTAAGAATATCCTATGCTTATTCTATCGACCAGTTGAGAGAAGCAATGAGCAGGATCGGACATTTCATTGAAAACCTTGGGAAAGCATAATAGTTATGATTAATATAGTATTACATGAGCCGGAAATGCCGGCAAATACCGGAAATATAGGACGTACATGCGTTGCGACAGGTTCATCCCTGCATCTTATTGAGCCGCTTGGGTTCAGGATTAATGACAAAATGCTTGAACGTGCGGGGCTTGACTATTGGCCGAGACTCGATGTGCATTACTATAATGACATTAATCATTTTTATGAGAATATTTCTTACGGAAGCAGTGATGCTCCGAGGGTATTCTATGCGACAACGAAGGCACAGCATACTTATGCGGATGTTGAATATCATGATGGAGACTTCATCATGTTTGGTAAGGAGAGCGCGGGAATTCCCGAGGAGATACTTATACAGCATCCGGGAGAATGTATTCGAATCCCGATGATGCCGGGTGAGAGGTCTCTCAATCTTTCAAATTCTGTTGCAATTGTGCTTTATGAGGCTTTAAGACAATTAAAATTCCCCGGCCTGGAAGACCGGGGAGAATTACATAGATTACATTGGAATTAATCTGTATTACCGTCTCGATGTGTATCGGGGCGGTTTTTTACTGCTTTTATCTTAAGCTGTTAGCGATAAGAATTTCAGTCTGACCTGTATGCGAAGGCTCCTGCTTAGCTTTTGTAAGTGAAAATACAAATTTTGATCCTTCACCTTCAGTAGATGAAACTTCGATAGTCTCATTATGAGCTTTGATTATCTCTTTTGTGATAGCAAGTCCGAGACCGGTTCCCTGCTTATCCTTTCCTCTGGACTGATCTCCCTTATAGAATCTGGTCCAAATCTTTCTCTGGGTATCTTCACTCATTCCGATACCCTCATCCTTAACTGTTACATACAGCTTATCATTGGTTTCATGTATTGAAACGTTGATCTTCTTACCCGAAGGGGTAAACTTGATGGCATTATCTATGAGGTTATATATAACCTGCTGGATTTTTGTCTGATCGGCTGTAACAACGGTATTTGTAGCATGATTGTTAAGATATATTGCAATACCCTTATCGATACATTTTATCTCAAATGTATTGAGCGTAGCTTTGACAACGTCTATGAAGTCAAATTCACTCATTTTGAGATAAGGGCCGTATATTTCAAGATGGTTCAGATCAAGAAGTCCCTGAGTCAGCTTTGTAAGACGCTGGGTCTCATCTAGTACGATATTAAGATATCGTTCTTGTTTATTCGGCGGTATCGTTCCGTCAAGCATGGCAGAAACATAACCCTTGATAGATGTCAGAGGAGATCTGAAATCATGTGAAATGTTTGAAACAAAATCATGTCTGTACTGATCGAGCTTAGAAAGCTCATCTGCCATATACTCCATTGAATCGGCTAGCTGTCCGATCTCATCCTTGGATTGTATACCGGTTTTAACATCGAAGTTTCCTTCCGAATAATCCCTTGCTACGCTGGAAAGATGCTTGATAGGCTTAATGATCTTCTTTGATACGATAGCAATGAAGGAAAAAGCAATAACTATGATTATAAGACAAGGTATGAGAGTACTGCTGTAGGTTTTCATCATCTTATGATTTATCTGATCCATGGATGAATGAATCAATATAGCTCCTTTAGGAGTTTGATCGGATGAAATAATCGGCAGATTTACTGTAATAACATCAGTTTTGAAAATCCCATAGAAATCTCCGACAATAGGTTCTGTATTTGCCATATCATATTCAGTATTTATCATGTAGATATTATTCGGAATATCTGACAGGAGCGGGGCAAATATGTTGGCTGAATCATTGGATTTTTTGGGATTTTCTTCATTTTCAATAGGACTTTCAACATATGTGATATCGCGGTTGGACCTGGCGTATATATTGCCATTACTGTCTAAGCACCATATGTCTGACTGAAATAACTTCGAATAATAGTTCAGATCTGCGGTCAATTGAAAATCGGATATCTCACCATTCATATAATGGTTTACAGACATATCGCTTATAAGTTTTGCTTCGATAGTCAGACTTGCTTTCTTTTCTTCAACCAGCGAATCTCGTGCGGTGTAAGATATGTAGAGAGTAAGAAATCCGAATGACAGGATCATTATTATGAGAAATAATATATATATTCGGTCAAATAGTGAGCGTTGCATTTAATTACCTCATTTCACTTCAAATTTATAACCGATACGCCATACCGTTGCAATGCTCCAGTTATAATTTCCACTGAGCTTTTCTCTGAGTCTCTTGACATGTACATCTACTGTACGCGTATCACCCATGAAGTCATAGCCCCAAAGCTGATTGAGAAGCTGATCACGTGTGAATACCTGATTTGGTCTTGAAGCAAGGAAGTAGAGAAGCTCAAGTTCCTTAGGAGGCATTTCGATATTTTTTCCGTCGAGTGTTACCGTATAGTTTGAAATGTTTACGATAAGGTGAGGATATTCGATATAATCGCCTGTATGTTCGAAATCCGTCGACTCGTTTTCTTCCGCAATAGGTGCTTCGGACTTGGATGTTCCGGAACGCCTGAGGACAGCATAAACTCTTGCAACAAGTTCGTTTGAGTCGAATGGCTTGATAATATAGTCATCAGCACCCATCTTGAGTCCGAGTACCTTATCGAATACTTCGCCCTTTGCAGAAAGAATGATTATAGGTGTGTCTCTGGTCTTTCTTATCTGCTGACATACCTCATATCCGTCAATGCCGGGAAGCATGAGATCAAGAAGAATAAGATCCGGATTGTAAACATCTACAAGCTGCAGAGCGGCTTCGCCATTCGGAGCGGTTTCCGTGTCAAAGCATTCCTTCTCAAGATATAAGGATATAAGCTCGGAAATGTTTTCATCATCGTCTACAATAAGTATTTTTGGACTAGCCACTGTATATTCCCCCTTTGCTAAAATTCTACAACTGTTACCCCTGAATCTCCTTCACCGAATTCACCGGCTCTGAAGGATGATACTGAAGGGTGTTTCTTCAGATATTCATGAATTCCACGTCTTAATGCGCCTGTTCCCTTTCCATGGATAATGGTAACGCTTGTGGCATGGGACATAAGTGCATCATCAAGGAATTTATCTATCTTGGTGACAGCCTCATCTACAGTAAGTCCGAGTACGTTTATTTCGGGCTTGAAGTTCGAGGCTCTGGATATTCCGTTTGATGTACTGAGTACATTTCGTTCATGTGATATTTCAGGCTCCCGAGGCTTTTCCTGCCAAACAAGATCGGTTGCGGGAAGTCTTGACTGTATCATACCTATCTGTACATTTATACGACCTTTTGAATCGGCTTTTGAAAGGACAGTGCCTTCACTGTCAAAGCTGATAACATATACGGAATCTCCGGGAGTGAAGTCTTCAGGTTTGTGATTTGAAGACCGTCTCTTGTTGTCATTTTTCTTGTTCAGAGAGTCTCTCTTTTCTCTGAGTGCTGTTCGGTGCTGCTCCATAGCTTTTGTATCGGCAGCGGCCGGGTTCTGTTTCCATTTGTTTATGTCACGGATAGCAGCATCTGCAGTGGACTTTGCTTCTTCAAGAATCTGCCGTGCATCCTCACGTGCACTTTCGAGAATCTGCTCTTTCTTCTTGTTGATAGTATCTTCTTTGGAAGAAAGTGATTTCTTAAGCTGCTCGATTTCAGCTGTATAAGCTTCAATCTTCTCCTTATCCGCGTCTATCTTGCGTTGGCTTTCTTCAAGAGTTCGGATAATCTGTTCCATTTGAAGAGCCTTATTATCTATTCCGTCCTTTGCACTGTTTATGATGGATTCGTTAAGTCCGAGTCTTTTAGCTATAGCAAATGCATTTGAGCTTCCAGGGATACCGATCATAAGCTTGTAAGTAGGCTGAAGGGTTTTCATGTCAAACTCACAGGACGCATTTTCTACTCCGTCTTCTGAAATAGCATAAGTCTTTAGCTCTGTGTAATGAGTTGTAGCCATTACATATGATCCCATGTTTTTCAGGTAGGAGAGGATTGAAATAGCCAGTGCCGCACCTTCGGCAGGATCGGTTCCTCCGCCGGGTTCATCGAAGAGACAGAGACTTCTGTCATCTGCGTGATCTACTATGTAAATAATGTTACTCATATGAGACGAGAAGGTCGAGAGATTCTGCTCTATACTCTGTTCGTCTCCGATATCAGCGAAGATATCATTAAAGATTACCATACTGCTGCCTTCTGCGGCAGGAATATGAAGTCCGGACTGTCCCATAAGTGAGAGAAGACCGAGAGTTTTTAGCGAAACAGTCTTTCCACCTGTGTTAGGACCGGTAATTATAAGAAGTCTGTAGTCCTCGCCGAGTCTGATATCTACAGGAACTGCAGTCTTTCTGTCGAGCAGCGGATGAATGGCCTGTTTAAGATTAATGATGCCGTTATCGTTATAGACAGGCTCACTTCCGCGGATTGCTTTCGCAAATCGAGCTTTAGCAAAAATGAAGTCCAACTCGGTAAGAATTCTGTAGTCTTCGCTTATATCATCTACTGCGCTTCCGGCCATCAGCGAAAGGTCAGTCAGTATTTTTTCTATCTCACGGCGCTCATCACTTTCGAGCTCCTGGATTTCATTATTCATATTAACGGCTTCCATCGGCTCTATAAAGAAAGTAGAACCTGAAGAGGAACGGTCATGGATCATACCCGGAAATGCATTTCTATGTTCAACCTTAACAGGGATACAATATCTTCCGTTTCGTATAGTAACTATCGCATCCATGAGTAGTCCGCGGTTGTTTTCCGACTTGACTATTTTGTCGAGAAGGTTGTGTAGCCGTACATTTAACTCATTCTTCTTGCGTCGTATGGAACGAAGCTGAGGTGATGCGTCATCTGCTATTTCCGTAGAGGATAGCAGGCATCTTCTTATCTCACTTGAGATATCTCTGAGTGGAACAAGAAAATCGAAATGTTCCGAAAGAGAATCTCGCGAGCTGCTGTTATCTGAATCTGAAGAGCCGTAGCCCTTTACCGTATCAGCTGTCTCCAGAAGAGAAGCAATATCGAGAAGTTCCTCCTGAGAAATGGCTGATTTAATTTCAAGCATTTTTATTGAGGCACGTACATCTCTGATGCCTGAAAAACTGCAGGAACCGTGCTGCTCCAAGCGGAGATATGCATCACGGGTATTCTGCTGAAGTGCCTCGATCTGAACACGGTCTGTAAGAGGCTTCATCTTAAGACATAGCCTTTTAGCTCCGAATGAAACTGCGTATGAAGCAAGCATTTCAAGTATTTTATTGTATTCAAGTACGCGCAGAGTTCGTTTATTCAAGGTTAACTCCTTCCGAAGTTACTATTACAGTCGATTATTTGTGCCATACATTTGGTATGAATTAAAATGTTGGACGTATAAGTAAGTTTATCGACTGTAATTCATGCAAAATGTGAATAGTAACTTGTTTAACCATAATCCTAATAATTATAACATAAACTGACATTAATATGCTATAATAACCATTGGCTGTCGTGAGAAAAGTTGACGGCAATTCAGATAGAATAGAGGATCATATATGAAATACGTTAATACCTTCATAGAAGGCGACCAGATATCGGATATTTACTATTGCAAGCAGAAGACGCAGGCTACAACAAAGGCGGGGAAATCCTATTATAGTCTTGTTCTGCAGGATAAAACCGGAAGTGTTGATGCAAAGGTATGGGAATTAAATAATGCAATCGAACATTTTGAAGCACATGATTTTATCAGAGTTGAGGCACGAGTTACATCTTTCAACAATCAGCTTCAGTTAAATGTTTCACGCATCAGACGTGCCGAAGTAAATGAATATGTTTTATCGGATTATATGCCATGTTCTGAATTCAGCACTGATGATATGATGCATGAACTTGGAAAGATAATTGAGGGAATAAGCAATCCATCGCTTAAGGCACTCCTTGACAGCTTCTTCGGAGATAAAACATTTCTTACAGCTTTTATAAATCACAGTGCGGCGAAGTCAATACATCATGGTTTTGTTGGTGGACTTCTTCAGCATACCCTTGCAGTTACGAAAATATGCAGATTTATCGGTTCGGCATATCCTATAATCAATAAGGATCTTCTGGTTACTGCGGCAATATGTCATGATATTGGTAAAATCGATGAGATAGCTGATTTTCCGATAAATGATTATACGGATGCAGGAAATCTGATGGGACATATAGTTATCGGTGCGATGATGATAAGAGATAAGATACGTGAGCTTAGAGCTGCGGGAACAGAGTTTTCCGAAGTACTTGAGGGAGAGTTGATTCATTGTATCCTTGCTCATCACGGAGAGTTGGAATACGGTTCGCCAAAGAAGCCGGCATTGATCGAGGCAGTTGTTCTCAGCATGGCAGATAACATGGATGCGAAGATTGAGAGTTTTACTGAAATACTTAATGACGCCGGAAACAGTAATGAATGGCTTGGATTTAACAGACAGTTTGAAGCAAACATACGAAAGACGCTTTCATAAGATTTATAAAGTACATATAAAACTTCAGATATGGATTAAGGTTGTGTTGATTTAATCCGTTCAGATTTATGCCGCCGTTTCATGATATTTGTCATTGAAAAGGCGGCTTTTAATATGTTTTTAGGTTGACATTAGAGTGAGAATAGTGCATAATACAATTCAGTGCGATAAAGCGCTAAAGTATTAACGTTTTAAAGGAGAAAACACAATGGTCATCAAGATTATCATGCTTGTTGTATTCTTTGGTGTAATGCTGGGTGTAGGTTTCTACTCCAGAAATAAAGCAAAGAATGTCAACGATTATGTACTTGGAGGAAGGACGGTTGGTCCGTGGATTTCCGCATTCGCATTCGGAACATCGTACTTTTCATCGGTTGTATTTATCGGATACGCCGGACAGTTCGGTTGGAAATTCGGACTTGCATCAACATGGATCGGACTTGGAAATGCATTTATAGGAAGTCTTCTTGCATGGCTTGTTCTCGGTAGAAGAACAAGAGTTATGACACAGAAGCTTGATGCGAAGACAATGCCTGAATATTTTGGAAAGAGATATGATTCAAAGGCTCTTCGCGTAGTTGGTTCTGTTATAGCATTTATATTCCTGGTTCCATATACAGCAGGTGTATACAATGGTCTGTCACGTCTTTTCGGAATGGCCTTTAATGTGGATTATCGTATATGTGTAATTGTTATGGCGCTTCTCACAGGTGCATACGTAGTAATCGGAGGATATATGGCAACTGCACTGAATGATTTCATTCAGGGTATCATCATGCTAATCGGTATCTGTGCAGTTATCGGTTCTGTTCTTGCCGGACAGGGCGGATTCCTCAATGCAGTTAAGGAACTTTCGACTATTCCTGCAGATGCTTCGGTAACAACGGCAGCTCTCGCTGACAGCCAGGGACTTTTCGCAAGCTTCTTCGGACCGGACCCAATTAGCCTTCTGGGAGTAGTTATCCTTACATCTCTCGGAACATGGGGACTTCCTCAGATGGTTCAGAAGTTCTATGCCATCAAGGATGAAAAAGCTGTTAAAACAGGAACCGTTGTTTCTACATTTTTTGCAATAGTAATTGCGGGTGGATGCTACTTCCTCGGAGGTTTCGGACGTCTCTTTGCTGATGCACCGGGTGTTCAGGTTGTTCAGCCGGACGGTTCGATCAAAATTGCTTACGACAGCATCGTACCTTCTATGCTTTCAACGCTTCCGGATATCCTGATCGGTATAGTGGTAGTGCTTGTTTTCTCAGCTTCTATGTCAACTCTCTCTTCACTGGTTCTTACATCAAGTTCAACACTTACACTTGATGTTATCAAGCCGGTAATGAAGAAGGATATGAAAGAAAAAACACAGCTCAGACTCATGCAGCTTTTCGTTATGTGTTTCATAGCGATATCCGTAGTAATAGCATTTAACCCACCGACATTTATCGCTCAGCTCATGGGTTATTCATGGGGAGCTCTTGCAGGTTCTTTCCTTGCTCCGTTTATGTACGGACTTTACAGCAAGAATATTACAAAGGCAGCCGTATGGGCAAGCTACATCATCGGTGTTGCATTTACAGTTACCAACATGTTTGTTCCGATCATTAAGTCACCTATCAACGCAGGTGCTGCAACAATGATTGCCGGACTTATAGTTGTTCCTATCGTGAGTGCTATAACTCCGAAGCCAAATAAAGAAAAAATCGATGATATTTTCACATGTTATGATGAAACTGTTGTCGTGCATAAGACACAGAGTCTTGAAGAGTAATCTATAATAAAGTATAATGATTGCAGGTGCTGTCATGCACCTGCAGTTTTTTATATTATAAGTAGAGACAGTTCTACTTTAAGGGGTTTTAATGGGAGGTATATTTGATGAAGCAAAAGACACCGTTTAATTATTCGGAGCCGGCAAATCTGGTGATGCTTGGTGGGGTGGTATTAACATTAATATCTTTGTTTTTACCGTTTTATACTATTATGGGAATGTACACATTTAATTATGTATATAATTCCATGTTAGGACAATCGTCCGTTGCAGATGGTATTTTTGTTATTATATTCATGATAGTGGCAATTATATTCATTTTTCTGCAAAAGCCTGTAGTTGTATTGATCATGTCGGTTCTCAGTCTTTTGTTATATGCTTATACTGAGTCAAACATGGATTCTGAACTTGGTTCTTATTCGGATATGGTAACAAGAGGTATCGGACCGGTTCTGCTTGTTATCGGATGCCTGGTTGTGTTGGGTGGAGCGATAATGAAGATCGTGATGAAAGGTAAAACTGCACCTGCATATGGCGTACCGCAGCAGACATTCGGATATGGCCAGCCACAAGGCTATGGTCAGCCACAGCAGGGCTACGGCCAGGCTCAGGGCTATGGTCAGCCACAGCAGGGCTATGGCCAGGCTCAGGGCTATGGTCAGCCACAGCAAGGCTACGGTCAGGCTCAGGGCTATGGTCAGCCACAGCAAGGCTACGGCCAGCCGCAGCAGGGCTATGGTCAGCCACAACAGGGTTATGGCCAGCAACAGGGCTATGATCCGTACAACATGCCTCCTCAGTAGCAGGAATATGTGATTTTGATAAATTGCCTTAGCACACTCGCGACTTTAGGCATGTGAGGCTTTACTTGAAAAAAAGATAAAAAAGTGCTTGCATTTTATAAATCAATATAATATAATTCAGTTTGCGCTGTGAAAAGCGACAAACTGAATATTGGGGTATCGCCAAATGGTAAGGCAACGGACTCTGACTCCGTCATTTTCTAGGTTCGAATCCTAGTACCCCAGTCTGAGACCTCGGTAAAACTACCGAGGTCTTTTTACGTCAAATCCCTTTATTTTTAGGCGATTTCAGGACTTTTCAGAACTCATTTCAAGGTATTTATCACCACTTTTTTCAAGAAAAAATCAGTAATAGAATTCGTGAAAATTCGTCTCAAAACGACTTTTTCCGATACAAATTAGTATACAAATTAGTATACGAAATATTTATCGACTCACTGTCGGAAGGAGGCAGTATGGGTGGATTAATGAAATTTGATTTTTATTATGGGCATGAAGCAGAGCAGTTTACGTTCTACCGTATTCCGAAGCTTCTGATCAAGGACAAGAGATTTTCCGGTATATCAAGTGATGCAAAGATGCTTTACGGCCTTATGCTGGACCGTATGCAGCTTTCTATAAAGAATGGATGGATAGATGAAGTGAATCGAGTATACATCATTTATACAGTAGAGCAGATAATGGAGGATCTTTGTTGTTGTAAGGAAAAGGCTATAAAGATCCTTTCTGAGCTGAATGGTCAGAAGGGGATAGGATTGATAGAAAAGATAAGAAGAGGTCTGGGAAAGCCGGACATTATCTATGTGAAGAATTTTGTAATCCAGGATGATGAGATGGATGAGAATGATCCAGATCTTAATGATTCACATTCAGAAGAGCAGGAGATATCGACTTTAAGAAGTACGGAAAGCAGACTTGCTGAAGTCAGTAACTCATACTTCCAGAAGTCGGAAAAACCGACTTCAAGAAGTATGGATAACCGACCTGTGGAAGTCGGAGAAACAGACCCAATCAATAATTATATAAATAAGACTGATATGAATAATAATAATCAGAGTGAGACTTATCCGGAGATCATATCAACAACAACAGAGGAGAAGTTGGTTGAAGAAGATGTTGATGAGGATTTTGTTGTTGTGAGAAATCTCTTAGGACCACTCGGTGTAGATGAGAAGGGTGTAAGAGCTATTCTTAAGGTTGCCGGTAATGATGTCAGGAAATGTAAGGCTGCTGTGAATCTGCTTAAAGCCCAGAAGTCACGCATAAGCAATGTGACCGGATGGATCATAAAGGCGATACGGGATGAGTATGAGATGACCTCTTTTGGTGGAGCGATTGATCAATCCGGTAACACGTCGGATGCGGTACACGTATCGGAACAGCATGAGGAACTGAGGTTAATCGAGCGATTATATCTCGCTCAGGTACCTCGTTCCGACATCGTTGCATAGATGATCCGACGTGACTTGCGTAGCAAGGCAGAGTTGTAGGGGTGCATGCCCCTGCCCCTCGGAGAGCCCAATACTTCTGATACGCAGTGTCAGAAGTGGTATTGGGTTACTACTTCCGACGAAGTAGTCAGCTACAAAGATACACATAACGAAGAAAGGAGGGATTCCTATGGCAACAATAAGCACACATAACGGATCGGCTGTCCGCAGACAACACAACATAAGAAACAAGAAAGTTACATCAAAGCAGCTTCATATTGATCCGGGTGGTGAACATGAGATATGGAAGGATGAAACTATCGCTCATGCATACCATAGGATATTTGATAAATATGTTGAAGAATATAATTCAAGACAGAAACGATCAGACCGGATGATCAAGAATTATCTTGCTGATATCCGGAAAGATGCAAAGAAGCATGAATGTTATGAAATGATCATAGGTGTCTATAAAGGCGGAGACATACAGACCAATAAAAGGATCATGAGAGAATTTGTGAATGGATGGGGTAAGAGAAATCCGAATCTTGAAATGATAGGTGCATACTATCATGCAGATGAAGAAGGTGAGCCTCATGTCCACATTGATTATATTCCGGTAGCTCATGGATATAAGAAAGGTATGGAAACACAGACCGGACTTGTCAAAGCATTGAATGAGATGGGATTCTATACACATGGTTCAAATAATACGGCTCAGATGCAGTGGGAAAAAGCTGAAAATAAAGCTTTGGAAGAGATATGTAATTACTATGGTGTGGTTATAGAACACCCTCAGACTGAAACAGAGCATCTGCATACAGAAATATATAAGGCTAAAAAGGATACGGAGAAGGCTATTACAGAAAAGGAACAGGCTGAAAATGAAGTTGCAGAATTAAAGCGGAAATGCGATACGTTGGAATCTGATGTGAATGAGAAAAAGACTAATCTTGAAAACATAGATAATATTATAGTTTTCAAAACGGATGAGTTAAATACACTGGAACAGAATATTAACGAACTTGAAGCAGATATACTAACAGCCAGAACCGAAATTAATGCACTACAGGTAGATGTTGAAGAGAAGAAAGATGCGAAAAGATTGATAGATATGATTGAAGCTGTCAATAAAGAGATCAAAAACAGACAGCCTTATAAGATGGAGATAATTGAAGAACATGAAGCTCGTCATAATCCTATAACAAAAAAAGAGACAAGACCGGCGACAGTAGAGATAAGTAAGGAAGATTATGATACTTTTATCCGGGACAAGAATATGATTCAGATTTTGCGTGATCTGATTGACAGAATAATGGATTTATTCAAGATGATAATGGATAAGCTGAAAAGTGATGCTGTGGAAAAGGATGAATATCGCTCACTTAATAGTCTTTATCATTCCACAAGAGAAGAATTGATTCAAGCGGAGGATCAGATTGAAGCTTTGATGGATGATAAGACAGCTTTAGAAGACGAATTAGAGCGAAAGAATGATACACTTGAGTATTTACGCAGCAAGATACCTGAAATCGCTAAATGGGAGCGTTTGCGGGCTTATGAATATAATTATATGAACCGTGAAATATATGGATGCATAGAAAAAGATACATTATATATTCAGGACCCTGATGGTAGAAAACTGGAGATATGGACATTTATGAAAGCATATGCAAAGGAATGCCTTGAGAGTGATATGGAGATAGATGAAGAGATGTCTCTGATATATGCAGGTCACCATTACGGTATAACCCTTAAAGAAGCAGTAAGTCCTAAAAGAATAAACCATAATACAATTCGAGAAAGAGAATATAGCCTGTAAAAGGCTATTTGTGGAATTGAAATTAACATAGTGATAAAATATCAATAGGTGCTTGTAAAACTTATGAGGTTGAGATTGCATGGGATTTAATACAGATGACATGATAGATCAGGAAATCGAAGAATCAGGTTTTACGTTTTTAGACTATAACAAAACAGAGAAACCTGATGGTGGATATCGTGACGTGTGTAACAGCTTGATACTTCAGATTAAGCAGGTTGAGAAGATGTATCAGGATCAACTTGTAGGATTAGAGTCGCGAAAGAAGGATCTGAAGAATTCAATTATACTTGATATTAAAGTTTCAATCATATGGTTGGTTATATTTTTATGTCCATTGTGTTTCGTTAAAATTTGTGAACATACTAAGGTTGGAATAGTGGTGTTGTTTATATATATGATTATCAAAACACTTCTTCCTGCTATAGCGCTTATAATACTATTTTTTATTCTCCCAGCATATATCAGAAGTCTTATTATCAATGTTAGAAACTATCATATAATGAATGAAACATTTTCGGATGAGATAAGGAATAGTGATATAGTAACGTTTAAACAAGAAGAACGCTTCTTAAAAGATAAGCTATATAATATAAGTGTTGTTCTTGATGATCATAAAAAAGTCGAAGCTGAATTGGTTGAAGAGTATGATGAAAATTGGAATCATCAGATGCAGAAAGATGTGGAAAGACTCCGAAAGGCTTCGATATATAGAGAGTATTATGCACGGGGAATGAAGAAAGAAGGTACCATGAGTAAGATATGGTATTTGAGTAGCATTTTAATAATTGTTGGACTGTATGCTATATATTTTTTATACCGTAGTTAAATGCTTAAAGATGTTGTAAATTTGCAGGCAGAGAAGGTTTGATGATTCAGTCCTTGATGCTGTGGCAAGAAGAGAACTTTATACGATTATTGAATTAAAACCCGTTTTATTCAGCAACAAAAGCAAAAAGGTAAGCTTTTCCGCTGGATAAAACGGGTTTTAAGTGCTATATAATCGATATTTACATTATATACCAGTAAACAAGTTTGGAACTAATCAAAATCGAGTTCAGATTTGGATTTACCGCAATCTGTATATTTCGTCATCAACAGTAATGTAATCGATGTTATCAATATCGACAAGCCTGTTGAACATTAATAGGAGTGTGTTTATGTCCTCTACGCCATCGCCGTTACCATCGTACATATAGCGGCTGTTATAGGTATTATTGTATTTTTCATTCTCAACTATATAATCAGTACCATCATTGAAGTAAATGATAATATCGTGTGATCCATCGTCTGTTCCGGATAGTTTGAGTGATATTGGAGATATTTCGATTAATGATCCCGATTGACTCTGCGATATGAAAGATTTGATATCAAGAGCTTTGTCACTTAATTGGAATGATACAGTATGCTCTTCGTAATACTCGTCGGATTCACTTCTTAAATAGTATTTCCCATCCTCCATTGGCTTTTTAATTATGGTATAGCTAATCACTAAAGCATCTTTATCAGGAGGATTATTATATATTTCCAATTCGTTGTTTATATTATCGAGGAACTCTTCATATTGTTTTTCTCCAAATTCTATACCGAGCTCTGTATAATAGTTTCTGACTTCATCGTAAGAGCAGTTAAGCCAGGAGTTTAAGTATTCTTTCATGTGATCAATATGAGAATAGTAGCTTGTATCATCTTTTAAAATGTAATCATAACAATACCATTTTTCTTCGGTGCTGCGTACTTCATCCTTGTAAGCATAGCCTTCACTCGTATGAGCAAATCCAAACCCTATAGAAAATGAATAGTTAGATGTCGAATTTAAAAGTCCTTTTTCCATTTCACCTTGCTCCGGGAGAATTCCTCCCTTACGTTCAAGAGTGTATTCTATAACGGCATTACCGAGCTTATCCTTTACGATAGATGTAATAGTAAGCTGTGTTCCTTTTAAATCAACAGAAAAAGGCAGCTCTTCAATTACTTCACCAACTGTCTTATGTGCAAGATCTTCATCAACATCGGTATATTCAACAGCAGGATGCTTTATGGGTTTATCATCCGGGTTTTCTGCGGGAGTAATATATTCTTCGTGACTTTCTCTTCCGGCACCGCCCCAGGCACCACTAAAGAAACCAAAGAATTTTCCTGCGGCATAAACTCCGGCAGGAATAAGAATAACGATAATTATTGCTGCAGCAACGATTTTGAATGATGTAGATGCAGGTCTCTTTGTAGATATAGAGGATATCATTCTCTTTTTTTCTTTTTCATATCTATCAGAAAAAATGTGGTTTTCCGGTATTTCAATACTATTGAAATCATTTATTGAAATATCTATAAATGGTTCTTTCATAGCAGTCCCCTTTTGTTATAAAATCTTAGTTTTTTGACTGTTTATCGCAGATAGTACATTTTTACGTAAAGCTTTGATTCCGCGTTCATATCGTTTACGTGCAGCGTTATAGCTTATTCCTTGGATTTTGGCTATATCCTGTACAGACAATTTTTTCTCTATGTGAAGGAGGATTATTTCTTTATATTTATAAGGAAGTTTGTTTAATTCTTCTTGAATGATCAGATTCTTAATGTCTATATCGGAAGAACCATTATCTGTGTGATATGTTACATCATCGAGGCAGTTATCATCGAATAATTCCAGATCCCGCTTTCTCTTACGGTATAAATCGATAGTGGTGTTTTTAATTGTCGTAATGATATATGCTTTTGTTCTATCAGAATCAGGATTCTTTATGCGGGATATGTTATTTATAAGTTTTATAAATGCATCCTGAACTGCGTCTTCTGCGGCAGATTCATCCTTAAGAATACTGAAAGCAATATAGAACATTTTTTGCTCATATAATTTATATATTTCTTCTATTATTTCTCTGTTATTCATAGGCCTTGAAATAACTCCGTTATTTATACTCTCAATAATTATAACGATGATGAATGATAAAATGCGACAAAATGATATGATTTTACAAAGTTTACAAAGTTTTACAAAGTTATTTTGAGACTGCAATTGATTAATTGGATGAGGAGCTAATACAGCTTTATGATTATTATCTTATGTGTGTTGAGAATCGCACGAGTTATGACAGATGATAATTAATAAATATCCTAATGATTATTCGTCAAAAAATGAATATATAGGCCAAAATAAATATACAAATTTAGGACGCTAGATTGATTATTAATGATAGCTGCCGCTCTATGCGGAGCTGCATTCAAGATTGGCTATGAGCTGGGTAAAAACAGCAAACAGGTCAGTAGACGAAGCAAGACCATCAATACAAAAAAGTAACTGCCCTAGCCTGAGAAACTTGGCAGTTACTTTTTGTAATTAACTATATTTCAAGGGCAACCGTCTATCGGTAGCACCCTTTTCATCTAGTATAATAACATTATGATGATATAGTGTCAAATGAATATAATGCTAAGTGGCATATCTTTAAGGGCTGGAAAGCCCTTTTTTTCGTGCCATCTATCGAGAATCAAAGAGATTCTTGAGAGGTATTTCTATAGCATGGGCGATATGATAGATTTTCATCTAACGAGAATTCGACATTTCTCCGTTCTCTGTTCGAAAGCGGGCATATGACCTTTGTCAATATTTATTAATTTGGAAAGTTGGAGTTGGGTTAACAAAATAAGGTTGCTTAATTGACAGGTACTAGATAAAGTATGTAAATGATAGAATATTTATAAAAACCACAACAAAACTTGACAAAATGATAATCAGTGTTATAATTCATATAAAGGACTAATTAGAATGAAACAGAACAAAAACAGAGAAATCATAACTATTCAGACACAGAATAAGAAACAGGACAAAACTCAGAAAAGAAAGAAGAGGATTATTATGGAAACTAATAAAACTATGGGAGCAAGGATTTCTGAATTACTTGATCAAAAGGGAATGACACAGAAACAGTTGTCATTGAAAGCGGGGATTACTGAGGCTGCAATTTCACATTATATCAAGGGAGATAGAATTCCGCGCGCAAGTGTTTTGATCAAGTTAGCTATTGCACTGAATACGACATCAGATTACTTACTTGAAGGTATTTCTCCAGATGTAAAAGAAGAATTAGGTTATGCAAAGAAATTAATTGCAAGAAATGTAACGCAAATGTCCAAGGCGGATAAAAGAGAAATAATTAACATACTTATGGAGGCAGATGATGACGACTAAAGGTTATAAGCTTTCTAATGAACGATATGAATTTATAAAGGGTGAAGTTTGTGAACTATTTGTACGATTAGATGTGAAGTGTATGCCTGTTTCAGGATTTGAAATAGCATCTAAGTTAGGTATAACGCTAATTCCTTATTCTTCTTTATCGGTAAAAAAACGTAGAGAAGCTAAAAAGATTAGTGAAGATGGATTCTATATGGAAGATAATGAAAATGAATTTGGTACCGAGTATATATTTTATAAAGATAAGTATATACCTTACGAGCGTCAGAATATGACAATTCTTCATGAAATAGGACATTGTGTATTAGACCATCGCGGTCATAGTGATGAAGAAGAAGCAGAAGCAAGGTTTTTTGCTAAATATGCAATTGCACCGCCTGTATTAGTGGATAAGATAGAACCATCATGCCCGGAAGATATAATGGATTATTTCGACCTTAGTTCAGAAGCGGCATGGTATGCATATGATTATTATCTAAATTGGAAAAGAATCCATAATGCCCATGGATCATACACAGATTATGAACGTAAGCTTTTGAGATTATATCGAAGACACAAAATAATTGCTTGATGGAGGTGATGATATATATGAATGAAATAATAAAAAAACGCATTAAATAACTGTTGGCGCAGATATTTAACACGTTTTTGAAAGGATATGCTAAGATATCCCATTCCTTAGCTGTTTATTTTAGCATATCCTTTCAGAAGATTCAATTTATAAATGTATAATTTGATTTTTATTCCGTATGAAGACGGAGAAAGGAGGCAGAAATGTCTAAAATAAACTGCACTAGAAGTTCGTGCAAAGATGTTTTTAATGCGTTCCTCGTAAGGAATGCTGAATTTGATGGAATGCTTGAGATTCCCTGTATAAAGATGGGAATATACAAGCCAAAGAAACTGATATCATTTTCTAAGTGTACAAGTGCGAAAGAATTTGACTCATGGGTTCATTTTTATGAAGATGATACGGTGTTTGAGAGGCTATGGAAGGATCCAGAAAAGTATCTTCCTGTATTGAGCAAATTTGAAGGAGTTATTTCTCCAGATTTCAGTTTATATCGAGATATGCCACTGGTTATGCAGTATTGGAATATTTATCGAAATCATGCTATAGCAACGTGGCTTCAGGATAAAGGTATTAGGATTATTCCCAACATACGTTTTGGCGACGAGAGAACTTTTGAAACGGCATGTTTAGGAATAGAAAAATATGGAACAATTGCTGTAGGTTCTCATGGGTGTATAAAGATACTTAAAGATAGAGAATTATTCGTAGCAGGACTTGATTTTGCTGTACGGACTGTTGAACCGAGAATCATCGTAGTATATGGGTCTACACCGGATTATATTTTTGATAAATATAGAGAGGAAGGGATTAGGATTCTTCAGTTTGACAGTGAATTTGCTGCCAGTAGAAAGAAGGTGGTCTAATGGGCACTGGATTTTACGGCGGTTTTGGAAATACCAATGGTTCCTCAAGTGAAGACAAACCACGTATTTTTACACCTATACAGTTTGAAGGGACAGTAAAAGTTGATGGTGTTGAAAGAGATGTTAGTAGGCGTGTATACCAACGGAATGATATTGATTTTGATTATGTTGATAAAGATACAGGCATGACTAATTTACAGCGTATGTTAAGAGGAAATGCACCTATTGGTAGGGATGGTAAACCAATTGAGCTGCACCATATTCTTCAGAAAGAAGTTGGTCCGATGGTAGAGATACATGAAACTACGCATCAGGAATATAAAAGGATTCTTCATGGATTGAAAGGATATGGTGAAAGCTTCAGAAATGATAAAACATTAAATAAACAGTATAAAAATTTTAAGAGCTTATATTGGAAATGGAGAGCTAAACAATATCTGGAAGGAGCTAAAAAATGAATGATATTATCTTAAATACAATAAAGAAATATGAAGTTAAAGGTGATTTTAATTATGCTTTAGTAACGGATGATATGATTTCGGATGCTGAAGAAATACTTGGAGTCAAGCTGCCAAATCAATATGTTGATTATATTAAAATGTTTGGCCACGGTGGTATAGCCGGGGTTGAAATACTCGGAGTTGGTCTTACTGGGAAAATGATTTTTGTAGAAAGCACTTTAGAATATAGGGCTGACGATTTACCAGGAAATCTTGTTGTAATTGAAAATGTTGATGAATGGCTGATGTGTCTGGATTGTGATACAGGAAAAGTTGTTTCATGGGATTTTACCGGATATATAAAAGAAGAGTATGATTCATTTGATGATTATTTGATGGATCAAATGAATAATGCTATTGAGAATATATAAAAAAATGATTAACAAGTTAAGAGATGATGTAAACTATCCGTCTTTCCACTATACATGGAAGACGGATAGTTATTTATGATTAACGCTTTTTTCATACTATCTCGTCATTAAAGATTTCCACCTGTTTAATCATATAGTTAAGTAAATCATTTGATAATTCATAAAATTCATTGTTTAAATCAAAAAATATAACTCCACTCATAAATAACACCATAGGATTATTTTTCCCTCTACCACTTGGTTTCGTATTTGGAAAAAGTAACTCCATTAGGGGTTTATTTGAGTTTTCTTCACCATGCTTTTTATCGATAATATAATCTTGAACAACTTGTCGTATTATGCTGTTATTCCTGATTGATTTGTTAAATGGTTTGAGATACTTATGATAGTCGGCCGGTCCTTCGGGACCGGCTTTTTTGTGGATTTTTGTGGTGCTTTATACTATGGGTAACTGTACAAGAGCCGGTCGGAATATGGTATAATGACATTTGTGTTCTTGGGGATGGGGCGCTTTGATTTTACTTGGAATTGGAGGTAGTTACTTATGATCAGTATTCGAATCGGAAGACCTGAGGATGCAGCACGTTTGGAGGAGCTTTACACTGAGCTTGAAGAGGATGCAGTTGTGTATCAGCCACAGCATTTCGTGATGAGTCCGAAGGGGACAAGAATATCGCAAATGGAAGAATTCTGGGACAGTGATCGCCAAAGAATGTTTGTTGCTGAGGATGATGGAGAGGTTATCGGATTTGCTCATGTGGTGCTTATTAAATCCAAGGAGGTTCCTTGTCTGAAGCCGGAGCTTGCAGTCTATCTGCAGGATCTCGTGGTTACAGCATCTTACAGAAGCAAGGGAATCGGCACTCAGCTGATGGATGTTGTGAAGCAGTACGGAAGAGATAATAATGCGGATTTCTTCAGAACGCAGGTATTTCCTCTGAATAAGGATGGATTAAGGTTCTACTATAGAAACGGATTTAAGGATACTATGATCATAATTGAGTGTCCGCTGTAATTCTGTGATATGGAAATGAATGATACTGAAGAAGTAATATAGAAATATATGGAAGTGCTTGTAATAGGAGTTTTGAAATGATAATACTTACGGATGCTGACGGCGTTTTAGAGAATCTTACTCATGTGTGGGTTGAGCTGTTGAATGAGACCTATGGACGAGATGTTAAGTATGATGACATTCGTGAATGGGATATGTGCAAAGCGTTTCCGGGGCTGACGAGAGAACAGGTTTACGGGATGGAGCTTGAGGACGAGATTTATAACCGAATGAGACCGATTGAAGGTGCGGCTGAAGTCCTTAAGAAGGTTATTGATGCCGGACATCAGCTCTACGTTGTGACCGATACACCATATCAGATATTCAAGCAGAAGATGGATAAGGTTATTTTCAAATATTATCCATTTCTCACATGGAAGAATATTATTGTTACGTCGAACAAGAAGATCATCAAGGGTGATGTTCTGATCGATGACGGCATTCATAATCTTGAAGGTGCAGACTATGAGAAGATTCTGGTATCGGCACCATATAATGAATACTATGATGCGGAAGGAAATGGAATGCACCGCGTACATAGCTGGAATGAGATTGAAAATGTGCTGGTAAAGATGGGAGTATTGTAAAGTATGATTAACAGGGAAATGATGCTTTGAGAGCCTATGGAAATTATGTTATACTTCCATAGGCTTTTTTTTGTCTGATTTTTCTCAATTATTTTTACGGAAAATAAATAATTTTGTAACGTTTTTCGATTTAGGCCGTCTAATATATGAAGGAGGTGCAAAAGTGGATATAGAAAAGATATACCATGACTACTTTTCCGTAGTCTATAAATACATCCTATCCATATCTCGAGATCCTCTGACGGCCGAAGAGATTACTCAGGAAACCTTCTTTAAAGCTATGAAGAAGATAGATTCGTTCCGGGGAGACTGCAGCATCAAAGTATGGCTCTGTCAGATAGCAAAGAATGCATACTTTGATTGTATTAAGAAACAGTCCAGAGTGGAGGAACTGCCCGAGGAGTACGGAGAACCGGTAGCATCGCCGGAAGAGGCTGTGATCAGGGAATCTGACAAGAAGGCAGTCCATAAAGTTCTGCATTCGCTGAAGGAGCCTTATAAAGAGGTCTTCACGCTTCGAACCTACGGAGATTTATCTTTTTCGGAGATAGCGGAATTATTTGAAAAGACGACAAGCTGGGCAAGGGTAACATATCACAGAGCCCGAGCTATGATAAAGGAGGAGCTGAAAGATGAGTAAAGTAACGTGTGATGTAATAAAAGATCTGATACCGCTTTATGTGGATGATGTATTATCGGAAGACAGTAAAAAAATAGTAGATGAACATTTAGAAGGATGTGCAGGTTGTTCTGATTATTATAAAAGGCTGAAAGAACCTGATGATTTTACGGAGAGAGAGGATAAGGAAAGTGAGCCTGTTAAGGATATAACCGATGATGATAAAAAGATAATACAGGGTATCAGGAAGAATATCCGATCCAAAAAGGTGAGAACAGCGATAATCACAGCATTATGTATAATTGCGTCTGCTATAGGCCTGTTTTACTATGTAGTTGTGAGAGAAATATATATTCCGTTTCAGAGAAGCGGCATATATTTTAATAAAGATGAAATGAGAACCGAGGAAATGTTTTACCGTAGTTACGGAGTTTATACACCAAACGGAAAAGAGTGTTACGTATATCTTACATCAACACTTTATACGAATCTTACACAACATTACAGTGAGGCTAAGATCAAAGAAATGAGTGATCAGGGTATATCTAAGGAACTTCCTTACTTAGATTATAATTATGAGGAAGGTTTTTCCTGTAAAAAAATATATTATGTGAATAAAGAAGCTGCGAAGAAATTGAGCCGCGGAGATTATATGAATATGACAGAGAGTGATATAGAGGAATTGAAGAATTCATCAATTCTGATCTGGGAAAATATAGAATAGTCTAAATACTTCATATTTGCGTACATCCCGGTCATGAAGTAAAATTATAAAATCAGGAAACTTAAAAGTAAAAGGTTTGCGGAAACTGAATAGGATTTTTATCCGAAAGGGGATACTGCCGGGGAGGAGGTCCGGTGGTAAAATGAATGATCTATTACTACTTAATAATTGACAAGGAATGTATTTTTTAATATAATGATATAATCAAAAAGATAATAAGAGGTAGAAGGCGATGAAAAAGGTAGTTATTATTTCATTTACACTTTTAATGTTGGTTTCGATGTGCGCATGCGGATCGGGACAGGAAAATGGCAATCAAATAACTGTAGAATCAAGTACCGATTCAAGTTCAGAATCAAAACCAAATTCAGGTGGTGACTTAGGAAGCTTTACTATGGAGAAAGCTGATAGCTATGATCAGAAGTACTATGCAATAACAGAAAAGAATAGTGATATGATAAAAGTTACTGTATACGCTGCATCAGGAGATGAAGTGTTTAGTTTTGAACCGTGCAGAGCTTCTGATTTCTGGGGCATCTGTTGGGAGGATGACAGTTATAATATCTGGATACAGTCGGCGGATGTAGGAACAATATGTTATAGCATGACTGATGAGAAGTGGACACTTGATTCAAATGCAGAAAAACCGGATTATATCAAGAGTAAATATGATGACTAGAGTTTATTTATCTGTGTTTTTTTAAGTTAGATTTAAAGTATCATTTTCGTGATTTAAAGTATCATTTAAAGTATCATTTCCATTACTATATGTGCTTTTTATCTTTGGAGTGCACTATAGAAAAAATAGATGACAAGTTCAAAATGACAAATGGTATTGACAGGATACTACTAATGTGATATTATCAGATAGATATAATCTATGAGAGAATATCAATAAATGATAAAGGGAGATAAAAAACATGGAAAATGTAACTATTGAAGGAATAAGTAATCTGCAGACGGTAACAAATATGTTTACGCAGTTGGGATGCGCAGAAGCGGATAATTGTATTCTTGTGACAACAAACAGGGATTTCGTCGGAGGTTCCGTTCCAAGTGCAGGCGGTCTTATGACTACAAATGCAGCTGTCGTAGGTGCAAAAAGAGGCGGGCTTGTAGGAGGCCTGGTTGCCGGTGCGGTTGCGGGAGCAGTTAATTCTGCAGTACAGGAACAGGTTAATGAGTTTAACAGTAAGCTGGATAACAGACAGCAGATCGCGTTTGACAGAAGCACTTATGCAGGCTTTCTGATCAATGTCATTTCTACAGGAATCGGTGTTATTCCTTGCAGAAACAACGGCCAGATAGTTCCTAAAGTCAAAGATCTTATCACTGATATAGAGCATTATTTCTTCATCGGTTACAATGAACTTGAGGATAAGCAGCTTAAAAAACTGCCACTGAATTTTTCATCGATGCAGTTTGCAATGTGTTTTAAGAATACCGGAGATTTGAAAGTCTATACTCCGTGGCAGTTACCGAAGAAGCACAAGTTGATTCCATATCAGGAGGCAAACTTTAATAAGTTAGCTTCGAGATTTTAAAGGTTTACAATATCAGTAAATGACTAAAGTATAAAAATCCAATTGGAAACTGAAAGCAATGGATGGCGGTTATGAGATAAATCTTGTAGCCGCCATTTTTTTATACAAACAAATCTTGACACGGTGTCAGAATGAGGTTATAATTCTAATTGACACGATGTCAGAATGAAAAGCATATGGAGGATGAATATGCCAAAAGGATCACCTGAAAGAACAGCAGCAAGGAAAGAAGAAATAATTAGTGCCTGCGAGAAACTGTATCAGACCATGAGTTTCAAGGATATTACTCTTAAGGAAATCGGAAATGAGACATCATTTTCAAGACCGACTATATACAACTACTTTCAGACGAAGGAAGAAATCTTTCTGGCACTTTATGAACGCGAGTATGATCGCTGGAATGAAGAACTGACAGACATACTACAGAATAATGAGACACTTACGAAGAAGCAGATAGCAGAGAAAATAGCAGGATCCATAGCAAATCGGGTGCAGCTTTTAAAACTTCTTTCCATGAACAATTATGATATGGAATCAAACAGCAGACCGGAACTCCTTACATCGTTCAAGGTGGCTTATGGGGAGTCAATGAAGAATGTATGCAGAATACTTACAAAGTTCTGTCCGGAGAAATCAGTTCAGGAGATTCATGATTTTATATATGTATTCTTCCCGTTCATGTTTGGAATATATCCTTACACTATTGTAACAGATAAGCAGAGGGAAGCTATGAAAGAAGCAAATGTGGATTTTGCATATCAGTCTATTTTTGAGATAACAAACAACTGCATGTTGAAGCTTTTATAAATGCTGCAAAATGCTTAATGAAGCGTTGTAAACGAGGAGGGTATAAGATAATGAAATATACGAGATTAGGGAATTCAGAATTAAATGTATCCCGTATATGTATGGGATGTATGGGATTTGGCGACGCAGCTAAAGGACAGCATGGTTGGACATTAGACGAGGAACATTCAAGAGAAATCATAAAGATAGGTCTTGAACTTGGGGTCAATTTCTATGATACAGCAATAGCATACCAGAGCGGAACCAGCGAACAATATGTTGGACGTGCTTTAAGAGATTTTTCAAAGAGGGAGGATGTAGTTGTTGCAACTAAATTTTTACCGAGAACACCTGAAGAGATAGAAAAGGGAATCACGGGTCAGCAGCATATCGAAAATATGATCGATACAAGCTTACAGAATCTTGGGATGGACTATGTAGACCTTTATATCTATCACATGTGGGACTGGAATACCGATCTTTATGACATCATGGATGGCTTAAACAGAATCGTGAAAGCAGGTAAGGCAAGGTATATAGGAATTTCAAACTGCTTTGCATGGCAGATTGCAAAGGCCAATGCACTGGCAGAAAAAGAAGGCTTTGCCAAGTTTGTTTCAATACAGGGACATTATAACTTGATCTTTCGAGAGGAAGAGCGTGAGATGGTTCCATACTGTGAGGAAGAGAATATCGCACTCACTCCTTACAGCGCACTGGCAAGCGGAAGACTTTCAAGAAAGCCGGGCGAAGGTGATACAAAGAGAGCTTCCGAGGATTCCTATGCGAAGTTTAAATATGATGCCACAGCGGAGCAGGATGCAGTGATCATTGGTCGTGTGGCTGAACTTGCCGAGAAACACGGTGTGACCATGACGGAGGTATCTCTGGCATGGCTCCTGACAAAAGTGACGTCTCCCGTGGTTGGAGCAACCAAGCTGCACCATATCGAAGGAGCTGCGAAGGCTGTAGACCTGGAACTTACAGATGATGAACTGAAATATCTTGAAGAGTCGTATGTACCTCATCCACTTGCAGGTGTTATGGCTCAGAATAAAAGAACTGATGCATCAAAGAAACATGTTTGGACTACAGGAACACAGAAAATATTAGGAGGAGACAGATAAGATGGCAGATAAAATAGTACAGACAGCAGGAAGAGATCAGCTTGGAGAATTCGCTCCGATGTTTGCACATCTGAATGACGATGTTCTCTTTGGTGAGGTTTGGAATGAGGAAGCCATTGATGTGAAGACAAAATGCATTATCACAGTTGTGAGTCTTATGGCATCGGGTATCACGGATTCATCCTTAACATATCACCTTCAGAACGCGAAGGCACATGGAGTCACGAAAAAAGAAATCGCAGCGATCATTACTCACGCTACCATGTATGTTGGATGGCCAAAGGGTTGGGCTGTGTTCCGTCTGGCGAAGGAAGTATGGAAGGAAGACTGAATATGAAGAAAGTGACATTAATTTTCGCAGCGATATTATTGACTCTTGGCCTGACAGCATGTGGGAATAACGAAGGACAGGCAACGAATGATGCCACACAGGCAATACAGACTGAGAGTTCTCAGGAAATAGAAAATGCAAATAACACTGAAGAGGTGGTTGATCAGACAAAGGATGATGACACCGTTACAACCACTTCCGAGGAAGTGCCGGAGGATACATCTATAGAAGATTCCGAAAGTCCGAATGAAGACGGTGGTGTTCTTGTTGTATATTTCTCTGCAACCGGAACCACTAAAGATATTGCAGAAAAGATTGCAAGCATCACCGGAGCAGATATCTATGAAATAAAGGCAGCACAGGAGTACACAGATGCTGATCTTAACTGGAATGATTCAGATAGCCGTTCAACTAAGGAGCAGAATGATTCATCTGCAAGACCCGAGATTGGAAGTGATTCCGTATCTCTTGATGGTTATACAACGATTTATATCGGGTACCCTATCTGGTGGGGAGAAGAACCGCGTATCATGGATACATTTGTAGAGACCTACAATTTTGATGGTAAGACCATGATTCCATTTTGTACTTCAGGCAGCAGTGGAATAGGCAGGAGTGGTCAAAACCTTGCTGACAATGCAGGAAGCGGTACATGGCTTGAGGGCAAGCGATTTGGTGCCGGTGCATCGGAGGATGAGATCCGATCCTGGCTTGAAGGTTTGCAGTAAAGAAAAGCACCAGCATCCTTTCTATCATTTCTTTTATCCTCTTTCAGCAAGAAGCCCCACCTCTTTAGGTGGGGGAGAATGTCACTACAATTGGTAGTTTGGATTTTCTATGAATAATTGCAGTTATTATGGAACAAAACTAAAGCCTAATCTTCAATCAGTTTATATGAGGCTCCGTTTTTGTCGTGTATCACTATGTCATCCGGCATGCTATCCAATTTCAGTACACAGCATGGTGATGATTTTGAATCTGATTTATCTGAAGAAGCTTTTTTGGCAATTAATATCTGGAGCGTGGATCCATCCATTCCAAGATCAACTATCTCAACATCTGCGTCTTCCTTTGATCCTAATGTAATCACAATAAAGTAAGGTGACCCCGGTTCTTCAAGCATATCGACATAGTATCCTGCTTGAGATTTACGACATGAATATGAGTCTTTCTCAAGTATGCTGTAATTTAAACTTCCGACCTGTCCTTCAGCAGGCAATGTACCATACTTCTCCGCAAGAGAAATGCGTTTATCCAGAAACCACTGAGTATCACCGCTATCTCCGGAACAACCTGTGAAAAGGCTTGCCACAAGTGTTAATGCTATTAAGGTATATAATAGTTTTTTAAATTTTTTCATATTCCACCTCACATATTATCATAATGATAATATGTTAACATCGTATACTCTGATTGTCAATAGATTTCTATCATTTTGTATATAACAGAAGAAAAGTGAGTAATGCTATATCTCCGGTGTATTATCAGAATTATATATTGATAAAAATATATTTTCGTGATATAGTTTACCTAACGAACGTTCGGTAGAAATGGAGAGGCTCAATATGTCATCTATAGAAACAAAAGAAGCGATAATGAATACTGCACTGAAAATGTTTTCAGAAAAAGGTTATGCTGCAGTATCTATGCGGGATATATCGGGAGAAGTCGGAATCAGGGCGAGTTCAATCTACTACTATTTCAAGAGCAAGCAGGATATTTTTGATGCTTTGATACAAATGGTGGATTCTATAACCGACAATTTGAAGGATGGATTCGCAAAGGCTTTGGGAAGTACAGAAAAGGTCAAGTGTGAAGAATTTGTCAGAGTCGGAAAAGCTTTTGTCACAGGGTATCTGAATAACGAGAAGATAGGTACAATCCTTCATATGCTTGAAACTGAAAGATTTCATGATCCAAAGGCTGATGAAGTATGGAAGAATATGCTGTTTACAAACCCTATCGAAAATGCGAAAGAAGTTTTTGAGGTGCTATATAAGAGAAAACTCATCAAAGATAAGGATGCAGCAAGATTGGCTTCCGAATATCACGGAATCATCATGATAGGATATTTTACGGAAGATATGGATATGCTTGATCTAATGCTCAGAACATTCCATAAAAGAGTTTTTGGGGGATGAGATATGAAGATATATCGAAATAAGAAAGCAGGCGAAAAGATAATAGAAACATATGATAAGCTCCTTGAAAAGTGGGGATGTGATTATCGTGAGATAGATCTGGATACTAAATTCGGAACTACCCATGTTATAGAAACAGGAAAGGAAGACGGAAAGCCGATGATCCTTTTCCATGGAGTGGGAGACGATTCGGCACTTATGTGGATATTTAATGCAAAAGCGCTGGGCGAAAAATATAAGTTATATGCAGTGGATACGTTAGGTGGTCCGGGAAAGAGCAGACCGAATGAGAATTATAAGAATAAGTATGACGATGTTGAGTGGATAGATGAAGTGCTGGCACTGCTGGGGCTTGAAAAGGCAATATTCACAGGCGTCTCCATGGGCGGATATCTGGTACAGTTATATACGCTCAGGAGGCCTGAGAAGGTTATAAAAGCCATAAGTATCTCGGGAGCTGTGCATGCGGGAACGAAAAAGAAGGGTGCGAAGAGTATGTTTTCTATTTTTCTTCCGGAAGCACTGTTTCCGACAGATAAGAATGTCATTAAGCTTCTGAAGAAATTAAGCGGAAAGAACTATGCTGTATTTACGGAAAATGAACTGATACTGGAACATTATAAATACCTTCTTAAAGGATTCAACAACATGGCTATGACACCGCATAATGTATCAGGAGGCTTCGCCGAAGAGGAAATAGATAGAATACGGGATAAGGTGATTTTCCTGGTCGGAGAAGAGGACCCTTTTGAAAAACTGGGCGGTAAACAGCTTATGCTCGATTTAAATATGAATGTTACATTCTATCCGGATTCCGGACATGGACTTAATCATGAACTGGCTGATGAAATCAACCGGAAAATCATAGAGATCGTGGGTTGAGGGAAATGATCATGAACCTGCACTTCCGTAATGCCTTAATCCGTAATTCCAGAACAGATACGCGCCTATGCCGACAGCAATGGCAATAAAGGGTGACAACTGTGACAGACCGGGATAGGGTACGGATTTTCCGAGGAGTGAAGCCACAGGATAGTATCCCGTAAGGGCATAAGGAATGATGAAGGTAAGAACAAACTGCACGCCCTTGGAATATATAGTGAGCGGATAATCCGTGTAGTTCTTTAGTCCATAATTGTTATTCGTAAGCAGAGAAACTACTTCTTCGCTTTTGACTGTCCAGAAGCTGATGGTTCCCGTAAAAATAGTTATGGCCGAGAATATTACAAAAGCTGACAGGATATTTATAAAGTAAAATGTAACCGTCTTCGGATTCCAGTCTATCTGAAGCTTGGACATGCTGTAAAGCCAGAATACGACTGATAAAACAAGTCTCGGAATGAAGGTATACTGGAACTGTGAGAGAACCATATAGAGCAGCGGTCTGATCGGCCTGGTAAGGTACAGGTCGAAGCGACCGCTTCTGATCAGCTCACCCATATCCTTCATCGGACTCCAGAAGAAGAAACAGCTGAAGCTGTAAGCGAGCCAGCTTGTTGTGAACATGAAGAGAACCTCATACATGTTCCAGCCGGCGATGTTATTGAAATTATGGAAGATAACCATGAACCCGGCAAAGTATATACCTATCTGAATTGTGTTGGCAATCAGTTCGAAAACAAGAGCCAGATTATAAGCCAGTTTGCCCTTCATATATATGACAACAAAATGTTTATACATTTTCAGTAGATTCATTTCATCAACCTCCCTGTACGATCAGTTTTTTCTTTCCGATATTCCACGTCAGTATAGTTATTCCAAACAGGAGAATGATCCATATAAGCTGAATGGCGAGATCGGTGTATATCCGGCTTCTTTCCATAGGTGTTGTTATTATGGTTACGGGGATAGCGTATATCGCACGGAACGGAAGAAATGCATTGATCTTTGTCAGAAGATCAGGAAACATCTGAGCCGGTATCCATGATCCCGAAAGAAGCTTATATATTGCGGCGAGAAGCATGTTGAGAGGCCAGGTGACGATCAGCCAGAAGGCCATAAGTCCGATTATGAGAGAGTAAAAAAACTGGATCAAATATGCAGCTGCTATTGAAATCAGCCCGAATCCGATCTGACTCCGACATAAGATGGGACCATGAAAAGAAAAACCTGCGAGAATAAATAGCGGGAAGCAGTACAGCAATGCTTTGATCAGGCTTGTTCCTAAATGCTTCGAAAAGATCATTGCTCTGAAATCCATTGGCCTTATCAGCTGATTGGCTATATTTCCGGTCTGAATCTCATTATTGATCCATACGGTTACATTACATTCCATAAAAGTAGACAGGATCGTTGCTGCGATAACGTATCTGATCGTATTCTCATGGCTCAGCCCTGTCACATTTCCGGGATTCGAGGAAAAGAGTGCATTCCACATGGCAAACTGCATATAGAGATAAATTATCTTGGACAGAAATGCAGCCCAGACCGAGCTGGAGTATACCATATGCTCCTTTATTCCGATTATCATGTAATCAATATATTTACGCATTTACAGTCTCCCCGTTTCTGTATATCTTCTTTATTATCTCTTCCAGATCAGTAGTCTGATAAGATTCCTTCAGGTCATTTAAAGTTCCGCCATATAAAAGGCTTCCCTTATCGATGATTATCATTTTTTCACACAGAGTCTCTATATCCGATACGTCGTGCGTTGTAAGTATGATGGTTGTGTTACGTTCTGTATTTATCTTTTTAATGAAATCCCTGATACGCTCTTTAGACAGGACATCTATACCGATGGTCGGTTCATCCAGAAAGAGAATATCCGGATTATATATGAGAGCGGCCGCCAGATCCGCCTTCATACGCTGGCCGAGACTCAAGAGTCTCGGCGGCTGATTGATGAATTCGTCTATTCCGAGAACCTCTTTAAAAAGCTTCATATTTTCCGCATATACAGAATCCGGAACCTTATACATATCCTTAAAAAGCTTTAAGGTATCAAGAACCGGGATGTCCCAGCATAGAACGCTTTTCTGACCGAATACTACACCTATCTTCATCATTATCTGTTTTCTGTTCTTCTTCAGATTCATTCCGTTTATCGAAACAGTCCCGCTGTCGGGAATCAGAATCCCGGTAAGCATTTTTATAGTTGTGGACTTTCCCGCACCGTTGGGACCGATAAATCCGATGATCTCCCCATCAGGAATAGTAAAGGAAATGTTATCTACGGCGGTTTTGGTCTGCTTCTTTTTTAACTTATATACTTTTGTAAGATTTCGTACTTCTATACTCATCAGATAGTCCTCCGTTTTAATAGGTCAAAGCACTTGAAATGTCCTTTTGTTGTTTGTATAATATCATTAAAACAACAATCGGAAAAATTGAAATAAATGAATGAAACCATCAAAAAAAATGATTGAAAGGAGCAGGTATGAACAGTACTCAGCTGGAAACATTTCTGAAAATAGTCGATACAAAAAACTTTACATCCGCTGCAAATATACTGGGTTATGCACAGTCGACTGTTACAACGCAGATAAAGCAGCTTGAGGAAGAACTGGGCTGCCTCCTTTTTGAAAGACTGGGTAAGTCACTGTCACTCACTTCAGAGGGTGAGAAGCTGACTGATTATGCGGAGAGAATGCTTCAGCTGGAGAGGGAGATACTGCTTGAGATCCCGACGGCTAAAGAACCGACGGGAGTAATAAAGCTGGGAGTTTCGGAGTCACTTTGTTATAACAGATTTCCGAAGATCCTGATGGAGTATAAAGGAAAATATCCCAAGATGGATATACAGCTTCAGTTTATAGATCATGATACATTTCCGGCACTTCTGAAGAAGGGAGTTCTGGATCTGGTTTATACGCTGAATCCTCTTATGGAGAATCCGGAGCTGAAGCTGATAGAAAAGAAAGAGGAGTCGCTCGGCTTCTACGCGAGTCCCAAGCATCCGCTGGCTAAAAAGAAAAAGCTCAGGGAGGCTGATCTGGAGGGAGTACCACTGCTTCTTACTTCGCATAACTGCAGCTTCAGGCATATGCTGCTGGAGGATTTTGTCAGGCAGGGAATCAGCCCGACAATCGAGCTTGAAACAAGCAGCAAGGAGATACTGAAGCAGTTTGCGATGAACGAGCTTGGAGTTGCCTTTATGCCCGATATGGTTGCGGTCGATGAGGTGAAGGAACATAAGCTGAAAAAACTCAACTGGGCAGGAAATGCATTTCCTATATACTCACAGGTTTTTATTCATAAGGATAAGCATATAAGTAAAGCGATTGATGAGCTGATAAAGCTTATAGTTTGATGAGGATTGATTTCTATGTCGGAATTTCAGGAGCTGATCAAAAATTTTGATAAATGCAGAGATTATGTCAGGGATTTCTTCGTATACGGTTTTAAGAGCAGAAATGATTTTACCGGAAGGAGTGCCAGAACATATGATGATGAGAGAAGACGTATTACGGACTGGCTCGGAGATATAGTGTGCGAGGACATTTCCGATGCTACATCCGAGAAGAACCTGTCGCTTCAGGTGACTCCGAATCTGCTTGAAACAAATCCTCTCTATAAGGTATGGCAGACAAGGAGCTTTACGGATAATGATGCTACGCTTTTTTTCCATCTGCTGGATCTGACCTCGACTCAGCATACGGTTGATGAATTGACGGATGAGTTGAGCGGAAGGTTCGGAATAGTCTGCGATTCGCAGATCGTCAGGAGAAAATGCAAGGAGCTTGAGGAAGAGGGAATACTCAGGCAGATTAAGAGCGGACGTACAATTTACTATGAGAGAAATGTAACGCTTTCGGAAATGCTGTCGCAGGCGGAAGTATTGAATGCTCTTAAGGATGATCCCGAGAGACTGTATGATGCGATCAGATTCTTTCAGCTTTGGTATCCCTTCGGATTTGCGGGTTATTCAATCATGGAGAGGGAGGATCTGTCAAATGACACCTTCCGAGTGAAACACAGCTTTCCGGAGTTTTGTCTGGAGGATGAGATACTGTATCGGATATTTGAGGGTATCAAAGAGGGTAACAGGATGACCTTCACAGCTGCGTCAAATCTTAAGGAAGAAAGCGGTCATCAGCTTACGGCGCTTCCTGTCAGAATCGTTGTAAGTTACAGAACAGGCAGACGCTATGTGGTTCTATATGATGTCGGTGAGAAGGGACGTTTCAGTGTTCTCAGACTCGATCAGATTAAAAAGGTCAGCATGGATGCTGATACGAAGAGTGAAGAGGATTCAGAGAGCAGGACATATGATGCCGAAGAAATACGGGAAATTCTGGACAGAAATCTGGGATTTGTATGGAATGCATCATTTACATCCGGGCTGAAGGAAAGTTATCGCCAGAAGATAGAAATGACGATACATATAAATGAAGTGTCCGAGAGCTATATTGTGACAAGGATCAGAAAAGAAGGTAAGAACGGGACATTAACGAAGCTTTCGGAGGGGACATATCTGTATGAAAATGTAGTCTTTGATGTGAATGAGATGTTTCCGTGGCTGCGTACATTTATCGGACGGATTGAGGATATAAGATTTTATTCGATGAATTCCGATATGGAGAAGGGACGGGAGCTGACGAAGATCAGGGACAAGTTCTTTGGAGATATAGAAAGATTATTTGAAATGTATGATATAGAGTAGGTGGCATATGAGGATTTTTTCGGAAATATACGGATGCTATTACAATATAATATACAGGCTCTTATCAGATTACGGAAAGATTACAGATAAAGAGATAACCGAGATCATCCGAGAGAAGGGCTACGGCGAATCTATGCTGTTCCTGCTTCCGAAGCTTAAGGATGATGTGTGGGAGTTCTTCGGTGAGGCTCGACCCAATCCGGTGATCCCGCTGACGTCTTATCAGAAGTCATGGCTGAAGACAATCCTGATGGATAAAAGAATAAACCTTTTCCTGGAGCAGGAAGAGGTTCAGGGGTTAGTGGAGCAGCTGTCGGAGGTTGAGCCGATATTCCGGCAGGAGGATTTATGCTATTCGGACATTTTCCTGGACGGAGATGATTACAGCGATGATAAGTATCGGGAATTCTTCCGCACAGTCGTAGAGGCGATAAGGAAGAATGAGGTGCTGGATATAGAGTATAATCCGATACCGAGTAAGAGAGTAAGACATTACTTCATCCCGTGCAGGCTGGAATACTCTATTAAAAATGACTGCATCAGAATATATGGTGTGGAAGAGAAGTCTGAGAAAAAACTGTATCAGATAAATCTCGGTAAGGTTGTTATGGTGAAAACTACAGGACGTTATATCAGCAGGGATAAGCGTCCGGATGTTGACAGGCTTTTAGAGAGGGAGTACATGAAGGAACCTGTTACAGTGCTGATCAAAACCGAGAGAAAGGCACTCGAGAGAGCCATGCTTCAGTTTGCAAACTACAGAAAGAACACATCTCGTTATGTGGAAAAAAGAGATGATGATTTTGACGGTACAACAAAAGAGATTTATAAATGTGAGATCTTTTACGGACAGGGAAATGAAACGGAGCTGCTGATAAACATACTTTCATTCGGTCCGATGGTAAAGGTTATCGGAAGCGAAAGATTCTTGAAACAGTTGAAGGAAAGACTTAAAAAGCAAAGATATCGATCTGCATAGCGGGTCGATATCTTTTTTGTTTGGATGAAATTTTTTATATGATTTATCGGTTCGCAGCTTTTTTGAAATGAAGAAAAATGTCGCAGATGATATCTTATGTACAACAAAACACAAAAGAAGAATAATAAAGCACTTCAGAAGAATAACAAAGCACAATAAAAAACAAAACAGAAGATAGAAGTGAGTGCTGAGAATCGAAAGGGGAATAGTTATGTTCGTTTTATTTGATGGTACAAAATATCCTATGAAAATATGGCAGAAGGATATAAATACAATAGAGGATTCCTGTATAGAACAGGCACAGCATCTGGCAGATCTCCCATTTATTCATAAGTGGGTGGCGCTTATGCCGGATACACATACAGGAATGGGCATGCCGATAGGAGGAGTGATCGCAACAAAGGGTGTGATCATTCCGAATTCGGTAGGCGTTGATATCGGATGCGGTATGAACTTTATCGATACAGATATAGATGCGGCTGATGTTAAGGAGTTGATGACAGGAAACGGTTCCGGTGTTCAGGCGATAATCGGAAACTTCATGAGAAATATTCCTGTAAATACTGCAAGACATAATGAGCCTCAAATGTGTGAGAGTATCGACAGAGCTATGCAGGAAATAGACAGATATCAGGATGATCCGGAGCTTCTCCCACTTCTTGAAGATGGATATTTTCAGGTTGGTACCCTCGGAGGAGGAAACCATTTTGTGGAGCTTCAGGAGGATGATAACGGAAAGCTCTGCATTATGATCCATTCGGGAAGCCGTCATCTCGGAAAAGCAATATGCGATTATTTCAACAAGAAAGCAGCAGCACTGAATGAAATGTACTACAGCTCTGTTCCGGCGGAGCATAGACTAGCATTTCTTCCGGTAGATTCCGCAGAAGGAAAGAGCTATATAAACTGGATGAATCTTGCGATGGATTATGCCTTTGAAAACAGAGCCAGAATGATGGATGTTGCAAAGAAGGCAGTTACAGATATTGTAAAGAAATATCTGGACAGAGACGTTATATATGGTGAGGAGATTAACTGCCACCATAACTATGCGGCACTGGAGAATCATTTCGGCAAAAATGTCTGGGTTCACAGAAAGGGTGCGAACAGAGCGAGAGTAGGTGATAAGGCAGTTATTCCGGGAGCTATGGGATCGTACAGCTATGTTGTGGAAGGTCTCGGAAATCCGGACAGTTTCACATCTTCATCTCACGGAGCCGGAAGAGCATATTCCAGAACGGGAGCAATGCAGAGATTCACTACCGAAGAGGTTATGCGTGATCTTCATGAGCAGGGAGTGATCCTTGGAAAAGCGAAGAAAAACGATGTGGCCGAGGAGTGCAGATTTGCATATAAGGACATTGATGAGGTTATGGAGCAGCAGAGCGATCTGGTGCGTCCGATAAGAAAAATGAAGACAGTTGGTGTCCTTAAGGGTTAGTTTTGTAAGTATTTGTACTGTATGAGAGTATAGCTGCGGTGGTTCAAGACCCACAGTGCTGCTCCGTGGTGCCGGAATCGGTATATCGTACGTACTTATCCATATGTTAAGCAGTCAGCTTAACAAACCGATTGATAATCGGCTAAACACCAGTGTTGAGGGTTCGAGTCCCTCCATACTTCGGTATGTAGCTTAATGGGTAGAGCATGGTAATTTATTGCGCAAGGAGCGTGAAGAGAGTATCAGACAGAAGATTTCCGCCAAACCGGCTGATCCTCATAATGATCTGTCTGCAGGTAATGCAGGCGGCATTAGAGGACAGAAGGGGAGGACCGGATATAATCCCAGCAGCGACAGGATATCGTGCATGCCTCATATATGTTGGGTCAGAGACAGCATATATGATGACTGTACTTAATGAAGCTCCGGATTATTGATGGGGAATCTTCTATCGGATACATTTCCCAAATTGATGAGAAAAGATTATCAGATATTATCGGGTGAGAGATCAGCCGATATGTCTGAGTGAAATATATATCGAAGTAATAGAGCAGAAAGATTTCGATATGATCGATATGACTGATAAGATGTAAGAGGTGAATAAAGATGAGATATATAATAAGAGATAATGAAGTCGGCTTCCTCAGAAGAAACGGTAAGTTCCTGAGAATACTTAATGCGGGAAAGTATAATTTCTGGAAGAAGAGAGGATATGAGCTCGAGATAACAGAGGCTGCCGGCGAAGTAAAGTGCAGCGGTATTCCATATGAAGTTCTCGAGAAGGATGAGGATTTCAGAAATGCAACTGTCAGATATGAGATAGAGAACGATGAGATAGGTTTCTTATATATAAACGGAAAGCTTATGGGCGTTTCGAACAAGGGTGAATATGTATTCTGGAACCGTTTCGAAAAGGTGGATATGAAGATATTGTCCATGAAGGAACTGAAGTTTCAGGAAGAGCTTACCAAGGATATGATCCAGTATATACCACAGAGGTATTATACAAAGGTTGTTGTAGGACAGGGCGAGGAGGCTCTGATATATATCAACAATACGCTTACGGATAAGCTGAGTGAAGGTCTGTATTATTACTGGAATGTTGTCAGAGAAGTGAAGGCCGTGGTTATCGACATGAAGTGGAGAGAATTAAATGTTGTCGGCCAGGAGATACTTACAAAGGATAAGGTAGGTATAAGGCTCAACATGGTTACAAACTACAGGATAACAGATGCCGAGAAGTCAGTATCCGACAGAACAAATCTGACGGATCAGCTCTATTCCTTCATCCAGATGGTATCCAGAGAGCTTATAGGAAACTACAAGCTGGATGAGATACTTGAGAGAAGAAGTGAGTTAAGCGAGATTCTCGACAGAAAGCTCCGCGAAGGCGAGAAGGATTTCTGTGTTGAGTTCGGAAGCTTCGGTATCAGAGATATCATACTTCCGGGTGAAATCAGGGAAATCATGAATACTGTTCTTGTAGCCGAGAAGAAGGCACAGGCAAATGTGATCGAAAGAAGAGAGGAGGTAGCATCAACAAGATCACTTATGAATACAGCAAAGCTTATGGATGAAAATAAGACTTTGTTCCAGCTGAAGAGGCTTGAATATCTGGAAAGAATCTGCAACCGTGTCGGTGAAATATCCGTATCCGGTAAGGGAGATCTTATAGAACAGCTGAGTCAGCTGATATAGTAAACAGTTACTGTTTATAATCTGCAGTCGGATTGTGAACAGTAACTGTTTTTTTCGTAAAATTTCGTCATGTTTAAATAAATAGTCGGACTGTATTTCACCGGAAATTATGATAGAATTAGCGCATGAATAAAGAGATATTCTTGAAGCATTTTTGTTGCTATAGGAGGGTGGAAAATGCAGCTTGTAAATTTGGATGAGAAGTGGATATTCAGAAGAGGGTTTATAGATTCTCTGGCTATGCTTGATGAGACTCCGGGAGTGGAAGTAAATCTTCCTCATGACGGCATGATAGGAACGCCTGTAACACCAGATGCTCCGGCAAAGTCTGACAGCGGATATTTTACGGGGGATATAACCAATTATGTAAAAAATGTAATGATCCCCAAGGAATGGGAGAAGGAAAATATCGGTCTTAAGATTGATGGAGCAATGATGAATGCTTCGATAGAAGTTAACGGCTGTAAGGTCGGATATCAGCATTATGGGTATGCCCCTTTCTACGTTGACATTACAGATTATGTGACATTCGGCGAAGAAAACAGGATCATGATAGTTGTAAATACCAGTATGTATGTGAATTCACGTTGGTATACAGGCTCCGGATTATATCGTGGGGTCAAGCTTTGCCACGGTCCAAGGGTTCACATTGTAAATGATGGTATATTTGCACGTACAAAGGAAATATCAGGTGGATATGCATTTCTTGAGTTTGAAGTGGAAGTTGAAAATGCAACACAGGATAACCGTTTAACTCAGATTTCGGTAGATCTTGTAAAGGAAAGCAGTGATGAGATTATTGGAAATGTAAAGCGTGTTATCCAGATAAATGCAGGCAGAACTGAAACAGCAAGAATCGAAATGAATGTTGAAAATCCGGAATTATGGGATGTGGATAGTCCTAATCTGTATGTGGTTAAGGTTAAAGCTGAAAATCTTGGAATATACAGAACACATTTTATTGCAGATGATAATACAACTGTCGATGAGGCAAGTACTCTGTTTGGTATTAGAACTGTCACTGCAGATTCTGTACGCGGACTCGAGATCAATGGTAAAACCGTAAAACTTAAGGGAGGATGTATACACCATGATAACGGACTTCTGGGTTCAGTCTCTCTATATGAATCGGAGGCCAGAAGAATAAGCAAACTTAAGGAGGTCGGTTTTAATGCGGTACGTACTGCACATAATCCACCTTCGGCAGCTTTGATAGAAGCTTGTGACAGACTCGGTATGTATGTTTTTGATGAGGCTTTCGATGCATGGGGAATAGCAAAGCGTGGAGGAGATTATAGTCAGTTTTTTGCAACCGATTGGAAAAAGGATCTTACTGCATTTGTAAGAAGAGACCGAATTCATCCGTCGGTGATCATTTGGTCTACCGGTAATGAAATACCGGAAAGAGGCGGACTGGATAACGGATATACACTTGCAACACGACTTGCGGAAACCATCATAGGACTTGATGGAACCAGACCGATAAGCAACGGAATCTGTTCGTTATGGAGCGGGCTGGATGATGCTCTGATGAGAGGACAGAGTCAGGAACAGAATTCAGCTGATGGTCTGGAAGACACAACATGGGAGAAAATCACGGAGCCTTTTACAAATGGACTTGATGTTGTGGGATATAACTATATGGAAGACCTGTATGAACGGGATCATGAGATGTTTCCGGAAAGGGTAATTCTCGGATCTGAGAATTTTGCCGTTCAGATAGGCTATCGCTGGCCGCTGGTTGAGAGACTGCCATATGTCATCGGAGATTTTACATGGACTGCATGGGATTATATCGGAGAAGCAGGAATCGGAAAGGCAGTATATGTTGATGAAAATGATCCTTTGGTTGAAAAAGGATCCTGGTCTCTGATGCCTCAGCCGGGGTCACCTTTCCCGTGGAGAACCGCCAATGACGGAGATTTTGATATAAACGGAAATATGCTTCCTCAGGGTACATACAGAAGTGTAGTATGGGGAAGTAAAAATACATATTTATATTCTATGCATCCGGATTCCTTTGGAAAGGTAGAAATGATGACTATGTGGGGATTCCCGGGAGTGTTTAAGAACTGGAATTATAAAGGATATGAAAAACATCCTGTTAAGCTGGTTGTCTATTCTAACGCAGAGGAAGTCGAAGTGTTTGTAAATGGCAGATCTCTGGGAAGAAAACTTGTTTGCATGGAGAAACCGATGCCGAATTCAGTCAGCTTCGATACTGAATATGAACCGGGAAAGGTTGAGGCTGTAAGCTATACGGACGGTAAAGAGGTTAGCAGAGATCAACTTATTACAACAGGAGAAGTGGCAGAAATCAGGCTTATTCCGGAAAAAGAAATCATGAGAGCTGACGGGCATGACGTAATATATGTCATGATAGAAGCAGTTGATTCGGAAGGAAATCCGGTATGTGATGCAGAGATACCTTTAAGTGCTGAAGTGACCGGAAATGCATCACTGGCCGGATTCGGATCAGGTAATCCTGTAACTGAAGATGATTATACTGACGGAGAAACCGTTAGTTTCAGAGGACGTGCGACAGCGATTTTAAGATCAGGTTATGAAGCGGGATCAGCGTGTCTCACTATATTGTCAGCCGGATTTAAAACTGCGTCTGTTGATATTTCAGTTGTTTCGTCTGATGAAAAATAGGATTTCACTACATAATATCTTAATTTGATTTTTAACAGCTCCCTACTGTATAATGAACAAAAATCAAGAAAAATATAATTTGGTATATACATTTTGAAACAATATATAGAATGAATTTGATTGAAATGATTTCAGAGGTGAGTTATTGAAGAAAGGAAAATACATAGCGGTCGTTCTTATTACGTCATTGATCATGAACGGAAGTACGGCATATGCTGCAGAATCCGAAAAAAGTGCATATAATTCCGAAAGGATAGAAGCATCTGATTCCGGAAGATCGGGAGGAAGTGATTCTGATGATTCGGGTCGTGCTATAGATGATGATTCATCTGATTCCGGAGCGGTAACAGATGGTTCAACGGAAAATCAGACTGAAGAACCGACGGAGTCATCTGAAGAACAGCCGGCAACCGAGCAGTCATCAACCGAACAGACATCTACTGAAGAAGCTTCGTCGGAACAAACATCGGAACAGAATACTACTGAAGAAACCGTTACAGAGAAATCTGATGAAAAGAAAGAATCTGATTCAGAAGAGAAAGCATCGGATACTGATGCAGCGAAAGGAACCACTATCGGCACGACCGGAACAACCGTATTTAATCAGGAGGGTTTATTAAAGCTTAACCAGCAGCTTCAGGAACTCAAAAAGGATAAGGCTCAGGTTCAACAGCTTCTCAATGGTATGATGGAATCACAGAATGATATAATCGAGAAGCTCCGTGTTATGGATGAGCTTATAATCCAGTATCAGGATGAAATTGATGAGCTTGATGAGAAGCGTAAGATTGCTATTAATACTTCGATAGATCTTGAGGAACAGCTTAAGGTTGCCGAAGCTGATGAAGCAGAGCAATATGAGCTTTTTAAAGAGCATATAAGAATGGATTATGAGAATAATCGATATACATATCTGGATGCAATTTTAAATGCTACGGATTTCAATTCTGTAAATAATGAATTAGAGTATATCAGAGCACTAGATGAGTATGATCAAAAGCTTTTTACAGATCTCATCGAAACAAGAAAAGAAATAGCAAACAAGAAGGCGATGATGGATGTTCTTGATGAGAATATCGAAGCGATCATCGAAGCCAAGGCTTCTGAGCAGGAAGCAATGGAACTTGTTTGTGATGAAAAGGTAAAACAGATTGAAAGCTACAATTCAAAGATAAAGGAGGCAAGATCGGCTCTTGAAACTATAGAGGAGCTTGAAAGAAAAAATGACGAAAAGCTTCTTGAGGATGAGAGAAATTACAGAATTAAGCTTCAGCTTAATTCTGATAATAATCTTAATCAGCAGAATTCCGGATCATTATTATGGCCGGTGGACAGCCAGGAAATTACATCTCCTTTTGGTGGAAGAATTGATCCTTTTACAAATGAGTTTGTAGCTGACCATAGTGGTGTAGATATAGCCTGTCCGATGAACTCTCCTGTAAGAGCTCCGGCATCGGGGACGGTGATTTATGTAGGAGATGCTGATACAGGTGGAAGGTGCGTTAAGATTGATATTGGGTCGAACAGAACGGTATTCTTCTACCATCTTAATAAGTACAATTGTGAGGTAGGGGATACAGTGTCTGCCGGACAGGTTGTAGCTTATTCAGGTTCGACGGGTAGATCAACAGGTCCCCATCTTCATTATGGAATTATAGTAGACTGTGAACTTGTAGATCCGATGACCTTTTACAGACAATAGTATGATTTGGGACATTGAGAAATCGATGTCCCGTTTTTTTATGTCTGAAAAGTATATTTATGCTATAATCTTACAGGTGGGTTAAAGGTTTATAAAAATATATCAAAGGGGGACAAAATGGATAATGAAGGAGTAACTTATAGCAGTATGAGTGATGCTATAAGTAAGTATGAAAACAACAGAAGGCTGATAATCCTGGCCATTGTAATCGGAGTGATCGGACTTGCGTGCTTTTTTCTGCCGTTTATTACGGCAGCGTGCTTTTTTATGCCGTTTATTACGATAGCGTGCATGATAGTTGCTGTTATTTTGGGATTAAAGTCGTATCTCAAATGTAAAAAGCTTTATAAAGAGCTTTTCGTTAAGGGAGCACTTGAAAAGAATTTTCAAAATGTATTCTATAATCCTGATTGGGGTTTTTCTAAAGACGATGTTAAGAAGTTTAATCTTGTTAAGATGGGAAGCGACTTTAGTTCCGAGGATTATATAAAGGCAAGCTACAACGGAATAAACTTTGAATTGTCGGATGTATATGTTGCGGATACTACATCGGACGGTGAAAACTCATCAACTACTATATTTTTTAAAGGAAGGATGATCATATTTAACCTTTCGGATAAGAAAGTATCCTATTTGAGAATGTTCAGCAATAACTTCCGTTATTCAGCGGTGAGACGCAAAGATAAACCGAATAAGGTGGATCTTGAAAGTGTGGAATTTAACAAAGAATTTAGTGTATATTCCGAAAACGCACATGATGTTTTTTATCTCCTTACGCCTCAGTATATGGAGCGCATACAGAGTTTGAATGCCAGATATAAAAGTATAGCCATAAATATATGGGATAACAGAGTTATCTTCGCTTTTAATGAACCGAAAAATGATGCTTTCGATGCATCAAGTGTATTAAAGAAACTTGATTATCAGAATGAGCTGGCAAAGATACAGGCAGATATAGATGATATCAAGGTTATCATAAATGCCCTGGTAAATCAGAATGTCGCGAATGATATGCAGCAATCAGCTTATGATGGAATATATTAAGCATATGAATTGAACTGAAATCTGTTATGGATATTGACTCGTCCCTTGGGGCAGGGTTTACAGTATTTATATGAAACTGTAAAACTGCCGGAGGGACGTTTTTTATGTCAGTACTTCGTATATTGATAAAGAGAAACAGAAAATGGGTCATAATATCGGTGGTCCTGACGCTTGTCGCAAATCTTACGCAGATGATCTATATGTATTATGTCGGAGAGCTTGTTAATAAGATTGAAGAGAGGGCGACGGTGAGTATAGCATTTATGGTTCTGCTCGCCGGTTTCATAATAATAAGTGTGGCAACGCTATTTATGAATCAGTATGTGGGACGTATCACCGCAGAGAAGATGGCACATACTCTGAGAATGGGTTATGCATCTAAACTGCTGCACCGGTTGACGGAGCGGGGAATAGAGTGTGACACAGTGACGGATCGGGGAAAAGGAAATGACAAGGCGGCTGCGGAGCGGGGAAAACAGTACGACACGGCGTCGGTGATGTCAGTTGTACAGAATGAACTTGTACAGTCAGACGGATATCTCACAAATGCCTTCTTTGATATCACGGGAATGCTCTTTATGGGAATCCTTGCAACTGTATTTATGTTTATTCAAAATGTGATTCTTACGCTTGTGCTGCTTATTCCGACTTTGATCATTCTGATATATGTCGGCTTCTCAAGCAGAAGCCTTTCTAAGATAGTATCTGCAGCACAGAATGAGAAAATGAAGATGAATAAGGCAGGCTATGCGGCAGTCCACGCATTTCCGGCGGTTAAGACCTTTGAGGGAGAAGAACTCTGTAAGAAGGCGATGGATGAAAGACTGGTCAGCTGGACAAAGTATCAGACAAAGGTTGGAAGGTATTCGGCTCTATATAATACACTTTCGGGAATCTTATCCAGGGTTCCTCTTATGCTGCTTCTTCTGGCGGGAGGATATATGGTCATTAAGGGAAAGATACTTATGGGCACGCTGATACTTTTTCTTAATCTTCAAAACAGCCTTACTCAATCGATAATGAATCTTCCGAACTGGATAGCGGGCTTTAAGGTATTTACAACGAATCTGTCGAGAATTGAAATTGAGTGAAATTATATGTGGAGTTAGAGGCTGTCTGTAGAGATGTGACAAAATAAATGAACCGGATTAATAATATAGAGGTTGAAATGATAGAGTTAAAAAGTGTGACATATAAATACGAAGATCATACGGTTTTCGAGAATATTTCCTTAGGAGTAGAAAAGGGACAGAAGGTCGGAATAGTAGGTGAGAGCGGATGTGGAAAGAGTACGCTTCTGAAGCTGATTGCGGGACTCTATGCTCCGACAGAAGGAAGCGTGATAGTTGCCGGGGAGAGCCTTCCTTCGAATATCATAAAGAAAGTTTCGGTGGTAATGCAGTCACCTATGCTGCTTCCGCTTTCAATACGTGAGAATATAACCATGGGACATAATTATCCTTCTGCATGGATAGAAAAGGTTGTTGCTGCGGCAAATCTCAGCAACTGGATAGATACGCTCGACAAAGGACTTGATACTTATCTGGGTGACCGTGCGGATGAACTGTCGGGTGGTCAGGCACAGCGTATAGCTATAGCAAGAGCTATATGTAAGGATGCCGAAATTCTTCTGTTAGATGAACCAACTTCTGCATTAGACGGTGAAAATGCATCGTCCGTTCTTGAGGCCTTAAACCGTTATGCGGCTGATAAAACAGTGATACATGTAACGCACAGACCGGAGCATCTATCCGGATACGACCGCATTTTATCAATGCAGTCGGGCAGATTATCTGATGAATCGATCAATAATTAAGAGAATTGAGGATAGGTGAATAATATATGAACCATAAAGTTATAAGAATATTAAAAGAGCTCGGACTATGGAAAACATTTGTCATAGTAATGATCCTGAGATCGCCGTTTGATTTTCTGAATTCCATGCTTAATGCAAATATGCTTGAGAGCTTTATCCGTCTGACGGATCAGAGAGACGGAGATAATCTTTCACGGACTTTTTGGATATTCCTGATGTTTACGCTTCTGCTTTTTGCTTATAATGCAAGTGTCTGGGCGACTGTGGCAGTAAAGACGGATATGATGCTGCACAGACGTCTCAGAATGAAACTGCTTGAATCAATGCTGTCGCGTACTCAGCAGGAAATGGAAGAGTATTCGGAAGGTGACTGGATCACGAGAATTAACAACGACGTGGATAAAGTGGCGGATTATCTGACAGCACCGATAAACTTCATGCACTCGATGATCGCGGTAGTCAATTTAGTATTTTCATCGGTGATACTTATAATGCTGAATCCGACACTGTTCGGTGTGTCAATATTTCTGATGATACCTTTCTTTATATTGAGCAGTATCGTGATAGTACGAAATATTCCTAAATTCAGAAAGAATGCACAGGAATCCTTCGCAAGGTACACGAACTGGACAGCGCCTATAGTTGAGGCGGGAGATGCAATCACTGTATTTGACGGACAGGATATCGTACTTGATAAGATGAGGGAAGAAAGTGAGAGGATAATGCGGGAAAATGTGAAAGCACACAGAAGGACAGCGCTATCTTCAGCGGTAACTGCCACATCCGGAATGACCGGTTATATATTGCTTCTGCTTATCGGAAATAGTATGATTGGAACTAAGATAAAGGATTTTGCCGAGCTTATGAAGATAACGCAGTACCGCGGTCATATGATGATGGGAGTAATGTGTGTCAATTCGGGCATAAATAATATGAAAACTAATCTTACGGGAGTGGTAAGAGTGGATGAAATTCTGAACGACAACATAAAGTGATCAATGATTTACCATAGGGTCTATCCCTGCGGCAGAACGAGGTAAAAGCTATGGATATGAAAATGGAAGGTAATACGGATTATCAATTATTGAAAATAGGCGAACTTGCGGCAATGGCCGGAATATCCGTAAAGGCCATGAGAGTCTATGAAAAGAAAAATATTATAAAACCGGTTCAAATAGATAAAGAAACAGGATACAGATATTACTCGGCCGGACAGCTTCAGCAGGTGGAGGCTCTGCTTGCACTTCAGGATATGGGATTTACCCTGAATGAGATTGCTCTTATCATGTCGGGTGAGTGTAGTAAGGAAGAAATGTCCGCGCTGGTGGAACAGAAGAAGGCACTTCTGCAGGAACTCATCTGGAAGACAGAAGCAAAGATGAAAGCTCTAGACAATCTCAACAGAGATTTCGAGCAGTGGGCAGGCAGTGAGAAGACCTCACAGATGAATGATGAAGAAAGAGCGAAGAGCCTTGCAAAGCTTTGCGTTTTAAACGAAGAAAATGTACGTCAGATACTGAGTGAAGTAGTATGGCTATAATATGATATTTAATAGGTCAGTAAATATATCAGGCTGATTCAGATATTATAATTCATAGAAAAAACGGCATCCGGAAATTACTCCGTGATGCCGTTTTGGGTTAGTTTTTTTGAAGCGTAATCTTATAATCCGCGTTCCTTCATATATTCTTTTATTCCGCCCCACTTATGATCCTTATCAGATATAGTAAGGTCGTCTGCTGTCATTCCTTCCGGCATTATCCAGTCAATTCCGATGTCAGGATCTGACCAGAGAAGTCCGCCCTCATCGTTCGGATGATAAAAATCAGTACATTTATATGTGAATTCAGCATAATCGGAAAGAACTATAAAGCCGTGTGCAAAGTTCTTCGGTATGAAATACTGCTTCTTGTTTTCTGCAGAAAGAACAACTCCGTGCCACTTTCCGAAGGTCTTTGAACCCGGTCTCAGATCTACTGCAACATCAAATACAGTTCCGTTGACAACTCTTACGAGCTTATCCTGTGGAAACTCCTTCTGGAAATGCAGGCCTCTGAGAACACCCTTCTTGGATGCTGACTGATTATCCTGAACAAAGTTCATATCGATGCCGACTTCCTTCATGTCATTGAAATTATAGGTTTCCATGAAGTAGCCTCTTTCATCACCGAAAACTGTAGGTGTAATTACCTTAAGTCCTTCTATTTCACATTCTTCAACTTGAATCTTACCCATGATTATCTCCTTATTCAATATTTCGTGTAATCAGCATAAATCTGCTACGCAGAATTTATGATATTCAGAGCAATTATCTGTTGCCGTACATTTTCTCATAATAATTCTGATATTCGCCTGAAATGATCGGCTCCCACCAATCCTTGTTATCAAGATACCACTTGATGGTCTTCTTGATTCCGTCAGCAAACATTGTTTCAGGAAGCCATCCGAGTTCATTGTGGATCTTTGTTGGATCGATAGCGTATCTCATATCGTGACCCTTACGGTCTGCAACATATGTGATAAGGCTTTCAGGCTTTCCGAGCTCCTTGCAGATAAGCTTAACGA
>CAMJHQ010000001.1 GCA_946405625.1 uncultured Lachnospiraceae bacterium | reverse complement strand
CCCTAAAGTTTGACCCTAAAAAAGTTTGGCAAACCCTAAAAAACTTTGGAAACCCATTTGTATTTAGTGTTATTTGACATTGTGGGAGAGCACAATTATGTCATTCAACTCACACTAGTAGCATATTAATAAATTCATATTGTTGTCAATATCCGTTATGTGAACGACACATTTTTTGTGTGAACGACATACTTTTTCGGTTTTCCAGTTCTCTTAGTAATGCTTCTTAACTATATCCCAAAATTCTTTTTTTCCGGCGATTGTTCCTGTTTTATTGCTTATAATATAATACTGAATCCTCTTTCCTTTCATTGAGCCTACCTGAACTATATTGTTAGAATTTATGAGATCTGATTTATCATCAATTCTCGGATGTTTCTTGGTCCAGCTTCCATCGAAATAAAAAAGCGGAGTCGAGTCTTTAGTCTCCATATACATGAAATAGCATACTGTAAACTTATCATGCTTTGTTGCACCTGTTGAATCTGAAATATTACTTCCTACTGCAAACATTATAATATATGGATCCTTTGCCCCATTTGTTTTATTATCCTTCAGATCAGCAAGTTCCAGTATTCTTCTCGCACTATTCGTATCTGTTGCATTCACATCACCGTTTGGGGTATTTGCATTCTGATTACTTTTTGACTCTATTATAAGATTTTCCGGTTTAAATCCCGGTTTAAGTGTATTTCCTTTTTTTGCATATTGTTCCGAAAGCTCTGCCTGAACTGCATTAAGACAATTCTTTGCATTGATCAATTCCTGTTTTTCTCTGGCACGATCAATATATCCCAGCAATGCAGGGACAAGGATTGCCGCCAAAATAGCGAGTATTACGAGAACTACAATCAATTCTACTAATGTAAAACCATGATTACGTCTTTTCATACATATCACCCTTCTTGATTCATTGTAACGGAAGTCATTACCAAAGGGCATAGCCCCACATGGCATTTCCGTTTTATTTATTATACTATATATAACGGCATTATTGTCAATGCAATTAACAAATACTACATATTTAATCTCTTTGAGAACTGCGCGAGCGTTAAAAAAACAGTCCGGTGGACTGTTTTTAGCGAGACGCCTTCAAGCTATGCTTGAAGGGACCTCAGGAACTGAGGTCGTCAGAACAAAAAAGACTTCCCGATACACAATCGGGAAGTCCATTGAACCCCTGAAATGGGGAAGTCTTTTTGTTCTGACTATCTCTTTGAGAACTGTGGAAGGCGTAAGAAAACGAGCCGGTGGCTCGTTTTTAGCCTGACGAGTGCGTGGCTACGCCTAAGCACTCCACCAAGCTTAACGAGCTTGGTGTACAACGAAAAAAAATCCCTCGGCATAACCGAGGGATACTTTTCGTTGTATAAGAAACTATCTCTTACTAAACTGTGGAGCACGACGTGCACCCTTGAGACCGTACTTCTTTCTCTCCTTCATACGAGGATCACGAGTAATGAAGCCTGCCTTCTTGAGGAGTGGTCTGTAATCCTCACCTGCTTCGCAAAGTGCTCTTGAAATACCATGACGGATAGCACCTGCCTGGCCTGTGAAACCACCACCGTATACGTTTACGTATACATCGAACTTGCCTTCTGTACCTGTTACAGCGAATGGCTGACGAACGATAACCTTAAGTGTCTCAAGTCCGAAATAATCTTCAACATCCTTCTTGTTTACTGTAATCTTACCGCTACCCGGTGTTACATAAACACGAGCTACTGAACTCTTTCTTCTTCCTGTTCCATAAAATCTAGAAGCTTTAGCCATTATAGATTACCCTCCATTCCTTAAAATTTAATCTCGAGCGCTTCAGGCTGCTGTGCCTGCTGCTTATGCTCAGGTCCTGCATATACGAAAAGCTTCTTGTACATCTGACGTCCAAGAGGTCCCTTCGGGAGCATTCCCTTTACTGCATGCTCGATAACGAATACAGGGTTCTTCTGAAGTGCTTCCTTAAGATTGATGCTCTTAAGTCCACCAACATAATCAGAATGTCTGTAGTAGATCTTATCGTTAAGCTTGTTTCCTGATACCTTAATCTTCTCAGCGTTGATTACGATTACGTAATCACCTGTGTCAATGTGAGGTGTATAAGTTGGCTTATTCTTTCCTCTTAACACCTTAGCTACCTCTGATGCAAGACGACCAAGTGTCTGTCCTTCAGCATCAACAACATACCATTTTCTTTCAATGGTTGATGCGCTTGGCATATAGCTCTTCATCTTTTGTTCCTCCTTTTTCTTTAGACAGCCTCGCGACTATCCGATTCGTCTGCCGTCCGGTGATGAAATCCGATCGACAGAGTAGCTTACTCAGGTGTTTTCACACCGTTTTCGGCTCCATAGTTTAACGTCACACAGATTTGTATTCTACCCCATCCTAGATCACTTGTCAACGTTTTTCTTCGCATTTATAGGCTTTTTTCTTGCATTAAAGGCCTATTATATATTTAAAGAACTGGTTCCTTAAATATGATTCCTTTAAGAACGAGCCCCTTTGCCGGTGCAGTCGGTCCCGCCGTTTCTCGTTTACAGGCCTCAAGTGTATCCTTAACGGATTCAACTGTTCTGAGTCCCGTTCCAACCTCTATCAATGTTCCGGAAATAATACGGACCATGTTGTAGAGAAATCCCTTTCCGGTTACTCTGATAGTTATCTTTCTTTCATCACGATCATCTCTCGAAACTGAAATGTCCGTGATTTCCCTCACTGTAGTTAGGACTTCAGCTTTTTCGGAGCAAAAGCTCTTAAAATCATGTTCTCCGAGCAGATACTGTGCAGCTCTGTTCATTGCAGGCACATCAATCTTCCTATATATGAAATGTGCATATCTCGAAACGAGCGGATTGTCAAATGTATCATTCCAGATATGATACTCATACGTTTTTTCACTGTCACAATGTCTCGGATGAAAATCCTTATCGACCTCAACCGACTCCCAAACCCTTATAGAACCGGGGAGCCCTGTATTGACTGCATAGCTTATCTTCTCCGCGGGAATTCTGCACTCTGTATCGAAAACACAGACCGCCCCTTCAGCATGCACTCCGGAATCAGTCCTGCTGGCACCGATAACCCTTATCTCCTCGCCTGTAACCTCACTCAGTGCTCTGTTAAGCTCACTTTCTACAGTTACTTCATTTTCCTGAAGCTGCCAGCCACAGAAATCCGTTCCGTCATATGAAATTCTAAGCATTATTCTTCTCATATAAGTTTTCCGTAGAATCTGATTCGAACTTCAAGGTAAACAATTATCGCTGCATATATCACTGTAACGGCAATGCACATAAAATCTATTGCCTTAAATCTAAGAGGCTTCGTCCTGATACGCCTGGTAGAAACATCATAACATCTGTCATCCATAGCCTTTGCGGTACGCTTGGATTTTACATTTGTATTCTTCCATGCCGGACCGAAAACCTTTACATCTCCGATAAAGGATTTAAACCATCCCTTTCCTTCCGGACGTTCACCTCTGGCAACTCTGGAAGTTTTCATCCTGTCAAGTTCATATCTGAGCTGTGGCAGAAAATCTATAGCAAGATAAACCCATTTTGCGGTCGACGCTCTGAGGAAAAATGCTCCTACCAGTCCGTCAAATACATCCACCTGTTCTGTAGTCTTCGAAAAAACGACCGCAGAGGAAACTATTATACTGCATTTCAGGAATCCATACAGTGCAGTTTTGGGTTCTATCCATATCATCAAAATAAGAAATAAAAGCAGCACTACCGAAAGAACGAATCCGACACTTTTCAATAATGCTGATGGTTTAATTCGTGACATATAAAGCACACCGATCGTGAATGCGACAGCAATTCCAAGTGCAACCGGTGATGCTATGGCAAGAACAAGAACCGCATTTATTATTACAAGATATATCTTTAGTCTTGGATCAATAATTTTCATTTATTTAACATCACTCCACTACAACCACGCATTTACGTTCACGAAGCAATTCATCTATATACATTCTGACTCTGTAATACCCTTCCGAATCAAGTCCTGTAAAAGGTTTGTCGAGAAGAATTATATCTGCATCAGCCGCAAAAACTCCCGCAAGCATTACAAGCCTCTGCTCTCCCATAGATAGTGTCAACGGATGTCTCTCCCAGAGTTTTTTGGAAACTCCGAGCTTAGTTAATATTTCTTCAGCGCCTTCACGTGCATCTGCCTTCGATACACCGAGTGCTCTCTGCTGATACATAACATCTTCAATTACCGTATCGTCAAAAAGCTGACTGCTTGGCAGCTGAAATCCGCAAACCAGCTTGCCATAGATATCGATCGATCCTCCGGTCGGCTTAAGCAATCCGGCCAGAAGTTTTAAAAATGTAGATTTGCCTGATGATGCCGGACCCGAAATCCTATAATACCTTCCTCGACCAAGAGCCCCGCTCATATTTGAGATAATACGCTCTCTTCCATAGCTGAACTTCAAATCTCTGAAAACAGCAGTAATACTGTCTTCTGTAAGATCACTGTAGATAGGATTACCATCAGCCCCAAGAGCTCTGATTCCAAACTGTGCACCCGGAATAGTATCCTTAATTACTGATGCCGCAGCAGGGACAACACCATCTATATCATTCAAAGCTTTCTGAGTCGCAATTCCCCTGCTGATCTGTATAACTCTGTCCGCAAGAGCCAGCTCATCATACTTATTGGATGTATAAATAACCGTCTGCCCCTTCTTTTTAGCTGACGAGATAATACTTTTCAGCAGCTTACAGGCCTTCTCCTCTTCCATCATGGAAAAGGCATCATCCATTACAAGAATATCATGATGCATAATAAGAACACCTGCAATACAGGCTCTCTGCTTCTCGCCAAGGGAAAGTTCATCATATCTTCTTTTCTGCTTTCCGACCAGTTCAAGACTCTTAAAGTAATTGAGTGCCCTCTTTGAAATTCGCTGTTTCTCAAGTCCGATATTTTCCGGAGCAAATGCAACATCTCTGATAATGGAATCAAAAACTATATCATCATCCGGATCCTGCTGAACTATACCGCAGAGTCTATGAATCTTTCTCTCATCCAGCTGGGAAAACGGATCAAGTCCGTCCACGAGAACCATACCGATTTTTTCCGGCCTTCTGATACCGGCTATGCAGCTGACAAGAGTTGTCTTACCTGAACCGTTTTCTCCGGTTATCGCTACAACTTCGCCTCTCGAAATCTCCATAGAGATTGCACTTCCCGGCAAGCCCTTAACTGTTAAGTTGTTGATTTTTATATATTGTCTCATAATACAAAAATAATAGGCGATATCCTCACGGATACCGCCTTAAAATCAGTATGATCTATTATACGAGCTCAAGGATTACTTCCATAGCTCCGTCACCTTTTCTCTGACCGATCTTTACGATACGTGTGTAACCACCGTTACGGCTCTGATACTTTGGTGCAATCTCTGTGAAAAGCTTGTCTGTGAGGTCAACCTTCTTAGCCTTCTTAGAACCTTCAGCAGATTCCATTACAGGATAAAGAACCTTAAGCATTTCTCTACGAGCGTGAAGTCTTGAAGGATTATCCTTCTTAACCTTCTTATCTTCTGTATGGTACTTTGTAACTTTCTTGCCGTCTACAACGACCTTTACTCTCTTACCATCCTTATCCTTATCAGCTACCTTAGCCTGAACTGTAATTTCTTCGAAGTTATCCTTCTCTTTTACAGCCATTGTGATAAGATGCTCAGCGATCTTACGAACTTCCTTAGCTCTTGCCTCAGTAGTCTTGATCTTACCATGATAGATAAGCTGTGTTACCTGATTACGAAGAAGTGCCTTTCTCTGATCTGACTTCTTTCCAAGTTTTCTATACATTGCCATTTTGACTTTCCTCCTTACCTACGGTATCCCGTGGTCTTCACTGTGCCTACTCCATTGAGCGATAACTCAAAAACTTCAGCGTGAGTGGTAACTATAATTATTCACTGTCCTTAAGTGCAAGACCAAGCTCCTTAAGCTTAGCAAGTACTTCTTCGAGTGACTTACGTCCGAGATTACGAACCTTCATCATATCATCAGGAGTCTTGTTGCAGAGCTCCTTAACTGTATTGATGCCGGCACGCTTCAGACAATTGTATGAACGAACACTGAGCTCAAGCTCATCAATGCTCATATCAGCTGACTGATTATCCTTCTTGTCCTCAATCTTCTCTGTGATGATCTGCTTATCCTTAACATTCTCAGAAAGGTTAATGAACAGATCAAGATGCTCGCTGAGGATCTTAGCTGCATAGCTGACAGCCTCATCCGGACCAAGTGTTCCGTTTGTGAATACATCAAGTGTAAGCTTATCATAATCTGTGATCTGACCAACACGTGTATTCTCAACTGTCAGGTTAACTCTCTCGATAGGAGTATAGATAGAGTCAACTGCGATTACATCTACTGCGTTATCGTTTTCCTTATTCTTGTCAGCACTTACATAACCACGACCGTTGTTGATGGTAAGCTCCATCTCAAGACGAGCCTCTGGTCCGTTAAGATTTGCAATAACAAGATCCGGATTAAGGATTTCAATATCTCCATCCACCTTGATGTCAGAAGCCTTAACTGTGCAATCACCGGATGCCTCGATATATCCAACCTTAGCTTCATCACTTGAACTGTTGTTCTTGATGCAAAGCTCTTTGATATTCATAACTATTTCAGTTACATCTTCCTTGATTCCAGGAAGTGAACTAAACTCATGCAGAACGCCCTTAATCTTGATGAAAGTTACGGCAGTTCCCGGAAGAGATGATAACATAACACGACGGAGTGAATTACCGAGTGTTGTACCATATCCTCTCTCAAGCGGTTCGATGACGAATCTTCCATACTTATTATCATCAGACTTTTCTACGATTTCAATTCTAGGCTTTTCGAATTCAAACATTTAAATACCCCCGAATCATATCTCGATCAATAGTTACTTAAAAAAACTATATTTATCCTAACTATTCCGCAGGTTATGCAAAAAGCATAACCCAACGAAATGTTAATATCTTACTTAGAGTACAACTCGACGATAAGTGTCTCGTTTACAGGAACATCGATTACTTCTCTTGAAGGAACTTCGATAACCTTTCCTGTCATTTTCTCAATATCGCCGTCAAGCCATGATGGGATTGACTGTCCGCCTGTAACCTCAAGAATGTCCTTGAATCTCTGAAGAGACTTTGACTTCTCCTTGATTTCGATTACATCACCCGGCTCACACTTATATGATGGGATGCTTACAATCTTTCCGTTAACAAGTACATGTCTGTGTGTTACGACCTGTCTTGCTTCACGTCTTGTTCTGGCAAGTCCGAGACGGAAAATGATATTATCAAGTCTGAGTTCAAGAAGCTGCATAAGGTTTGTACCTACAAGGCCCTGCATTCTCTCAGCCTTCTTATAAAGGTTTCTGAAAGGCTTCTCCTGAACTCCGTATATAAACTTAGCCTTCTGCTTCTCACGAAGCTGCATTCCGTATTCACTGACCTTCTTGCCGGCTCTCGGATTCTTTCTGCGTGATTTCTTATTTACGCCAAGATACTGAGGCTCCAGCTCAAGGCTCCTGCATCTTTTAAGGACAGGTGTTCTATTAATTGCCATTTGCTTCTATACCTCCTAATCAGACTCTTCTTCTCTTTGGTGGACGACAACCATTGTGTGGTACAGGTGTTACGTCCTTGATTGACAGAACCTCAAGACCACATGCAGCGAGTGCTCTGATAGCAGCCTCTCTACCTGATCCCGGTCCCTTAACCATAACATCAACTGTCTTCAGTCCATAAGGAGCAGCTGCTTTACAAGCAGTCTCTGCTGCCATCTGTGCTGCATAAGGAGTAGACTTCTTGGATCCTCTGAATCCAAGTCCGCCTGCACTTGCCCAAGACAGAGCATTTCCTTCAGCATCTGTTAATGTTACGATTGTATTATTGAAAGAAGACTGAATATGAGCCTGTCCATGCTCAACTGTCTTTCTGCTACGCTTCTTAGTAGCTTTCTTTACACTTTTATTATTAGCCATTAACTTTACTCCTCCGGTTCAAATTACTTCTTCTTGTTAGCAACTGTCTTCTTAGGACCCTTACGTGTACGGGCATTATTCTTTGTATTCTGTCCACGTACAGGAAGACCCTTTCTGTGACGGATGCCACGATAGCAGCCAATTTCCTGCAGACGCTTAATATTAAGCGCTGTTTCTCTTCTTAAATCACCTTCAACAGTAAGTGACTCATTTATGATATCACTGATTTTCCTTACTTCATCATCAGTCAGGTCCTTAACTCTTGTATCAGGATCAACGCCTGAATCTGCAAGAATTTTCTTAGATGTTGAAAGACCAATACCGTAAATATAAGTAAGACCTATCTCGACACGCTTGTCTCTAGGTAAATCTACACCTGAAATACGAGCCATTAATTCTACCTCCAAAATTCTACTTACAAATGATTTTTTCTCTGATGTATTCGCGGGATAACTTCTGTATGGAATCAGAAGGTGAAATGTATATCCTTAAATACATTCTTCCATATATGATCATATACGTAATAATGATACGTATAGTCCTTGAACAGCAGCTCTCACTGCTGCAGCCGCTTAACTTAAAGAACTGATACGGAATAATATCAGTATTTGCACCAAAGGGATATATCTATTAGGCGGGCTAATCGCCTGGTATATCTCCTCATGAATCGGCCGGGTTATTAGCCCTGACGCTGCTTGTGCTTTGGATTTTCGCAGATAATAAGTATTCTGCCTTTTCTTTTAATGACTTTGCACTTATCGCAAATTGGTTTTACTGATGCACGTACCTTCATTAAAATACTCTCCTTTCCATGAGAAGTCACTTTTTCCTCACTTCATTCAAGCCTACGAAATGCACCTAAAACAGCGCATAGTTATCCCGTTGGCTTGCGAAGCAACATTCTATCAAATAAATAGACAAAATGCAAGTGTATTTTTAAAATGACTTTTCGAGTTACTTAGCTCTCCAAACAATTCTTCCTTTAGTAAGATCATAAGGAGAAAGAACTACAGTTACTTTATCTCCTGGAAGAATCTTGATATAGTACATTCTGAGCTTGCCGCTTATATGTGCAAGGATCACATGTCCGTTCTCAAGTTCAACCTTAAACATTGCATTTGGGAGTTTTTCAACTACAACTCCTTCGCACTCTATTTCATCTGCTTTAGACATACACTCACCTCATTAAATCAGTCATCTATGTTATTAACCGAGAATTGCTACAATATCAGCAAATACATCGTTCAGATCTTTTGTTCCGTCAACGTCTTTGATATTGCCCTTCTCTGTATAATAATCTATAAGTGGCTGTGTTTCCTTATGATAAACCGAAAGTCTGTTAAGAACTGTTTCAGGCTTATCATCTTCTCTCTGAACAAGTTCAGATCCACAGGAATCACATACTCCTTCTGTCTTTGGAGCATTATATACTATATGATATGTAGCTCCGCATTTAAGGCATGCGCGTCTTCCTGACATACGTCTTACTATATTCTCATCAGGAACATCCACATTTATGGCATAATCAATCGACTCGCCGGCTTCTGTTAAAGCTTTGTCAAGAGCTTCAGCCTGTGGAATAGTTCTTGGGAAACCATCAAGAACATAACCGTCCTTTGCATCATCCTCATGGATTCTGTCAATAACAAGATCTACAACCAGTGAATCCGGAACAAGAAGTCCCTTGTCCATATAATCCTTTGCTTTTCTGCCAAGTTCTGTACCGTTTTTGATATTTGCACGGAAGATATCTCCTGTGGAAATGTGTGGCACATTATACTTCTTAGCAATCATGTCAGCCTGTGTACCTTTTCCGGCACCAGGTGCTCCAAGCATTATTATTTTCATAAGATGTCTCCTTTTTCGAACAATAACGACTTTAAGCCGCCTCTATGAAGAGCGGATTTCCGCCCTCCATTCGATGCGGCTAATATTTTAACTTAAGAATCCCTTATAATTTCTTACGATCATCTTAGATTCCATCTGCTTAATAGTCTCTATTATAACACCACTTACGATGATGAGTGATGTACCACCGAAAGATACATCTGCACCGAATCTTCCGTTGAAGAAGATTGGGATAATAGCTACTAATATAAGTCCGACAGCACCGATAACGACGATATAATTAAGTATATTGTTAAGGTAATCCTGTGTCGGCTTTCCAGGTCTTATACCCGGTACAAATCCACCACCTCTTTTGATGTTGTTTGCAATTTCCATCGGATTGAAAGAAATCGATGTATAGAAATATGCAAAGAACAGAACAAGAAGGATATAAACTGCAAGTCCGATATAAGCCCATGGGTAACCCGGTCTGAACCAGTTATTCTGATTAAGTCCTTCAAGTATCTTAGCTCCAACCGGATTCTCTACCCTGATATTAAAGAAATTAATAATAATTGTAGGTATAGACATAAGTGTTGAAGCAAAGATGATAGGCATAACATTTCCTGTATTAACCTTGATAGGAATATGTGTCTGACGACCACCTACGTTTTTGCGTCCCTGAATCTTCTGTGCATATGATACAGGAACCTTTCTGATAGCTTCATTCAGTAATATAGTAAGTACTGTTGTAAGAACAACTATCGCAATGATAATTGCAGCAGCCATTACCATGTGAACAACATCCTTGCCCTTAACGAACATCTCATAGAGACTCATAAAGTCCTGAGGCATTCTTGAAACGATGTTGATGAGGAGGATAATGGAAATACCATTACCGATTCCTCTTTCTGTAATTCTTTCACCAAGCCACATAACAAATGTACATCCGGCTGTAAGTGAAATGATTACGATTATAACAGTCAACGCCGACTTGCTATAAAGAAGTCCTGCATTTCTAAAGCTTATTGCAAGACCGGAACTCTGAATGATTGCGAGAGCAACTGACACAAATCTTGTGATAGCTGTCATCTTCTTACGACCATCTTCACCATCTTTCTGCATTTCCTCAAGTGCCGGAATGGCAATCGTGAGGAGCTGAATGATAATGGATGATGTGATATATGGTGTAACAGATAATGCAAACAGTGCCATCTGAGAAATTGATCCACCAGTAAGTGAATTAAGCAGATTGCTTGCAGATGATCCAAGTGCATTATTAATGAAATCACCTATTCTTGCTGTATCAACTCCAGGTGTAGGAATGTTTGATCCAAGTCTTACAATTATAAGAATGAATAATGTAAAGATCAGACCACTTCTGATTTCCTTAACCTTGAGTGCATCTCTGAGGGTTTTTAACATATTAGATCACCTCGAATTTTCCGCCTGCTGCTTCGATCTTCTCTACTGCGCTAGCGCTTGCTGCACTTACCTGAACAGTAAGCTTCTTTGTAAGCTCTCCATTTCCTAAAATCTTTACACCATCTCTTGGGTTCTTAACTATACCTTCTTCGATAAGTGAAGCTGTTGTTACAGTTGCACCATCATCGAAGCGGTTAAGCTCTGATACGTTAATTGCAACGATTTCCTTTGTGTTTCTGCACTTGAAACCACGCTTAGGAATACGTCTGAAGAGTGGCATCTGACCACCTTCGAAACCAGGTCTCGGAGCACCTGAACGAGCCTTCTGACCCTTATGTCCCTTACCTGCAGTCTTGCCGTTACCTGAACCGTGTCCACGACCACGTCTGAAATCATCACGTGTCACAGAACCATCAGCCGGCTTTAATGTAGATAAATCCATCTTTATAGTCCTCCTTACTCCTCAACCTTTACCATATAACTAACCTGAGCAATCATACCCTTAGTTGCAGCATTGTTAGGAAGCTCTACTGTCTTGTGCATCTTTGTAAGTCCAAGTGCTTCAACAGTTCTTCTGTGCTTTGGTACTGCACTGATAGGTGATTTTACGAGTGTTACCTTAATTGTATCTGCCATTTCATCGCCTCCTATTTGAGAATCTCGGCAACAGTCTTGCCTCTCTTCTTTGCAATTTCAGCTGGATCCTGAATGCTTGCAAGACCGGCAAGTGTAGCAAGAACTACGTTCTGCTTGTTGTTTGAACCGAGTGACTTTGTACGGATGTTCTTGTATCCGGCAAGATCAAGCACGCTACGTGCAGGACCACCGGCGATAATACCTGTACCTTCAGGAGCTGACTTCAGAAGAACTCTTGCACTTCCGAACTCACCTGTAAATCCATAAGGGATACTTCCGTTCTCGTTAATAGGTACTTCGATAAGCTTCTTGATAGCATCTTCCTTAGCCTTACGAATAGCTTCAGGAATTTCTGCAGCCTTACCAACACCAGCACCTACATGACCGTTACGATCACCAACTACGATAAGTGCTGAGAATCTCATATTACGACCACCCTTAACAACCTTTGTGACACGCTTGATAGCAACAACGTTGTCAAAAAGTTCGCCAAGTGCGCTTGCGTCTACTTTTGTATGCTTCATTTACGATCTCCTCCCTTATTAGAATACCAGGCCGGCTTCTCTTGCAGCATCTGCAAGTGCCTTGATCTTACCTGTGTAGATAAAACCGCCTCTGTCAAATACAACTTCTTCAATGCCTGCTGCCTTAGCTCTCTCAGCAATTACCTTTCCAAGGTAAGCTGCAGCATCAACATTGTTTGTCTTCTCTAATTCGGAAGCTACCTTCTTTTCAACAGTAGAAGCGCTAACGAGAGTCTTGCCTACTGTGTCATCGATAACCTGAGCATACATATGATTGTTGCTTCTGAAAACTGCAAGTCTTGGTCTCTCAGCAGTTCCGCTGAAACGGTTACGAATCTTTAAATGCTTCTTTTTGCGAATAACGCTTTTTGATTCCTTGTTAATCATGCTAACTCTCTCCTTCCCTTACTTCTTACCTGTCTTACCGACCTTACGTCTGATAACTTCATAATCGTACTTGATACCCTTGCCCTTATATGGCTCCGGAGCTCTCTTAGCTCTGATCTCAGCTGCGTACTGACCAACCTTTTCCTTGTCAATACCTTCAACGATTATCTTGTTATCCTCAACAGTTGTAGTAAGTCCCTCAGGATCCTCCATCTCAACCGGATGTGAATATCCGAGAGAGAGAACAAGCTTCTTACCCTGCTTCTGAGCTCTATAACCAACACCGTTAACCTCAAGAGTCTTCTTGTATCCGTCTGTAACACCTACAACCATGTTGTTGATGAGTGTTCTTGTAAGACCGTGAAGTGCTCTGTTTCTCTTAAGATCATTAGGTCTCTTTACTGTTACTTCATTTCCTTCAAGGGTGATTTCCATTTCAGGTGCAAGTGCTCTCTCGAGTGTTCCCTTTGGTCCCTTGACAGTCACCTTATTATTTTCTGCTATATCTACAGTAACGCCTGCAGGTACAGCGATAGGCATTCTACCGATACGTGACATTTCGCCTTTCCTCCTAAATTATAATATATATACATGCGTAGGGAACCCTCCTTCGCTTCGCTCCGGAAATCCCTACGACGTAAAAATCTCTATACGGATTTTACCATACGTAACAGAGCACTTCTCCACCGACATTAAGCTTACGAGCTTCCTTGTCTGTGATAACGCCCTTGTTTGTTGAAATGATTGCAGTTCCCATTCCGCCAAGAACCTTTGGAAGATTCTGTGCGTCAGCATATATACGAAGTCCCGGCTTGGAAATTCTCTTGATGCCATTGATAACCTTCTCACTCTTATCCTTGCCGTACTTAAGAGTAATTCTCATAACAGGGAACTTCTCATCTGTAAGTACTTCAACGGCACTGATATATCCTTCACTGAGAAGAATATCTGCAATCGCCTGCTTCATCTTAGATGCAGGTATATCTACTGTATCATGCTTTGCAGTATTTGCATTACGGATTCTTGTAAGCATATCTGCAATTGGATCGCTTATTGACATTTTAGTTCCTCCTCTATTCTACCAGCTGGACTTTTTAACGCCTGGAATCTCACCTTTGTATGCAAGCTCTCTGAAGCAAACTCTGCAGATTCCGTATTTTCTTAAATATGCATGTGGTCTTCCGCAGATCTTGCAACGTGTATATTCTCTTGTAGAGAACTTCTGCTTTCTCTGCTGCTTAACCTTCATAGAAGTCTTTGCCATTTTACATGTCCTCCTTACTTCTGGAACGGCATACCGAAGAGTCTGAGAAGCTCACGAGCTTCCTCATCAGTCTTAGCCGTTGTTACGAAAATGATATCCATGCCTCTTACCTTATCGACCTTATCATACTCGATCTCAGGGAAGATGATCTGCTCTTTGATACCAAGTGCATAGTTTCCTCTTCCATCGAAGGAATTAGCACTTACACCACGGAAGTCACGTACTCTCGGAAGTGCAAGATTGATGAGTCTGTCTGCAAACTCATACATCTTCTCACCACGAAGTGTAACCTTACATCCGATTGACATGCCCTCTCTGAGCTTGAAGTTAGCAACTGACTTCTTAGCCTTTGTTATAACAGGCTTCTGTCCAGCGATAGTTGTGAGGTCCTTAACTGCTGACTCGAGAACCTTTGCGTTCTCCTTAGCTTCACCAACACCCATGTTGATGACGATCTTCTCGATCTTCGGAACCTGCATTACGTTCTTATAACCGAACTTCTCTGTCATAGCTGACATTACTGTATCTTTATAAAAATCTTTTAATCTACTCAAAGTATTCAGCCTCCTTCCGATTAATCAATAACTTCGGTCTTTCCATTGACCTTAGCTACTCTCTTCTTATCTTTGCCTTCGCCCTGGAAGCCTACTCTGACTGTTGCACCCTTGTAGAGGTACATAACGTTTGAAATATCGATTGGTGCTTCCTTCTCAATGATACCGCCCTGCTGATTAGCCATGCTTGGCTTAGCATGCTTGAATACCTTGTTAACGCCTTCTACAAGAACCTTATGATTCTTAACGTCAACTGAAAGGACCTTTCCTTCCTTATCCTTATCCTTGCCGGCGATAACCTTTACAAGGTCACCCTTCTTTATCTTAGAAGTTGCCACGATTCTACCTCCTTACAGTACTTCAGGTGCAAGTGAGATAATCTTCATGAACTTCTTATCTCTAAGCTCTCTTGCAACCGGTCCAAATATACGAGTTCCTCTAGGATTCATATCATCCTTGATGATAACTGCGGCATTCTCATCAAACTTGATGTAAGATCCATCCTTACGATGAGCGCCGTGCTTTGTACGAACTACAACGGCCTTAACTACATCACCCTTCTTAACTACTCCACCAGGAGTTGCATCCTTAACAGTAGCAACGATGATGTCACCGATGTTGGCATATCTTCTTGTAGAGCCACCAAGTACTCTGATGCAAAGAAGCTCCTTAGCACCTGTATTGTCGGCAACTCTGAGTCTACTTTCCTGCTGTATCATCTCTTTTGCCTCCTTACTTAGCTCTCTCTATAATCTCAACAAGTCTCCATCTCTTATCCTTAGAGAGTGGTCTTGTCTCCATAACCTTAACTCTATCTCCAACCTTACACTCATTGTTCTCATCATGAGCCTTAAGCTTGTAGGTTCTCTTTACGATTTTTCCATAAAGCGGATGCTTTACGTTATCTACGATTGAAACCACGATTGTCTTGTCCATCTTGTCGCTTGTTACAAGACCGATACGTGTCTTACGAAGATTTCTTTCCATTATCTTTTCTCCTCCCCTTAAGCGTTAGACTTCTCAGCAATGAGTGTCTGTATTCTTGCTATATTTCTTCTAACTTCCTTGATACGACTTGTGTTTTCAAGCTGGTTAGTAGCATTCTGAAATTTGAGGTTGAAGAGTTCCTTCTTAGCAGTTACAAGATCTGTGCTGAGCTCCTCAACAGATTTTGCCTTAAGATCATCTAAAAATTCCTTAGTTTTCACTGCTTACTTACCTCCTTCCAGATCCGCTTTGCTAACAACTTTACACTTAAGCGGAAGCTTATGAGTCGCAAGACGAAGAGCCTCGCGAGCTTTCTCCTCTGTTACATTTGCTACTTCGAAGAGCACTCTGCCCGGCTTAACTACTGCTACCCAGTACTCTACAGAACCTTTTCCGGATCCCATACGTACACCGATAGGCTTTGTTGTTACAGGCTTATCAGGGAAGATATTGATCCATACCTTACCTTCACGTCTGAAGTGACGGTTGATGGCAATACGTGCTGCCTCTATCTGATTTGATCTTATCCAAGCAGGCTCCATAGCGACAATACCGAAATCGCCATGTGCAAGTTTGTTACCTTTTGTGGCAACACCCTTCATTGAACCACGCTGCTGCTTACGAAATTTTGTTCTCTTTGGCATTAACATAATTATTTATCTCCTTCCTTTTTTCCCTTGTTAGGAAGTACTTCACCATGGTAAATCCATGTCTTTACGCCAACCTTGCCGTATGTTGTATCTGCTTCTGCAAATCCGTAATCAATGTTAGCACGAAGTGTCTGAAGAGGAATTGTACCCTCGCTGTATGTCTCCTTACGAGCCATATCAGCACCGCCGAGACGACCGGATACGCTTGTCTTGATACCAAGAACTCCACCCTTCATTGCTCTTCCCATGCATGACTTCATTGCACGTCTGAAAGAGATACGGTTCTCAAGCTGCTGAGCGATTGATTCAGCTACAAGCTGAGCATCTGTATCAGGCTTCTTGATCTCCTTAATGTCTATGAAAAGCTTCTTAGCTGTAAGCTTCTGAACATCCTTCTTAAGCTTCTCGATTTCAGCACCACCCTTACCGATGATGATACCAGGCTTAGCTGTGAATACGATAACCTTAACCTTATCAGGTGTTCTCTCGATGTTTACCTTAGCTACATTTGCATTATAAAGCTTCTTCTTAAGATACTTTCTTATATTGTAGTCTTCAACAAGGTTATTAGCGAACTCATCGTTCTTGGTATCAGCATACCACTTTGAGTTCCAATCCTTGATGACACCGACTCTTAAACCATGTGGATTAACTTTCTGTCCCATGCTAACCTCCTATCTCTCATCAAGCACAACTGTAATGTGGCTTGATCTCTTCTCGATTCTATATGCTCTACCCTGAGCTCTTGGATGAATTCTCTTCATTGTAGGTCCTTTGTTTGCAAAGCACTCTGCAACATAGAGGTTTTCAGCCTTGAGACCGTTATTGTTCTCAGCGTTTGCTATAGCTGAATTAAGCAGCTTATAGATAATTCTCGAAGCATCTCTGTTGTTATACTGGAGAATAGCAAGAGCTGTGTTAACATCCTTACCTCTGATGGCGTCTAATACGAAGCACGCCTTTGTAACTGAAACCCTGGCGTAAGAAATGGTAGCCGAAGGTCTTGTATCTTTATTCTCATTTCTCTGTCTCTTGACCTGAGATCTATGTCCCTTTGACATTTTCTAGTCCTCCTTTTACTTACCTTTCCTGTCATCGCCATGTCCCTTGTAAGTTCTTGTTGCAACGAACTCACCAAGTTTGTGGCCTACCATATCCTCTGTAACATATACAGGAACATGCTTTCTGCCATCATATACTGCTATTGTATTACCGACGAATTCCGGATAGATTGTTGAACGGCGTGACCATGTCTTGATAACTTCCTTCTGATTGTCACCCTTTGTGTTCATTTCAGCTACCTTCTTTAATAAGCTTGCGTCAGCAAATGGTCCTTTTTTTAATGAACGAGCCATGATCTTCCTCCTTACTTATAATTCTTTCCGTTTCTGTTACGTATGATCATCTTGTTAGACTTATTCTTCTTCTTTCTTGTCTTGAGACCGAGTGCCGGCTTACCCCAAGGAGTTGAAGGAGCTGGTCTACCGATAGGTGCTCTACCCTCACCACCACCGTGTGGATGGTCATTAGGGTTCATAACAGAACCACGAACAGTAGGACGAATTCCCATGTGACGCTTACGTCCGGCCTTACCGATCTTTACAAGGCCGTGCTCGATATTTCCTACAACACCAACTGTTGCTCTTGCTTCAATAGGAACATATCTCATCTCGCCTGAAGGAAGACGAAGTGTTGCATACTTTCCTTCCTTAGCCATAAGCTGTGCTGTGTTACCAGCAGATCTTACAAGCTGTCCACCCTTACCAGGAACAAGCTCAACGTTGTGAACTTCTGTACCTACAGGGATAGCTGAAAGCGGAAGGCAGTTGCCCGGCTTAATCTCGGCATTTGCACCGTTCATAAGTGTCTCACCAACCTTGATTCCGTCTGCAGCGATGATATATGTCTTTGTTCCATCTGCATAGCAGATAAGAGCAATATTAGCTGTTCTGTTTGGATCGTACTCGATTGTCAGAACCTTTGCAGGAATGTCATCCTTATTTCTCTTAAAATCTATAATTCTATACTTCTGTCTGTTTCCGCCGCCATGATGTCTAACTGTGATCTTACCCTGATTGTTACGACCTGATGTCTTCTTCTTCTTAGCGAGAAGTGACTTCTCAGGCTTATCTGTTGTAATTACAGAGAAATCAAGACCTGTCATATTTCTACGCGAAGGTGTATATGCATTATATACTTTGATTCCCATTGTAAAAGTCTCCTTTCAATTACCTACAGTTTACAGACCCTCAAAAAGCTCGATGTCAGCGCTCTCAGCTGTAAGCTGAACATATGCCTTCTTGCTCTTTGCTGTCTTACCAACTACCATACCACGTCTCTTCTTCTTACCATCGTAGTTAATGGTATTAACACTTGCTACCTTTGTTCCTTCGAACATCTTCTCAACTGCATCCTTGATCTGAGACTTTGTTGCATCAGGATGAACAAGAAATGTGTACTTCTTCTCAGCCATAGCGTTCATACTCTTCTCTGTAAGAACAGGCTTCTTGATAATATCATAATACTTAAGATCTGCCATTATGCGTACACCTCCTCGATAGCTTTAACGGCATCCTTTGTGATGATAAGTGAATCATACTTAAGGATATCGTATACGTTAATTGCGTTTGTAGGTACTGTCTTTACATCCGGAATATTTCTTGCTGAAAGAACCAGATTATCATTCTTCTCGCTTGTTACTACGAGAGCCTTATCAGCCTTAAGGTTTCCAAGAACCTTAGCGAATGCTGCTGTCTTTGGTGCTTCCATATCAAGACTGTCAACTACGATGAACTTCTCATCCTGTACCTTGGATGTAAGTGCTGAGAACAGAGCAATCTGCTTCTCACGCTTGTTCATCTTCTTTGAATAATCTCTTGGCTTTGGTGCGAATACTACACCACCGCCTGTCCACTGAGGTGCTCTGATAGAACCCTGTCTTGCATGACCTGTTCCCTTCTGTCTCCAAGGCTTCTTTCCGCCTCCGCTAACCTCTGAACGTGTAAGTGCACTCTGTGTTCCCTGACGATTGTTTGCAAGATATGTAACAACTGCCTTATGAACGAGTGTTTCATTTATCTCGACACCGAAAATGTTATCTGATAAATCAATCTTCTCAACTTCTTTACCATCGGTGTTATAAACGGATACTGTTGCCATTTTTTATTTCCTCCTTCCGGTAAAGCTTACTTGCCAGCCTTAACTGACTCTGCTATACAAACAAGTGACTTCTTAGCTCCCGGAACAGCTCCTCTTACTAAGATTAAGTCGTTCTCTACATCTATCTTAACTACCTCAAGGTTCTGAACAGTAACCTGCTCCATACCCATCTGACCAGGCATCTTCTTGCCCTTCATAACGCGGCCCGGAGTTGTTGCTGATCCGTTAGAACCTGCATGACGATGATACTTTGAACCATGACCTGAAGGACCGGAATGAAGGCCGTGTCTCTTGAGACCACCTGCATATCCCTTACCCTTTGACTTAGCTGTTACATCAACCTTATCTCCTTCAGCGAAGATATCAGCCTTGATAACAGACTCACCAGGAACATACTCTGCAGAATTCTCAAATCTGAACTCTCTTACGAACTTAGGAACTGTATCAAGTCCTGCCTTCTTTGCATGTCCTGCCTCGGCCTTAGTAGCACCGTGAGGATTTCTGATAATCTTTTTGCCAGATCCGTCCTTTGTGACGATCTTCTCTTTGATTTCACCGAAGCCTACCTGAACTGCTTCGTATCCATCGTTCTCTACTGTCTTAACCTGAAGTACGTTGCAAGGGCCTGCCTTTAAAACAGTAACAGGAATAAGCTGTCCCTCTTCGCTCCAGATCTGAGTCATACCGACTTTCTCAGCGAGTATTGCTTTCTTCATTGTTAAATTCCTCCTAATTATAATTACAGCGGATTATCCCGGCACATGATGGATAATCATTCTAAAGATTAGGTACTTACGTAACTAAAACTTAAATCAACATTCAGCTTATGAATTACTTAGCCTTGATCTCAAGGTATACACCGGCTGATATATCAAGCTTCTTAAGAATATCTGTTGTAGCCTTGTTAGGGTTGATTACATCGATAATTCTCTTGTGGGTTCTCTGCTCGAACTGCTCTCTTGAATCCTTATACTTATGAACAGCTCTGAGGATTGTTACCTTCTCAACCTTAGTTGGCATCGGAATAGGGCCGCTGACCTTTGCTCCTGTTCCTTTAACAGCTTCAACGATTTCCTTAGCTGCCTGATCAATAAGTGTATGATCATATGCCTTTAATGTGATTCTCATTACCTGATTAGACATAAAAAAAGTCTCCTCCTTTTCGCACTTTTTAATGAGTACGACAAGCGGTGACTGTACAACTCTCCCGAGTGTTTCCTGCTCTTTGCAAGTAAATAGGGCGATATACGCCCATAACACCCGTCATCTCTGACTTCTGTCAGATGGTTATCGGTACAGTGACTTGCCGTCAAATATCTTAGACTTGACCTTCGCTCCACGAAATTACCTGTTCTAACCCGTCGACCATTTTATATGTGATCGACTTAATGTGCCATAGGGTTACTTTCAGCAACTTTCGCTTCAACGCTATCAACGTCACAGCAATGGGTAGTATATAACATCTGAAAGAACATTGCAAGAGGTTTTTTATGATTTTTTTAGAAATATTTACTCTTCAACGAATATTCCCGTAAGCTTCGGTACATCAAAACGCCTCTCAAACAGATCACATTTGCATAAGAACATATAAAATGCATGTATTCCCTGTCCGTACATTGATTCATAATTTCCCTGTCCCTTGGCAAGGATCACGTCCGCACCGTCAAGCACTTCCTTCGCCTCCCGGGACAGCATATCGTAAACCGTTCCCGCTATCGCCTCTCCGTTACCGAGAACTTCAGCAACCCGAGTCATACCTGTATACTCCGCATCCTCAAGCGTTGCATCATTCAGCACGTCATCGCCTCTTACAAGAACCCTGATCTTCATATCCGGATATACTTTACTGATCTGTTCAAGCAACAGTCTGTCGAGAACTATCTCTCCACAGTTATCGCATATTAATAGGAAGTTTTTCGCATTTTCACAATTCTTCTTAAATGATCTGTATGTTCGGATATCACCGTCTCGCATTTCAGTTTCACCGAACAACCCGAGAAATGTATCCTCATCCACATGATTCATGGCTCCGAAATCGATATAATTCCCTATTCTGGAGATCATAAGTGCTTTAGCCAGCGGATCCGGCGACGCTTCTATCTCCGAGCGAAGCTTATCCTCCATACTGAGGACGAGATCATTATACTTCTTTTTAATATCCTTATAGTCCGCACCATGACCAAACATACGTGTATGTACCTTATTAAAAAGATACACCAAATATGGACTCGTATCATTTTCTCTTCTATTATCTATAATTTGTTTCACTTCTGCCAGATATGCATCATCATTAGTCTTATTCTTCTGTTTATCATAAAGACACTTTGCACAGCTTTCCGAAATTCTCATCCGCATATTCTCCGATCCTTTATCGCAGGCAGCTATATACTTACAACGCCGAGGCTCCTATGCGGAGTGTTTTCGCTTTGCATAAAATAAAGCAGGACAATAAAGTAAAATAGCGCCGCTCTCCATTATACATATTAATGAAGAGAAGCGCTATATAATTATTTGTTATTTACTGCTTTTGAAAACCGCAGAACACTATTTCATTTTCTTCAGTTCTTCCTCAAGACGTCTTCTGCGTCGTCTGAGATTCAACATGAATGCAATGATCGCAACACCTGCAAATGCCATAAATCCATAGGACATCCAAACTCCTGTAGGAATAAATCCGTCACGGGTATTTGTAACCTCTATCGTCGTATTGGCAATTATCGGATCAAGAGTCACTGTATTTACAGCCTGCTTAGTCCCGGATCCAACCTTAAACTCAGACTTATAACCATCCGGATTTTCGGTAATCGTGACTTTTATTCCCGAAGGAACTTTAATCTTAACACTATCACCATGGCTCAGATAGAACTTGCCGTTTGATAATATCTTGGTTGACTGTTTAACGTCATTCTTATACCAGAAATATCCTTCAGGATTGCTTTCACCATCCACAGTAAATGTAAACTCGAATTCCTTATCTCTACTGCCCTGATTTCCCACAACCGTTTTCGTAACTGTAAGATCGACTTCTGATTTTATATTCGGAATTCTGAGTTCATATGTATAAGAGTCTTCATCCGAATGCTCTATAAACTCAACATGTGAATCGGCAGGGCTGCTTATATGACGCAATCCGTCTTTATCAGTAATCTCAAATACAACATCTCCCGAAAGTCCGATATAGCCATCCGGCGGTGTATGCTCTTCCAGATAATACTGTCCGGGTTCAAGCTGACTGTTGATAGCCGGAATAAGACCATCATCATTTGTAACCAGATTTTCATATCCCGAAATCGGATTTCTGTCCTTAGTCAATCCCGCAAATCCGCTAGGGACTCCTCGATATAATGCAAATCTGGCATCAGAAAGTTCCGAATTTCCTCCGATCTTCTCGCCGTCATACTTATAAACCTGAATTGTATATGGTTTATTAAATACATCCAAATATGCTATAAGCTGCTCAGCATTTACATCAAACTTATCACCACGCTGCCATTTTGATTCATTTCCGTTAGCATTTATAGTGATATTATTGCTTGAATCAACAACGAACGAAACATCATTCGGAAGGCCTATATATCCTTTCGGCGCAACCTTCTCAGAAAGAACATATGTTTCATCCGGAACAAAATCGTAAAGTATAGTTATTCGTCCGTTTGAATCGGAAACAAATGTTCCCTCATCTATATAATTTCCCGTTGCACTGTCAATTCTCTGCAGTGTGAATTCACCGCCCGGAAGCCTCTTTGTAGTATCCTTCATATCATATAAAGATATTACGATTCCACCTGTTCTGACATTGGTAATTGTATCTTTCCTTGTGTTCGCCTCGTCCAATGAAGGAACGCTCCTTTTAGGTTCACCCTGTTCATATCCGACGGAATAATTAAACGGTTCATATGTTGTACCAACTGTAGTTATGGCACCTATCTGAATAAATCCGTTATTGGTGCTGTTAACGTCAATTTTCTCAATACTTGAATAGCTCGATACAACTCCATCACTCTCATCAAGATGAGTGACAACAGGATCGGTTACCGCTACTTCATAGACTTTATACTGTTCAAAGCTCTTTCCGTCTTCGAGGTCTTCAAAGAAATATCTCACATAGGTATCGGGATGAGTAATACGGCGAACCGTTCCCGGAACAGGATCTGTCTCACCGTCGATATATACCGCAGTATAGATAGCATCATGTCCCTTAGTATACTGCTTATCGCTCCATATCTTGTTGGCCTGAATACCATATCCTCTCTGATTTGTAACCGATAACGAAGGCGACTGATTAGGTCTTACAATTCCAACATTATCCTTTTCTCCGTCAACTCTGAAGTATGTACCCTCGCTCCATTCATAATCAATTCGTCCATATCCGATCGGTGTCTCTCCGAATCGCTCTTCAACTTTAAACATTAAACCAACAGGCAGATTCGGAACTTCTACCTTATACCAAGGCGGTATTTTGGATATCGATCCATTCATTGAAGTTTCAAAAGTAATTTTCGCTTTTTCAGCTCTCTTAAACGCTTTTACCTCATCACTGTCAGTTGATCTAATATTTAGTCCATCCAAACTACTATAAGACGAAGGTACGAATTTCTGTTCTTGAGCATTCCATTCGCAATAATTTCCAGCCTCATCCCTTACATGATATTTAACCATATTCGCAGGTTTAAGATTATAATCTGTTCCATTTGTTAACTGTAAGCGAAAACTAAATACCGTCTCATCCTCATTTGAATAAATCTTATTCTTATTTTTATCATACAGTTTCTTCTGGAATGTTAACGGTCTCAAGCCTTCTTTATTTACATGATTAGTAAATACAACATTAGGACGTTCTTCTACTGTCATCTGACCGGAGTCATATACAACTCTGTTAGATTCTTCATCAACCGGAGTCGGAGACAGTTCTATTTTATTTACATCGGCTCCGGAATAAACATCCTTATCAACACCACACTCCACTATTCTGTAAGTGATCGTGTTAATCGGAAAATGAATTTCGGCTGTTTTTTGCGGATCCAGAAAATATACCGAATTAAAAACCGTACTCTCATCGGCATCCGGCGGATGATAACTATTCTCATAACGAATCTTCTGTGTAGAATTCTGATATTTAACATTTACATGCTGATCATCATTTGTCAGCAATACTTCCTGATTCGTAGCCGGATCGACATAATAAATCTGGAACGGATACTCAGCAAGATCAAAATCCGACTTATCAAATCCTGCATCATCAGGTATTGCTACATCTTTGGTAAGCATTACACTTCCCGGTGTTACATAGCTGAGGTTAAAACGCATATGAAGATTTGATGCGCCTCCACCTCGCTCCATATAGAATATTCTCATCTCATGATTTGAATAATCTTTGAAAATATTTTCACCAGGCTCAAAATATTGATTCAAAAACGCTTCAACATCTGCATCACTTGCACCACTATGAGTAGTTCTATAATTATCTTCAAACACAGCTCTCAGGTTAGTAGCCACACCATTAACTTCAACATCTCCTGTAGAGAAGTTTACTTTACCCGGAAGTGCTGAATGAACTCCACCGAGATCGATTACCAACTGACCATCTACATATAACCAGAAATCATCATCTCCCGTAAATTCAAAGATAATATCATGTCCCCACGCATCTTTTCCACTAGGTGTCTGAGAAAAAGATGCACTCATTTCAAATCCGTTATAATAGTTAGGATCAGCGCCTCCCGAAACAGCATGTAAAGGTTCATATTTTCTAGGATCATTTTCATCAAGCTTTCCGGCATTTGGATCATCCAAAGATGCTGATGTATTATAAAGATTTTGAGGATTCTTATCAGAATATACACCCGCCTTAATAGTATCATACGGTAAAAACTGTCCATGTTTAAGTGTAGACTTATTGTCTTTATTCGATGTTCCAAGTTCCTTATACACGGTAAATGTATTCTTCAGCGTTCCATCCGGATTTTTTAGTGTTGCAAAATTCTGGCAGCTGTCAAATTCCAGATATCCACTCGCTTCATAAGTACTCTTAATAAACAATCCGTCTACTTCTCTATAATCTCTCGTACAACCACCTGAAGCAGTAAAAAGATCCCCAAGCGAACCGCCAGCTCTATATGTTGTTAAAGGATAATCACCGACTAATTCCCTTGATAATAACCCCTGCTTAAGCTGAACATCTGAATTATCCGTTCCCATATAGGTTTTCATATCATTTCGGTTTGTAAAATCATACATTTTCATTGTAATACCGAAATCAGCGTTTGAAACAGTCTCGACTGTTGTCAAGTCAGGCTCGCGAAGTTCCGGTATTGCAAAATAGAATGTATCTGCCTGAGCCTTAGGGCAAGATGTAACTCTCGAATTTTCTACATCTGCCTTAAGTCCGGCATATGCATAATTCAGATCATCCCACGCCAAAATATCCGAATAATACTCATTATCGATTCTTCCCGGCATATTGATTCCAATTGTAGTATCAGAAAGAGTCTGGCCGTCTTGTACCTGAGGCGCCAGATATTTCTTTGAATATTGATTCTGAAGTTCATAATAACCGTTCGGTGTACCGTCATCATAAGTATACTCCGTGAATTCCCAGAGCATCGTACTTATCTGGTCACCAACCCACATAATATTATTTCCACGTTCAAAGCAAGGGCGAAGCGATCCGTTATGATCCACAGCATAAAAATCATATTTCTTTGCTTGTTCATTCCATACACGTGTATAAACAATTACGCCATCACCCGTCTCCACGTCAGAAACACTCACTTTTGTTGACGAATAAGTTATCAGATCATCCGTTTCAACCGTTGCAGGTTTAATAAATGAAAACCATGCATTATTTGTCCCTGAATCGAGCCTATAATTACTTCCATCCAAAATAATATTCTTTCCGTCAACGGATAATCTAAAACGCTTTTCGCTTCCACCTCCGGGAATCACTTTGATTTTTGAAGCTGCATCTTTTGAATCAACTAGAGTTATTCCGCTTTCAGAAACACTGAGATACTTTGTATTTCCATTAACCTTGGAAGATAAATAATACTTATCTTCCGACTCATTCTCAAACTCCCAGATAGAAACATCATTTTCAGATACATACAAAGTATGGGTAGTCGAACCCGAACGCACAACTGCAGGAAGCATTACAACAGAATTATTCGTGGCATCGGCTACCATAGCATTTCCTACATTACCGTGTGCATAATTCATAATGCTGTACTTTTCGCCATCGAGTCCATACGGATCATCATTCAAAGGAACATAATACCAGAATTGAATCTTACTTCCCTGATTATTCTGGTTGTATGATGCAAATCCATTTCCGGGTGCATCACCCTGCTGGTTCCAATAATACCCTCCATTTACAACAGTAAAAGTATCAGTTGATTCTAATTTTACCGTAAATGCCATTTTTTGATCTTCTGTTGTAAATCTGAGCCAGTTTTTATCATTATTGTTTGTTGCTTTATTTGTCAGATATTTTTTATTTCCACCATCATCCAGGCAATAAACATAAAAACTATAACCCGTATCATCATTTTCAGCAGCATTTTCTATTCTTTCAAAATAATACAAAACTGCATCTTCAGGCGGATTTGATTTATTTGCAGGCTTTGTTTTTACAATACCGGTTCTAGGTCCGTTCTTAACCAAATATGTAGTATCCATAAAATAATGACCGTCCGAATGGCCGATATACAATCCTCTTGCTGCATATTCAAAAAACGTATCATAATCCCCGACCTTCTGCCAGCCCGTTCCATCAGCAGCGGTCATAGACTTTTCTACTATCTCATATACACTGAATCCGGACGCACTGAAACTGACCTTACCGACTTCTACGGTAAAGTCTGTTATCTGCTCTTTTTCACCATCATCTTTAATGTGCCACAGTTCAAGATTACTGTCTTTCGCTATTCTCTTATCCAGGATTTCAACATCGATAGGATGTTCTTCGTCAGGCTGATAATCCGAATCGCCATCTGTAAGTGATATATCATACGCTGCTACAATCATCTTTGCATCAGTTGCAGATGATGTTTCAACATCTGCATCAGTGGTCGTAGCCGCTTCTTCTTTTTCTTTAAGTTCTTCCTCTTCTCTCTTTTCAGTTACATCTACCGCAACCGCTGATACAGCCTTCGGCATCATACCGTCCAGGGTAACTACCTTATCCTGAATTTCATCATCATCTTTTTCTTTCGCATCAGTTCCCGAATGAAGCTCTGCATCAGTAATTGAATGAACTTCAATTTCTTCATCGGATGCATCATCCTTCTTTTCGGATGCATCAAGCTCAAGATTCAGATGACGGTATCCGGTATCCTTTACCAGTGCAACACCGGTAACATCTTCATCTATTGCATAAGGTTCGCTGTCTTCGGAAATATCCTCAACTATGACATCACAAGCTGTATTGTCTTTAATCGTATAGAGCGAAAGTGTTTCACCCTCTTCAAGCGAAAGCTTCTCATTCGGGTCAGCCTTGATCCAGAGTTCCTCATCTGAATTCCCTTCTCTATCAGCGAACAGATATGCCTTAATAACTTCCAGGCCTTCTTCCGCCTCGATTCCGGTTCCTCTTGTAGGTCTGACTGATATATCCGAACTGTCAGAAGATGTAAGAACTTCGACTTCCGCCGTACTGTTCTTTTCAGTGATCAGTGTACGCAAAGAAATCTCAGATTCACCACCATTTTCATGCGAATCCAAGTTGTCTGCCTTTGAGCCCTCATTCTCATTATCTTTTGTCACGGATGATGTTTCTTTACCTGCTTCAGTAGTCTGTTCTGTTCCGGACTGATTTACATCAACAGGATTCTCAAAACTCTTGTTTGAATTTCCCTGCTCTGTCGTATCCGAAACATTTTCCGATTCATCAGCATCTTCTTCCCCTGATAATTCGGAATTTACATCTGCCTCACTCGTATCACCGTTTTCACTCGGCACTTCATTTTCATCAAGCTTTTCGGTTATGCCCGTGAAATCTTCAGGTTCGGAATACTCTGTATCCTGACCGTCTGAAGTACCTGTATCCTCCACCTCGTCTCCTATCTCCGATGCAAATACAACAGAATAAGAATTCGAAAAAGAGAATGACAAAACAATAAATATTGCCATGAGTACGCTTATGAACTTTTTCTTCAGCGTATAATTCAACTTTCCTTGCTGCTCCTTTTATGAATTAGTATAACTGCAATTCCGACCATTGCTGTAAGAAGCATCAGCAAAATAAGACCTGAACCAAAATCATCTCCGGTTTCGGCACTCTTATCCGGCGGAACCAATTTATTCTCAGTCGGAATCTCAACAGCAACATTTTTAAACTCAACCGCATCAGGCTTCTGATCCGTATTTGAGATATTTACAGCTACTGTATATTCCAACATTCCATTCTCATTTGATGTAACAAAAACATGAACGTCATACTTTGTCTCGTCATATATGACATCCTTATCTGATCCTTTAATCTGATAAACCTGGTAATCATATGTACCCGGTTCTGTAATATGGAGAACAAACTCTCCTTTTCCATTTTCATCAACAGTTATTATGTCTTTTGCAGGAAGCGGTCCTTCAACTGATCCTGCCTTGATACTGATCTGGTATTTTCCCCCATTTATACCTTCAATCCCTTGACATGTAAATGTAATATGTGCATCAACCGGCTTATAAAGATAGTCTGCATAAACCGTACATTTATCTATAAAAACGCACAAAAAGCTCATCACTATGACGAAGGCTGTTACCAGCCTTCTCATAGCAGAGCTTGAATGAAATCTATTATTCGATTTTAGAAATGTATATTTAAACATATATCAAATCCGTATCTATAGATTATCGAACAGTATTCCGGCAAGCATGCCCTACAACTATTCATATACATAGCAGAACACCAGCAGTCTATTGGTAGATACCGGTTCAACGCACGTAGAAAGAACAAGTATATGACTGCTTTTTGTTATGGAGGTATTAATAGCAGAAGTCTCTTTGGAAATCAGTTCCTTTGCAACATCCAATGCTTCCGGATCAAGAGCCTTCTTGTCAAATATATTGACCTTCACACATGCAAATACACCCAGATCATATACCTTACTGCCGTCTCGTCCCACTATCAAAGTTCCCGTACTGTGATTTTCCAGATATCTTTTATCCAGAAAATCATCCAGTGCACCAAACATTGCACCGTGTTCCATGTGATGTCCATACAGGATGGAATACTCATCACTGAAATCTGCGCTATTTCTACTGTCCAGAAAAATGCTTCCTGACAGAGAATATTCGCCGTACGGGTTAATATTCAAATATTCCATGTTATTATCGCCCTGCATAACAGGGTAATCTATATTCGTATCATCAATCGTTATCCAGGCAACCATGTCATCGGTTATCGGCATGTCTTCCGCCACGCTTTCACCGGGTACAGGCTTATACCTCAGATAACTGTCATCATTCGCCTTGTTATATACATACCAGGCATCATAAAGCCCCCAGCTGACTATAAGAAGCGCAACAAGAAATATGAAAAACATAAGCTTCTCATATAATATATTCATTCTTATCCAAAAACGCCTCATATCATAGCCCTTCTGCCCTCGAACATCCTTCATTGCTATAATGAATTGTCCGAGATCCGGAGTTTATATAGTCATCAGACAGCCTGATTAATCCTCATCATATCTCTTCTTTGAACGGATACCGAAGAATACAAATCCTATCACTGCAATGATACCCACAACAAGAAGTCCTGCAACAGAAACAATAACGCCTGTTGGGATAAGACCGTCACGAGTATTTGTGAAACCGGCTGTTGCCATCTTATTATTTCCCGCAACAGTTCCGATAACGCCACTGTTTGTATCACCTGTCTTAACATCCGACTTATAATCTTCTGCATTCTCTGTTACTTCATAACTTGCATTAGGAGCAAGACCTCGGATTACAACCGACTGGCCGTGCTGAAGATAAAACTTAACTCCAGCTTTAAGCTGAGCACCCGTTACTGTTGTCGGATTAGCTTTTTCGGCATTTGCTGCAATCGTACCGCCTGCTTTTTCTGCACCGGATGTAGCATCTGCATTACCATCATTTGTATTAGCATCATTATCATCAGCAAGCGATACCGTATAAGAATCAGCATCTGCAACATCAGTTACTGTTACAGTAAGTTCAAAATACTTATCACGTGAAGCCTGATTACCTGTTACTTCCTTCTCGATCTTAAGATCCTTTGAGCTATACTCATTTGTAAATCCATCAGTCTTATCTGCTAATTCAGCACCGGCAACCGTAACATCAGCTGAACCGTTCGATGTTCCCATAGCTACTTCATTGGCATCTGTATGCATTACATATCCCGAAACAACAAGTGCTCCGGTTCCGTCATCTGTTACATAAACATCAAGAATACGGTCTGTATCTGTATCATGTATAATTCCGGCTGCTGCATGATCTGCATTAGCTGTCTCTGTAACCACATAACGATATATTCCCGGCTCAGAAAACTGTACGGAGCTGAAATCAATCGTTGCCTGCTTGGTTGCATATTTTTCGCCTGCATCCAATTGAACAGTATCTCCTGCGGTTCCGCCTCTGTCTGCATTAGAACGTTTCACATCAGTATTGGCACCTGCAGTAGTCGCAGTTGCATCTCCGGGTGCAAATGTCACATTGGCAATTGTCGGGTTTCCGACTCCGGCCAGAACTTCCATTTTCGCGTCGGTAGTATCTGCCGTCAAAGCTGTACCAGGTGTCACGGTAAATGAAAATGTAGCATTAGGAACCGAATCACCTTCATCCATAATAAGATACTTGTTAAAGGTACATGAAGTACCTGTAACAGGATCATAAGGATTTCCATTACCTGCCGCTGCACTTACTACACCGGTCATCATCATGACTGCCATAGCCGTCGTTACTGCCAGCGACGTCAACTTTCTGAATTTCTTTCCTTTCACTATTAAATACCTCCATTTAATATAATGTTTATATTCTGACTGCAATTTCTTACAGTTGGAACCAATTTCATAACAGATTCTGAAGCATTTCTCTATATAACAAACTATATTCCCCTTCTCCTCAGAACCAGCACCACCTTACCCTTTGTATCAGAGAGCGGTATGCTTCCATATGTTCTGCTGTCTGCTATATCATCCCTGTAATCATTAAGTACAAATACAGTATCAACAGACACCAGATATGGATATTCTATTGTTGAGCCTTCCGATGTGGTCGGATATACGGTATCTTCAAAAGTACCCAGTCCGTTTACGGTAATCACATCTTCGCTTACATCAACCTTGTCTCCCGGCATGGCTACTATTCTGCCAAATCTGATCTTACCATCTTTGATATAAGCTATCTCATCCCCCTTAACGAGATTCGCAAGCTTATAGGTTATGCATAGGTCTCCGTCTTTGAGCATCGGATACGCCGAGTTGCTATGATTAACATATACTCCGCAAATGAACGTCAAAAGAACAGCAATAACAATTGCTGTTATACCAATCTTTATAAAGAACTCAATCATGAAAGACGCAGCTGTTCTCTTACGTTTACCATTCCTGCCTGTTTTCTCCTTAGTCTTCTCTTCTGCTTTAACGTCCGTCTTTTGTTTTTCGTCCGATTTTATATTATCTTCCAAGGAATACCTCTGTTACATTATCAGATATCCGACCATTCGTATGGTCTGCTAGTATAATATTTGGTCTTTTTGTACATTTTCCACAACACAAAAAACCATTTTTTATTATAATACGACAAAAGAGTTATGTCAACGTTACCCCCCCCACTTTTTTTGACATATATCAAGAATCCAAGCAGAAAAATTGTCTATAATACCTTCTTTCATAAACCCGGCCTGATTCCTTTTATAATTCTCTTAATAATGACCATATTTCACTTTTTTATCTTTTATAACAATAATATTTCCGATCAGATCTTATAAATAATAACATGTCAAATTTTGATAAAAAATAAGTCGAAAAACGAGAAGAATCGAAATCCGCGAACGTATTATACTTGGCATCGTGTGAAAATTAAATGTTTATAAGAAAGACATAAGGGGAGGAAAGATTATGTCAAGAATTTACAGTAAGAGTATCATTATTTATTCTGAGCATCAGAGAGACAGCCTTATCGATAAGCTTGTCAGCGAAAACATTCCATATTCTATCCATGAGAAGGATGATCCGTTTGAACAGAAGACAGCTTATGTTCTTAAAGTTAAATCAAAATATATGAACAAGTTATTTTTAGACTAAGCTTTTTAAGTTATCCTATTTATAAATAGCAAATCCCCGGTACACCAAATCAGTGTTCCGGGGATTTTGCAATTTCTATACAAGTCTTTCTTTATGAATCTTTTCTTCTTTTCGTCAGACTTTCTTTGTGTGCCGTTTCTTCTTTCCATCAGAATTTCTATGTGAGTCGTTTCTTCTTTCTGTCAGGCTTTCTTCTGCTTCATGACCACCATGGCATAAAATGCGATAACCACTCCGACTGCCGCAACTATAGTTCCGGTTATCAGCATAGGTTTGATACCAAGATGATCCAGTATTACTCCACTGATCAGATTCGAGAATACACCACCTATCGTTATCGCACTGGTGACGTACGCCTGGCCCTTCACCTGATCATGCTCACTCATCGTTTCATTTACATAGTAAGCTGCCGCAGGTATAAATACCGCATAAGCAAAAAGCTGGAATGACTGGCTTGTATACATTCCAACCATACTTGTTGCAAAGATAAGTATAAGTATCTTTACGAAGAATGCCGCTCCCGAGAAGACAAGCATTTTCCCTGAAGATATCTTCTTTAGTACCAATCCTATAAGTGCCATTACCGGCAATTCCAGAATAGCCTGAAGGAAATTCGAATATCCTAGTTCCTTCTCTCCTCCTCCAAGATTCCTGATGATCTGGATCATGAAATCATTGATCATATTGTGGGCAAAGTAGAAACATATTGTCGCAATAAGAAATACCGCGAATGCGGGATAAGTACGAACAAAGTCAATAAAGTTATTATGCGCCTCCGATTCATCATTTTCCGACGAAGTATCACTGCTCCCGGAGCCGAGACTTTTCTTACTGTCATTATTTCCGCCTTCTTTTTCGTCAGGTTTCTTAAATGTAAATACAACTATTGCAGAAAGGAGCATAGTGATCACATTTATTATTAGAAGTATTCCTACTCCTCTTTTAGCAACCGCTCCACCCATTATAGCCGATGTAACTGCAAAGCTGGCAGAACCAAGTCCTCTTGCGAGTCCATAATAAATCTTGCATCCGGCCTTCTCGTATTCGAAATACAGTGCAGTCATAACAGGCTGATATGCAAATTGGATCATGTAGATGATTGCATATACTATGAATATCAGTATCTTATTCTCATGCGATACCATGAGTATCATCGAGCCCGCCATTATGACTGTAACCGCAATGATTATGAATCTTCTGTTTGTAAGCCAGCCCGGCTTATCGATCACACCTGCAATTATAGGTTGACATAACGCTGATGTGATATTAGCAACCGCAAGCAGTATTCCAACCTCTGTATTTGAAAATCCATTTGCTAGAAGATACACTGCAGCAAGTGCATGTATCGTGCAGAACGCCGCGAAATACAACGCATTTATCAGCGTATATCGCAGCGTCCAAAATCCGTTCTTATTATTCATTTGCAACCTATCTTTCTATAATATTCTTTCTATAATATCGTGAAAAAATCCCCGTTAGCCGTCAACTATCGGGGATTTCGACTTGAACACATTATGATTTATTTCTATCCTGATAGACTTATACCATTTCTTATAGAAAATATAAACTGTAAATTACATTATTTCAGTGTCCACCTTCCTGCAGCTCCGCACGGAAGCGGTGCCCCAGCTTCGCGTACCGGAAGTCCGAGTTCGGAAGCCTCTGCTTTACCACCGCGTTCTGCAACGATTGCTCTGTCGAGCATATATGTAAGTACTCCCGGCTGAAGTCCTGTAGTATATGAACTGATGAGGAAGAACAGTGGTTCGTCAGATATAAGCTGTGCTGCAAGCTCAACCAGCTCATAAACAGATTCTTCTATCTTCCATACTTCACCCTTCGGGCCCCTGCCGTATGATGGAGGATCCATTATGATTCCTTCATACTTGTTGCCGCGTCTGATTTCACGCTCAACGAACTTCTTGCAATCATCTACAAGCCATCTTATCGGAGCTTCGCCAAGTCCGGATGATACCGCATTTTCCTTTGCCCATCCGACCATTCCCTTGGATGCATCTACATGAGTAACATGTGCACCCGCAGCTGCAGCCGCAAGTGTCGCACCGCCTGTATAAGCAAAAAGATTTAAAACTCTGATCGGTTTCTCACTGCTTGCTGTACGGCCATCTTCCGTAACTGCCTTATTGATCAGTGATGAGAACCAGTCCCAGTTAGCTGCCTGTTCCGGAAATATTCCCGTATGCTTAAAAGCAAAAGGCTTCAGATTAAAGGTCAGCTGCTTTCCGATCTTAAGATCATACTTGATGCTCCACTCTTCCGGAAGATCATATGTCTTCCATTCACCGCCGCCCTTACTGCTTCTGAAATAATGTCCATTCAGCTTCTTCCATTCCGGTGCAGCATTTTCGGTATTCCATATAACCTGAGGATCAGGTCTTAGAAGTATATAACCTCCCCAGTTTTCAAGTTTCTCTCCACGGGATGTATCTATAACCTCATAATCTTTCCATCTGTCTGCCAACCACATATTACCAATCTCTCTCCTCAATAGGTAAATATTCTTTATGCTCTCCCACATATTTATATGCAGGTCTGATAATCTTTCCGTTATTAACCAGCTCTTCGATCCTGTGAGCCGACCATCCTGCTATACGTGCTATAGCGAAGATCGGTGTAAAGAGCTCCATAGGAATTCTGAGCATTGTATATACAAGTCCGCTGTAGAAGTCGACATTCGCACATACCGGTTTCTTCATATCTCGATTCTTCATTATGAGTTTCTTCGCGATACGTTCAACTCTGTCATAGAGTGCAAACTCCTTCTCGAAGCCTTCCTCTTCCGAAAGCTGTCTGGCATATTCTTTGAGGATAACCGCACGAGGATCCGAAAGTGTGTAGATTGCATGACCCATTCCATATATAAGTCCCGAATGATCGAATCCCTTCTTATCCAGAAGTCCCTGAAGATAATTGGATATCTCCTTTTCATTCTCCCAATCGGATATTGTACTCTTCATATCGGCAAACATCTGCTGAACCTTCAGGTTTGCACCACCATGGCGAGGTCCCTTAAGTGATCCGAGAGAACCTGCTATTGTTGAATATGTATCTGTACCTGAGGTTGTAATAACATGCGATGTAAATGTAGAGTTATTACCACCACCATGTTCTGCATGAAGCACAAGGCATATATCCAGAACTGCCGCTTCAAGCTTGGTATACTTCGGATCGGATCTCAGAAGACGAAGTATATTCTCGGCAGTTGAAAGCTCCGGCTTAGGTCTATGTATGATCAGACTCGAATCATGGAACTTATGCTTATAACTCTGATAACCGTAAGCAGCAATTACCGGAAAACGTGCGATCAGTCCGAGTGACTGTTCAAGCACATGTCTTATGGAAATGTTATCCGGATCCTCATCATATGTATAAAGTGTAAGAACACATCTCTCAAGCGCATTCATTATATTATGGCTCGGTGCTTTCATGATAACGTCTCTGTTGAAATTATCAGGCAGAGGGCGCATTTCACCGAGTACCTTCATGAACTCTGTCAGCTGTGTTTCCGTAGGGAGTTCACCGAAGAGCAGAAGAAATATAGTTTCCTCAAATCCATGGCAGCTTCCCTTAAAACCTTCAACCAGATCCTTGATATTATATCCCTGAAAATAGAGTTCACCTTCGATCGGTGTTCTCTCTCCGTCGATCATCTTAAAACCGTTAACATCGGATATCTCGGTAAGACCTGTAAGAACTCCCTTCCCGTCCGAATCACGCAGTCCTCTCTTAACATCATACTTCTGATAGAGTGTCTGATCGATCCGTCCACTGTCTCCACAGAAATCTACATACTTATCAATAAGAATATTTATCTCACTATTGTCAATCATATTTCCAACGTATACCTTTCAAATGCATTTATTATCGTTGTATTCTTGTAGGTATCAACCCTCTTGATTCCTTTTCCGTAATTCATATGTACGTGGCCATGTATAAAATACTTTGGCTCATACTTATCCAGGATTGTATTGAACACCTTAAAACCTCTGTGAGGTATATCCTCCTGATCGTTGATACCGTAAGCCGGACTGTGCGTAAGCAGAATATCTATCCCTTTGGAAAGAAACAGTTTAGGTTTCAGCTTTAAATACCTGTTTCTCATCTCCTTATCACTATACTGGTATTTCCCCATGTTATATGCCATACTTCCTCCGAGCCCCATAATCCTGAGACCCTGAAAGTTATAGATCGTATCATCTATACATATACAGCCTTCCGGCGGAGTATCATCGTAACACGCATCGTGATTTCCATGAATATATAAAACCGGAGCTGTCGTAAATGTAGCAATAAACGACAGATACTGTGGTGCAAGGTCTCCTGCCGCAAGCACAAGATCTATACCCTCCAGCTTTGATTTCTCAAAGAAATCCCATATATACCTTGATTCAAGATCAGCTAACAGAAGTATCTTCATTATCTTCTTTAATAACACCCTTCATTTCAACTATCGGACGCGCTCTTTCTCTGAGTTCATCCTTGGACGGAATCTTTCCGACAACATTTTCACATAACCAGTCCATCTTGATAATGTCGTCTATGTTCATTTCTTCATCTGGCTTACAACGCTCGGTTCCGTCCTGCGATACTATACCGCCCGAGAAGGCAACGAATCTGTTGCGTATCATAAGTCCCTTCAGCGTACTTACTATTCTTTCCACCTGCATCGGAAGCTTTTCTGATAAGATGAGATCTACAACTCCCGATGAAAGTCCCCACCAGTAATTTATCGGTGTGCTTTCCTTCTCTGAATCAGCAATTGCCCACGAATCATTTATTATAAGATCTATAAGCTTCTCATAAAGAACTCCCCAGTTATATACAGTCATCGCCATATTAAGGGGTTCCGAATTCTTCACCTTATATAATCCGAATCTTCTCGATGCCCTGTTCGGTGTGATCATATCCTGATCGGAAATTATATCGACGCCTTCATCTTCTTCAAGAGATCTGTATATCTCACTGATACCGCCCGATTCCTTCATTGTAGTCCACTTAAGATAAACCTTGCATCCGGGATTCACCATACTTGCACCCAGAGCAAAAGCATTGATGTTAGCTACATTTCCGAAAATAGGATAATCTGTTATATAACCGATTTTCCCTGTTTCAGTCATGATTCCCGCAAGCATGCCCGAAAGGAACTTAACCTCATAAAGTCTTGCATAATAATTTCTTATATATCTGTGTGAAGTATTGAGCGAACAATTTAATATCTTTATGTTCTTATACTTTATGGCAGTTTTAAGGCTGGCATCAAGCAGTCTTGTCGTTGTCGTGAAAATAACCTCTACGCCCTGCTTCTCTATAAGTTCCGTCATTGCGTCAATGGCTTCTTCTTCGGTTGCCGCAGATGTGATCTTCAGAGCAACTATCCTGTCTCCGAAAACTTCCTTGATATGATTGCGTCCAAGCTCATGAGCATACAGCCAGTCAGACTGTGCCGGCTCTCTGTCATAGATAAATGCGATCTTGAGAGGCTTCGCTGCCGAATAGCTTGCCGGAAGAATATGTGATATAAGCGACCTTTTTGCTTCAGGCGGATTGAGTGACACTTCAACCTTGTAATGTTCTTCCATTACCAGGAATTCCTGCCATACCGACTTAATGGCCTTTACCGTTTCATCATACGTCATCCCGGCGAGTCTGTCGAAGCTCGTCAGCTCGAGCAGTCCGAGATATGCATCACCCGGAGTTATATGAACCAGCTTGCCTCCGTTCTGTTCTTTGAAGGCTTTCTCAAATCTGTAGTATGAGGCCTTGAATTCTCTGATCTTATCCTCACTCCATACCTTTCCGATCTCGGTTCTGGTGACCACCTTTACCTCACCAGCGGTTTCGGCAACACTTCCAAAGGAGCTGACACTCATATCCTCCGGCGCATTATCCTCACCCACGAGACTGATAAGTTTCGCAAAACTGCCTTCATTTGAAAACCAGATATAATTCACACCTGTCTTCTTATAAAAATCCATAAACTCATAATAGATTTTTATATCCTTACGATCACTCAGCTTAGGTATCTTTCTCGTTACAAAAGCCGATATCGAATCAGCCATAAAATATTTTAATATGCTGACTCGCTTGTTACCCTCTATGACATAATAATAATTCATGAATTCATAAACCTTGATAGGATCGTGAATTCCTTCTGCCAGATGAGAGTCACAAAGTGATGACCACTTTAGACCGAACTCTGTATTTATGTCCATAACAGGCATAAAATTTCGGGCAAATGTATTCGTTCTCGAGGCCGTACTTGTTCCGATAACTCTGTCGAGCGGAATATTTACTAAGCCGAGACTTACCTCTCCAACTATATCCTCCTTGGTCAGGATATCATCCAGAACCGGAAGATAAGGATGAACACCCTTCGAAATATCTGCTCGAAAGGCTCTATCGCCGAGTTTCTTCGCTTTTTCATATTCTGATATAGACATTTAATTCTCCTGTATATTTCCAAAACCCTGAAACAGTTACCCCATTTGAATCTCCGGATTCCGGTACTACCCTCTTGTACTATCCGAAATATAATATGCTAACTTCTCGGAGCTCTGACTGTCTCAAGAAGCAGCTTGATTGCCTTATCCATATCTATACCTTCGGCACGGGAACGCTGTCCAAGCTTTATTCTGTGTCCGAGTGTACTTCTTACAACCTTCTGCACATCCTCTGCAGTAACAAAATCACGATTGTCTATTATCGCCATTGCCTTTGCCATCTTAAGGATAGCTATTGTTCCTCGAGGACTTGCTCCCATAGAGAAAAGGCTGTTTCTTCTTGTTTCCTCTACAATGTCAACTATATATTCATATATCTCATCTCTGATGAAAAGATTATTACATTCATCACGTAACTGCTTAAGCTCCTGCAGACCAAGTGCCGGTGTTACATGACTTACCGGATTGTATGCATTTCCCTTAAGGATTGCTACTGCATCTTCATGTTCCGGATATCCCATAGATACACAGATCATGAATCTGTCGAGCTGTGATTCCGGAAGCATCTGTGTTCCGGATGAACCGTATGGATTTTCCGTAGCTATTACAGTAAATGGGTCCGGAAGTGCTCTGGTTACTCCATCGACAGTAGCTGTTCCTTCTTCCATAACCTCAAGCAGAGCCGACTGTGTCTTCGGGCTTGTTCTGTTGATCTCATCTGCAAGGAAGAGATTACAGAATACCGCTCCCGGTCTATACTCGAATTCCTTAGTCGCACTGTTATACATTGAGAAACCCAAAATATCGCTCGGAAGAACATCCGGTGTGAACTGCGTTCTCTTATAATCCAGCGAGAGAGCTCTCGCAAATGTCATTGCGAGCGTTGTTTTTCCAACTCCCGGTATATCCTCCATCAGGATATGGCCTCCGGCAATTATTGCAGCAAGCACACTTTCTACAACGTGTTCCTTACCTTTAATTACAGTGTTTACCGTATTCTGAACATTTGTCAGCTTCTGTATGTCACCCATTTATGTTCCTCCGTAATTTAGTTAACCTTCATCTTTAATCAAGCCTTCCCCTTAAGAAGGGAAGGCTGTGATTTTCTCAATTCTCTGCCTCCCCGTGATGGGAAGGCTGTGATTTTCTCAATTCTCTGCTTCCCCGTGATGGGAAGGCTGTGATTATATTATGCGCGTGCTATTCCCGATCTTCTTGCTTCTTCGGCAACTTCCTTTGCAACTGCAGGTGCTACACGATCATCAAACGGATTAGGGATAATGTAATCCTCATTTAATTCCTCATCTGTTACAATTGAAGCGATTGCCTTTGCAGCAGCTACCTTCATAGGCTCTGTAATACCTGTAGCTCTCGCATCCAGCGCACCTCTGAAGATTCCCGGGAATACGAGCACATTGTTGATCTGATTTGGGAAATCCGAACGGCCTGTTGCAACTATTCTTGCTCCGCCTGCCTTTGCTTCATCCGGCATGATTTCCGGTGTAGGATTTGCCATAGCAAAAATGATCGGATCCTTTGCCATAGTCTCAACCATTTCCTTTGTCAGAACGCCAGGTGCAGAAACGCCGATGAAAACGTCCTTACCCTTTATAACGTCCTCAAGCTTACCTGTTTCCTTATTCTTGTTTGTTACTGCAGCGATTGCCTGCTTAGCCGGATTGAGTCTCGGATCACCGTCAACAAGAGCTCCCTGGCTGTCTATAAGAATAACGTCCTTAGCTCCAAAGCTCTGGAACAGCTTGCAGATTGAAATACCTGCAGAACCGGCACCGTTTATAACGATGCTGATCTCATCCCATTTCTTTCCTACAATCTTAAGTGCATTTGTAAGTCCTGCTGTACATACGATAGCAGTTCCGTGCTGATCGTCATGGAATACAGGAATATCAAGTTCTTTCTTAAGCTTTTCCTCTATTTCGAAACATCTCGGAGCAGAAATATCCTCGAGGTTTATTCCTCCGAATGAAGGAGCTATTCTCTTAACCGTCTCAACTATCTCATCTACATCAGTAGTATCAAGGCAGATAGGAAATGCATCAACATTACCGAATCTCTTGAAAAGAACTGACTTACCTTCCATAACAGGAATTGCTGCAAGAGGTCCGATATCTCCGAGGCCGAGAACTGCTGTTCCATCTGAAACTACAGCAACCGTATTCTGCTTAAGTGTATATTTATAAGCATCATCAGGATTGTTATGTATTTCGATACAAGGCTGCGCAACACCCGGTGTATACGCTGTGGAAAGATCATCCTTGTTCTCAAGCGGACACTTGAGTGCAATCTCCATCTTTCCCTTGTTTTCCTCATGAAGCTTCAAACTCATTTCATTGTAATTCATAATTTTTCTCCTCTTTCTCTAAATGCTCTATTATCAACCGGCAGTGCTATATCACATACCGAATAGTTAACTCTCTACGGACACACATTATTTCACTACTCTGTCCCAAAGTCAAATGTGATCTGATCGCCCATCTGTTTGTTCTCGTATTTTCTCTTCCAGTCAAGAATTTCAGGTGGACTCCAGAGTGCCCCTATCTTTGTTGCCGTACGTCTCACTTCGTCACGAAGTTCAATCTCGGAATCAATTATAATTTCCTTTGAACGTCCGTGCACATCAATATACTTGCCGTATTCTTCTGGAAATCTCTTCTGATATTCAAGATAGAAGAAATCCATCTGCTTTTTGATAAGCGGTATTTTTGCCCCACCGAGATCTATTGCCGCAGGCTTATATGACTGCAGTACTCCGAGCATACTCTTCAATACTACAGGATCATCATTAACATACGGCACCAGCGGATAAATATTTATGATAAAAGGAATTTCTTCCTTTGAAAGGCTCTCCATAAGTGCAATCCTCTCTCCGAGGCTGCCTCCGTCTATCAGTTTAAGTTTTTCTATCTCTATCGACGGAATCGGTATCTCTACAACCGCCTTGGTCTTCCTGTTTATCTCTTTCAGAAGATCAATATCTCTGAGAAGCAGTTCTCTTCTTGTCGTGATCACTATTCCGAAATCATAGAAGCTGATATACCTGAGACTCTTACGCATGAGTCCGTATTCCTTCTCAAGGTCGTTATAGGGATCACCCATGTTGCCCGCAAGTATCATTCCCTTACTCTTACGCTTCTTAAGCGTGCCCGCAAGAAGAATATCGGCTTCCGGCTTCACACCTATATCCGTTATCTCCGGTTCCATACTGATAATGCTCGACTCGGTACGTCCACGATATATATTCAGTCCGTTTTGAGGCGTGACTATTGTTTTGGAATCGATAATGTACATAGAAATCCTCCGGGAGTGTGATCTATTCTTTTCCAGGTTGTGGATTGCTTTAGTGGCTGGGTTATTGCTTTATATCTATGTCTAAGATATACGGATTGCTGCGCAGCTTCGCTGCTCCCGCAATCCTGAAAGCATTCGGATTCCGCTGATTTGCTTACACAAATCGCTCCATCCTCATGCTTTCTTGCGGTGGTAATACATATGCTTTTTCCTGCAAGCAGGAAAGCATATGTATTTCACCGCTTATCTTAGACAAAATCGAAAGTCTGTTGTTCATAATCCAGCTGGATATATTCAAGTTCTTCTGTATCAGTCTTGCTGCTGTAATTAACAACAACTGTTGTCGAGCGTTTTCCTGTTTTCTGCTGTCCGAGTATATAATTAATATCAAATCTTCCTGTAATCTCCGGAGTGGCGCCTCGAGTCGGAACCACAAGCTGTACGAAGTTTTCCTGAAGAAGTCTGAATATCGGCTCCCAGATATATATATCCTTCGCTGCTCCGAACGGGTTATCAATAAAGAGTGTTTTGGTTCTCTTCTGACCATCACCCGAAGAGTACATTCCCGAAATATAATTTATAACAGAGATCAGGAACTGTATGTAAATACCCTGTGACTGTCCCGTACTTCCGACAGCCTCTTCATACTTCAGATATCTGCTCTGCTCCTTGATTCGCTCTCTCTTATAAAGCGAAAGCTTGATACGGTTCATATCGGTTACGATAACACTGAAAAGCTTCTTCATCGAAAGACTCTGATTCAGGAACTTCTGTCTCTCACTTTCTGATGCTTTCTTATCAAGCTCGGCAACTATCCTGTCGATATAGTCTGACATTCTGTCTTTCATAAATTCATCCTTTACATAAGGAATCGACAGCTTGATCATTTCTATATCTTCATCTCCGAGAGTTATCTCAGATAAATGCTGCAGCTTTCCGAGTTCCGTCTTAACATCCAGACATCTCTCTATACACTGATCGATGAAACTCTCACGCAGCTTCTCCATACTTGTAAGTCCGGTCTCTATCCTTTCCTTCTCGAGAGTGATAAGCTCGGCCTCAGAGTTAAGCTTCTTAAGAAGTTCATCCGCTTCTCTTCTGGTTGACGGAAGCTCGACTTCATCTCTTACAGAATTCGCCAGCTGGAAAGCTCCAACTGTCTGAAGAGAATCGACGACCATCATTTTAACCTTAAGTGTATCATTCTTGATACGATCTATTTTCTTATTAATTCTGTCATAATCAAGCAGGAGATCATCAAACATCACTCTCAGATCCCTGTCCTGTCCGAGTATTTCCGCTCCCGATGTATCTATAGCTTCCTTCTCGGTTATACGTCCCGCATAACGCATAAGCTCTTCGCTGTCATTTACTCTTCTTCTGAAACTCTTAAGCTTCTTATCAGCCTCCGAAATCTTCGATTCGAGTTCCGTAAGCTCCTGCTGTCTTCTGAGAAGTTCCTTATCATGATCCAGATTCTGAGGAAGTTCTATATCTTCACCATACTTATCATGAAGTGCCTTCTCTGCATACTCGAGCTTTCCCATGATCCTTTCAAAGTCCGTTTTCACAGCCGAATGCTGCTCAGCCTTGACTTTATAATCCTCCGAGAGCTTCATTATATCAGCCTCGATACTTCCGAGTTCCTGCTCCGGAGTTTTAAAGAGTTGTCCTGACTTGGCTTTTTCTTCAAGCCTTGCCCATTCAACTTCTTTATCTTCAATTGATTTTTCCAGTCTTCTCACGCTGTCGGAAAGAGTATCTCTGAGAAGCTTTTCTTTCTCTCTCGAGAACACTTCGCCCTCTCCGTCAGCAGCCTGCCTGTCAAATAATGATGCGAGCTCTGCAAGTGACATATTAAGGTCTGGTCTTACCGTATCCGTATAATAAACCGAATACTTCTTGTCCCAGTTGAAATCCATCTCACGGCGTTCATCCCGAAGCTGACTGTTCATAGCTTCCAAATCTGCCATCTCGGATGAAATCTTCCTGAGCTTCATTTCATTTGAAGAAAGTGCCTGCTCAGTACTATCCTTTGAAGCTTTAAGCTCTGCAGTATCACGTGTAAGATGTCTTTCTTCCTCGGCTATTTCCGCCATCTCTCGAAGAATGACTATATCTGCGTCTGTAAGTTTCAGCTCTGCTTCACATGAATTAAGCTTACCTTCGAACTCTTCTTTTTCGGAAAGAAGGCGTCTTTCACGTTCTTCAGCTTCAAGAAGACTATCCTCCACAGCTCTCAGCTGTTTTTCATTTTCCTTTATTCTTTCTTCAAGGGTATCATATCCCTTTCCGATATATATTTCCGTAAATGCGAGGTCTGCCTGCTTTGTAGCAAGCATATCCTGAACTGCTCTTTTCTCTTCATTCAGATTCCTGAGATTTTCAGTTTCAAGATTCTTTAATCGATTAACGGTTTCTTCGTCGGTAAAATAGTCACTTCCGCGTCTGACTGCAAATACATTTTCACCGATAATATTATGAGCACTGTCAAGGTTCTCCTTATCATAGAGCATAACTTCCGTAGAAGTTTCTATCTCTCTGAGACCGGGATCGTCTGTCACAGCTGCAAGATCCTCTACGATTATTCCATACGGAAGCGACGGATTTACCTTAAGCAGCTCTGCACGCTTCTCACTTCCGAGAGCGGAAAGATAGTCTATTCCCGTTATCGCACTATGACTGTGGCGTGTAATAATATACTCTCTTACCTTTTCAATATCTTCAGAACGCTTAAGCACAACGCCCATCTCGATATCCTTCAGGCGTTTTTCGGAAAGCTCTGCCGCTTTTCCTGTTTCATGGACTCTGATATAGTCCTTTCTGATTGCAGACTGGATCAGTTCCGCAAGCTTCTCAACAGACTTGCTGTCTCCACTGTAATCATCATTCATTCCGTAAATGCCCGCTAGACTCTTCAGTCTTCCGGCTTCTTCACGCTGCTTATCTATATTAAGCTTAAATCCGGCTTCATTCTCCTTCAGGATAGCTTCCTTCTGCTCGAGCTGATTTTTCTCCTGTGTAAGCTGCTGAAGTTCAGCCGATACTCTGCTTTCTTCGACAGTAAGACGTTCAATATCCGCCTTAGTCTTTACTTTCTTCCTTGATGCTTCATCAAGCAGCTCTCTCGGTGGAAGAAGTTTTCTCTCCGAGAGACCTTCCCCAAGTTCTTCGGTCTTTCTCCGGCACTCGGCAAACTTCTCATCTCTGTCCTGAAGCTTACTTTCTATAACCGCAAGATTCTGAACTGCCGCATCACGAAGTCTTTCTATCGAATCTCTTTCCTCCGAAAGCTTGTGTATATGATTCGATATTTTCTGCTCCTTGCCTGTTATCTCGGCAGCCTTTTCCTCCATGCGGAGTCTGATATTATATGCTATACAGCCCTTATCAACTTTTCCGTCCTGTGCGTTTTCCGCAGCACGTCTTTCATTCTCAAGTGCGGCAAGCTTCTCTCTTGCATCAAGAAGATCTATATATTCGCCTGCTGCTATTCTCTCGTTAAGATCCTTCCTTCTGTCGGATATAAGAGCTTCGATCTTCTCAAGTTCTTCCCCGAGAAGTGCTGCCCTCTTTTCGGCCTCGTCTCTTTCCTTCTTGGTGATCTCGATCTTCAGCTGCTGGATCTCATGATTTATCCTGTCCGAACCGTTCGAAAGCTCTTCAAGCTCCTGCTCAAGCTTTGCAAGCTCTTCGTCCGCATTTTTCTTCTCTGTCTCTATTGTTCTGTAGATTGCAGCAAAGCCACGGGCAGTCTTTTCTTTCTCTCTGAAAAGCTCCTCAAATGTTCCTATTCTGTCTGCAAGAAGCTGAACCAGTTCCTTCTCATGATCGTAATCAGCTATCCTCTTCTTCTTTTCGGCAAGAGTCTTAAGCTCTTCCTGAATAGTCATGAGCAGACTTGCGGTATTGCCCGCATTTCCGGATGCAGCTGCTGTTTTTACAGCATAGGCTTTCTCTATTATCTCTTCTATCAGAAGGTCCTCGATAACCTTTCTCGTTGTTCTGAAATTAGTTTCAAAGTACGTTCTTACATGACCTTCTGTACGGTTGATACCTCTTATCAGTTCCCACTGACTTTCATAAAGTCCGTAATCCGCTATAAACCTCTGATACTCGCCCTTCCTGTCAAAAACCTTTACAATTATATTCTTGTCGGTTCTGGCAAGGTCGAGCAGATAATTCTTAAGTCCCTTATATGTTATTCTCTCCTCACCCTTTATGAGCGGAAGATTTATAATATCATTCTTGTTGTAATCTCTGTAGAAAATGCAGTAATTGAAATACTCTATCTCTGCAGTAGTCTTCTCATCATCTGCAGATACTTCCTCGGTCTGAACGCCTTCGATAGTTACCTGATCAGCATCCTTTCCGCCTCCTGCCTTCTTTGCCGCAAAGCCGGTTGTCATATAACGGAGTCCTTCTGTTATATCACAGTCATCCAGCTTCCACTCGATAAGAGAATGTATGCAGGTATTATCATTTCCCCTGAAAAGCTTCTCTATCGGCTGCTTATCATCAAGCGTGGAATTCGGAATCACGCACTGCATCAGAAGCAGCATAAGAACAGACTTGCCGCCTCCGTTCGCAAGGTCATACAAGGTGTTTCTGCCGTACATTTTCATTATGAAATCATCATAACTCTGCGTACCGAAATTATATTTAACATTGTTTACTCTGATTCTGTTTATATTAGGCATTGTCCTTTTCCTGCTCGAGATATTCTCTGATCAGGCTCCTGTTTTCCTCAAAATAATTCTCTGCCAGTGCATGCATCCTGTCCGTCGGATAGAAGCGATCGTCCACATTTACAAAAAGCTTCTCGGCAATAAGGAAGTTGAAAGTAAGCTTTGTCATTCCGTATCTTGAACCACGGGATGCCTTGTTACGATCCCTGTCCTCATTCAGAAACGGAGGAAGTCCTTCCCAGAGTGAAGCTATCGACTTAAAGCTGTTCTCATTATGGTCTTCAGCTATTGCCGCATCCCCAAGGATTTTCCTGAGATCATCGTTCACGCTGTTTATCACCTCGTCAACTCTCACATACTCCCTTACCTGATAGGTATCCGAAGATTTGTAGAAATACAGAAGTGCATGATAAGTTATAAAGAACACCAGATAAAGCTCTACATTCAGCCTGAGGCCGAGTATACGCTTCAATTCATCGTTCGTATAACCGAATACCTTGTTACCGCTTCCCGCTGTCACAAACAGCGATTCGTTATATTCATAGATTGAAAGTCCCTGCCTGGCAAGTATCTTCGTAGTTATGTCATAAACCTCAGAATCCGCATAGAACTCATTATAGAGTTCCGCCGTTGCCTTATCCTTTAGAGATATGCTCTGCCCGGTTATAAGTGCACTGTATATATCCAGCGCTTTGTTCAGACTTCTGTCCTCCATCTCTACATCCTCTCAAATGTTATATCCGTAACGGATGAATCCTCAATCTCCACCTCTTCGTCTCCGAAAACTATCCGGAATCTTATATCCGAAAATCTTTCCAGATCCGCATCTGACATATACTTGACAGCCAGTTCCTCCAGGAATGTTTCCTGCTGATCGATCATGCTCCTTATACTGTAGCTGTCTTTCTCTGATAAATGTACCAGATACGCGAAGTAATCTCTGTTCTTATAAATGTCTCCGGTAAACTTCATTTCAAGAATCGCATTATATTCACGAAGCGTGAGCTTTTCCCACTTTTCAAGTCTTTCCAGCAGTTCCCTGAAGAGCAGTGCAAAGTTTTTACCGGTCTGTTCGGAGAGTATCTCATCTTCATACCTGAAATTCAGATCAGCCGCTTCCTTCTCAACCTTCTCTGCCATATCATCCTGATTTATCTTCTTCAGGACGATAGAATCTATCATGGATATCTGGAAGCTCTTCTCACATTTCGGCGTAAGCAGCGGACTTATAAGTGCCGCAAGTCTGTCAGGTTTATCTATTCTCTCAAGTGAACTCAGTGCCTCTTCAAAATCAAATGTATTCCTGAGGATCTGCATCTTCTTACGGCTTACCATTTCGTCCGCAAACCTTGATAACTCGGCCGACGCCTTGATAAGTCTGCTATGATTGTCAATAGCCTGCTTAAGAAGTGTTTCGAGTCTTGTTATATCTCTTACCGCTTTTCCCCCGGAACTCCTGTCCATTCTTGCCGCAGCCTTATCAACCAGCTCACGGCTCTTTGTGAAGGACTTTCTTTCCTCCTCAAACCATTTCGAAGTACTCTCCATAAACTCATCCACAGCCACGGTACCGGCATGGACATCCGAAAGAAGCAGGGCTACCGCTTCATCACGCTTCTTATGAAGAGAAGACACTTCAAGATTAATGCGGCTTATAACATCAATACCGCCGGAATAGTTTTCCGCCTTGATCAGTTTTTCAAGAAGCAGCTGATCTGTACTGATCCTGCTTTCATCTTTCATCTCCTTCGTTGAAAGATAAAACTCTATTCCCTCTTCGGTAATACTATAGGTAACCTCAGCCTCACGTACATTCGCCTCGATCAGCCTTACTCTGATCACTTTCGTCTTTCTGTCCGCCGGATCAAAGAAACTGATCTCAAAGGCTCTCCCGCCGTTTGTAAGCTTGTCGAAAATGTTCTCGGTCAGAGACTCCATATCGCCTTTCGAAAGCGACAGTTCAAAATCTCTTGTGAGCAGTTCCGCAATGAATTTCCTGATCTCCTGACTCGTAACCTCGCGTTCATTGAAGTTATTCTCGTTTATCAGAAATCTCAAAACCGCAAGGGTGATGTAGCCCATATCAAGCGAAGTGCTGCCGCTCTCAGAGGGCGCACTTATCCCTGACTCAAGTATGCTGAAAAACGGATAAAATTTCCTGAGATTCAACATTCTTTCCGTATGATTTTTAATTATGTCATTTGTCAGAATATACTTTTCCATAATCCGTTTTATTTTACTATAAAATAGGCTATAATACCACAAAAATATACGAAAAAAGACCGGGGAACATGTCATTCCCCGGCCCGATTTCTTTAATTCAATTTATTATATTCTCACGCCTTGTTAGCTGAACCGAATACAGCAACTCTGTCCTTAACTTCATCTCTGATTGCCTGAGCACCAGGAGCAAGAAGCTTACGTGGATCATATCCCTTACCCTGCTGATCCTTACCTTCTTCGATATACTTACGTGTTGCAGCTGCGAATACGAGCTGGCACTCTGTATTAACGTTAACCTTAGCTACGCCCATGTCGATAGCCTTCTTGATCTGCTCATCAGGAATTCCTGAACCACCGTGAAGAACGAGTGGTGTATTGCCTGTAACAGCCTTGATCTGCTCAAGTACCTGGAACTGAAGACCTGCCCAATTATCAGGATACTTTCCGTGGATGTTACCGATACCGCAAGCAAGCATATCTACACCAAGATCGTTGATCTGCTTACACTCAGCAGGATCAGCACACTCACCTGTAGAAACAACGCCGTCTTCCTCACCGCCGATTCCACCAACTTCTGCCTCAAGAGAAATGCCCTTCTCTCTGCAGATAGCGATAAGCTCTTTAGTCTTCTCGATATTCTCTTCAAGTGGAAGTGAAGAACCATCGAACATGATAGATGTGAAGCCTGCCTCGATACAAGCCTTTGCACCTTCATATGAACCATGATCAAGGTGAAGAGCTACAGGAACTGTGATTCCGAGAGACTCATCCATAGCCTTAACCATAGCAGCTACAGTCTTGAAGCCTGTCATATACTTACCTGCACCCTCTGAAACCCCGAGGATAACCGGTGTCTTGAGCTCTTCGCACTCGAGGAGAACTGACTTTGTCCACTCAAGGTTGTTGATGTTGAACTGAGCTACTGCATAGTGGCCTTCAACTGCCTTCTTAAGCATTTCTGTTGCAGAAACTAACATGATATATTACCTCCGTGTAATTAATTATTAATTCGTTAACTGTCTGAAATCAGACTACTCATAAAATCCGCTGAACGTTCCCAAAGCTCAGCGAATAATATTATAACCTATAAAACGTCAATTAACAACTATTTTAGTTAGCTATCTCAAACTTAATCAGCTGTTAATAATTTCCGTCTCAAAACTTTTGACGATATAGAAAAAATCTGCATCGGATATAAATATCCGATGCAGATAAAATAATTCATATTATGCTTTCGGTTTAGGGGACTCATCCGCATGAAGTCCGAAATAGTTTCCTCCACTTGTCACCTTATCATATGCCGCCTTCATTTCCTCGGCACAAGCAAGCATTGAAGGACGTATTCCCATAAAGAAATTATCTACTGAAATCTGAAGCTCACCCGGGTTCATTGTGATAGAGTCCGGATCTTCATTGTACGGTGCTCCTATCAGGATTTCCTTAACGGCCTGACTGAAGAATGGCATTGATTCCGGAAGCGAAATAAACTTCTTGTTAAGAACCTGATTCTCAAATCCCGGAACAAGCTCGCAGAGCTTCTTCTTCTTTGTCTTCTCAAATGCCCCGTCTACAAATGCCTTTGCAGCCTTCTTCATGGTTGCACGGCGAAGATCGTTATCCTTACCCACAAATACGAAATTGCATTCCGACATAGTTGGCTGCTCATCCGCAAATGCATTATATATAAGTTTCTCCGGAGCATATACTCCGATTCCGTTGAGGAAGTTCTTATATATTCTTTCCATCTCCTGACTTACCGGAACCAGTCTGTCATTATCAAGATCACTCTCATGGCTTACCATGAAATTGATAAGTCCCGACTTCATCTGATCCACTTTCTCGTCAGTAATATAATCCTTTGGAAGGAATTCGGTACGCTTTGCCTGCTTCATCATAAATCCGACGATTCTCTTACCGTCACTTGCAAGGCCGTTGATTGCAGAATTAAGGTCAACTCCGAACTGCGAATAGATATCTTCCATCTGTTCAGCTCTATGTCTTAACTGACGGACTATATCACCCAGAACATCCTGACGGTTCATTTCCTCCATCAGCATATTTCTTTCCTTCGCAAGAGCATCCTTGATGCTGGCCTCATAATAACCGTTTTCGGTTTCCCTCTTGGCACTTGGGAAGGTAAAGAATCTCTTCTTTACAATTGCGAGAATAGATTCCCTTATTCTTTCAAACTCGCTGAAAGGACTGTAATTACTGAGGGCCGTTTCAAGAGATTTTACCTCCTGGATCATTCCTCCGTCCTCTTCACATCCACCTATGTTTCTGGCTCCTATCATCTTCATTGTGACAAAAGGACCAAACTGTCTCAGATATTTATCTATATGTCCGTCAAGCGTTGACGTAAGCTTGATTCTTATGGACTTAACAATTACAGGTATATCTGTCTTAATGGTCTCAAGCTGTTTCTGAAGAATGGTACTGAAATCATCCGTTCCCTTCTTGATAAGCTTGTAAGGCTGCTTGGAATACTGTCCGACCTTTATAAGTCCGTTAACGCTGAGATTTATCTCATCGCCCGGTTCACCCGCAAAAAATGTTTTAAGCTCTCCGAAGGTATCATCCACATCCTTCTTGATGTTCTCATCCTTCTCCGGCATTTCATTAAGCTTCTTCTCGGCACGGCTGTATACATCCTGTTCGCAGATATTCTCAATCTCACGGATAGGAATCTTATAATCAGATTCATTAACAACCTTGAACAGACCGACGCTGCTTGTTTCAAAGAACGAATCTCTGATAAGCATACGATTTCCGTTCTTATCGGAATCATCTATATATTTGTTGATTGCAAGCTTCTGAAGGAAATACGCAACATCATTGAAAATGACATGCTCCGGGATATATCCCTGTTCATCCTTCTTTCCGGAAACAAGCATGCATGCATCGAAGATATTCTCTTTCATTGTAAGTCTGTGAGTTGTGCTTTCGAAATTATAGCTCTCACCTGTATATGCAATCTGCATAAACTGACTCAGTTCTTCAAGTGTTGCATGTGAATTTGCGAGAAGCAATGTTCTCTTATCTTCATTTTCATAAATAGACTTGTTTGCAAAAAGCGCATCCGGCGTAATAAGACATCCGCCGACACGAAAATCAGTCCATCTTCTGGACTTTCCGTATGCTTTGATATTATATGTTACATCAGCGATAATACCGCTTCCGGTTCCGCCGGCTGTACTCGAAACGATGATTACATCCAGCTTACCGCCCTTTGATTTACTGTAAAGCTCTTCAAGCTTTTCAAAAAGCAAAATCCTCATGTCTTCGTAAGCGTTTGAAAACATGAGTCTTCCTATCTGTCTGTTTCCTTCGGCACCTGTAGTTCCGATTGAAATCCTCGGAAAATCAGGACTCATCCACTTAGCCAGGGACTCCTGAACAGGCATGCTGTTGAAACCTCTTGTAAGGATATCTCCGAGATTTGGTCTGTAAATACTGAGCACTTCAAGCGCATTAAGACCATAACCTTCTTTACTATCCTTAATTGTCGCTTCCATTGCTGGAATATCTGAATCCATCAGAAGAAAACTGATATTGTCCTCGCGGCTGATATTTCCCATCATCATACGTTTAAGTGCCGTTACCACTTTTCCGCCGACGCCGCCGAGTCCTATTACAAGAAGATCGCCATTGAAGCGGTTCTCATTCTCAACCTTACTGAAAATTCGTACATGCTTCAGTTTGTTAAACTCTTCTTTTTGTGTGTCTATAAGTATCATTTGACTTCTCCTCGTGCAACTAAATAACACTAAATCATATTGTAACACACTTATTTGTAAATTTGTACAATTATATACAAGATTTTTGGTTCAATTTACAGAATATTTACATATAGTTAACAAAAAATTAGTTTTTTAGTCAGATCATCGATACCTGTGAAGAGAATTCCTTTCATTCCGAGCTTCTCAGCAGCATCTACATTTATCTGCCTGTCATCAACAAATATCGACTCGGAAAGCTTGATTCCGAATTTGGATTCAAGCAGTTTATAGATTTCCGGATTCGGCTTTATCAGTTTAACCTTGGAAGAAATGATATATCCGTCCATCTGCTTCAGAAACTTAAATTTCGACCAATGCATATCGGAAAGCTTATCCGGATAATTTGAAAGAAGATATACTTTATATCCCTTGGCTTTCAGATCAATCATCAGCTTTTCCGAATAATCATATTCTCTTGCTATATCTTCAAGATGCTTCCAGAATTCGGCAAGCTCCTTCTCATACCCCGGAACCTCTCCTCTAAAGAATTCTTCTGCCTCATCTTCATCTGCAACTCCTTCATCAAGTCTGCTCCAATGTGCAGAATTTACTACCTTGTCGGAAAAAAGCTCCACTACATCCTCGCTGAAGCCGAGGTCTCTCATATATTCTTTATATCTGAAATGAACGAGTACATTTCCCACATCAAATACTACATTTTTATACATAACAACTCCATTTCAATTCACAATTCATATATCAATTCTGTTTTCAAAATTACAAATGCCCCCACGCGGATTGTCCGCTTCCTGAGCATTATCTGGCCATGATCTCCGCACTGTCCAGGATGATCGTAAATGGTCCCTGGTTCACCAGACTGCAGGTCATATGTTCACCGAACATTCCTGTTCCTACCCTGTTTTCTCCAAGCTCCGCTCTGCACTTTTCAACTATATAGTCATACAGTTCTTCCGCATGCTGAGGATTGCCGGCTCTCGTAAAGCTTGGCCTGTTTCCTTTCTTACAATCGGCATAAAGCGTAAACTGTGATACAAGAAGCAGATCGCCGTTTACATCCTTTATGGAAAGATTCGTCTTATCATTTTCGTCACTGAATATTCTGAGTCCGATAAGCTTACTGATAAGCTTATCCGCGATATCCTTATCATCAGCTTCCTCAACTCCGATCAGAACGAAGAATCCAAGTCCGATCTCTCCTGTTGTCTTTCCCTCAACCTCAACCTTCGCTGAGGTTACTCTCTGAACTACAAATCTCACTTACTGTCTCCTTTAATACATATTCTGCAAGTTCAATTCTATATCCTGTTTTTCTACACCGTTTCTATTCTGTTTTTCTTCACTGTGTATTTAATCGTTTTTCTATATTGTTTTTTCTTTACTGTTTTTCTTTACTGTTTTCCTTCTCAGCTCCGAAATGAATAAGATCACAGTCATAACCAGAACACCCGTAAGGACGCCCGAGCTGTCGATCATTACATCAAACAGCCGACAGGCTCTGCCCGGAACAAACATCTGATGCAGTTCATCCGTGAATGCATATAGCGTACCGGCTATCCAGGCTGAAGGAAGCTGAATTCTACGCTTCAGCTTTTTAATGCCCGTGAAGAATCCTGCAAGCATAAAACCAAGCATCATATATTCTGTAAAATGCGCCGATTTACGCACTGCATAGTTAATCTTCTTTGCAAAGGATATCTGTTTTTCCTTTGGAAGCTCCTCAAAGTTTTTAACAGTAATCCGTCCTATTGTCATTCCGACTTTAAGGCTCTGGTCTGTAGACTCATTCCCGTCCTTTGCAGAGAACATGAAAATCGCAATCATCACAACAATCGAAAGAATGCCGAATATTATACTTCTTTTGTTCATTACTTTATTTTTCTATTCCTTAACCTGTTTTTTCTGTCCTGTTTTATAGAATGGTTTTGTTTGATCAAAAACCGCATTCATCTGATACTGATTATTCAGTCCCTTAACGAAATTCGTATTTCTCGTTACATAGTCCGTCATCTTATCCATATATTCTTTCTCGGATATAGTACCTTCGGCAACACCCGTAAGGCCTTTCTCCCAGCTTGCCGTAAGGTCAGCCCTGAGAAGTCCGCTTATAGATCTCAATACCACATCATAAATAATCTCTCCGAGAAATGTAGGTGTAAGAATCTGCGTTTTCTTATTGAGTGCTATATATTTATTATTTACAAGCTTCGTAATAATCGCATCACGCGTTGCGGATGTTCCGATACCGCTTCCCTTAATCTGCTCACGAAGCTCTTCATCCTCGATCAACTGTCCGGCATTCTCCATTGCAAGAATAAGCGAACCGGAAGAATATCTCTTCGGTGCCGTAGTTTTTCCTTCCTTAATATCAAAGCCGCCGCACATAAGAACTGCACCCTTTTTGAGAGCGGAAATATAATCTATAACATCCTGACTCATTACAGTATTTTCATTTTCACCCGACGGATCATCCTTTCCGTCCTGTCCGTCGGAATCATCCTTCTTTACGAAATCATTTCCTGTATCGGAAGCGGCCTTCTTCTTCCCGAAATTCTTATCTGCTATCATAAGATATCCGGGCTTTACAAGCTGCTTTGTGGAAGCAGTAAACTCTTCTCCGTTTCTTTCAAGAACCAGAGCAACCTTCTGATATTCGGCTGCAGGATAAAAAATCGAAAGAAATCTTCTGACAATCAGTTCATATACGCTGTTCTTCAGAGAATCCAGACTTCCGAGCGCACCAAGTCCCTGACCTGTAGGGATAATGGCGTAATGGTCTGTGATCAGTTTATCATTAACATATTTTGATTTTGCGAGTCCCTTATAAGCCCCCTGATTTACAACATTTGCCGCATATGCATTCAGGTTCTCCTTATTATAGTTCATAAGGCCCTTAAGATTTTTATCAATCTCCTTTGCAACCGCTGTAGAAAGAACTCTCGCATCGGTTCTCGGATAAGTAACCAGTTTTTTCTCATATAATTCCTGTACGACCGCAAGTGTTTCGGACGGACTTATCTTGAATAATCTTGAACAGTCATTCTGCAGCTCGGCAAGGTTATAAAGAGTTGGCGGATTCTTTTTTTCCGTTTTCTTTGTAACCGACTTAACCTTCATCTCAATCGGCTTCGGATCGGAAAGATACTTTATCAGCTCTTCCGCATCCTCTCTCTTATTGAATCCATTCTCCTTATAAAGAAGCGGACTGTTCTCATATCTGCTTCCTTTGGAAACATGCCACTCAGCTTCAAATATCTTCTGAAGACTCTCATCAGAACTGTCATCAGATTGCTTGCATATATCGGCCAGAACTCTGTAGAAAGGTGTCGGAACGAATTCCCTGATCTCACGCTCTCTCTTAACTATCATTCCGAGTACGCAGGTCATAACACGGCCTACTGCGATCACGCATTTATCTGTATTCAGATACTGTTTGATCCCGTAAGAATATTTAAGTGTTAATGCTCTGGAAAAGTTTATACCCATAAGGTAGTCTTCTTTTGCACGAAGATATGCCGCATCACTCAGATTATCATATTCCGAGAGCGGCTTTGCTTCTTTGATGCCTCTGAGGATTTCTTCCTCTGTCTGGGAATCGATCCAGACTCTTCTCTTATCCTTAGTCTTCGGAACCTTTGCCATTTCATCAACCAGTCTGTATATATATTCTCCTTCACGTCCCGAGTCGGTGCAGACATATATAGTTCCCACATCGTCTCTTGTAAGAAGCTTCTTAACTATATTAAACTGCTTTGAAACAGCACCTATAACCTCATATTTATATTTCTCCGGAATGAACGGGATTGTTGCAAGTGCCCACTTCTTCATATTCGGATCATATGCTTCCGGATAACTCATGGTTATAAGATGTCCCACGCACCAGGTTATTATGTTGTCACCCTGCTCGATATACCCTGCACCCTTGTTGCCCTTGACACCAAGGACATCAGCAAACTGCTGGGCAACCGAAGGTTTCTCCGCAATAAATAAACTTTTCATATATTTCACTTTCCGTTTATCATGAATCATGAATTTATAACATCTGTAAGCTGTTATTATATCATTCCGACGGATAAAACTCCACCCCCGCGGTTAAGAAACTGCATTTCATCCATGCATTTGCTCCCCTGACAAGCAAATGATAATTGTCACCCTGAAAAACAAACAATGTTGACATTCAAAAATCATCATGTTATCCTACGTAAGGTTTTAAACAGATACACACCAAATTACATTTAAATGATTCTGAAAGGACTTATATAAATGGACAGCATTTTTCTCACAGCTCTCATCATATACCTGTTACTTTTTTTGATCCTCGGATTTCTTGATCTAAAAAATGTCAAAAGTTTTTCAGACTATGTAGTCGCAGGAAAATCGCAGGGTATTCTTGCAGTTACCATGACACTTTTTGCAACCATTATAGGTGCCTCAACAACTATCGGCATCACAGACACTGTATATTCAATCGGTTTTCCCGGAATCTGGTGGCTCATGTTCGGAGCAGTCGGACTACTGCTTCAGTCATTTCTTCTTTCCGAAAAAGTTCGCGGTATAGGTGCCGATACACTTCCGGACCTTGCACGAAAAACCGTAGGTCCCGCTGCTGAAATGCTTCTCGCACTTATTATAGTTATTTCATGGGTAGGCGTAATAGCCGGTCAGCTCGTTGCCATGAAAAACCTGATAACACTCGCAACAGGTAAAGACAGTACCGCTATAAGCATCACAGTTACAGTGATCATTCTTATATATACACTTGTCGGCGGTCAGCGTTCGGTAATACGTACAGATAAGATTCAATCGATCGTAATAATTCTGAGCATAATAATATGCATGATCTTCCTGTATGCCATGCATGGAGGATCAAACAGTGAGATAATCGGAAATATAGAGTTCCTCAACAAGGATTACACTCCCGTAAATCTCTTCACTCAGCTTTTTGTAATAGGCGGCGTATATTTTCTCGGACCTGATATATTGTCCCGTAATTTCATTTCAAAGGATAAACGTACCGCCCGAATTTCCGCACTTCTCGGTGGAATATTCCTTATTCTTTTTTCTTTCGTAATTACAATGATCGGCATGTGGATAAGAACAAATGCTTCAGCCGACGAGATATCCGGCAGTGCTCTTTTCTATATCAGAAATGTTGTACCGAAGCCTCTCGGAATCCTGCTTATCCTCGGACTTCTGTCAGCCATCCTGTCTTCCACAGATACATGTCTGATCAATTCATCAAGTATTTTTACAAAGGATATTCTTAAGAAAGAAAATGTAAGCTATGTACGTATAACCACACTGATCATAGGTATACTGGCTGCTCTGCTCGCATTCGGCGGAAAGAGCAACATTATGAGTCTTCTCACCGGTGCTTACTCGATATATACACCCGGAGTAATATTCCCGCTTACCGTGGCAATCTTCTGCCACAACAAAAGAAACCTGCATAAAGTCATCTGGCTTTCGGGAGTTATACTCGGCGGGCTGTTCGGAATAACATCTACTTATCTGATCAAGATCCCCGCTGTTGCGGAATACTTAGGAAATACCGCATCTTACCTGCCTCTTATGGGTATGGGCGTATCACTTGTCATTTCGCTTCTGTCAATCCGCGGCAGGATCAGCGAAGAATAATACAGGAGACTTATAAATATGGATCTGAATAAATTAACAAATGAAATAATCGAAGGACGTCGTCTCACATCGAAAGATCACCTTGAATTTCTAAAAAATGTTTCTTTAGAATCCCTGTCAGCAGAAGCTGACAGATTAAGAAAACATTTTTCGGGTGATAAGGTCGATCTCTGTTCCATAATCTCCGGAAAAAGCGGCAGATGTACAGAGGACTGTAAATACTGTGCCCAGTCAGCCTTCAATCATACAGGCTGCGACGTATATGATCTGCTGGACTATGACACAATCTACGAGAAGGCTTCATCTGATATGGCTGAGGGCGTGAACCGTTTTGCAATCGTAAACTCCGGCTGGGGACCGACAGATGAGGAATTTGAAAAGCTTATGGATATTTATACGCGTCTTAGCAAAGCTCTGCCAATCTCTCTATGTGCTTCACTCGGATTTCTTACTACAGAACAATTTCAGAGACTATATGCTGCAGGAGTTCGTCGTTATCATAACAACATAGAAACTTCAAGACGATTTTTTCCTGATATATGCACAACTCATCTTTTCGAAGATAAACTGGAAAATATAAGACGGGCTCAGAGTGCCGGACTAGTTGTATGTTCCGGCGGAATAATCGGTATGGGTGAAACTATGGATGACCGTATAGATATGGCTCTCACTCTATCAGAACTCGGCATCAGATCCATACCGATAAATGTGCTTATACCGATCCGCAATACACCTCTCGAAAATCTACCGATTTTGTCTGAGGAAGAAATTCTCAGAACCGTATCGATATTCAAATTCATCAATCCTGAAGCAGACATCCGTCTTGCTGCCGGAAGGCGCCTTATTTCAGGCAATGGAGAAGCTGCATATAAAAGCGGAGCCAGTGCGGCAATCACAGGAAATATGCTTACCACAACAGGCTCCACTATTAAAAACGATACTGCTTTATTGAAGAATATCGGACGGCTTAATTAATCTGACACCTTAAGTAAACTACAATCTGTATATTTCTTCTATAACCTTTGCGATCATCAGATTCTTTCTGATGCCCTTCATTTTTATACCGATTCCGATTATATAACAGGATATGTTTCCTGTTTCAAGGTCTGCCATATATTCAGTAAGGATACCGCAGACCTTTTTCTTATTTATATATATCCTGTTAGTTGACCTATCTAGTTCTGTCTTCTTATATGTCAGTTTTTCTATCGTGTGTGCTACAGCTTTTCCTATTGATTCAGCCTTCAGCTTTTTACCATGATATAACTGCTCGGGTTTTATCACTATACTTATATATATTCCACCCTCCGGAGAATCATAATGCGAACTGCTGTGTCCGACTCCCGCAGTCTGACGTCTGGCAATAATTATACTCTTATCATAATCTTCCATGATAAGACTGAGTTTAGCTGCCTGATTAGTTGAAGTCACTTCATCATAGATAATAATCTTATCTGCAATCTCCTTATCATTCATATATGAGGAAATTGACGGAATCGATATTACATCGGAATCAGCACTGAGTCGGTACCCCTTATTGGTTACTGCATCAATATCATAACCTGCTTTCTTCAGCTCGTTAACGGCCTTCCAGATTGCATTTCTCGAAACGTCATTTTCCGATATCATATCTTTGCTCGACACAAAATGTCCCCTATTCTTTTCAAGCATCTCAAGAACTGAATCTTTTGTTGACATCGACATCACCTCTTAAAATCATTTCTATCCTGTTTTTTCTGTAATAGCAGCGATGTATCAAGTACACTATCCTGAGGCTGCTGTTTTGCCTTTTTATCTTTCTTTGCTGCCTTCTTCTGTGCTTTTTTCATAGCCTTCGTATCATTCATAACCGGCGCAGCTGTCTGCTGACCGGCCACAGGGTCACTTCCGGCAAATCCTCCGGCTGACATACCTCCCGCAGGTCTCGCTCCCGTAAATCCTCCGGCATTTTGTCCTCCCGCAGGTCTCGCTCCCGCATATCCTCCGGCCATGCCTCCCATAGATTCCATTTCGGAAAATCCTCCGGCATTTTGTCCTCCCGAAACGGGTGTCCCTGCAGAATTCTTCTCTTTCTGAGTACGCCGGTTCAACGCTCCGCCTGAAGTATCACTATCTCCCGCTTTAGCACCTTCATATACCATTTCCTTTTTGCCCTTACGGAATAAATGCTTCGGAATTGAAAAATTAAATCTTCTGATGATTATATCCGCAAGAAGCATAAAAAGTGAGATCAGGATAAGAAGCGTTGTAATATCTCTTCTTCCGTTCTTCTTAACTCGGATCTTTTCAAACAGCTTATCCTTAACTGTAAGTATCTTTCCGTTTTCACTGATATATCTGATATATCTTTCATTTGAAAGATGTCTGTATTCATCTGAGAAATGTACTGTTGCTATTGCATTTTGTGCAGCTACAATGTCTTCTCCGTTCTTACGTCGTACATTTATGTTATAGATTCCCATCTCCGACGGAATAGCATCCGCCGAATAATGTCCCGGACTGTCAGCTGTAAAATTGATCTTCTCGGTTTCACCGGAAGGTGAAGTGATAACGCCTTCAATCTCTGTGTTCTCTCCAAAGTCACCGGCTGTATAATTGATAATCAGCCTTTCACCCGACTTCTCAACGCGGATATCATCACCCGAGCTGCTTATCTGGTTACAGGAATAATCGAGTATCCTTCTCCACATCTGGGCATAATCCGTCATTCCGGCAAAACCTTCATTCCAGGTTCCCGATGCCGTAGTCGTCCAGGCAACAGTCTTTCCGAGTCCGTACTGCCAGCAACAAAGAATCGGATCTTCCTCTTCACTGATCATAACTTCCGTAGCATTCTGTTTTGCCGAGCATGCTACATACTGCGTAATTATCGGAGTTCCTTCCGGATACAGTCCTTTTACAAGTTCATTGGTCTGTCTCATTGCCAGGCCGAACTCACCCTTCTTAAAGTATGCCGTACCGGACATATAAACCTCTTCGGCAAATATTCTCGGAACCTCGGATGCAGATGCCGAGAAATAATATCTTCCCCCGCACTCTCTCGCAAGCATTTCAAGAAGCGACTGATCGGAATCATTTCCTACTGCAACAGTTGATAAAGTTATATTATTATCTTTACATTTTTTTATTACGTCAGAAAAATCCCGAGTTTCTCCTTCACCGTCCGTAAGCAGCAGGATATGCTTAATTCCGACATCCGTACCGATCAGCTTATCCACTGCATCATTAAGCGGTGGTGATATTACCGTTCCGCCTCCTGCAGGAGTTGCCATGACCGCCTTAATAGCCGAATCCTTAACTTCCTCAACCTTTCCGATAGGCTGAGTCCATTCATATGAATCATCAAATGTAACTACTCCGACATAATCACCCGGAGTCAGGTTATTTATCGCTTCGACTGTCGCAGCAAGTGCTATCGCAAGCTTGGATCTTCCGTCAGCCTGACCGGTAAGAGCATTTACGGCAACCTCAGATGACATGGAGCCCGAATGATCTATTACCATTACCATAGCCATCGACGGAGCTTCATTAAGTCCTTTAGGTGTCATACTTACCGGCAGAACTTCTTCAAGTGATGTTTCTCTGTATCCTCCCGGTCCAAAACTAGCATCTCCTCCGGTTACGATCAGTCCTCCACCGTATTCCTTCACGTAATCCGAAAGATTGTTCAGGAAGCCTTCCGGCAGATCAGGTCTATAACAATTATCAAGAATAATCGTCTTATATATGAGCATTTCCTCAAGAGTATCCGGTGCATTGATTGCGGAAACCGAAGTAACATCCTGATTTATGGTATGCATTATATCTTCAAGTCCGGAACTGTCCTGCGTAAGTCCCGAAACAAGCAGCACTTTAGGTGCCATCACAACAGAAGATGCCTGACTGAATACATCATTCTCGCTGATCTGATCGCCCTCCGCCTCTACTATGATATCATTTTCTTCTATCGGATTATCACCGGCAACCAGTGTAAAGAGATAGGTGTTGTTTCCGGGCTTAAGATGAACGGAATTAGCCATCTTCTCTTCGCCGCCCTGTCTCACTCTTACTACAGCATCCGTCTCATAATTCGAATAAATGTTTACGACCAGGCTGTACTTATCTCCGGGATAAAGCTTATCGGGCATTTCCGCGGATGATACATATACATCATTCTTCTCTTCGGATTCAAATATAACACTGTCCAGCTCAATTCCGGCAGTATCAAGCAGTTCGCCTGTCTTTCCTATATCACCCAGTGTTTCCTGGCCATCAGTAAGTATTACAATTCTACCCGAGTAAGAATCCGGGATCATTGCAGCTGCATTTCTTACTGCCGACTCTATATCCGTTGCTGTTCCGTCAGGCTCCGTTCCGAAGCTCATGAAGGAAACATTATCGGTCAGGAACTGATCCGAAAGGCTGTTCCTTCCGAATGTGAGTATTGCATATTCATTATTTGAAGGAAGAGACTTCAGCTTTTCGGTTATATATTTTTCCATCTCGCCTATATTTTCGGACGAGCTGTCAGACATATCTACAACAAAAATTGTCGCTGTCATCTTTCTTCTTCCGGGAAGTCTTACACCGATAAGTGCCAAAAGAATAAGTAATGCCAGTACTCCGCGGGTCACGGCCGCTGTAACAGTGAACCTTCTGTTCTGTCTTATATATAAGAACCAATCCAGAATAAGAAGTATAAGTGCAATAAAAAGAAGCACCCGGCGTAAACTGCTCATGCTCACGCTGCTCTTCTCGACAACGCCTTCAACATTATTCGCTGCCGCTCTTCCGTCACTCTCCGACTGCGGAAATCTGACCGAAATATAATCAGTTCTTCCCTCAGAACTGCACTCGATTATACCCGCATACTGAGCTTCCGATTTACGAGAAAGCAAAGTATCTGCCCCTTCCGGTAGATAGGTTATCTTCGCATCGTCACCGATCGTAGGACTTACGGAGATTTCTTCTCCCGCAATTATATACGGATTTCCGACAAGACTCTGATCTGCCAGAAAGTCAACTGCATTAGCCATAAATACAGGAAATTCTGCCATAAGAGGAAGTTCCGTATTTCTTATATCAAATCCGAGAATTATTACTTTTCTGTTATTGTTAATACCATAGTATCCAACTGTCTTTCCATCTATGGACATAAACTCTGTAGCCCATGATGGAAGTGTATAATAACTGATTTCGGCCGCACCGAAAGAGAATTCGGAAAGTCCGCCTGTAAGTACACATGATGAAGCCCTTACATATCCGCCTTCGACAGTACCCACGGCATCTGCTGAATTATTAAAGATAATATAATTCATATCCTGCATTTCTTCTGCAGAATAATTACCGCCATCACATATAACGATTCCTTTTTCGGCTTCTTTGAGCTCACCGATATCTCCGACCTTTATGATATCCTGTCCGGTAGCTGCCTTATAAGCTTTCTCTATATATGTATTACCCCTGCCGACAAGATATGCCGGAAGACTTGTCTTCATATTGAGAACTGCATATGATACATTATCATCAACTATACTGTCACTTCCGATACCGGTCAGTTCGGCCCTAATATATCCTCCTTCTGCCTTCACTCCTCTTACAATTACTGTTTTTCCGGATTCCGGCATAAGTGTCACCGAACGTACTGTTAACAGATTATCCTTAGCATCGTAAAAAGATATATCCGCAGTAGTTTCTTCATCTCCGAAAAACTGTATATCCGCAGCTATATCATATGTTCCCGCATCGGCTACTGCAGCGGTAACGGATACAAGAGACGCATTATTTACGGGATTTCCGATTATCCTGACTTCTGCCCCAAGTTCCTTTGTCAATTCGGCAATATCCGAAGAACCTGCTGCATCGGTATATATTATTATCTTTTCAGCTTCAAGGGATTCTATCGCGGCTCTCGCTGAATTGATAGAGCCCTCTGTATCGGTACATTTTATATTTGAAATAGCTCTCTTATTCTGGAGCTTATCTGTCGAGTTCGTAACAACAAGGGTCGTAGTATCACTGCATGTCATTATGGACAGAACCCCATCAGAAGAAGCCGCATAGTCTGTAATCTCAGCCTTTGCAGTATCAAATCTCGTCTTCTTATTGCTTCCGTCATCTGACATCTCATGCTTCATGCTTCCCGATGTATCAAGCACGATAAGCGTCTTCACCTTATTCTTTCCGAATCCGGTCCTGATATACGGAGACATAAGACTGAGAATAAGAAGAATCGCAATGATGATCTCGATAATCATCAGGATATTCTTCAGAAGCTTCTTAACAAAGCTGAGACTGCTGGAATTAACTTCAGCATTTCTCCAGAGCATAAGTGAAGGAACAATCACTTTCTTTCCCTTCGGTCGAAGCATATATATTATGATTATTAAGGGAATGACCGCCAGACCCAGCAGCGGCCACATAGAACTAAATGTCATAGAGTCCTCTCATATCTTCAAGTAATACTTTTCCAAGACCTCTGTCGGTCCTGCATAGATAATAACCGGCTCCGGCCTTCTCTGCCTTTCCGGACAATTCCTTCTTAAAATTCTTCAATGCCTCAAGATATCCTTCGACGGTTTCTCTGTCGAATGTTGCAGTAACCATATCATCAATCTTCTCACTGTCATGCATTCTTGCTGCACCTGTTTCTTCTATTTCCAGCTCCTCATGCGAAAGAACCTGAAGAAGCACCGTATCATGCTTCAGATATCTCATATACTTACAGATTTCAACTTCCTCGGAGAGAAATGCTTCATCATAAAAATCCGAAATGATAACGGTTAGTCCGTGCTTTCCTATCGCTGCTTTCTTTATTGCATCCGCAAGGTTGATCCTGCCCCTTATCTCTGAATTTGCAAGAAATGCCTTGAGCCTCATCATTCCGAGCCTTCCCTTCGGAAGCTTCAGAGTTTTTGTCGGCTCTGCAAGATCCGTCACAGTAACACTGTCCTTCTGTTTATCGGCAACAAAGCATATAGCCTGAGCAAGCCCCGCCATCATTTCATCTTTAGGCTGTGATCCGTAATCCATTGATCTGCTGGTATCAAGGAAAATGTTGATCACGCCTTCACGTTCCTCCATATATTCCTTGATATAGAGCTTATCCAGTCGCCCGTAAGCATTCCAGTCAACATACCTCATATCATCTCCGGGTATATACTCTCTGTAGCCCGAAAACTCTGTGGATCTTCCCTTGATGTTAGACCTTCTACCGCCTTCATACTGTGAAACTACTTTATTTTTAATTGTAAATCTCAGTCTGGTAAGCCCTGCCAGACCGTCAATATTTACAGTTCTCATATTTATCCCAATAACTCTTTAATAATCCTATCTTCAGATACTCCGTCTGCTATCGCATCAAAGCTGGTTATTATTCTGTGTCTGAGGACACTGTACATCACAGAATCAACATCCTCAAAAGCAACATTCATACGTCCGTTCATAAATGCTCTCGCTCTTGAACATCTGATAAGATTCTGAGCCGCACGTGGGCTGACTCCCTCACGGATATATTTATTCTCCTGATGAGTCGCCATTACTATATCGATTATTCTTTCCATAACTGCATCGGCTATAGGAACACTCTGAACTATCTGCTGAAGTTCAAGCAGCATGTTACCATCAAGAACCGGCTCAACAGGTGCCTGATTAAAGCTCTCTGTAAGTCCGACAATTCCCTTTAACTCGTCTCTTGTAGGGAATTCGACAAGAACCTTCATACTGAAACGGTCAAGCTGTGCCTCAGGAAGCGGATAGGTTCCCTCCTGCTCGATAGGGTTCTGTGTAGCAAGTACAAAGAACGGCTTCGGGAGCAGATAAGATGTGTCACCTACCGTTACCGTATGCTCCTGCATTGCTTCAAGCAGGGCAGACTGCGTCTTCGGAGTTGCACGGTTAATCTCATCGGCAAGGATGATATTCGCAAAGATAGGTCCCGGCTCAAACTTGAAAGAACTTCCCGCCTCATCCTTTACCATTATATTTGTACCTGTGATATCCGCAGGCATAAGATCCGGAGTAAACTGAATTCTCTTGAAAGACATGCTCATAACCTTGCTTATGGTCTGAACCAGTCTGGTTTTTCCAAGACCCGGCATACCTTCAAGCAGCACATTTCCACCTGTCAGAAGGGCAATGATAACGCTGTCGACAACATTTCCCTGACCGATTATCTCTTTCGATATTTCCTGTCTCACCCTTGATATAAGAGATACTCCCTGTTCATAACTAATCATTCCCCTAGACCTCCAAAATAATTTTTTATAACTTCATTCATTGTATCCGGATACTTGCCCTGTTCGATTCCCTCATAAGCTGTTTCCTGGTATTGTCCTATAACCGAACTGTAAGGTACCTTCTCGCCTTCCCAGGTAAGTCCGTTCTGTTCCTTGGAAAATTCGGATGTACTGTTATCTCCGTATTTTCCCTGAAGATTTTTATCTATAACAATATAATCATCACTGTATCCGTTCGGGCCATTTCCGCTGCCGGTATTGCTCTGTCCGCCGCCCTGCTGGCCTTCGCCACCTTGCTGACCCTGCTGGCCCTCGCCGCCTTGCTGGCCTTCACCACCTTGCTGACCTTCGCCACCTTGCTGGCCTTCACCACCTTGCTGACCTTGCTGACCTTGCTGGTCTTGCTGACCTTGCTGGCCTTGCTGACCCTGCTGGCCCTGCTGACCTTGCTGGCCCTGCTGGCCCTGCTGACCCTGCTGGCCCTCCTGGCCCTGCTGACCTTCCTGACCTTCCTGACCCTGCTGACCTTCCTGGCCTTGCTGACCCTGCTGGCCTTCCTGACCCTGCTGACCTTCCTGACCTTCCTGGCCTTGCTGACCTTCCTGGCCCTCCTGGCCTTGCTGACCCTGTTGGCCTTGCTGACCTTCCGGGTTATTCTGAGCTTTCTGCTTCTCGGATGCAGCATATTTTTCCATCATTTCAGATGCCTGCTGAATAGTAATAGCTGCCTGCTGTGGAGCATTTGAGGACATCTCCTCCATCTCTTTCTGCATGTCGCCCATCTTATAGCCCAGCTTACTCTTAGCCTTATTGAGAGATTCCTTATCCTTTACCTTCTTCATTTCCTGTCTGGAAGTTTCAAGAGCCTCAACCATTTTATTGATTTCTTCAGCTTCCTGAGGTGATATCTCCATCTCCTTAATATCTTCCAGTTTTTCCTCAAGTTCCTCTATCTCTTCTTCAATCTTTTCTGCCTCTATCTTAACCAGATGCTCTTCCTCAGCCTCTTCACGAACCTTAGACGGTATAAGGCTGAGTGCCAATCCACCTCCAACAAGAAAAAGAAGTACAAGCATTTCTATCCATGGCATTTTCTTTCTGCTTCTTCGCTTATGTTCGGCTGTAAGTGCCTTTTCTCTATATCTGAGCGAAGCTGCAGCATCTTCAATCTGCATATTTCTGATATCGCCCGGATCCGATTCATCGGCACTTCCTCTCATAATCTCTTCGTAAGCCGTGATCAGCTTTTCCTTCATTCCGAAACTGTCAAGATAGACCGCTGTATCTTCAGGTCTTCCTCTGTGAATAAGTCCCCAGATCAAGCCTGCCGCTGCCGCAGTTGAGATACATATAACTCCTATGAGGTCGGCATAATAAAAATGCCGTAATCTGCTTATCAATATACAGATCATAAGCAGTACAGCACCTACGCATGCGAAGCGCAGGACAGCACGAAGTATGCTCTGTCTGTCCTGGCTTCTTCTGATTCTATGAATATAATCCTTAAGATATTTTCTGCTTTTCATTTCTGAAATCCAAAGCCCTCTTACTTAATTCTTACAACCTTCTCATTGAGCGGATTAATCCTTTTTGCTGCTCTCTTCAGGAAGAACAATGCAAGAAGCAGCTGCACGATAACCGATAGGAACAGCCATACATTTGTATTTCCCAAAAATATCGTATCAAAGATATCCTCTATTATATCCTCTGAACTAAGCCTTTTAGTGAAAAATGCAAGAAAGCTGATTATCGGATTGATCAACTGAACCATAAATGCAGCTTTCAATGAAGACATTGATCCATACGGTCCCGACACACCTGCAATTGCTGCAACGATCAGCGGTACGAAAGAAGCACCTCCGATCAAAAAATATATACCAAACGAAAGAAGTAAGGATGTGATTGTCTTCTTACACTTTGCCGAGCAGTACACACCTATACTTCCCGCAAGTATCGCAAATACGAAAGCGTGAAAAATAAACTCAATAAGTACAAACCATGATATTCCGCCCACCATGAATGATATAGCCATAAGCGGAATACTTGCCAGAATAAATATCATTATTCTTATAACCGCCGACATCATCTTTCCGAAAACTATCGAAAAATAACTTGTAGTTGTGGTAAGCAGTGTATCAAGTGTTCCCCTTTCTCTTTCTCCTGAAATCGATGAGGCTGTGAAAATCGGTATTGCTAATGCAATAATTATAAGCTGTGTTACTGCAAGTACAGGAAAAAATGTAACAAATTGCTGATACATTTCAACTGCACTTGAATTATATCCTCGATACGAATTTAAAGCTGAGAAGACAAGTAAGAAAATCCCTGCCTGAATAGCTACATATCCAAAGAGCTCCCACGCCAATTTCATAGATCTGGAAGATACTCTCAAATCTTTTTTAATTATAGGATTAATCTTCAATTCCTTAATTTTCTCCATTTCCGTATCCTCCTCCCTGCTGATCAGATTGATTCTGCTCAGCAAATCGGTTTGGCTGGCTGAACTGACCGGACTGTGCAAACTGATCCGGCTGACCAAACTGACCGGACTGTGCAAATTGATCCGGCTGGCTGAACTGATTCGGCTGACCAAACTGGCCTGACTGTGCAAACTGATCCGGCTGACCAAACTGACCGGACTGTGCAAACTGATCCGGCTGGCTGAACTGATTCGGCTGACCAAACTGACCGGACTGTGCAAATTGATCCGGCCGGCTGAACTGATTCGGCTGACCAAACTGACCGGACTGTGCAAACTCACGACCGGCTTCGCCATATACTCCTTGCTGTCCGTAAGGATTTGCATTCATCTCACCCGGCCGTATCTGCTGATTATATGCTCCCGCACCATTTTGAGAGTTATAATTCGACATAGTTGTCTTTCCTGTTGTAATATCCATAAAGATAGATTCAAGTGAATGCTCATCTCTATGGAATCCTCCCACAAGAACTCCTCGCACCATCATCTGTCCTACCAGAACATTTGCTTTTTCGTCAGTATCAACACCGGTAACGATTATTTCGTTCTCCTTGACAGCTTCTATCTTTACATTCGGCTGTTCCTGCATAATAGCAACAGCCGCATTTATATCTGATTTAATCTCTATGATAAGTCTTGATGAATCATTTCCTATATTCAGAATATCACTCATAAGGCCTGCAGCAACAAGCTGTCCTCTGTTCATGATACCTATACTGTTACACATTTCGGATATATCAGCCAGGATGTGCGAACTGATCAGTATTGTTTTTCCCATGGATTTGAGATTCATGAGAAGCTCCTTCATTTCCACTCTCGCAACCGGATCAAGACCGGAAGACGGCTCATCCATAACAAGAAGTGAAGGGTTATGAAGAAGAGCTCTTGCAACACACAGTCTCTGTTTCATACCTCTTGAAAGAGTATCAACATAGAAATCCTTCTTATCGGCAAGATTTACAAGATCCAGTAATCCGTCCGATACCGCACGAGTATCCTTGTAACTCATCCCATAGAGAGATCCGAAAAACTCGAGATATTCGGTAACCTTGAGATTATCATACACACCGAAAAAGTCCGGAACATATCCTATAAATCTCTTAAATTCTTTTCCGGCTCTTTCGGTTCTTCCGTCTACTATTACTTCACCGGATGTCGCCTTTAGAAGTCCGCATATGATTCTTATCGTCGTTGTTTTACCTGCGCCGTTCGGCCCTACAAATCCGAACAGGTCTCCCTTCGGGACGTGAAGATTCAGGTTGGTTACCGCCCAAAAATCACCATAGCTTTTATATAAGTTCATTATTTGAAGCATTATTCAACCCCCCTGTTAATCCATATATACACAGGTGTAAGATGTCTCTTCACCGCCATTCATATCAAGAACGTTCTCTGATTTCGTTATTCCGACTATTATCGGTCTGACAGAATAATCCTTTATAGGATTATAAACAGCCGCCATAACCGTGATATAAAGGGCTGCGAGTTCCGAACTCTTATCATAATTACCTTTTTTATAGTATTCTGAATTAATTTCTTTTCTTAAATCCGATCCGTTCTGATAATCGGTAAGTACTGTTTTGCTCTTAATATCAACAGTCTCACCGTTATTTGCACCACTTATCAGCGTCATTTTTCCGGCGTAGAAAATAGCAATATAATCAAGATTCATGCCTGTACTGTTTGTAATCTGCCCCGTTAATGCGTTACCGTCTTTAATGCTTTCTAATCCGTCAAATCCACCGACCTTATCATCTTTTCCATATGCGACAAAAGACATTTCATCAAATGACGAGTCCGGATAATATGTCAGATTTACTCCGCTTGCGGAATTGGCTACATATGTTTTACCACTGTCATACGACCAAGTGTATCTTGACGTTGTACATGCAGTAAAATACTTCTCATCAAAACCGATATTCCATTCTTTAGCCTTAGGTGAATAACCTGTTACATAAGTGATCACATTTGTTGAATTCGCCTTCCTTATGGTTATCGATTTCATATCCATCTTCTTTATTGCTACGGATATACTTAAAAGGAATATAAGAAATGTAAATGCCAACGACACTGCCGGAATAATATACCAGCATTTTTCTCTTTTATCGATTTTCTTCAGGATAAGATATAATCCCGGTCCTATCAATACAATATAGATTAATATGATCGGTATTATGAAACCGATTGAACCTGATGCAGGCTTGTTCAAATATTCTTCAACAGAATTATATCCGCCATCAAAAAGCAGCTCTCCTTTGTCTGTCAGATAATTCGTATTTGCGATTACAGCATCATATAATGATGCAACAAAACCCACGGTATCGTCCTTGCTCATCAATTGCATATTTTTATCCGCAAGGTTCATATACATTGTCGCAACAGCACCTTCATTGTATCGATATACATAACCATTATCTCCATAATTGGTATATAGTGAATATCCGTTATAATTAACGTCTAATTCCTGTGCCGCTACGATGATATCATTATTTGATGAATATGAAAGAGTCAATGAATGCTGTCCCAAAGACCCCTCAACATCTGTAAAATCACTGTCAAATCCCTTCAATGAGTCGAGATTATCTCCTGTTCCCAGAATGATAACACCGCCGCCTTTTACATAATTCTGCAATATATTAATCTCATCCTTCGTAAGAGTGGAGGTATCAAAATCATTGATGATTATTATTTTCATATTATGGATTTCATTAGCAAGATCTGATGCTTTGAGCACATTATGCTTAATAGAAAATTCTCCGGATTTGATCCAAACTTTCTCACCTGAAAGATCAAGATAACTAAGTGCGTCCGGATTGTTTGAAAGTATTCCGACATTAAAGTATGAATTTGCTGTTTTAAGCGGGGACGTGAAGGTATTACTATGTACAATCTTGTCATTTTGGGCTCTAATGACAATGCTGACATTAAAGCTGTAATCCTGTGTAATTGACCTCGGAACGGAAAAGCGCACAACTTTTGTGCTTTTCTCCGGAGCGGATACCGCTGCTGCATAGATGAGATTACCACTGTTATATGAATAATCACCTATCTGAAGTTCCATCCTTCCGGTAAAATTTTTACCTTCATTGTATACTTCGATATCGATATCATAACAGTCTGTCTCTTCATTTTCAGAAATGGAAATATTCGTGTCAAAATCATCATCATCTGCAAATACTGTTTGACACGGAATTAAAAAACCGACAAATAGAATAATAATTGTCAGAATTCTTATCTTATTCATCTTAGTCCCCCTGATAAAATCAATTTGTATTTTCTTTACCTCTATGTTAAAATCCCTTGAAGAGCAGGACAGGTAATCGCGGCTTTGCTTTCAGCTTCGGCTGAAGCAAAGGTGAGGAAAGTCCGGGCTTCACAGGGCAGGATGCCGGATAACGTCCGGTGGAGGTGACTCCAAGGAAAGTGCAGCAGAAAGTATACCGCCACTTCAGCTCGTCTGTTGTGGTAAGGGTGAAATGGCGAGGTAAGAGCTCACCGCATGGCTGGTAACAGGCATGGCATTGTAAACCCCATCCGAAGCAAGACCATATTTGAGCTATTGGCTGCCCGTCAGATGCCGCAAGGTGTCAGGTTCATGGTAGGTCGCTTGAGTTCTGTGGCAACACAGTCCCTAGATAGATGATTACCCAACGACATAACCCGGCTTATCGTTCTGCTCTTTTTTTGTTGGATGTTAATCCATGCTCATCCCTCTTTCACTTCACTAAAGGCAATCCCCTTGTCTAAACTTTGAAACATCCACCGCCGATAAATTCTCTGAGAAGTGAGTTGATCGGCACCATCTGTACATCTATTCCCAGAAAATAATCCAGGAACTTCAGAAGCCTTTTCGCTTCATAATATTCTTCCGAATCCTGAGGCACCGAGAAAAGCAGCGGTTCAACAAACTGCTTTATCGCACTGAGCTCATAAATGAGAGCCGAATTGATCATCGTATCCGCTTCCTCCTGGAACGGGAAGATATTCTTCTCTTCACCCGCACGTACGGAAGGCCACATACTGATGGTTCTCTGTGCATCATTTCCTCTGGTTCTCGCATCTCTTACAATACGTCTCAAAAGTCTTGTATCAGTAGTTGATATACGATTATGTTCGTCTATATTAAGCTGAGTAAGCGCACTGATATATATCTTAAAGCACGCATCCTTCGGAAGACTCTCGGTGCTTGCGGGATTGAGTGCATGTATTCCCTCAACCACGAGTACATCCGAGTTTTCCATCTTCAGATAATTTCCGTCAAACATCTTCTTTCCGACCAAAAAATCAAATGTCGGTATTTCAACATTTTCTCCCTTAAGAAGTCTTGCCATTGAATCATTGAAAAGTTCAAGATCCATAGCATCAAGAGATTCAAAATCATATTTTCCGTTCTCATCTACCGGCGTTTCACTTCTCTCTTTAAAGAAATTATCCATTGCGATCGGATGAGGATGAAGTCCGTGTGCCTGAAGCTGAATACTGAGTCTGTTGGAAAATGTAGTCTTTCCTGAAGATGAAGGGCCGGCGATAAGTACAATCTGCTTTCCGTCATCTTTTATTCTGTCTGCGATCTCAGCTATCTGCTTCTCCATAAGAGCTTCCTGAACAAGCATAAGATTATTCATTCCGCCCTTTGCTATAACACTGTTAAGCTTTCCAACATTTGTTATTCCAAGTGCACTGCCCCAATCCTCGGATTTTCTGAGAACGTTATACAGTTTTTCCGGAGCAGTATACGGTGCGCATTTAAGTGTCTTTCTGTCAGGGATTATCAGCACCAGACCGTCAGCATATGGTACTATATCATAGCTCTTTATATATCCCGTCGACGGAAGCATATAACCATAGAAATAATCAGAATATCCGTCAAGCATATACATGTTGGTCTTTGAGGTTCTTCTGTATTTGAACAGTTCTGCCTTATCATACATGCCTCTTGATGAAAATTCCGCTATGGCATCTTCGGTATTAACACTCTTTTTCTCGATTTTCATATCGGCCTCGACCATACGATCCATCTCAGCCTTTATCGAAGCGGCAAATTCCTCAGTGATCTCCAGCTTTCCGCCGTCTTTATGATTATTTATTACACAGAAAAAGCCCTTGCCGAGCGAATACATCACATCTACAAGATACTCTCCTTCTTTCTGTTCCGTAAGATTATCTACAGCACTGAGCATAAGAAGAATAAGACTTCTCTTATACATATCAAAACCTATTACAGAATCCAGTGTTATAAACTCGAGTTCACAGCTTGAACTGAGTTTTCTCGTAAGTTCTCTCAGCTTTCCGGCCGACCTCGCGCCGACATATTTAGAACTTTTTTCCTTAAAAGTCTTTTTTGCTATATCACTTACAGATATACCGGATGGTTCAGTGAAGACCTTGGTACTGCCATCATCCATTCTGACAGTGATATCAATCATCTTTTCCTTTGCCATAAGTTAACCCCTCTATATAATCTCTGGCTTTCTCAGCCATCCCCAGCTCTTTCTCTATCAGGCCGAGTCTTTCGGATACGGATTCCCCCGGACAGTTCGTGAGACGAGCTATCAGATCCTTCTTTTTTTTGATCGTAAGATCAATATAATCTTTATATATATCTGTCGGATGGTTCAGAAGATACTCTCCGAACTCATCAAATAATTCATTTGTTTCGCGGGCTTTCGTGTCTTCAAATATATCTGAATTATCATTCATTCTTACGACACCCTGCACTTCATCCGGCATCAATCCTCCGAATGCACCAACCCGCATTATATTATACATCTTTCCCTGATCATATATTATTATTTCTTTATTAATTCTATGACCATTTTCTCTTAAATACCGCCTTACTTCACTTATATCCGACTGTGGTGACAGAATAAGTTCATATCCCGGTACTATTATATCTTTTCCCTTTTCCAGGATTGATATTATAAGTCCGCCGCCCATTCCCGCTATGACTGCCGAGTCCGTTTCTCCGATATTCAGCTTTTCGAAGCCGTCAGACTGTCTCGTTTCGATTCTGTCCGACAAACCTGCGGTATCGATATTTTTCTTTGCAATTTCAAGCGGACCGGCACCTATATCCATAGCGATCACCTTCGCGGCAATCCCGGCTTCCATAAGGTATATGGCAGTATAAGCGTGGTCACATCCGATATCAGCTACCTGCTTTCCGGGAGTGACCATACCGGCTACCGCCATCATTCTGTCAGACAATCCCGCCATATTCAGTCATCCTTCCATGATAATACGTTTTGCAAGCGTATTTTTATGGGTCCCTCCTTCGCTTCGCTCAGGCAATCCCCTGGGGCTAGTCATGTTAATCCATACTCGTCCCGAGCATGGATTGTTTCCTTATCTTCGACAAGTAAACGCGCTGCTACTCCAAGAACTCCTTGAGTTTACGTGAACGGCTCGGATGTCTGAGCTTTCTCAGAGCTTTTGCTTCAATCTGTCTGATACGCTCACGAGTTACGTTAAATTCTTTACCTACTTCCTCAAGTGTTCTTGAACGACCGTCATCAAGACCGAATCTGAGTCTGAGAACCTTCTGTTCTCTATCAGTAAGTGTACTGAGAACCTCTGATATCTGTTCCTTAAGAATAGCGGATGCAGCAGCCTCTGAAGGTGCAGGAACCTCATCATCCGGAAGGAAATCTCCAAGATGGCTGTCTTCCTCTTCACCTATAGGTGTTTCAAGAGATACCGGTTCCTGTGAAATCTTCTGGATCTCACGTACTCTGTCAACCGGCATATCCATTTCTTCTGCAATCTCCTCCGGACTCGGCTCTCTTCCGAGTTCCTGAAGAAGCTGTCTTGATACTCTTGTGAGCTTATTGATAGTCTCAACCATATGAACCGGAATACGGATAGTACGAGCCTGATCGGCTATAGCTCTTGTGATTGCCTGTCTTATCCACCATGTAGCATATGTAGAGAACTTGAATCCCTTACGATAGTCAAACTTCTCAACAGCCTTTATGAGACCCATATTTCCTTCCTGGATCAGGTCAAGGAAAAGCATGCCTCTACCAACATATCTCTTAGCTATACTTACAACGAGACGAAGATTTGCTTCAGCAAGCTTCTTCTTTGCCTCTTCATCACCACTCTCCATTCTGAGAGCGAGTTCAATCTCTTCATCAGCCTCAAGAAGCGGAACCTTTCCGATCTCCTTAAGGTACATACGAACAGGATCCTCTACACTCACACCCTCAGGCACTGACATATCGATCTGTTCAAGATCAATCTCTTCTTCATCATCAAGAAGCATATCAAGATCATCTATCGGAGGAAGATCATCTTCATCCTCAGTAATAACAAGTACATCCACTCCGTTCTTCTCAAAGAAATCAAGTGCTCTTGAGAAATAATACGGAGCCATAAGCTGCTCGCTGCCCTTAAGATATTCAATGAGCTCATCATCCTGAATTACATTTTTCTTCTTTCTTGCTACTTCAAGAATTTCTGCCATCTTCTTGTTGAAAAGTTCTTCAGTTTCAGGAGATACATCTGCCGGTTCTGCATCTTCAGCTTCTTCAAACTCAGCATTCTCCTCACCTGTGCCTTCTGCGCCTGCAAGAAGAAGATCTGCTGCCTTCTCTAATTCCTCAGCACTCATTTCTGCCATATCTTCTACAGCAGGTTCCTGTTTTTTGGAAGAGGCTTTTTTAGGAGCCTTCTTTGCTGTCTTCTTTTCTTCCTTTATTTCTTCTACTGCTTCTTCAACCTTTGCAGATTCTTCTGCTTTCTTTGCAGCCTTCTTTGCAGCAGGCTTCTTCTCTGCCTTTTCGACTTTCTCGACCTTCTCGGCTTTCTTTGAATCTGCCTTTTTAGAATCTGCTTTCTTGGTTGCAGCCTTCTCTGCCTTAGGTGCAGCCTTCTCAGTTTCCTTTTTTGCAGTCTTCTTTACTGTCTTCTTCTCTTCCTTGTCCTCATTACCTGTCTTTTTCACGCTGGTCTTTTCCTCCATTTTCTTTGTACTTGACTTCTTGCCGGTATCTTTTGTACTCATAACTTTCCTCCTGATATGCTCTTACCTTCTTATCGTGATCACCAGGTTACGAACCTGATTCTTCTTTCTCGCCAGCTCTATCTGACTTCCGGAACCGCCTCTTTGTTCCTTTTCTATATTATTGATCTTGACCTTCCTCACTATGTCTGTGAGTGCCTTAGATAGAGCTTCCGGCCCTGTATCAAAATCAAAACTTCTTGTCATCATCGCGGTAACCCGTTCCTGAAGCTCCGCTTCTTCAAAGCCGTTCAGGATTGTTGCCGGATTAACCTCACCCTTCTCCCTGTACATATCAAAGACTGCCTTCGCAACTTCTTTCGTACCGGGCTCCGTGAAATCATTTTCATCAACTATTCCGCTGAGCGTATTGAAGAGTGATGTATCGCTGATCATCAGAGACATCAGATATTCTTCCGCTTCGAGATATGGATTCTTATCCTTTATCCTCTCATTCGTATACCTCTGTCTCGTTTCAACCGAAGATACTTCCTTCATTCCGGCGAGTCCTGCCTTGGTAACAAGTTTCTTCAGCTCATTAAAATCGCATCGGAACTTCTCCGAAACCGACTCCACATAATTCGTTCTCTCTGCAGGATCTTCAATTCCCGCAAGTATTGCCGCAGCTCCATGCATAAATTCTGTTTTCTCGTCGGGATTCGAGAAATTATATTTCTTGGCAATCTGATCTATCTCGAAAATCCTTCCCGGAACAGCCTGATTTATCCTTTCCTCATATGCTTCAACACCCATGTTCTTAACAAACTCATCAGGGTCCTTATAAGGTTCGAGAGAGATCACTCTCTGCTTTATATCAGCTTTCCTGAGAATGTCTATGGCTCTGAGGAGAGCTTTTCTTCCGGCCTCATCATTATCATATGCAAGGAATACCTCATCGGTATATCTTTTGATCAGCCCCGCCTGAGCATCCGTAAATGCAGTTCCGAGCGACGCAACTGCATTATCAAATCCCGCTTGATGCTGAGCAATTACATCCATATATCCTTCACACAGAATAATTCCTCGCCGTTTCGACTTTCTGGCTATATTCATAGCAAAAAGATTTCTGCTCTTGCTGAAGATATCTGTTTCCTTCGTATTGACATACTTCGGAAGACCATCACCGATAACTCTTCCTCCAAATGCGATTATCTTATCGTTAATATCGGCTATCGGAACCATGACTCTGTTCCAGAATACATCATGTGGTCCCTTCTTTTCGTCAATCTCGATAAGTCCCGCATCTCTTATAAGCTCATCGTCGAACTCTCTCTTCTTAAGATATTTATACAGGTCGTCGCTGTAAATATCTGCATATCCGAGCCCGAATTTCTTTATAGTCTCGTCGTTATATCCTCTTTCCTTATAATATTTATATGCTTTGCTTCCCGCCTCCGTTTTGGTGAGAAGAAAATGAAAATATGCGGCTGCTATCTTGTTTACCTCATAAAGCGCTGCCCTTCTGTCTGCTTTTGCTCTGTCTGCAGGCGAAAGCTCTCTTTCGGGAAGCGTGATACCGGCTCTTTTTGCCAAAAACTGTATAGCTTCGGGAAAAGTGAGGTTCTCATATTTCATAATAAATGTATATACATTTCCTCCTGCACCACAGCCGAAGCAGTGATACATCTGCTTTTCACGGCTTACCGTAAATGACGGAGTTTTTTCATTATGAAACGGACAGCAGCATTTGTAGGAATTACCTGCTTTTTTCAGTCCCGCATATTCGGAAATGACATCAACTATATCATTCCGCACTCTTACCTCTTCAATTATGTCGTCCGGATACAGCAATTTATATCCTCCCAATCTAATCCGTTACTTAATAAGTTTTGTCCGACACCGGTCACACTGTACAGTCATATCAGACAATGCTCCAGCTGCGCGGAATATATAACTCCTGGAATTTCTCGACCGCAAAGTTGTCTGTCATACCTGCTATATAATCACAGACTACGGTTATCTTATCATCACCCTCATCCAGCATGAATTTAAATTCTCCCGGCATCTCCTCCGGCCTTTCGAGATAATATTCATACAGGATTTCAATAATCTTCGCAGCCTTTACCTCTTCCGACTTAACTACCGGATTTGTATACATTTCCGTAAAGAGGAATTTCCTCATATCAACAAATGCATCCCTGACTGCATCTGACATATTTACACGGGGAGAATCTGCGGAATGCTCCACCGCATCACATATGATAGTATTAATTCTTTCGCTGGTACTGTGACCGAGTATATCTGTACAGTCCTTTGGCAGGCTGTCTTCCGATAACACACCCGCCCTGATTCCATCATCTATATCGTGGTTTACATAAGCTATCTTGTCTGCAACCCTTACTATATCTCCTTCAAGTGTAGCCGGAGTCAGACTTGTCTTATGATTCTTTATTCCATCACGGACTTCCCAGGTCAGATTAAGACCCTTTCCGTCCTTCTCTATTCTTTCAACTACTCTGACACTTTGAATATTGTGGCTGAAGAGTCTTCCGCTGCAGGAGGTAAGCGTTCTTTCTCCTACATGCCCGAAAGGTGTATGACCGATATCATGAGCAAGCGCTATGGCCTCTGCAAGGTCCTCGTTTGCACCTACAGCCTTAGCTATAGTCCTCGCTATCTGCGAAACCTCCAAAGTATGAGTCAATCTGGTCCTGTAATGATCTCCATACGGAGCAAGAAAAACCTGCGTCTTATGTTTCATACGTCTGAAGGACTTGGAATGAATGATCCTGTCCCTGTCTCTCTGATAGACAGTTCTTATATCACTCTCTTCTTCAGGAACATCCCGTCCTCTTGACTCGTCACTTTTAGATGCATATTTGCTGAGTCTTTCGTGTTCTTCCTTTTCAAAACGCTCTCTTAATGTCATATGCCACCTCTTTCTCCGAAAAAGTGCCTCCATTTTAGTTATTCGACGTTAAATAGAAAAATACTCTTTTTTTATAAATTTTGGGCCGACAAAATATTTGGATTCTCTTATTTTTTGAACCAGAAAAGAAAAAGCACATTGCTTTCTTATATGAAAGCAATGTGCTAAATAATTATAATTCAGAATTATCTTACGATTAACTCTTAACACCACCGAGAGCAACTCCGGCGATAATGTATCTCGACAGTGCAAAGTATACAACGATAAGAGGAAGAACTGTAAGTGTAAGTCCAAGATAGATTGAACCGTACTCAGTCTTGTAGATATCACCTCTAAGAAGAGATACCATGATAGGCATTGTATACTTCTCCTGCTTTGTGAGAAGTACGAGCGGTGTGAAAAGGTTGTTCCAGCTTCCAACGAAGCAGAAGATAGCCTGTGTAGCTATAGCCGGCTTCATAATAGGAAGAACAATCGTATTGAATATACGGAACTCTTTTGCTCCGTCAATTCTTGCCGCCTCAACTATTTCCATCGAAAGTGTCGGATACAGATACTGTCGCATGTAGAATACTATGGCAGGTGCTGCTATAGCAGGAATAATAAGCATGCTCAGCTTGTTTGTGAGACCAAGCTTATAAACCATCTGATAGAAACCGATCATAGTAACCTGTGCAGGGATCATCATAACTCCGACGATGAAGCTGAAGAATGCTTTCTTAAGCTTCCAGTCATATGCAACGATTGCATAAGCTGTAAGAGATGAGAAATATACATTAAGTATAGTCGCACCGGTTGAAATAATAATTGAATTCATGAAACCAACCATTGGCTGGAATGATTTTCCTGTAAGAATCTTGAAGTTATTCATAAGAAACTTAGAAGGAATAAGTGAAATAGCAGTCTGCTGAATCTCGTTAGTAGATCTTGTCGCATTAACGATCATGATCCAGAATGGGAGAATACTCAGCAACGCAAGAATAATACATACAACATGAATAAGAACTTTCATTCCTACATGAGACTTCTTGCCGAACTGTTCCTGCGCATTTTCAAGAGCGATTCTATCTCTTTCTGCTTCTTCGGCAGTTCTCTTTAATGGTTCTGTCTTATCAGCCATTTGTTAGAATCCTCCCTTCGCTGCTTTTTTGGCGAGCTTTGCCTGCTGCTTTAATCTCTTTGTTTCCTTCTTACCATATCCGCCCGCATCTCTGTCTCTCATGAGAATGAAGAGTGCTGATGAACAGATCATGATAACAACAAACATGATCATACTTGCAGCTGCTGCTCTGTTGTATAAATAGCTTCCACTGAATGCCTGCTCATAGATATAAACACTTGTGGTCTTTGTTGCACTATCCGGACCACCGAGCAGGAAGAGTTTCGGGATATCAAACATGTTGAGACCACCGATCAAACTCGTTACAAGAGTGAAGAGCAGTATTGTTCGAATATTAGGCAGAGTTACTTTGAAGAAAGTCTGGATCTTATTAGCTCCATCAACCTCTGCAGCATCGAAAATGTCAGGGCTGATACCCAGAATTCCCGATATAAGAATTAACATTGTATATCCGTACCACATCCAGAACTGGATGAATGCTACGAGACCTTTTGCCCATTTTTTACTAAGCGGGAAGTTAAAAGGATGTCCTTGTTCAAGGATTCCTACCTTCATAAGTAAATCGTTGACTGGGCTCTTTGGATAATCAAAAAATGATTTGAAAAGTATGGCTATGGTTGCTGCTGTTATGATATTAGGCATATAAAGCAGAACCTTGTAGACACCCTGACCTTTGATTTTCCATCTTCTATCTGTGAACCACGCTGCAAGAAGCAGTGCTAACAGAATCTGTGGTACAAAGTTGAGCAGCCATATAATTACAGTATTCTTAAAAGCAACCTTGAATGAGTTACTTGTAAGGACAATCCTGAAATTCGCAAATGGGTCATCCTTAAGAAAATGAATAGCCGGCGGAACAACTCCCTTCAAATCCGTAAAACCGATTACAGCAGTGTAAACAATAGGATAAAGCTGAAATACAAGGAAGGCCAAGACGAATGGGATGCTGAACAAATATCCGTATTTGCTATATCTGACAACTCCTTTTTTCTTCTTCATTATGGAACCTCCGTACATTATTAGTGCTGATGCACCAGAAGTTTGCTACCCTAAATCGTGCATTCGGCAGATACCTCCGCACGCGGAAGTACCTGCCTCTTTAGCACGCTTGGTACTTAATTTATTAATTCAGTAATATATATTACTGTGCCTCAATACCGAGCTGATCTGTTACATTTGTCTTGAAATCAGCAATAGCTGTATCCTTGTCCTTCTCACCATGAGCATACTGAGAAGCCTGATCCTGCCAAGCATTGTTGATTGTCTCATCATACTGAGTCATTGTCTTACCACTTGCATAGCTGTTAGCTGGGATGAATGCCTCGAACATGTCCTGTCCGCCGAGGAAGTCAAGCTTACCATCAGAGATACCAAGAACTGTGTTAGAAGCTACAACGTCCTTTGTTCCGCCTTCGCCGTTAAGTGTTCCGTTTGCCCAGTAATACTGAAGACCTGTCTCTGTGCAGTTAAGTGTGATCCAATCGATGATCTGTCCTACAGCTTCCTTCTTATCAGAATCCTTGTTAGCCATAAGCCATGTACCACCCCAGAAGAAACCTACTGGAGGCTCACATACTGCCCAGTCACCATATGTACCTTCGCCAACCTTCTCACCACCGCAGTTAGGAGCAAGTGTGTAGTTGATGAGCCATGCAGGTCCGAAGAAACCGAATACAGGGTTTGTACCCTCATCCTTCATATCAGCAAACCAAGCATCGCCCCAAGCTGAAGTATCATTTGTGTAACCATTGTCAATAAGTGTCTTTGAATAATCCATGTACTGCTCGATCTTTGGATCTATCTGGAGCTTGCCATCATCTGAAAGCCAACCCTGATCAGCGCTGTGCTTGATAACTGTCCAAAGGTCACCCATACCTGAAAGAATTGATACGCCCTTACCCTTAAGAGTCTCAGCTGCTTCAAAGAACTTATCGAAGTTTCCTGATCCAGCACCGATGATAGCACCGATTTCCTTTGGATCGTCAGTTCCGAATACGTCCTTAGCGATTGAACGTCTGTAGATGAAGCATCCACCTGTTGACTGATAACCAAGAGCTACAAGCTTTCCATCGTTGTTTGTTCCGATATCAACTGTGTAAGGAGCAATCTCAGCTGCTGAAACTTCAGCATCAACATCGATTCCGAGATCTTCGTATGGACAAGCGAATGATGACATATCACCCTTTGTATACTTAAGAACGAATGCTTCCTCTGCACAATAGAAGTCAGGAGCATCTGCACCACCTGCTGCAAGAGCCTGGTCAAGAGCTGGCTGATATGCACCATCTGTTGTAGCGATGATTGTTGAATTTACTTCATAAGGGAAGTCAGGGTTAGCTTCAAGGAACTTGTCAACCATTCCAGGAACCTCATCTGTAAATGTCCAGAGATTGATAACTTCCTTAGAACCTGTTGCCTCTGTAGCTGCCTCTGTAGCTGCCTCTGTCTCTTCTCCGCCAGCTGCCTCTGTTGTTGCCTCTGTAGCTGCCTCTGTAGCTGCCTCTGTTGCTGCTGCTGTAGTGCTTCCGCCTGACTCTCCACAAGCTACTGTTGAAAGTCCCATAGCAAGTGCAAGTGAAAGAGCCATAGCCTTCTTAAACTTCTTCACAAAAAAACCCTCCTTTTGGTTAAATGTGTTCTTGCCATCTGTTTCACAAAATTTGAAATCCCTGAACCTCTCCTTATCAGTTGTCCGAAACAACTAACGCCGGTTCTGGACCAGATCATTCTCATAATGATCTTCTTCCGGCAACTCCGAGATTTACTCGGACATCATAATAGTTTGTTGCGCCTATCCGCAACGTAAAGCCATTATATGTCATTATGAACAATAATGCAAGCAAAAATTGATTTTTGAGCCTTTTTTTTGTTCAGTTTTTACAAAAGTTTTACAAAGCACCCCATTTTTGTTAGAATACCATTAAATTCTATTACTTAAGAATTAATTAATAATTACGGGGTATTACATCATGAAATATTCAGAATCCGATAAAGAAAAATTAAATGCGGCGATAGATCAAAGAGAAAAAAAAGAGAGGATTTCTGATGAAAATTTAAGCAGTGACGGAAAGATCATTTCATCCGATGAGACCGATTCCGCTCCTGCCTCAACAGAAAATTATCTTGAAAACTATACCAAAAACCCCTTCAAACGTATGAAGAACGAAAGAAAACGTATGAGTGAGGCCATGAAGGATATGAATACCGTTGAGAAGATCAAGTATTTCATTTACTACTACAAATGGCACGTATTCGTCGGTTTCATAATAGTATTTTTTATTCTCTATATTATAAACTTCATATATCAGCGCTCTCTTCCGATCGCAATGTCATATGCGATAATCAACAACAATAACATGAACGGCGATACTGATACCGGTATTTTCAAGGAATATGCCGCATATTACGGAATGGAGAAGGGACACCGTACCGAAGCCGTTACAGATATCATCCTTTCAAACAGCGAAACCGCGGAAGGATCTGACGGAGAGATGGTAAATAATTATAAATATATGTCTTTCGCGACATATTGCAGCGAGGACTACTTCGATATCGTAATAACCGACAAAGAAGGAATGGATATATGCAGTTCCAAATCGCACATATATCCCGTCGATCAGATCCTCAGTTCCGAAAATCTTGAGAAATGCCGCTCTATGGGACTTCTTACAGAATCAAAGAGTGCGGACGGAAGCACCGCCTTCTATGGAATCGATATCAGTGCCGTACCCGCAATTCAGGGAATGCACCTTAGATATAACGATGCATACCTCTGCTTCCCGGGTCACAGCGAACGCAATATAGAAAACGCCAATAAATTCTTTGAATTTCTTTTTAAGTAGTATTGAGTACCGCAGGGTGCCACGCAAAAAGGAGCCGGTTTCAGATCCGGCTCCTTTTTATATATTCAGTCTTTATCGACCTTTAATTCTCTGTATTACTCTCTCTGTATTACTCTTCATCGTCAGACTCGTCTTCGGCATCCACGCTGTTATCAAAGTTCATAACCATTCTCTTACGAGCAAGCTCATCATTTTCAAGATATTCATCATATGTACAGAGCTTGTCGATAAGACCGTTATCGGTAAGCTCCATGATGCGGTTTGCTGTTGTCTGGATGAACTGATGATCCTGACATGCAAAAAGCACGATGCCAGGGAACTTGATCAGGGCGTTGTTGAGCGATGTGATAGCCTCCATATCCAGGTGGTTTGTAGGCTCATCAAGGATAAGACAGTTGCAGCCCATGATCTGGAGCTTTGCAAGAAGACATCTTACCTTCTCTCCTCCCGAAAGTACCTTAACCTTCTTGATTCCGTCCTCACCTCTGAAGAGCATTCTTCCGAGGAATCCTCTTACGTAAGTTGCATCCTTCTCTTCCGAGAACTGTGTCAGCCAGTCAACTATTACAAGGTCATTATCGAATTCCTTTGTATTATCCTTAGGGAAATAACCCTGTGATGTTGTTACTCCCCACTTATAATCACCTTCATCAGGCTCTTCTTCGCCCGCAAGGATCTTGAAAAGCATAGTTGTAGCCTGTGTCTTAGGACCTACAAATGCAATCTTATCTTCACGTCCTACAGTAAAGCTGATATCATCAAGAAGCTTCACTCCGTCCACAGTCTTTGAAATGTGTGAAACCGTCAGCACCTCATTTCCGATCTCTCTGTTCGGTCTGAACTCTATAAACGGATATTTACGGCTTGAAGGCTTGATATCATCCAGCTCGATCTTCTCGAGTGCCTTCTTTCTGGATGTAGCCTGCTTTGACTTAGAAGCGTTGGCAGAGAAACGGGCGATGAATTCCTTCAGCTCCTTGATCTGCTCTTCCTTCTTCTTGTTAGCTTCCTTTCTCTGCTTCATCATGAGAGAACTGGACTCATACCAGAAATCATAATTTCCTGCATATATCTGAATCTTTCCGTAATCAAGGTCGGCTGTATGAGTGCAGACCTTGTTCAGGAAGTATCTGTCGTGGCTTACAACTATTACGGTATTCTCAAAATTGATCAGGAACTCTTCAAGCCAGCCGATAGCATCGAGATCCAGGTGGTTCGTAGGCTCATCGAGCAGAAGTACATCCGGATTTCCGAAAAGAGCCTGTGCAAGAAGCACCTTGACTTTTACGCTGTCCTCAAGCTCGCTCATCATCTTGTAGTGATCTTCTGTTTCAACTCCGAGACCGTTAAGGAGAGTCTCCGCATCGGCCTCAGCGTTCCATCCGTCCATCTCCGCAAACTCAGCCTCAAGCTCCGACGCTCTTACACCGTCTTCATCCGTAAAGTCTTCCTTCGCATATATGGCATCCTTCTCCTGGCGAACCTCATAGAGTCTCTTGTTACCCATGATAACGGTATCAAGAACCGAGTATGAGTCATATTTAAAGTGATCCTGCTCAAGAACAGACATTCTTTCACCCGGATCCATAGTAACATCTCCCGTTGTGGACTCAAGCTGTCCCGAAAGAATCTTCAGAAAGGTAGACTTGCCCGCTCCGTTTGCTCCGATAAGACCGTAGCAGTTTCCCGGTGAAAATGTAATATTTACATCTTCAAACAGTGCTTTCTTACCAAATCTCAGTGATATGTTGTTTGCGCTTATCATTAATTTTCCTCCTAACATTTTTACTACAGGTATGTTCCTGCAGTAAATTTACTCCTCCGGAAGCTCATCAATCAGCTTCTCGATAAGTCTTTTTTTCATGAAAATGTCATAGCCGAGCATATAGATAAATGCCATCTTGTTGAGATATTCATCTTCATCCTTCGGAAGTCGCTTTTCGGCGACCTGCTGGGTTCTTATAATGCTGGCTTCGGCATTGAAATACTGCTGCTTCTCCATTTCAAAAATGGATTTATATATATTATAGATCTTGTCGGAACTGAAGTCCGATTCGATCATCGGTCCCAGAATTCTTCTGATATCGTTGATAGAGACAACATTTTTCAGATAATAAATGTAAATAAGAAGTATAAGATGCTTTCTGGAATACCGTTTCTTCTCCGGTGCGGGAATCAGCTTATTCTTCGTATAATTGTTTATCATAGTCTTGGTCAGTGCCTTCTCGTCCTCGTTTCTCAGAGTGCTTCCGAGATGCTGATCCATAAAATGCGTGAGCTGATCCATATACAGCTCCATATTCGGAATCTCATCCGGCGTGATAAAATCCAGTCGGATAAGCTCCCTTATGGTCTTTTTTAATTCCTGATAATCCTTATCCAACTTCTCCATCATCCGATTCCTCATCCGCTTCTTTATAGTCCGGATCGACCGTCACGATAACTCTGTCAACTCTGTTTTTGTTGACACTTGTAACCTCGATCTCCGATTCCCTGTAGGAAACCTTATCGCCGGCATCCGGGAGTCTGTCCAGAAGCTCTATAACCAAACCACCGACCGAATCATAGTTTTCGGAATCGAGGGTTGTCCCTATTGCATCATTCAGGTCATCCAGCTTAATAGACGCATCAACGTCATATTTGTTTTCACCGATATTCTTGATAAGTTCATCCTCACTGCTGTCATACTCATCACGGATATCTCCGACGATTTCCTCTATCAGATCCTCCATAGTGATAAGTCCTGCAGTTGTGCCATACTCATCAAGAACAATACACATGGTTGCCGACGAAGTCTTCATATCGGCAAAAATCTGTGCAGTACGCTGGTACTCATAAATATACACCGGCTTTCTCATGACCTTTTCCACAGAGAAGTTTTCTTTACCGTTCTTCTCCCTGAAGATCACCATATCCTTAATATGCAGGATTCCTATGATCTTGTCCTTTGAATCCTTGTAAACAGGGATTCTCGAATAGCTGTCTTCCTCAAGAATAGCCATTATATCGTCATAGCCCGCATCAAGATCGACACATACCATATCGGCACGAGGGATCATTATATCTTTTGAAAGCGCGTCACCGAAGTCAACCACATTTGTGATCATCTTCTTCTCTTCATCCTCGATAACGCCTTCCTCCGTACTCACATCAACAACAGCCAGAAGCTCACTTTCCGTCATCTGATTCGGATTCTTATCCGGATCGATACCGATGATTCTGAAAATGCATCTGGAAATTTTGTTGAGTATCCATATAAGCGGAGTCAGGACTACCATCAGAACTGATATCGGCGTACCGAAAAACATGGAAAGTCCCACATTATAGAGTGTAGCGACTGTTTTCGGAGTAATCTCTCCGAGAACAAGAATGATCAGTGTAAGTATTCCGGTAGCAACACCTATCCATGCCTCACCGAAAAGACCTGTCGCAATGATCGTGGTAAGTGCAGATGCCGAAAGATTCACAATATTGTTGCCTATCAGGATCGTCGTGAGAAGCTTGGGGGCATTCTCTCTCATGCGAATAACGCGGGCAGCTTTCTTCCCGCGGCGTCCGCCTTCATCCTGAATGGCTCTTAATTTATTCAGATTTACGGTTGTAAGCGCTGTTTCCGCAGCCGAAAAGAATCCTGAAAGAATTATCAGAATAAACAGCACGATCAACCGGACTATGGAACCGGGCTCCATCAGAATTACTCCTTATCCTTTTTAATTCCGAGTCTTTCAAATATAAAATCATAGCTTCCGTTTCCATATCCCATAGAACGGTTAACACGGCTTATCGTAGCTGTAGAAGCCCCTGTTTCCTTAGCTATTTCAATATATGTTTTCCCCTGATAGAGAAGCCTTGCGACCTTCAGTCTATCAGCGATAGAAAGCACTTCGTTTGTTGTACAGATATCTTCAAAGAACTTATAAAACTCATCTCTCGATTTCAAAGTATCGATCGCATCAAAGAATTCTTCAACTGTTTCTGTTCTTATGGTCCTACCCATTACTTAACCCCCGTTTTCGGCTCTTTATGAACCCATACAGATACTCCGCAGCGGTTTACATAAAACTCTCCGAAGCCCTCATCGTCTATTTTGATGTTATATTTTGCATTTCCCAGAATATCAGAGAAATGTTGTCCTGCAAATTTACGTCCGATATACATCCTCTTTGTTCCGCCTCTGCCGTCGGACATAACAACCGCAAGACCGGAATCCTTGTGATCATCATCGCCTTCTCTGGTCCATCCTATACATTCAGGATCATCAAAGTAATCATGCTGCTCTCCGTAAGACTTTGTCTTACGAAGCTTCATAAGCTTATCAAAGACAGACTTTCCGCCCTTATACTTATCATGCGGGATTCCGTAGTAATCCCCGTAGAATACACATGGATAGCCATCTCGTCTCAGAAGTATCAGTGCATAAGCAAGAGGCTTAAACCATTCTTCGATAAACGACTCCATTATCTGTCCCGGCTGTGTATCATGATTATCCACAAAGGTTACAGCCTTCAGCGGATTCCTGCTGACAAGCGTGTTATCGAATATTCTTCTGAGGTCATATGCCCCATGTGCTTCCGAGCAATGGAAGAAATTATAATGAAGCGGTACATCGAAGAGTGATGCTTCGGAATTGATCTCTCCGAGATATGATGTAAGCTCTCTTACATCACCGTTCCAGTATTCACCTGCTGTAAAGAGCTCTCTTCCCGTCAGTTCTCTGACTCTCATAAGAAATTCTCTGCAGAATCCGGACGGAATATGCTTCACAGCATCAAGCCTGAATCCGTCTATACCTGTGGTCTTTATATACCACACAGCCCATCTTACGAATTCATCAAAAATATCTTTGTTATTAAAATCAATATCGGCTCCCATCAGATAATCATAATTACCGTTTTGGGAGTCGGCTTCCTCATTCCACTCCTTACCGCTGAACTTATAGAGTTCCCTTTTCAGCGTATCCTGATCCCAGTCTATGCCGTCAAAATGTCTCCAGTTCCATTTGAAGTCGGAATACTTATCCTTTCTTCCCGGAAATGTAAAGCCGGTCCATGCACCGATAACCTTATCCTCGCCTATCATCTGATAGCGGTTGCTATCGTTAAATTCGGATGCTTTCACTTCCTCAACATAGTCAGCACCGACCTTATGATTCAGAACCACATCGGCGTAAACATTTATCTTACTCTTCTGCAGTGCCTTGACTGCCTTAACGTACTCATCTCTGGTACCATACTTGGTGCGGATCGAACCCTTCTGATTGAATTCTCCAAGGTCGTAAAGGTCATATACTGCATAGCCTGCATCCTCTTTGCCAAAAGCTCCTTTATATGCAGGCGGAAGCCATACGGATGTGACACCCGAAGCCGCAAGTCTTTTTGCCTCTTCGGCAGCCTTATTCCATAAGGTTCCGTCACTCGGAAGATGCCACTCAAAGTACTGCATCATCAATCCGTTATCTATCATATGAAATCCCTCCATCACTGTCTTTCGGAAAGCGGAATATAGTCAACATCTGCACCCACTGACTTATATGCAGGTCTTATGATCTTTCCTGCGCACGTCAGTTCTTCTATCCTGTGAGCACTCCATCCGGCAATTCTCGCAATAGCGAAAAGCGGAGTGATGAACTCATCCGGAATATTCAGCATATTATATGCAAAGCCACTATAAAAGTCTATATTAGGGCTTACAGGCTTAAACATTTTCTTCTCTTGTCTCATAAGGTCAGGTGCAATACGTGCAACAATGCCGTAAAGCCCTGCTTCCTTCTCTCTGCCGTTTTCCTTGGCAAGCATATTTGTATACTCCTCAAGTATGGCAGCTCTCGGATCGGATATCGTATATACCGCATGTCCGATTCCGTAAATGAGTCCCGACTTATCGAAAGCCTCCTTGCGAAGTATCTTCAGAAGATAAGCCGCAATTTCGTCCTCGTCGGCCCAATCCTTTACATTTGCTTTGATCTCATCAAACATTTTGATGACCTTGATATTGGCACCACCGTGCTTCGGTCCCTTAAGAGAACATAGAGATGCGGCAACGGAAGAATATGTATCCGTTCCCGAGGATGTGACCACATGTGTTGTAAATGTGGAATTGTTTCCTCCTCCATGCTCGGCATGAAGCACAAGTGCTATATCGAGTATCTTTGCTTCAAGCGGTGTGAAGCTCTTATCCTGTCTCAGTATTCTGAGAATATTCTCCGCCGCCGAAAGCTCCGGCTTCGGATTATGTATATAAAGACCTCTCCTCATAAAATAATGCCTGTATGAGAGATATGAATATGCTGCGATCATCGGCAGAACCGAGATGAGCATAATACTCTGTCTAAGGACATTAGGGATTGAAAGGTCGTCAGGATGCTTATCATAGGCATTCAGTGCAAGCACATCGCTTGCCATTGCATTCATTACATCCTTATTCGGAGACTTAAGAATAACATCCTCGAGGAAATCATTCGGAAGTCTTCTGTAATACGACAGCAGCTTCTTGAACTTTGCCAGCTCCGCCTCATCGGGAAGCTTTCCGAAAAGAAGCAGGTATACTGTTTCTTCAAAACCGAATCTTCCATCTTCGGTAAATCCATCGACAAGCTTCTTAATATCTATTCCACGGTACTTAAGCATTCCGGGAATCGGAACCGTCTTTCCGTCCTCCACACGTGATCCGAATACCGAAGAGATTTCGGTAAGCCCGGTTAGGACACCTCTGCCGTTTGGTTCTCTGAGTCCCCTCTTCACCTGATATATATCGTAAAGCTCGGGATTTATGGTATTTGTTTCCGAACAAAGCTCCGACAGCTTATGTATTTCTCTTGCTGCATCGCCCTGACTCAAATATGACATGGGAACTTACCTCCTTTTGCTGCCGCCTAATGAAGCAACTGCCTCCAGGATCATACTGATCGGAGGAGCGAAGCTGCAGATCAGATCTGAAACATATGATCCTTTAGGATTATTGAAAAACGCTCTAAGCGCAACCAATCCGACATTATTGCTTTTCTGATAATTTAAAACTCCGCTTGTTGCAAACGTCTGTCCTGTATGTATTGATTTAAAGAAATATAATACCGCGATTATAACAAGAACAACTATCACACCCTTGGACGGAACGTATCCTGTCATCAGATATAATGACAGCCAGAAGAGGAAAAGTTTCAATATAAAGGAAAACATCGCCATAAAAACATAGGCATTAATTGTTTTTGGGTCAAAGAACACCTTCATAAGATAATGCTCATATAAATAGTATGCAGCCGGAAGCAGAAATCCTATAAGCTTTCTGAACGCACTTATATCCGGTCTCTTTCTCGAGAAAAAGAGACCGATCAACATGAATCCCGCATATACTATTATTTCATATATTATGAACGTATTAAGCATTACTTTGTTTCTCCCTGCGATTACTCTCAGCCATCAGCCTTCTCAGCTTTCTGACTTCTTTCTCACGGTTAATAACTGAGGTTATCCTGTTATAATCTATAAATTTCAATGTTTCAAACGATGCGCATATCTTATCTGCTATACAGACGATAAGCGCTTCTCTCTCTTTCGGTATTCTCGAAAGATTCAGCGGAAACATATGACAATATATAATTTTCTGTTCCAGAGATGAAATCCCGAACTCTCTGATGGCATTTTCCATGGCACGTCTTGCATGAGTATATCCATGAACCTTTCTGCCCTTCACTTCGGGGTTGTGCCAGTCATACATATAGAAGTCATGCAGAAGCGCACCCCTGACGATACTTCTCATATTGACCGGTTTTTTCGACCTGAGCGCCAGATAGACAGAGGTATAGGTTACAGCAAGAGAATGCTCATATGTCGAGATAACACCATGCTGACAGTATTCCTTCTCAACCTGATAGCTTTCAGCCGTGATTATGTCTCTGCCATACATTTTAATTATATTTACTATTTTTTTATTCTTACCGATCTGTATCATTCTACATCGCCAATTAGTTTACATAACTCTTCACGAATCAAACATCCTTCGTGATATAGCAAAAAAGTATTCTGCTTTACTACAGAGCGATAACATTCTGAATATCAATCAGCTTAATGCTCTGACCTTCAACAGCCTTTTCCGATCTTACAATTATAATAGAAAGAATTCCATCCTTAAGCTGCGCTGAAACATCCTTCTCATGGACGCCGTCACCCACAAGAAATGTTCTGCTGATTTCGCCAACCATCCTTTCTCTCATAAGATAGTGCGTCTCTCTGTCGCTGCTTTCAAGTTCTTCCTTCCTTGAAGCTATTATCGTAAGCCTTCCGTTCTCAAGCTTGGCATTTATATTTTCTCTGCTGTATCCCGGAAGTTCGATCTCGATCAGAAGCTGGCCGTTCTTTTCTCTCATATCCGCACGCATCATCCCCGGCATGTCGTTGTTTTCAAATTCATTTCCCATCTTATCACCCCTCTTAATCTGCAAAATGTATCCAAAAAATCAAACAATTACTACTCGGCTGTGCTTATAATTCTTATGCAAGCTCTTTGTCGAGGCTCTCTCTGATTGCCTTGATAAAATCCTCTGTATTAAGTGTTGTTACATTCTCGAGCTCTGTAATGAGTGCGAGATCCTTTGTCATCTTTCCGCCCTCGATTGTTCCGAGCGTTGCTTTCTCAAGAGCTGCAGCGAAATCGATAAGTGCCTGATTTCCGTCAAGCTCTCCTCTCTTTCTGAGTGCGCCTGTCCATGCAAAGATTGTAGCAACCGGATTGGTTGATGTCTCTTCGCCTGCAAGGTGCTTATAGTAATGTCTCTGAACTGTTCCGTGAGCAGCCTCATACTCATAATAACCCTTAGGTGATACGAGTACTGATGTCATCATTGCAAGTGAGCCGAATGCTGATGAAAGCATATCGCTCATAACATCTCCGTCATAGTTCTTGCAAGCCCAGATGAATCCGCCCTTTGACTTCATTACACGGGCAACTGCATCATCTATTAATGTATAGAAATATGTGATTCCCGCAGCTTCAAACTTTTCCTTATATTCTGCATCATAGATTTCCTGGAAGATATCCTTGAAAGTATGATCGTATTTCTTTGAAATAGTATCCTTTGAAGCAAACCAGAGTTCCTGCTTTGTATCAAGTGCATAATTAAAGCAGCTTCTTGCAAAACTTGCAATAGAATCACTGAGGTTATGCATACCCTGAACGATTCCCGGTCCCTTGAACTCGTGTACGAGTACAGACTCTGTAGTACCATCTTCAGCTGTATAAACAAGCTCAACCTTACCCGCTCCCGGAATCTTCATCTCGCTTGCCTTATAAACATCACCATAGGCATGACGTGCAATAGTGATAGGCTTCTCCCAGTTACGGACACAAGGAGTGATTCCTTTTACCTGAATAGGTGCACGGAAAACAGTTCCGTCAAGGATTGCTCTGATAGTGCCGTTCGGGCTCTTCCACATTTCCTTCAGATTATACTCCTCTACGCGAGCAGCATTTGGTGTTATGGTTGCACACTTAACGGCAACTCCGTACTTCTCTGTCGCATAAGAAGCGTCCTTAGTAACCTGATCGTCAGTTTCATTTCTATGTACAAGTCCGAGATCGTAATACTCTGTATTCAGCTCGATATAAGGTGTGAGAAGTTCATCCTTTATAAGCTTCCAGAGGATACGTGTCATCTCGTCTCCATCCATCTCTACAAGCGGGGTTGTCATTTTAATCTTTTCCATTTTGAGGCCTCCTTATGTATTTCATACCGCCCTCGTTCAGCATATCCCAGCATCCCGACGACGAGTCAGTTTACGATTTATAATTTTATTAACAGATTCTGATTTAGCGGTGGCGGATTATCTGATTTAGCGGCAGCGGATTACTCTGCTCCGATAGAATCAAGATATGCCATCAGAACTTCAGTCTCTCCGTTCTCGGAAAGCGGCGGTGCGATATGCTTTGCAGCTGCCTTTACTTCGTCTCTCGCACTTCCGATCGCATAGCTTTCCGAAGCCGCCTCAAGCATTCCGATATCATTCAGGTTATCGCCGAATACCATTGTCTCCTCCGGAGTTATTCCAAGTATAGCCTGAAGCTTTCTGAGACTGCTGCCCTTATCAGCTCCGTACTTTACGATATCCATCCACATAGTTCCCGCTGAAGCAATAAGGAATTTCTTCTCCCACTTAGGAGTGAACTCCTCATTTACGGCTTCTTCACAGTCGCCCGTCCTGTATATCGACATCTTGGCTATATCTTCTTTAATATATGTTTCGAAATCTCCGACAACCTTGATATTGAACTTATATGAATCTCTGAGCCAGTAGAACATTTCACCCTCGTCCTCACAATAGGCCCAGTCCTGTCCGCATATCATAATGTCGCTTCTTGGGATCTTCTTGGCATCTCTTACCATGCCCCAGAGATCATCCTTCTCGATAACATTCATCGAAAGAACATTTTTATAATCTCTTAAAATGCTTCCGTTATCGGTAATGTAATAAATATCCTCTGCAACCGGACTGAACAGTCTGTACATGCTCGCAAACTGTCTTCCGCTTGCACCGACAAACTTGATACCGTTACGTTTCATCCTCTTGATGACATCCATCATCCTCGGATCTATCTTATCGGTTCCGTCCGGAACAAGAGTTCCGTCTATATCACTTGCAATAAGCTTAATCATTATCTTCCTCATTTACAGTCATTATGACTATTCTTCTAAATCTAGTCCAATTTAACAGTATAACACACTAAAGTGTTAAATTCTACACAATCCGTATATATGAAACCCTTCGCAGCTAAAATCGCGAGAAGCCGGCCGTCGATCATCATACATATCCCAGCACGCCTCTCACCGAAACTTCTCCGCTGGTCACCTTTGTCCTTCTTCCGAATCTGTCTTCCACTATCAGATCGCCCTGTTCGGTTATCCCTCTTGCTATATACGGATTATCCGGAAAATCTCCGTTGGCCGATGTAAGGATTACTTCTTTATCAAGATTCACCATCATTCCGGCATATCTGTCCGGTATTTTCTTTGCCATATCCGGATCTTCAAAGTTCTTATGTATTTCATTATATTTTCCGATTATTCTATTAATGATCTCTTCGCGTATAGGACGGGTGCCCGTCTCTATCAGATAGGATGTCGCCTTATCGGCTATTTCTTCGGGGAATCTTTCCTGTCCCGTATTTATGCCTATTCCGATGATCATACTTCCCGTATCCGCCTCGGTTATAAACTCAGTCAGGATACCGCATATCTTTCTTCCGTTTACAACAATATCATTCGGCCACTTTATTAAACACGGAAGATCGACGCAATCCGCAACAGCATATTCACGAAGAGACTCCGCAACGGAAAGTCCTGCAAGAAGCGTATTAAATGAAATGTTCTCCGATCCGATTTCTATTCCGGAGATCAGATATGACATCCAGATTCCCGTTCCGGCCGGCGAAGACCAATTCCTGCCCATCCTGCCCCTTCCGGCAGTCTGAAGTTCAGCCGTGATCAGTGCTTTTCCTCGAAAGCCCCCGCGAACCAGACTTTTTGCAATATCATTTGTGGATGTAGTTTCCTCTAATATAATAATCTTGTCTGCAAGCCCCTCATCATTAAGTTGATGAAGAACATTTCCGTCAACCATTTATTCACACCTTCTCTTCCGGATCAGCACTGACGTCTTCTATCGTAACCTTTTCCATAAGAAAGCTGTATAGTGTATCACACGTTGACTTCTTCAAAGTAAAAGGAATGATTATACTCTCTCCGTTAAGCACCATATGAATAATGCTGTATACATTTTCATTTTCCGGAACGATATGATCGAGCTTAGTTATTTCGGCATAAAAATGTGTATTCTCACCCTTTCGGTTTTTAACTATAAAATCATCCTCATTAAAAACAAAGGAGATATCATACATTCCGTTGCTGAAGGAATAAGCAAAGATATATAATCCGTACAGGGCAAAGATTCCGCAGAAAATAAGCCCGATTATATGTCCCTTTCCATAGCCCATAAAGAAAGGAATGAACGGTGAAAGACAGAGCAGTGCGATCGTCAGACCCACAACACGGTAAGTTATCCTTCGCCTTGCTCTTCTCTTGACATTATATCTGTATGTTCTTGGTTCAGATGCCATTTCAACTCCTTAACCCGGTTTAATCCACCTGCTAAAAATGCTATCGGGAAGCTTCATAAAAACTGCGTATTCCCGTCACTTTCACAACATTAATAACAAACAGCCCGACAACATAATATATTCTGCTGTCGGGCAATTTTGCTTAACCTCTATAAATGATATCATCTCTCGAAGGTCCGTTTGATATCATAGTGATCGGGAAGCCGATCTGCTTCTCGATAAACTCGATATACTTGCGGCAGTTCTCCGGAAGGTCCTCATATTTCTTTATACCGCGGATATCTGACTTCCATCCCGGAAGAGTCTCATATACAGGCTTTGCCTTCTTAAGCTTAACCGTAGTAGGGAAATCCGTAGTGATCTCTCCGTCTATATCATAGCCTACGCATACAGGAATCTCATCCAGATATCCGAGAACATCCAAAACCGAGAATGCAACATCTGTTGCGCCCTGAAGTCTGCATCCGTACTTAGAAGCTACACAGTCGAACCAGCCCATACGTCTTGGACGTCCTGTTGTAGCACCGTACTCACCGCCGTCGCCGCCTCTTCTTCTAAGTTCATCAGCAACTGCCTCATCAAGAATTTCTGATGTGAACTCACCAGCACCGACAGCACTTGAATATGCCTTACATACAACTACGACTCTCTTAATCTCATATGGCGGGATACCTGCTCCGATAGCACCATATGCTGCAAGTGTTGAAGATGATGTAACCATTGGATAGATACCATGGTCAGTATCCTTAAGTGTTCCGAGCTGTCCTTCAAGAAGGATCTTCTTTCCATCCTTAAGTGCCTGTGACAGATAAGCAGATACATCACATACATACGGCTCTATCATACTCTTATACTTCATAAGCGTCTCATATACTCCTTCTACAGTGAGGAGCGGCTTATGATAGAGGTGCTCAAGAAGAACATTCTTCTGTGCAATAACTCTTTCGATCTTGTTGCAGAGTGACTCCTTATCATCAAAGAGCTCACTTACCTGAAAACCGATCTTTGCATATTTATCTGAATAGAAAGGTGCAATACCTGACTTAGTGGAACCGAATGATGCTCCCTTAAGTCTTTCCTCTTCATATTCATCAAAAAGAACATGATATGGCATAACCATCTGAGCTCTGTCCGAAACCAGAAGCTTTGGTGCCGGAACTCCGTCAGCTATTACCGAATTATATTCCTTAAGAAGCTTTTCAATATCAAGTGCCACACCGTTTCCGATGATGTTTACCGTATTATCATTGAAAACACCCGATGGAAGTGTATGAAGGGCAAACTTACCATACTTGTTTACTATGGTATGACCTGCATTTGCTCCACCCTGAAATCTGATTACTATATCAGACTCTGCGGCAAGCATATCTGTCATCTTACCCTTTCCTTCATCGCCCCAATTGGCACCTACAATCGCTGTAACCATATATACCACCTTTCCCGCCGATGCAAATGCATCGCTATAATTTTACTGATACTTCTATGATTTAAATGTCGACCGATTTATGATCCGGTCAGCATAATAATCCTTTTACTCATTAATAATGTATGAATACGATTGCTGTCAATCCTTATGCTGCTTCTACCTTCTCAGGGAAGAACTTCTCATACCAGAGAATAAAGCAGTAGATAGACCAGATTTTCTTCATATTCTTTGCCTTACCCGCCTTATGGTCCTCAAGGAGATTAAGTATAAATTCCTGATTAAAGAACTCCGCTGCAACCTTACCCTCAAACTTCTCCTTAACCATACCGTAATACTTATCCTGTCTGAGCCAGTCATTAAGCGGTGTGAGGAATCCTGTCTTTCTCATCTTTGATGTCTTCGGAGGAAGATTCTTAGCTGCCGCAAGTCTGAGACAGTACTTCGTTGTTTCCTTTGTAATTCTGTACTTGGCTGGAACCTGAAGTGCACACTTCAGCATTTCCTTATCAAGGAACGGAACTCTGAGTTCGAGCGAATTAGCCATGCTCATTCTGTCAGCCTTTACAAGGATATCCTGGATAAGCCATGTACGGATATCAACGTACTGCATCTTTGATACATCGTCTACATTTCCGGCCTCATCAAAGAATTTCTTTGTATAGAAGGCAGGATCCTTTGAAGGTATCTTATCCTTCAGTACATTATCAACCTCTGAATGATCATATACATAATTGTTTCTGATATATCTTTCAGAAATAGGAAGCTTTCCTCTCATAAGGAAACGTCTTCCGTGGAACTTAGGAAGCTTTGATGCAACAGACGCGTTGAAGTTACGAAGTCCCTGTGGAAGCTTCATATACTTAGCAAACTCCAGCGGCTCCCTGTAATAATGGTATCCGCCGAAAAGCTCATCAGCTCCTTCACCCGAAAGAACAACCTTTACCTGCTGTCTTGCAAGTCTTGCAAGGAAGTAAAGTGCTATAGCCGAAGGATTCGGAAGAGGCTCATCCATGTAATACTGGATCTGCGGAGTCTCTGTGAAATAGTCCTCAGCAGTTATCTTATAATCAAAATTCTGTACGCCCTCATGATCTGCAAATTCCTTTGCATATGAAAGCTCGGAATACTTCTCTTCAGCATATCCTACAGAGAAGGTCTTAAGCTCTTCATGCTTAGCCATCTCATGTACAACATAGCTTGAGTCAACACCTGATGAAAGGAAGCATCCAACCTCAACATCGGCAATCTTATGAGCCTTTGTTGAACCCTTGAAGGTTTCGTCGATCAGGTTGCCCCAATACTCTGCTGACTTTGAATCATCTATATTATACTTAGGAGTGAAATACTCCTTTGTCTCAAACTTTCCATCCTTAAATGTAAAGCTGTATCCCGGCCAGAGCTTATATACATTCTTGAACATAGTCTGTTCAGTAGGAATATACTCAAAACAGAGATAATCCGGAAGTCTCTCGATATTGAGTTCCTTCTCAAATGCCGGATTAGGCAGGAATGACTTTATCTCGGAACCGAAGATGAACTTCTCACCTTTATTAAAATAGAAGAAAGGCTTGATACCGAAGATATCTCTTGCTCCGAAAAGTTTCTTCTCAACCGAATCCCAGATAACGAAAGCAAACATTCCTCTGAGACGTACAAGGAAGCTGTCGCCCCACTCCTCATATCCGTGAAGCAGAACCTCGCTGTCTGTTTCTGTCTTAAAGATATGGCCTGCTTTGATAAGTTCCTCACGGAGTTCCTGATAATTATATATCTCTCCGTTGAAGACAAGAACCTTAGTTCCGTCTTCGTTCAGGATTGGCTGGCTTCCTCCCTCAAGGTCAATGATTGAAAGTCTTCTGAAGCCGAGACTCACATTTTCATCCACATAATAATCATCCTGATCCGGACCTCTGTGAATGATCTTATCTGCCATTTCCTTAATTATTTTTCTGTTTTCGTTTATATCCGTGGATACATTTATAAAACCTGCAAATCCGCACATATTATTCGTCCTTTATATATTAATGATGATATCTATTCATCTTACTGTTCATGGTAACCATCCGATTGCCATAAACAAGTGCATGCACTTCTTATATTCAGTTCAGTCTGAATTCATCTATTACTGTCTTGCCGCATTTTTCGATAGATCTGGCAACAAGTATTTCCATAGAATCCTTGATCTCGGGATCGCGCTGCGTAAGTCCATACTCTCTGTTGATTATCGAAAGCTCAGTACATCCGAGTACTACCACATCCGCACCGCGTCTCTTCAGATTAGATACGATTCTCGAAAAGTCAAAGATGTCTGCCGATTTTCCTGCCTTTACCTGATCATAGATAATGCTCATCAGCTTCTTCTCATCTTCCTCATCCGGAACCATCAACTCGAGACCATATTTATCAGTATATTTCTTATATGCTCCGGACTGAACCGTTCCTTCAGTTGCAAGAAGTCCGATTGCCTTGATTCCGGGAGTACTTTCAACACAGTGGCGCACAGTTTCATCTATTATATTAATGATAGGAACAGAAACATTTTTCTCGATCTCATCATAGAAGAAATGTGCAGTATTACATGGAATCACGATAAAACTGCAGCCGGCACTTTCGAGAAGCTTCGCATCCGATATCATCTTCGGAAGCGGGCTTTCATCAGAAACACCGAGAATAAAATCCGTTCTGTCCGGAATCTCCGTATCATTTAAAATTATCATCGGAATATGTTCCTGATCTCGGGAAGCCTCTGTATATCTTACTACCATATCGGAGAAATACACTGTTGCCTGTGGTCCGAGTCCGCCAAGAACACCGAGTACTTTGTTTGCCATTTTCACTCCATCTGATATGCTTACTTCTTCTTGGATACTGCTATCGATGCACCGTAACGTGCAAACTTCCTTATATAATTATAGAAGTTAGCTCTTGCATAATAATTATGCTTCAAATTCTTATCCGCTTTATAAAGCAGTGGGTTAACCCACTTGCCTTCCTTCCAGAGTCTGAGTGCAAGATTCTTGAACTCTCCGTCAGGAACATACTTCTCTATAACGGATTTAGGAACTACTGTATAAAGATGAGACTTGTTGGCTATTGTATAGTCATCCATCTTTCCGTAAATGTAATCATCGACGATCCACTTCACATGATTGAAGCCGCTTCCCGTAACATAGAAGTTACTTCTGCCGAGACGTACATTTATCTCAAAGAACTTATACTTGCCATCTCTCTCATCATATTTAATATCAAAATTTGCAAATCCCACATAATGAATATGCTCAAGGAACTTTGTTGCCGCAGCAACAATCTCAGGATTATATTCATTTACTATTGCAACAGGATTTCCGATTGCTGTAGGTGACGGATCTTCAAGAAGAGTACGGCCAAGTGCCGCAAAACGAACCTTTGAATTCTGGTCACAGTAAACTGTGAGAACTCTCATATAAGAATCATCACCCGGTATCATATCCTGAATAAGGAACTTGTAATTATATCCTGCCTTCTCGACACGATCCATCATTGTACGAAGTTCCTCTTCGTTCTCAAATCTGAAGACCTTCTTCTTACCTTCAAACTCGGCATAATGATAAAGTGCAGAGTTTGCCGGTTTTGCAATTACCGGATAATCAAAATCAAACTTAAGATCATTCTCTTTGCCGAATTCATATACATATGTCTTCGGATAATTAAGCCCAAGCTCTTCAAAGATCTCATAGAACTTATCCTTGAGAACGATCCTGTTAAGCAGATCTTCATCTATATATGGGATTATATAATAATCCTTCAGCTTATCCTTGTTCTCGATGATAATGCGGACATACCAATCTCCGCATCCGAAAACTATAAGCTTCTTCTTGCCCTGAAACTCCTTACCAACCTCTATCAGCTTCTCAACCGCAACCTCGTCCTTCTCCATATTAGGGAAATAACGATTCTCAATAATATCGGAGCTGTCTACATATCCTGCCTGAGTCATGCTGAGTGTAATGGACTTAATACCATACTGCTCATGAAAGCTTCTCGCAAGTGAATATGCCGTAATATCAGCGCCGAGTATGATCGGCTGGAATTCAAGATCATTAAACTTCATAAGAGTGACACCTCGGTTCCTGTAAAAACTATCCTGAAGCAGAGACCTGCTTCTTCAGAACATGCGAACATGAGATGCACCTTTCGCTGCATCTCAGAACACACCAATCTACATTATATATTTTTTCCCTGTTTCTATCAAGTACTGTTTTATACGCATTAATGGTGCCTGTTTCCGCGTTATTTCCGCAGTAACAGACACCATATTATACTAGTTTATATCATTCCAGCTGATGGTTCCCATTGCACCTTCTACAGTATGTGCTGCAACCAGTTCATCAAACTTGTTCATAAGATCATTCTTCACCAGATTTCCATCGCTGTCAAATTCGTAATTTTTTCCATAATCAATATAATCATGTGTATAGAGCGATTCATCATCACGGACAGACAGCGCGATATTTGTCTCATCATTTGCTGTATAAAGATCCCAGCAATTCAGATTTTCATCAAGGTTGCTCGGATCCCATGATGATGTAAGCCATGCCACTACGCCACAGCCTTTCAGCTTTGAATCATATTTAAGCAGATGATCCTCACGGAAAGGGCCTCCGTAATTGTTTCCGTTATTAACAGAAGTTGCAAAGCATCCGTTTCCGAGATAAGGTGTAGACACTGCACCATACTGTCTCATCCATCCGCATACTCTTGTTACGAAATATTCACCTGCCTCTTCAGTTACAACTGCAAATACACCGTCGTTATCTCCGATGAGGAGTTCATCTGCTCCGTCTCCGTCAAGATCCGAATAAGCATACTTTGCAGCTACTTTATTTGTCGAAAGGTAAAGCTCATCATCAAGAGTCGGATACTCGTCAGTGAAGAATGCAGCATATCTCTCTACAGAATCTCCGCTTACAGGCTGCACTTCTTTTGCCGCATCTGCCGGAGTAGCAGGTTTTGCCTCACGTGCTTCCTTTGCACCCGGAACAACATTCAACCAATCCTTGTTTGATGCAGTTGCATCAGCTACTTCAAGCCTTACTGCATCGTCACCCTTTTCAATTTCTGTATTACAATCCCAGTGAAGCTTCCATGATGCTTTTTCACCCAGTACGCCGTCTGTTGAAAGCTTCTTCTCATCCACATTTGTAAGCTCTGCAAATCCGATCTCACTGATCATCGGATTATAATATTCCATGAAATGTTCTACACGGATCTCATTCTCTCCGAGATCTCCAAAACGATACTCCTGAAGGTGTTTATTCGAAAAATCCGAAAGAGTTATATTTCCCATGCCATCCATTCCGTAGCAGTAAAACATAATCTTATACTGTCCTTCAAAGCCATTATCTGTAATCTTATATATAGCAAAATCTCCATGATATATAGAATCAGCTGTCACAAACTTCTCGCGGTCACTGTAGTATTTCTTCTCCTGATCATATACAAACCAGTTATTATCCTCTGTTATCAGATATAGCTCTCCCGCTTTCTCTATAACCGCCGCATCTGTAATACCCTCAGTACCGAACTTAAGTGCACTTGCATTTGATGCTGTGAAATCAATATCTCTGTCATAAACATTTTTGTATGAGAGCGGCATATCGGCAACAAGCTTTGCCTCTGAACCCTCTTCCTTATATAAGGATACATTTATCTTTGTATCATCACCTATATAGTAAACAAGCATCAGATTTCCGTTCTCTCCCGGAAAATCAACAGAGAGAATACCCTTTCCGGCATAACCGAAATCTACGCTCTCCCAATGCTTTTTATCCTCTGCCGGAATAGCCTTTCCTTCAAATGTACCGACATTCGCAACACCCATTGTATCAACAAGCTCCTTCAGCTTTGCCATGAGTGCTTCTCCCTGTGCGGTCTGTGCAGCATCCTCAGGAGTTGCCGTTACTTCTTCTGTTGTTACTTCTGTCGTTTCAACCGTAGTTTCCGGCTCCGGACTCATTCTGCCTGACTCGGCGGTATCCTCGTTACTCTTTCCGCAGCCCGCCATCAAAAGGCTCATGGATGCTGCGATGATTAAAGCATTCTTACTTCTGAATTTCATTTATATGTCTCCTCCGTTTACAAATAACAAACTCGATTATTATATCACAATCAATTTCTTCTTTCTCTCTGAAAATCCAACAAAAATGACATATAATTTAAAAGATACTTGTACATTTTATAACATCATATGTATTCTTTCAAAATCGTGCTATAATCATGTTATCGCAACAGGTCATCTTAAAGGAGAACTGCATGAATAATAGAATTGCCGTATTTGCAAATGGATTTAGTAATGAATTTATAGAATATGTCGTTTCAGGTATGCAGAAAAGAGCCAGGCAGGACGGAATCGATATCTTCGTTTTTGTGTCTTATTGCAGTCTGATATCTCCGGATCTGCAGAACAAATGTCAGCTCAACCTGTTTCACCTGCCCGATCCTGCAGATTTCGACGGTGCAATAATGCTCACCAATACATACAACTTTCCCGATGAAGGCGAACGCGTATGCGCACGTTTTCAGCGTGCCGGAGTTCCTATGCTGTCTCTGGAGATTGAAGTTCCGAATATGTCATGCATCAAAAGTGAAAATTATAAAGGTGTTTATGATCTCACTCAGCATCTTTATTCACATCACAATGTCAAGAAGATCATGTATGTTAACGGAATAGAAGGAAATGTCGAAAATGCCGCAAGACGTCAGGCGGTTATCGACGTTCTCGCCGAAAAAGGCTTGGAGTTATTTAATGAATTAAACTGCGATTTTAGTTTTTTCAGTGCATTTCACAATATGAATGAATATCTGGATTCGGAAAAAGAACTTCCCGATGCCGTAGTATGCGCAAATGACCATATGGCTCTCGGAATATGTTCTTCCCTTTCCTCTCACGGTTTAAATGTTCCGAAAGACGTTATCGTAACAGGATTTGATATGATCAAGGACAGCCAGTGCACATTTCCGATCCTCGCTACGGTATCAAGAGGATGGGACAGTTTCGGCGAAAAGGCTTATGATAAACTTATGTATCAGATAGCACATCCAGATGAAAGATTTCTGGATGTATATGATTCTTTTTTCATTCCTTGCGAAAGCTGCGGCTGTGCGGCATCAGACGAAGCAGAGCGGAATCGTTTTAAGAAAATACAGAATCTGTATTTTGACAATCTGCAGAAAAGCTTGATGGATATCTCTTTTCTTCGCATGCAGATTCCTCTCTCACTGGCCACCTCCAAAGATGATTTCTATAATAAAGGATTTAAGGATCTGAGAGATCATCCGAATTTAGGACCGGAGTACTGTATCTGTACAGAGCCGGAGTTTTTTGAGCTGACCGATGATGAATATCCTCAGCGGATCAGAGGCTACAGTTCAAATATGGATATTCTGTATGAATTAAAGAACAAAGAAAAGCGGACCAAAGGACATTTTGATTCACGGGAATTATATCCCGGATATACGCATAAAGAAGGCGAATCCAACCTTTATATATTCGCCCCGCTCAATTATCTGAATTTCATTATAGGGTATGTTGCGATCAAAAATACTCCCGACCTTCTCTATAATGCAGGATTATATAAGTATATAAGTAATCTGAATGCATTGCTTTTCAGCATGCGCGGACATATCTTCTCGGTACAGACAAACAACGAACTGAGACAGATATATATGAATGATGCACTGACCGGCATTTATAACCGAACAGGCTGTGAAAAGATATTGTATGAATATATAAACACTCAGAAAGAAAACAACAAACGTTCTATACTTGTTTTCGCAGATATCGATCGTATGAAGACCATCAACGATGTATACGGCCATCTCAACGGAGACTTTGCCATTAAGGCCACTGCTGAAGCCTTCAAAAAACATTCTCCGAACGACTGGCTTTTCGGAAGATATGGCGGTGATGAATTTATAGCCGTCGGATCCTGCCCACCGCCTGAGGAAATCCCGGGATTTATAAAAAAATTATCGGATTCTATGAGTGCCGAATTCAAATCGCTGAATCTATCATTTATGCTGCATGCAAGTATCGGTTATGCCATAATCGAGCCTCACGACGAAGGAACCATAGAAGATTATATTAACCGTGCAGACAAATATATGTATGCCGAAAAAGAAAAAATTCATAAGATCATGGACTCTATGCATATGCATAATCTGGGATTCTGATACTTCCTGCCGGCAACCGATCACACAATCGGTTGTCGGCATTAAATCGTCTGTCAATTACCGGCAATAAACTCATCTATCAGCTTCGCGATAACAGACGGATTATAATAAATCACATATGGATTTCCATCCAGTATTGTAATTGTCTGCTTCTCGGAGTCCGTGATCATTTTTTTATATTCATTTTCCCAGTTAAGTCCGTAAAGCTCATTCGATTTTATATAGTTGTCCAGAAGAAATACGGCAGGAAGATCTGCAGGAAGCTTATATCCGTCAACTACCATACAGTTATCATACACATTTCCCACTTCTTCGAGATGACCGTCACGCATATATCTTCTTACATGCATTTCTTCCATAACCGGATAATATTCCTTCATTCCGCTGCCATGGAACAGGTAGTCATATACAGGGAACTGAAAGTTTATATAACCCGTGACAACAAGTGCTGTCTGCTTTATGGTATCAAGACGCTTCATCCTCTTCATAAACCATCTGTACTCATCCACTGAACTGTAATTTCCGTCCAGGAATCGCTTAGCTATTCCCGGCACAACCGCGTCTATACCGACGAAGCCCGCCAGCCCATCAGGGTATTTTTCAATATATCTGTATGCATATATGGCAGACAGCTGTGTAGGACAAAGAATGATATTGTCGGTCACACCCAGCTGATTCAGCGTGTCATGAACCGTATCCGCATAGAAATCCGCAGTTCTTTCAGCATCCGATTCCTTGCTGTAGCCCTTCCCCGGATAGTCGATGATCACAACACGGAAGGTATCTGTCAACTTATCTGCCAGCGGTCTGAGATATAGTGTCGAGCATGGATCGTCATCCGCTCCCAGAAGTACCACAGTATAGTCACCTTCTCCCGCAACATATGCTGCTACCTCTGTTCCTCCTGCAGAAACAAATGTAAGTTCAGTTATATACTCCTCCAGTTTAGCCTCAGCTTCCTTGGAGCTCTTATATCGGTTATATCCGTGGAACACGGTAAATACTGCAAATATTATAAGCACTATCTTTGCAAGCTTTTTCTGGTCGGTGCAGAACTTTTTGAATCCCTCGGAGCGTTTGTAAAAAGCCGTAATTATATCTCCCGCTTTCTTTATAACAAAAGCTGATGCAGTTGAAATCGCAAATACAACTATCACATACAGAAATACATTTTTGATATAGCAGACCGGCGGTGTTGAATCATTTATAAAATGATGTCCGAAAACCTGAACGAACAGCCCGTGGATCAGATAGAATTCAAGTGTCATACTTCCATAAAAATCAAGTATCTTACTGAAAATGTTATCTTTCCCTTCAGTCCCTGCCAAGAGGTAATAAACGATCAGACTGAAGCAGGATCCTGCTGTAATCTGAAGTACAACTATGACCGCATTTATCAAAGAATAATTTGTCATATGAAGAAGATTATAAATGTTTGCACCATTCTCCGATATGATAAATGCTGCGATCATAATCACTGCAAGTATGCACAGCTTTACTATCTTATTCTTCTTACTTATTTTCTCTTCTCCCGGATCTATATCTCTGTCCTTTTTATTCTCACGATCCGCCATATAGATTCCGAGGACAAATATAAGTGCCGAATTATACCACCAGTTACCTGTTATCATGATATAACAGACTGCACTGTAGCCCAGAATCCAAGCTGTCATAAGTAAAAGCGAATATTTATTTTCTTTCCTGTATATCAGAAAAAATCCTATATAAAGTACAATTATCGTATACACATACCAGGAGTACGGATTAAACGGCATCCATACAGCATCTTTCGCTATACGAGAAAACAGCCATATTATCTGTGTTACCAGAAAGACGAACAGAATTCTGTTAAGCCTTTTAACCAGAAATCCCTTAAAATAGTCCTCTTTCGTCCTCATGCTTTTTACGAGACCATAGCCCGAACAAAAGAAGAAAAATGAAACCAGCAGATAGCCTATCGGAACAAAAATCTCAAGTCCATGCTGTCTTACGGTTTCCGGCACCCAGAATGCCGAGGTCTTCTGACCCAGATGGTGCATCATTATCAGTATTGCAAAAAGTCCGAGAATCCTTTTGGATTTTTTAATGCTCATCCCCATTCCTCCTCCATACTCCGATTGAAGAGTTTCTTATATATCTACACGAAGATATACTGATAATATATTAACATTGAGGCTAAGAGCGTATATCATATTCTTTATATCTGTATCATAATATTTATATGTATTTGCGATATAGCCAAATCCCACCTCTCGTCATAAACAGTGAAGCAAATGAGCTGACTCCATACCATATGCGTAAGAATATCCATGAAATATCAGTTCGTGCATAAATGCTAATTGAGTAAACAACATATATTATACGTGAACAACACAAAAGCCCCCACACAGAATTTGCTGTGCGAGGGCTGATCAATTATCTTAATTGTATTATATTGTCTTCAGATATTCCATAAAGTTTACTTTATTCTCGAGTGCTGTTGTTGTCGGTCTGCCAAGATCGTCTCTTGCTCCGATAGAACACTTAACTTCAAGGAAGAATAACTCATCACTTTCCTTCGCTTCAAGAAGTGCGGCGTCCAGTGCCTCAAAGCTGTCAACCGATGCCGCTTTCTTATAACCGCACGCAAGAGCTATTACCGGAAGATTTGCATTTCCGGCAACCGTCGGCATTCCACCGACTGTTTCATGTGCGGAATTGTTGATAACGATATGCACGAGATTCGAAGGGCTGTTCGCTCCTACTACTGCCATAGCTCCCATATGCATAAGTGCCGCACCGTCACCATCGATGCACCAAACCTTTGTATCCGGCTTATTTATCGCAACTCCGAGTGCGATGGATGATGCATGTCCCATACTTCCAACAGTAAGGAAATCATATTTATGACTTTCACCCTTTGCCTCTCTGATCTCGAAAAGCTCACGGCTGGCTTTACCTGTTGTACTGATGACAGGATCTTCTCCAGTCACATCAGCTATATGTCTGATGATCTCTTCACGGACCATCTCGTTATCATTCTTATACTCTACTTTCTCATCATAAGAAATCGCACCCTTACGGATAACGAAGGCAACATCCTTGCCCTTTGCAAGGACATCACGGAAGCCCTTCATCGCTTCTTCAACTTCTTCATCTGTTGTATCTTTGCCTATTATAAATGTAGCTATATCCATATCCTCAAGAAGCTTAACCGTAACTTCTCCCTGATAGATATGCTGCGGCTCATCATGTATCCCCGGTTCACCTCTCCATCCTACGATGAATACTGCAGGAATCGCATATACCTTATCATTCATAAGACTTGCAACCGGATTGATTATATTTCCCTCTCCACTGTTCTGCATATAGATTACGGGAACCTTACCTGTAGCAAGATGATATCCCGCTGCAAGTGCAGTACAGTTTCCTTCATTTGCCGCAATTATATGATGATTCTTATCAATACCATAGGTATTCATAAGGTAATTGCAAAGTGCTTTAAGCTGACTGTCCGGAACTCCCGTATAAAAATCCGAACCGATTATCTCAACTAGTCTCTCAACTTTCATATGATCTGATTCTCCCAATCATTAACTATATTTTATATGTTATATACCTACAGCTCATCGATCAAAGTTATAATATCCTTGATCGGCATAAGTCTGTCATCTACTTCCTTGGCTCTATGATACTTCAGGATATCCTCCGCAGTCTTCTTCATTGCAGGAAATGCGGATCTGGTCAGCTGGTTTGCATAGATTACGATATTGACTCCATGCTCTGCCAGTTCTGCTTCTGTTATTGTATTGAAGGAAGACGGAACAACAACAATAGGCGTTTTCTTATCCGTCTCTCTGAACTTGTCGCAGAATTCCAGTATTTCAGCCGGATCCTTGCGTCTGCTGTGTATCATGATTCCGTCAGCTCCTGCCTTAACGAAAGCTGCTGCTCTCTCAAGTGCATCTTCCATACCTCTTTCAAGGATCAGACTTTCAATACGAGCGATTATCATGAAATCATCCGTAAGCTGAGCCTTCTTGCCGGCAGCTATCTTCTCACTGAAATCTTCGATTGATGCCTGTGTCTGCTCAACCTCTGTTCCAAACAGACTGTTCTTCTTGAGACCTGTTTTATCCTCTATTATCACAGCCGAAACTCCCATTCTTTCAAGAGAACGGACAGTATATACGAAATGCTCCGTAAGTCCGCCTGTATCTCCGTCAAAAATGATCGGCTTGGTTGTAACTTCCATGATATCATCGATAGTTCTGAATCTCGAAGTCATATCAACCAGCTCTATATCCGGTTTACCCTTTGCTGTACTGTCGCAGAGAGAACTTACCCACATTGCATCAAACTGATCAAGCTTTCCCTCATGCTCAACTACGGTCTTCTCAACTATGAGCCCCGTAAGACCTGAATGTGCTTCCATAGTCTTAACAACCGGTGTCATCTCTATCAGCTGACGAAGTCTCTTCCGTCTGTATTCAGGCATTGAGAGTTTCTCCTTAAGCTGAAGATCCAGTTTCTTCACCTTCTCATTATATGTATATGGAATATCGATCAGTTCACCACCATATCCCTTTACGAGTTTCTCGACGTGATCTCTGATTGCCTTTTCCGGACCCTCTTTCCAGTTATCACCATGAATCACAATGTCCGGCTGGATCAGCATAAGCACATCATCATAAAGCATATCTTCCTGAATGACAACCTCATCGACTCCTTCAAGCGAACGATAAAGCTTTACTCTTTCCTCCTGAGATACAGTCGGAAAACGGTTATATCTTATAAGTGCCTTATCACTGAGACATCCTACTATTACTCGTCCGTACTTCTTCGCCTCATTTAAAATATTCAAATGCCCGTCATGGATTACGTCCGTACAAAAGCATGTATATACTTTCTTCATCTTTCACTCCTCATTTTTCCCACAGATTCTATTCCTATTGTAAATCCGAATTTATACTATTTGTTATAAACGATAGGAACCTGAACCTTATATTCATCAAGTGCCGCTCTGAACACCTTGAAGAAGTCCTTGATATCATCTTCATCGATGGCACCGAGCGCGCAGAGTCTGAAGGTATTCGTTGTTGAAATCTTACCCGGATAGATTGTGAATCCTCTATCATAGCAGTAATCATGTACCTTCTCAAAATCCCAGTTCGGATCATCGGGATAGATAGCCGATGAAACAAGTCCCGCTCTTTCCTCAGGCTTTATAACCTGCTTGAAGCCGAGTTCATCAAGCCCTGCATTGATTGCATTAAAGACTCTTGTATGTCTTGCCCACTTTGCTTCTTCGCCCTCTGCCCAATATTCCTTAAGTGCCTGAATTGTTGCATAGATTGTCTGAACAGGTGGAGTGAAATGCATTTCTCCTGTTCTTTCGAAAAAATCATACTGCATAAAGAGATTGCAGTAATAGCTTCTCTTCGGATAATTTGCAGACTCCTCAATGATAGCTCTGTTTCCGACTACAAAAGAAAGACCTGTAAAGGCCATAAGACCCTTCTGCGCCGAAGCCATCAGGAAGTCTATATTATCTTCCTCGATATTGATAGGGCGCATAGCATAAGTACTTGTTGTATCAACCGTAAATGTAGCCCCATACTTATGAGCAATTGCTCCGATCTCTCTTATAGGATTTAGGATTCCCGTACCTGTCTCGTTATGTGTTGTATGAACAAGTCCGATATCAGGATTCTCCTTAAATGTTTTCTCTACTACCTCAAGATCAGGTCTTTCATCTACAGGAAATGTAAGATTGATATGCGGAAGTCCGTAATATTCGCAGACCTCAACTGCCCTTGTACTGTATGCACCATTGTTGACGATCAGAACTTTCTTTCCTTCAGGGAGAAGTGAATTGATGCAGACATCAATATTGATAGTACCCGATCCACAGAAAAGAACCGATGTATACTTATCGAGATCTCCGTGAACTATCTTTACAAGATCCTCACGAAGTCCCTTCATAAGTCCGCCGAATTCCTTCTCTCTCGGACAGATATCCGGTACGATCTGTGCAAACTTAACCGAATCCGTTGTAGTTGACGGTCCCGGATTAAGAAGTATATTTCTTTTAATACTCATATTTTCAAACATTTTACTGACCTCCGTATTGTCGTATCATTTGTAGTTAAATTCATTTACTTTATTCGATTCTTTGTCCCGATCTTCCGTAAGACAAATAGCTTTATACATCATAAGTTTTATCTATTGCTTTCAGCTCTCTGAATGTATCGATTTCGACTATATCCTCAGCAAAGCATTCTCTTACTCTGACACTGTAATTATCCTTCTTATATACAAGCGGAACCTGCTCCCAGTATCTTTCCTTTCCGCCCGGAGTCGAATAAACTTCCGCAATATCACTTTCAAGTTTCTTGCCGTCTTCTTCGTTCCAGTAAGAAATACCTACCATCTGCCAGCAGTCAGTTCCGCCGACTTTCTCTTCCACTATCACATTATCTTTAACATCAAAGCACCAGTCATCCGTACGGTCAACCTTAATTCCGAGAAAATCAGATGTATAATGATACTTTGTGATTATCTTCGGGTTGCTGATCAGAAGATCTGCCTCAAAAACGTATGCATTTGAGAGAAGATGCTTAGCCACAAGCGAACTCGAAATATTATTCGCTTCATTATATACAGGATTCTCAAGGAATTTAACCATCGGATATTTATAGAGAAGCTGATCGAACTGCTCAGCCAGATATCCGCGGACAATATATATTTCCTCAATTCCTGCAGCAAGACACGCATCAAGAAGTGCATCAATTATTCTCTCGCCATGTACTCTTACAAGTGGTTTCGGTGTATTAAATGTTATAGGTACCAGACGTGAACCGAATCCCGCAGCAATAAAGATTGCTCGTTTTGCCCTATATGGTTCAAGTGCATTCAGACCTTCATCCGTAAGCTCTCCGTTATTAACATATCCGAGCTCTGAAAGCTCCTTAATTACCTTATTGATAGTCCCGAGAGAATATCCCGTAGCTTTTTCGAGATCCCTTTGCGAAAGGGTACTGTCGGCCCCCGCCAGTTTCTCCAAAATATCAAACTGTTTTTCAGTCAATCCCCGTTCCACTCTGTTTCCTCCTGTAGATTGATTTGCATCATTCTGCACCATTTCGTATTATCCTGCCTTATTCAAGCATCATTTTTGTATCAAACATTTACTCATATCATGCAGATAATGAACATATTTCTCAGATTTTCAAAAATCCGAATAACTAATCCGTTCATTTTTTAAGTTGATTTAATAGAAAATGAACACTTACATTTGCTATGCTACTCCTATCACCTTCGTTTGTCAAATTAAATCCTCATGATTTTCAGCAGTTAAATCCTCCTATGTTTAGGCCACAAGTGTGCGACTGAAAAAAATACCACAGGACACAGCCCGACTCATAACGAGCCGGGTTGTGTCCTGTGGTATTTTTTCTGTAAAACGCCAAATGTGGCAGTGATAAAAGGAAAACTCACTGCCACATCAGCTCTTACTTATTGTCATCGGACTTTTTGCTTTTGATAAAGGAGTATATGGTAAAACCAATAAAGCCCGCATCCGCAACAAGAAAGAATATACCTATTATGATGAATACTATTTTATGGTCAGATGCTCCTGCCGTTGTCAGGAGCATGTAACCAAGATAGATTATATATGCTGCAACCAGCAGCCGTAATATAAGCTTCGTAAAATTATTATCTGTCATCAAGATTTTCCTGTCTTATGATTTGAAACTACGTCGAATACTACGGCTATGAGGAGAACTGCTCCCTTAACAACATACTGCCACTGATCAGGCAGACCGTAGATTGACATACCCTGGTTGATAACACCGAGAAGAATAGCACCGATCATGATTCCAGGTACTGTACCTGATCCACCGTATGCAGAAGCACCACCGATGAAACATGAAGCGATAGCGTCCATCTCATATGAGTTACCCATGTTACCGTCAACAGAACCGATACGTGATGCAACGAGGAGTCCTGAGAAACCTGCAAGGAAGCTCATAAGGAAGTATGCCCAGAAATAAACCTTTCTAGGATCGATACCTGAAAGCTTTGTTGCCTTCTCATTACCACCGACTGCATAGAAGTAACGACCAAATACTGTTGATGATGTAAAGAATGCAAATATAAGAACTACTACAAGAATCCAGATAAGCATTACAGGAATACCCTTATACTGTGAAAGCTTAAGTGAATAGATTACTATAAGTACATCGATTATAATTATCTTTATTAATGAAGCAATTGCCGATCCTTCAATACCCTGCTTTTTCTTCTTTGCAATACCCAGAAGTGTGAATACCAGGAGTGCTACTGCTACAACAATACCAACGATGATCGCAGATTTACAATTACCTTTCTCATCAAATCCGGAAATCTGGATATATGATGTGAAAAGGTTATTGAACTTATCATTCATTACACTGATTGTTCTTGAATCAAGTACAACTCTCGCAAGACCTCTGAAGAGGAACATTCCGGCAAGTGTACAGATGAATGGAGGAATATGTACATATCCGATCAACCATCCCTGCCAGATTCCGATTACTACAGAAACTGCAAGCGAAACAAGGATTGCAAGGAAAGGACTCTTTCCCATATCCATAATCTTTGCTGCAAGAGCAGCTGAAAGACAAAGTGTAGAACCTACAGAAAGGTCTACGTTACCACCGGTCAGAATACAGAGAAGCATTCCACATGCCATAACCAGAACGTAAGCGTTCTGAAGCAGGAGGTTTGATATATTCTGAGCCAGAACAAGTTTTCCATCGGTAAGTATGGTAAAGAATATAAATACTACTACCAATGCAAGAACCATGGTGTATTTTTTTATAAATGTTTTGACATTCATTTGCCGTACGCCTCCTTATATGTTGTCATTTTTGTGAGAAAGGATAGCTCCCATGATCTTCTCCTGAGTAGCTTCCTCGGCCTTAAATTCGCCGACTATCTCACCTTCATTCATTACATAAATACGGTCACACATTCCGAGAAGTTCCGGCAGCTCTGATGAAATCATAACTACCGCCTTGCCCTGGGCAACCATTTCATTCATGATACAATAAATCTCATACTTAGCACCGACATCGATACCTCTGGTCGGCTCATCAAGTATAAGTACATCCGGTTCCGCAAACATCCATTTGGAAAGAAGCACCTTCTGCTGATTTCCACCGGACAGATTGCCGACCGACTGATCAACACTCGGAGTCTTGGTCTTCATTGCCACAACATATTCCTGTGCTACTTTCTTCTCTTTGGCAAAATCGATGATTCCCTTGTTGGCAACCTTTTCCATCTTAGCCATTGTTGTATTCCATGCTATGGAATCCGAAAGCACAAGTCCGTTTGTTTTTCTATCCTCTGTAACGTATGCAAGTCCATGTGCTATGGCATCATGCTCGTTTTTCAGATGAACCTCTTTACCGTTTATATATTCCTGTCCGGAAATGTTACTTCCGTAACTCTTTCCGAAGAGTGACATAGCAAGCTCTGTTCTTCCTGCTCCCTGAAGTCCTGAGAAACCGATAATCTCACCCTTATGAACCCTGAAGTTAACCTTCTTATCCATACATTTATCTGTATAAACAGGATGATATACCGTCCAGTCCTTAGCCTCGAGGATAACCTCGCTTCCTATGTTACGCTCACGTGACGGGAATCTGTTCGTAAGCTCACGACCAACCATTCCCTTGATGATTCTGTCTTCATCAATGTTATGATCATGGTTGTCGATTGTCTCAATAGTCGAACCGTCTCGAAGGACTGTAATTCTGTCCGCACAATATGAAACCTCGTTCAGCTTGTGGGTAATGATAATAGAAGTAAGTCCTTCCTTCTTGAATCCGAGAAGCATGTCGAGAAGCATCTTGGAATCCTCTTCATTAAGTGATGAGGTCGGCTCATCAAGAATAAGAAGCTTAACGTTCTTGGAAAGAGCCTTTGCAATCTCAACCAGCTGCTGTTTACCTGTTCCTATATCTTTAATCAAAACTGACGGGCTCTCCTTAAGGCCAACTCGCTTCATCTGTTCAGCGGCCTGCTTATAAGTTTCGCCCCAGTTAATTTTTCCGAATTTATTACTTCTCTCATTTCCGAGGAACATATTCTCAGCTATGGTAAGTTCCGGGATGAGAGCCAATTCCTGATGAATAATAACTATTCCCAGTTCCTCACTGTTGTGAATATTGTGAAATTCACATTCATTGCCATCATACTTGATGGTACCTGTATATTCCCCGAATGGGATCGTTCCGGAAAGAACATTCATAAGTGTAGACTTTCCTGCACCGTTCTCTCCGACAAGTGCGTGTATCTCACCGCGCTCTACCTGCAGATTTACATTATCAAGTGCTTTTACACCGGGATAAAGCTTGGTAATTTCCTTCATCTCCAATATGAAATCAGACAAGTCATTACCTCCTTTCTGTCAAAAAACAGGCAGGGGTATTGCCCCTGCTCTGTAATTTTCTTCTGATCATGTTGTCAGCAGTAAAACTCCCTCTTTCGAAGGAGTTCTGCCGCCTTCAACAATCTGTCTAATTAGTTAGTAGGATGTGGATAGCCTTCTGCATCCATTGTGTAGTAACCTGTGTCTACGAGTTCCTTCTGAATGTTGTCCTTTGTAACAACTGTAGGAACAAGAAGGTATGAAGGAATTATTCCTGTACCGTTATCATATGAAGATGTATCATATGCACACTCAAAGCTCCATCCTGCTGAGCTTATAAGGCTCTCATCAGGTGTCTCGCCGTTAAGAAGAGCAACACCGATATCAAGTGTAGCAACTGCCTCGTTAGCAACTGCCTTATAAACTGTCATTGTCTGCTTTCCGTCTACAAGGTTCTTAAGGTTAGCCTCGTCACCATCCTGTCCTGTGATGATAACTGAGTTTGTTCCTGCATAGTCAGTCTCGATAGCCTGTGTAACACCAAGTGCTGTTGAGTCATTTGAGCAAAGTGCAACGTCAAGCTGTGTTCCGTCTGAATAGTTAGATCCGAGAATGTTCTGGAATCTGTTCATAGCTGTTGCTGTATCCCAAGACTTTGTAGCAACCTGATCGAATGCTGTCTGTCCTGATGGTACATTGAGCTTTCCTTCATCGATGTATGGCTTAAGAACATCATAAGCACCGTTGAAGAAGAAACCTGCGTTGTTATCAGCTGGGTCACCGGCTGTGAACTCAATGTTGAATGGTCCTGCCTGGTTGTCAAGATCAAGCTGATCTCTTACGAACTCACCCTGAAGCTTACCAACTGTATAGTTATCGAATGATACATAGTAGCTAACTGCATCTGTGTTCATGATGAGACGGTCATAAGAAATAACCGGAATGTTCTCTTCCTTAGCCTCAGCAAGAACCTGTGTTAATGACTCACCGTCGATAGCTGCGATAACGAGAAGATCAACGTCGTCTGCGATAAGACCCTCGATATCCTTAACCTGCTGGTCAATCTTGTTATCAGAGAATGTAAGCTTAACTTCATATCCCTTACTCTTGAACTGCTCCTCAAGATAAGAACCATCACGATTCCATCTCTCAAGAGACTTGGTAGGCATTGCGATACCAACCTTCTTTCCACCGCTTGTAGCAGCTTCTGTTGCAGCTTCAGTTTCAGCTTCTGTAGCAGCCTCTGTAGCAGCCTCTGTTTCAGCTTCTGTCTTCTCAGCTTCTGTAGCAGCTTCTGTCTTAGCTTCTGTAGCAGCTGCTGTTGTAGCATCGCCGCCACCTGCTTCGCCACATCCGGCGAACATTGAAAGTGACATTGTAGCACCAAGCATAAGTGCTAATGCTTTCTTACTTTTACGCATTTTAAAAACCCTCCTGTTTTAAAATATCAATTTCTTTGATGGTATAAGAATATCACAGTTTGTATAGTAATAGATTGCAACTATCTTTAATTTTTTATCAACATTTAACAATAGTTAACGTAAAAACGGGTAAAAAATAGCACAAATTTGTTCAATAATTATAAAAAAAACAAATTTGTGCTATTCTTTTATTATTTTTATTACAATTGATATCATTTTCCGTCCGGGACATTCAGATACACATCGTCCTTAAGATGAAATCCCGAATCAATAACCGTCTCATCTATATTATCCTTAGTTACCGCAATCGGTTCCAGATAAATGTACGGCACATCATAGGTTCCGTCGTTTATAGTATCAGTAACACCCGTGATCTTCTTATTCTCCGCAAGCTGCACTGCATAATCCGCCGCCGCCTGTGCCAGCTTTTCAACCGGCTTATAAACTGTCATTACCTGCGTTCCTTCAACTATCCTCTGACACGCCTCAAGATCCGCATCCTGTCCGACTATCTTAATCTTTCCCGCAAGCCTTGCTTCGGAAAGTGTTCTTATTATAGTAGTAGCAATATTATCATTACCGCACATGATGGCATCCACATTTCCGAGTTCTGTAAGATGTGCATTAATATACTCTGCTGCGGCTTCGGCCTTCCAGCCCGGTGCATGAACACAATCAACGATCGTAATATTATTCTCCTCCATAACGGATTTGAATCCGGATTCTACCATTGATACATTATTGTCCTCATTCGGTCCGGAAAGCATAAGTACCTTCTTCTTAGGCAGTCCGTCCTTAACAAGGGCCTCTCCCATGAGCGTTCCAACCTTCTCATTATCAAAGGAAATGTAAAGATCAACATTAGCATTCTTAATAAGTCTGTCATATGCGATTATAGATATTCCGGCGCTTTTGGCTTCTTCACATACATCACTCAGGCTATCCGAATCTATACATACTATAACGATCACATCATACTTCTTCTCTATCAGATATCTGATCTGCGCCTTCTGCGTCTCAATATCACCGTTTGCATTCTGAACATTTACATCCGCATTACTGTCATATTCCTTTATCTTCGCAACAAAGACATCGCAGTCTCTTCTCCATCTCTCGATAATGAAGGAGTCGAAGCTCATTCCTATCTTTATTCCTGTCGGTTCTTCGACTGACTCACTTGATTCCTGAACGCCCTCAGAACTGCATGAAGTAAGAACGAATATGCACATGACCAGCAGAATTGCCGTCAGCTTTCTTTTCAGTCCGTATTTCCATTTTCCTAAATTCATCATGATTCCTCTCAATTGCCGGTTACATTATGCTGTATGCCCCGTTGGCAGTATCATTATGCCTCATACTTCGTTGGTAATATCATTATGCTTTATACTCCGTTGGCGATACTCCCACATTTTTCTTGAATATTCTGCTGAAATAATTCGGATTGGAGTATCCTACCTCCACACAGATTTCCTTCATACTCATATCAGTATCGTTGAGCAGTTCCTTCGCCTTCTCAATCCTTATATTGGTCAGATATTCTATGAAATTCTCGCCCGTTGCTTCCTTAAATATCTTACTGAAATAATACGGACTTATGTCAACCTCTTTCGATACATCATCCAGAGAAATATCCTTTTTATAATTTGCCATTATATATTCCTTGGCTCTGTCGATAACGCCCGTTGAACGCGTTTCCTTACGGCTCATGACATTGTGGCAGGCCTCCGAAATGCGGTCGAGAAACCATTTACGAAGTGTGTCATAATCCGACGCAGAATTGATCACTCCCAGATAATCCTCACGCGAACGGAAATGATATGTATTTCCGCTCTTCTGATAAGCTATACTTTCCGCTCTCAGAACAAATTCAAGAGTCTTCAGCTTGATATCCTCGGAATAGCTTCCGTAGCTTTCCATCATCCATTCAAAGAACTGATTCGAAACATTTATTCCCTTATTGATATCGCCCTTTCTGACACTCTCGAATATCGAATCTTCAAGATCGATCGGATAATCATCCTCATATTCGCATCCTATCGAAAGGTCATCGGAATGAACTACCGAACCTGTAGTAATAGCAAGACTGTCCAGCGCCTCATTATATGAGATCATCTGCTTATCCAATGGTTTCACGCATCCGACACCTGCTCTGAAAGTTGCATCCAGCTGTGTATTAAGACGACGGACCATATTTCTTGCCGTATCTATTATCTCAATACGTTCGGCATAATCGAATTCCTTCTTATCATAAGGTATAAATATTGCAATCTTATTCGCCATTACCGCTCCGACTATTCCGGAGAAGTAGCTCTTCACTATCTCTCTGAGATCCCTTATATGATTTTGTATTCTTACCGACGTTCCGACAGCATTTGTAAGTATGCTTCCTTCCTGCTTCTCACCGAAAACAAGTGCTATCATATATCCGTAGTCGGAATCGATCTCAAGTATCTTCTTGAAATTTTCTATATCTTCCTTGAAGAAATCCTGAAAGAGCATATTGTATATGAGTCCGCTTTCGATTATAGGCGTAACTGTCTCCATCTTCTCAAGGATTTCGAGTTCCTTCGATCTCTTCTCCCTCTCTCCGTCGACCTGCTCCATCGCCTTCTTCACAGTCTGTATAAGCTGAAGTCTGTCCACCGGCTTGTTCAGATAATCCATAACACCCTGGCTCATGGCTTCCTGTGCATATCCGAATTTATCATAGGCTGATATTACTATGAAAATGATTCCCGTATTTCTCTTTCTTATCTCCTTTATGGCATCAATACCGTTTATGCCCGGCATCCTGATATCCATAAGTGCTATATCCGGCCTGAATCTTTCGGCAAGCTCTATGACGCTTCGTCCGGTCTTCGCTGTCTCGATCACCACTTCTTCACCGAACTCTTCTTTTAAAATGTATGTGAAAGAGTCAACTACGATTCCTTCATCGTCCGCGATCATAATCCTGTACATATCAAACCTCCGCCCTAGGTACCGTGATAACAACCTCAGTACCCTGGTCTCTTCCGTTACTTATTATTTCAAAATTATCGGCGCCGTTAAAATACAGCCTGAGTCTCTGCATAACATTATTAAGTCCTACGCCGTTACCCTTCTTGCTTTCAGAATCGCTCTCACTCTTATATTCTCCGATGAGAACTTCCTTTATCAGCTCCTGGCTCATTCCAACACCGTTATCCATAACACTGATACAGATATTGTCATCAACACTGTATACAGACAGATATATTTTCTTTGTTCTCTCTATATCACGTATTCCATAATTCACACTGTTCTCAACCAGCGGCTGAAGGATCATTCCCGGAATCCTGATATCAAGCAGATCCTCACTCTCAATATCCTTTGAGAAATGTATATCTCCCGAAAAACGTACATTTAAAATATAAATATATGTGTCAACCAGCTGAATCTCCTGTGCCAGCGTAACCTCATCATTTTCCTGAATATTATATCTGAAAAATGCCGCAACCTGATTTATATATTCGGAAGTTTTATCTGCTCTTTCCATCATTGCCAGCTGCATTCCGGCATTCAGAGTATTAAAAAGAAAATGCGGATTTATCTGTGCCTGCAGATACTTCAGATGAGCATCCTTAAGATGTGCCTCCATCAGAAGCTCCTTTTCCTTAAGCAGCTGCTCCTTCTCCATACTTTCCTTAAGTCTTGAAAGATAGCCTGGGATGGAACTTACCATCTGATTGAAGGCCATCGTAACCTTGCCTACTTCATCCTTACCGTGAACCTTTACCACGCCGACATCATCAAGTTCTCCTTCGGAAACCTTATCAGCCGCAATTGCAAGTTCATTAAGAGGTCTGGTTATATTTCCCGTAACCAGGATAACAAGCATGATATCAAGGAGTACCATAATGAAAAATGATACTATACTTGAAATTTCAAGATATCCCAGCGATGACGAAAGAACGCGGTAGCTCTCTGTATTACCTCTGAATCTGTATCCGTTAAGGCTTGTAATATAGGTTTTGATGTATGAATACAGCTTTGCGGCAGAGTCATACATTTCCTTATAACGTTCTACATTTCGGCCACGCTTTGCTTCGATCGTACTCTCCGTAACACTCAGATAATTCTGTGACATATTATAAATGTCACGCTCCATCATCTTCAACTGATTATCCGTAACCTTCTGTTCAAGGCCTTTCAGAAGATCCTGATAAGTCTGCTCTGCTCTGTAATACTCATCAAGTGTATCTGTTCCTTTAGTATTGAGGTATCCGGCCATACTGCTTTCAACCCGGTCCAGAGCATCCTCCAGCTCGTTAAGCCTTACATTTCCGACATATATTTCATCCAACTGCTGAGTCATTCGGTTGAGGATGATATACATTATCGAATTTACCGAAAGGATCAGCAGCATGGTGCCTACAATAAGAAGGGTCAGTTTGGTTTTCAGATGCATGTCATGGAATTTTCTACTCATCTTCTTCAGCATCGTCCTGACCTCCTTCCGCAGAATCGGAAGACAGGTCGTCTTCACCGACAAGACTGGTATCAATCTGATATATCTCACTTACATAACCGCTGTCCAGATATTCATTCAGTGCCGAAACAGAATATCTTCCCATCTGATCCGTATCGGCAATGATTGTTGAACGGATTACCTTCTTCTCAATAGCCGATTCTATGGTAGGTGAAGTATAATATCCGAAGATTTCAACCTCTCCAACCTTATTGTAATCTACCACTGTCTGGTATACACAGAGTGTATTCTTCTCACTCAGACAAACAACCACATCCGGCAATTTATCCTGGCTGACAAAGATATCTCGGATTTCTTCTTCGGCCGCATATTCTTTATCACTGCTGACAACCGTGTTATTAATGGTTATCCTGTCTGACAATCCTTCCTCTTCAACCTTCTCACGTATAGCAGTTGAAGCGATTGACTGAGTTCCGTTTGAGAGTTCCTTATCGATAAGGACCATGACCTCACAGTTCTTCAGATTCTTCTCACGAGCAAACTGACATATCTGATCTCCGTACTCTTTGCCCAGATTATAACCGCTGACTCCGATATAACTTTTTCTGTGCGATTCGACATTATCCTCAGATACCGTCACGACAGGAATCCCCTGCGTCTCTGCTTCCTTCAGAAGATTTATCGTCCTGTAACTGTCATCGGCTTCTATGATTATTCCGTCAACATTTGAATTGATGGCGATCTTGATCATATCCTCCTTGGATATATCATCATCTATATTATTACCCATCAGTTCAACATATACACCGCTTCTGCTTCCTTCTGAAAGAGCCCCCTCATAGATACTCTTCCAGTAATCCGTATCTTTATTCTCTGTGATCATCACATAATATCTCTGATAGGTCTGATAATCTGCGGCCGTCAGAAGCTGCTTTGTCTCCTGAAACCTCCTGTGAAAAAAGATTATACTCACAACAATAACGCCCACCAGCATGACGCCGAGCAGGGCGGTAATGTAAAGAATTATTCTTTTGTTGGATGATCTGTTCTTTTCCAAACAGCTGCCTCACTTATACCTTTAAATATGTGGATATTTTACCATATAAAGCCGAAAGTTTCCTTATTCAATTTTTGACAGTACTATCCATTTATTGTCATTCGGCTTGGCTGCATTTTCGATTGCTGCACCTCGATGTCTATTCGATTCTATTCGATCATAATCAAAGTTCAAAGTTTGGATCTGAAGAAAATAACAGCACCGGCAAGATGGTCACTACTCCATCTTCCGGTGCTGTCCCCCTACAAATACTTGACTAAAATGCTTATTAATTATTGATTTTTAACAAACTGCATATCACTTACTCCGTAAAACTCAGCATCTTTAGGTTCGAGTTCAAAGGTAATGGCCTTATTTTTACTGTCATACTTTGCAACTCCCCATCCGAGGTTTGTGTCATCATCCCAATTAATTGTCACCTTTGATCCGAAGAACGAAACCTTTCCATGCCAATTTTCATCAGCTATATCCATTCCCAAATAGGTAATTCCAATGTGCATCGTGCATTCTCTTCCGTTAATGGTCATTTCCATCTTAACGTCCACTCCGCTAAAATCACCTTCTATTCCCTCTGCAGCTAAAATCTTATTCCATAATTCCTGTGTATCCTGAACACTATATACGCCGTCCTTATTTTCAAATATTCCGAGCTTTATTAATGCCACAAAAACAACCAGGATGAATGTTGCTACAGAAATAAGTGTTACAAGTTTCTTCTTATCCTTATCTTTCTTAAGCTGATCCTCATATCTCATTGTTGCCATGTTATTAACTGCTGATGAATAATTATAAGACATCTGTCTTGTTGTTGATTCTCCGCAGATAAAGCATTCTGTTGAATTATCAGGTATTGTCTCCCCACACACTGGACATATCATTGGTTTAAATCCTCCCTTAAAATAAATTAATAAATTTACTATTTAGTCTTTTAATTATTTGTACTCTTATCCGAATCTACTTCCTTGAATGAACTGATGTCACTGTCAGACTTTCCGGAACCGCTCATCTTAGCATCACTGCTTACTGAAGCTTCACTGTCTACTTTGGTAATCTTATTTGCAACACTGCCGGCTGCTTTGCTTCCGAGGAAACTTGAAACCACAGTATTAAGATCTACTCCCATCGAATCCGACAGTCCGTCGATTGTCTGCTTAAATGACTTTGTAACATCTTCTGTAAGTCTTGCTGTATTGCCTTCACCATACATTGTGATCTTATCGATCTTTCCAAGTGGCTCAGCAATTGCACGAGCAACTTCCGGATACATCTTGCAGAGCATCTCAACGATTGCAGCTTCGCCGTATTTCTTCATAGCTTCTGCCTTCTTATCGATACCTGCTGCTTCTGCTTCAGCCTTAGCCTTGATAGCTGCAGCCTCTGCTTCACCTTTGGCTTTGATGCCGGCTGCTTCTGCTTCAGCCTTAGCCATTATTGCAGCTGCTTCCTGCTCCATAGCATACTTGTCAGCTTCTGCCTGAATTCTCTTAGCTTCTGCAGCCTGCTCGAATTCATACTTCTTAGCTTCAGCTTCCTTCTGTCTCTTGAAGAGATCAACCTCTGCCATCTGCTGCTGACGATATTTATCAGCATCTGCCTGCTTACGGATCTGAGCATTGAGCTCCTGCTCCTTAACAGATGCTTCCTTCTGCTTACGTGTAATCTCCTGCTCCTGCTTTGCGATATCAGCCTGAGCCTTTGTAATCTCTATAGTCTTACGCTGTGTCTCCTGCTGAATTGAATATGCAGCATCAGCCTCAGCCTTCTTTGTATCTTCAACTGTCTTAAGCTCTGACTTCTTGATAGAAAGGTCATTCTGCTTAATTGCGATCTCTGTCTCAGCCTGAACTCTGGCATCATTCGCTTCCTTCTGAGCCTGAGCCTGAGCGATAGCTACGTCTCTGTCTGCATTTGCCTTTGCAATGCTTGCTGACTTCTGAATTGCAGCCATGTTGTCCTGACCAAGTGCATTTATAAGATCGTTCTTATCTTCAACATGCTGAATGTTGCAGGAAATGATCTCAACACCAAGTCTGTTCATATCAAGCTGTGCTTTTTCCTGAACCTGATCACCGAATGATTTACGGTCATTGCAGAGTTCCTTGAGTGTGATCGTACCAACGATCTCACGCATATTACCCTGAAGAGAATCAACAAGTGCTTCTGCAATTCTTCCCTCGTTCATATTAAGGAAGTTTGCCATAGCCTTCTGAATTCCTACCTGATCTGTCATAAGTCTGATCTTTGCAACAGCATCGATGTTAACACCGATGAAATCTGATGTAGGAACATAGTCACCTGTCTTGATATCTATAGAAATCTGCTTTACGATTAGCTCATCTTTTCTTTCAAGGAAAGGAAGCTTAAGTCCGGCACGTCCGATAAGCACCTTCGGTCTTCTTCTGAGACCGGAAATAATATATGCTTTGTCTGGCGGAGCCTTAACATAGCTTGTCATAACGATCAGCAAAACAAACAGAACTACAACGCCTAAAATAATATACTTAATCATAGTCTTTTCCTTTCATAGAATAATGTATATAAAATCCTTCACTTATAATTTATCTTTAAAACCTTCACTGAAATATATTTAAAACCTTCACTAAAAATATATTTAAATCCTTCACTTAAAAATATATTTAAATCCTTCACTTTCTTATGATATATTTAAAAACCTTCACTTTTTTAATTATATCGTTCCCCTGATATCATCTGATTCCCAGATAATATCTGTTTTCAACCTGTTTGAGTATTCCTCTTCTGCATAGGAGTTCAGTGATCCTTTGAAAAGCATTCGGATTTATAACTCCCGCATCACTGAGTGTCACAGCCGTTTCCATAGAGACGGCGCCTCGCTGCCTCAGCTTTGATATGATATGATTCCTTCTTATTGCCGGAACCGGTGGAAAATATGCCATTACACAACCTCCTTTCTCAAGATTTTGCTTTTACAAACTGCTCGTCAAATCGTGCACCAAATGCAGCAAGCGTTCCGTCGGGGCAGGTTTTCTTACTGCATTTTCGGCACGTATATAAAAAAATAGCGAGCCACTTTGCGGTTAATTAAAACCACAAAATAGTCTCGCTAATTATTTACACTCCGGATTGAATCTTGATCAATCGTACTGACGAAGTTGTAACCAAGGCTTTGATTCACTGTATACCGTAAATCTCAGCTCTGTAAGCTACTCCCTAAATTTGTATTGAGGAAATATTATCATACCCAAATTTCGGTGTCAATAAAAATCGGATTGGGAAAATCAAGATTAATAATTCCTTAATATTTACATTTATCGCAGAATATTGATACTTAGTAAGTCCAAAATAATCGGGAATCCATGTTGATCAATCTACCAAAATCTAACATGAATTCCCGATTATAAAAGAAGGGTTGATTTGTGTCTTGTTTAGAAATTTATCTACTGATTATATCTACTTTGTAAGTAATTTCTTTTTCTTAGCCATAATAACACTCTGTATTACAAGGAAGATACAAAGCATTGCAGCTATTGTGATACCTGTCCACCAGGCCTGACCAAGTCCTGCCGAAGCAACGATATTCTGAATTGTTGAAAGTGACAGAACACCGAAGAATGTACCTACGATATTTCCTACACCACCTGTAAGCATTGTTCCACCGATGATGGATGATGCGATTGCATTCATTTCCATACCACTTGCATGTGAAGCAGATCCCGATCCGACATGCATGAAATATACGAAACCTGCAACACCTGCGAGAAGTCCGCAGATAAGGTGTGAAAGGAACTTTGTTTTCTTTACGTTTATTCCGAGCATCAAAGCACTCTGTGCATTTCCGCCGACCGCATAGAAGCTGCGTCCGAGCTTTGTCCATCTGAGTACTATGAAAAGTGAGATAACTATAAGAATCGCAACTATTACACCGATCTCTACATAAGCATCTACGTAGTTTCCGAGCTTGTTGACCGAACCGAATCCCGGTACTACAACTCTTGTATCTTTGAGTGCTACGAATGCTTTATTCTCTACATTGAACGGAGCTGTATGAACTATAGTTGTCATACCTCTCGCAAAGAACATTCCCGCAAGCGAAACTATAAACGGCTGAATATCCAGATATGCTACAAGGAAGCCCTGAACAAGACCGAATGTAAGACCTATTCCAAGTGCTATAAGTAATGCAACGAATATTTTACCCGGATTGTCCGCATATTTTTCAGGATTCAGAACATCTCTGTCAAGATATACGGCACAACTCATACTTACAAGCGCAACCACACCACCGACGGAGATATCGATTCCGCCGCAGATCATTACGATGCTCATTCCGCAAGCTGTAATGATAAGTGCTGCATTTGTATTAAGTATATTGAAGAAGGTCTGAGGCTTAAGGAAGCCCTTTCCCTGAAATACTATCGCTCCGATATACATTGCGAAGAATACTACGATCGTAATTGTCAGAAGAAGATTGGTATCGCTTGTTCTGCCAAACCATTTCTTAAACTTTTCCATTTAAGCCACCTCCTTCTTAGGGAATAACTTCGCTCCAAGCTGAGACAGCTTTTTTCTTACTACAGGTGTACTGAGTACAACGAGTACAATTACGACAACTGCCTTATAAGCTGAAAGTGCATCTGAACTTACATTCATCTTATAGAGAGTTGTTGTAAGGAACTGAATTACATATGCACCGAGTATTGATGCTACCATGCTGAACTTACCGCCGGAAAGTGCATTTCCACCAAGTGCAACTGCAAGGATTGCATCCATCTCTATATCTTTAGCTATTACCGAATAGTTGATAGTCTGAAGACGGCTTACCTTGATAAGTCCGGCAACAGCTACACAGAGTCCGAGTATCACAAATGTAAGGAACTTTATAAACTGAGGATTTATACCATTCAGTCTGGATGAGCTTTCATTTATACCTACCGACTGAGTATAAAGTCCGAGTGTCGTAAACTTCAGCACAAGCATGATAACTATCACACATGCCATAGCTATAAAGAACGGAGTCGGGATCGGAATCCCCGGTATAAATCCGCCGTAGATTCCGAAAGACGGCTCACTTATTATAGGAAGCTCGTTGTTATTGATCCATGCGGCGATCGAACGTCCTGCTGTAAAGAGGATAAGTGTCGCAACCATAGGCTGGATCTTAAAATATGCAACCAGTATTCCGTTAAACGCACCAAAAATCATTGCAACAACACAAGCTACAAGGAATGCAACTATTACAGGTGCCTGCATAGTTTCAGGTCTGGAATTGTCTCCGCAAAGGACCTTGAGGATAACACTTCCCGCGATAGCAATTGCTGCGCCGACACTGATATCCTGTCCACCTGAAGCAGCAGTAACGAGTGTCATTCCGATTGCAAGGATTGCAAGTTCCGAACCATAGTCGAGGATTGTTATAAGATATCCTGAAAGTACCGGATCACCTGCACTGTTATATCCTTTTTCTATACTGAAGAACGACGGATCAACTATAAGGTTGAAAAGTGCAAGTGCAACGATAGCAGCAATCGGTATGAGGAGCTGTTTGTTGAAAACGAATTTTTTCTTACCCATTTTAACTCTCACCTCCGTTGTCATCTGTGTTTCCTGCTATTGTCTTCATAATTCCACTCTGTGTAAGATCATCTCCTGTGAGTTCTCCTACAACCTTTCTGTCTCTCATTACTACCAGTCTCGAACATGTACGGAGCATCTCATCCGTTTCAGATGAGATAAATGTAATGCTCATTCCTTCGCCGGCAAGCTTAAGTACAAGCTTCTGAATATCAACCTTTGTTCCGACATCGATACCTCTTGTCGGCTCATCAAGTATAAGATATTCAGGATGCATAAGCAGCCATCTTGCTACAATAACCTTCTGCTGATTTCCACCTGAAAGTGATTTGATAGGTGTATCCGCAGAAGCTGTCTTTATATCAAGCAGCTTGATATATTCTTCAGCAAACTTATATGTCTGTGCCTTTGAGAAAGGCTTCATAAATCCTCTGAGAACCTGTGCTGCAAGTATGATATTCTCTCTTACCGAAAGATCTCCGACGATACCGTCAACCTTTCTGTCTTCAGGCAGATAAGCAATACCCTGTTTCATAGCATCAATAGGTTTTGTAATCTTAACTACCTCGCCGTTCTTCTTAACCTTTCCGCCGATCACGCGATCTGCTCCGAAGATTGCTCTTACGCACTCGCTTCGTCCGGAACCGAGAAGTCCTGTGAATCCGTTAACCTCGCCCTTCCTGATATAGAAATCGAAAGGTTTGATTCCCGCGTCACTCTGAAGCTGCTCTGCTTCGAATATCGGTTTACCGCTCTTACTTGCATCCGCTTTATCTGAATCTCCCTTGATGTCAGAAAGATCGTCAAGCTCTTTACCAAGCATCTTGGATACAAGCTGCACTCTCGGCAGATCCTGTATTTCATATTCTCCTACCAGCTTTCCGTCTCTGAGTACCGTGATCCTGTCACATACCTCATATACCTGATCGAGGAAATGTGTTACGAAGACTATTCCTACACCCTTACTCTTCAGATCCCTCATAAGACCAAAAAGCTTCTGAACTTCACTATCATCAAGAGAAGATGTCGGCTCATCAAGGATAAGAACTTTGCATTCCATATCCACAGCTCTGGCTATCGCTACCATCTGCTGCACAGCCAGTGAACAGGTTGCCAGCTGCTGGGTTGCTTTTGCCGGAATGTCCAGAGAACTGAGAATCTTATCCGCAGCCTCATTCATCTTCTTCCAATTTGTTATGCTGCCCTTTGTTCTTCCGATAAACATATTTTCTGCAACTGTCAGATTCGGGCAAAGAGTAATCTCCTGATATACCGTACTGATTCCGAGATTCTGAGCATCCTGAGGAGAATGTATATTTACCGCTCCTGAATTTCCTTTCAGGAATATCTCTCCTTCATCCTTCTCGTATACTCCGGTAATAACCTTTATCAGTGTAGATTTTCCCGCACCGTTCTCTCCCATCAGAGCATGTATCTCACCTTCTCGTAGAGTGAAATCCACACCTTGAAGAGCGCGAACACCGGGGAAGCTTTTATGTATTCCATGCAATTCCAGCACTGCTTTATCTTTCACTGTTTCACCTCTCCCTTTAAACAAAAGGTGCGGCACTCGTAGATGCCGCACCCCCCGATATAGTATAATCTAATGATTAGATTCCGTAATTATCAACGTCTTCCTGCTTAATGGTTGTTGCGTCAAAGCCCTTCTCTTCCATGATGATTGTCTTCTCTGCAGGTGTTCCGCCTGACTCAAGAGTCTTGATAACTTCATCAATATACTTAGCCTGGAATGGATTACACTGTCCATCATAGTTCCAGTTCTGAGCAAGGAGCTCTTCAAGTGCCCACTTGTTGCAGTCGAAACCGATAATAACAACGTCCTTGCCAACACCGTGAGAGATATTAGCCTTATCAAGTGCTGCTACAGCACCCTTTGCCATATCGTCGTTCTCTGCGTAGATTACGTTGAACTTCTCGCCTGAGTCGATAACTGACTTAACGATCTGCTCTGCCTTCTCAGCATTCCACTCAGCTGTCTGCTGTGTTACGATATTCCATCCGTTCTCCTTAGCAAGTGTATCAAGTGCTCCTGATCTACCCTGCTGAGCTGCTGAACCCATAACACCCTGAAGGTGGATAATGTTGTACTCGCTGAGATTCTGATCCTTTAACCAGTTAGCTGCCTGCTCACCTTCCTTATCCATGTCGGATACGATTGATGCTGCATAAAGGCTTGGATCTGCGTCAATTGTACGGTCGAAAAGGATAACCTGTACTCCGGCTGCCTGTGCATCCTTAAGTACTCCATCCCATCCTGATGTATCAGCTGCTGAAAGAAGCAGATAATCAACACCGTCCTGTATGAACTTCTGAGCTGCTGCGATCTGCTCATCATTCTTTAAGCTGTATGCATACTGTGCATGATATCCGTTTGTTACTGAATTGCCATCACCGAACATTGCCTTGAGATCCTTATCGTTAGCTGTACGATAACCGGACTCGTTAGGGTCATTGTTGATGATTCCGACTTCAATTGCATCACCGCTTGCTGCAGGAGCTGCTGCTTCTGTATCTCCGCCGCCTGATGCCTGTGTTGCTGCCTGTGTAGTAGCGCCCGATCCGCTTCCGCCACATGCTGCGAAACTAAGTGCCATAGTTGCAGCAACTGTTGTTGCAACAAGTTTCTTACCAAATTTCTTCATATTGATATTACCCTCCTATATCCTGTATTTGGTCTGTTTGTTGATATACCAAATATAGCAGAAGAGCATTTTTTGTGATACGGAATAAAAAGAGAAGTTTGTTCAAATATTTACTATCTGAAACAAACCTCTCTTCTGAAAAATCATGATTATTTATTCAAAATTTTAGATATTTTATGAAACGGGCGTTATGTAGGAATAATATTCACACATTTTAGGATTTTTTATCGTGATTTTATAATTTAGTATTCTCTTCCATCGAGAATTTCCTGCGTAAGTGGTGTTATATCATATACCTTCTTATCAACGATAACGCTTTTAACCGTATCATCCGATGTAAATGTTTTCTCTTCGATATACGTATACTTTTCTACATCTACACCGGCTTCAACATCATTGATAATCTCGCAGAGAGCATCTCCCTGAAGCGGATTACACTCAACATCGAGAGCTATCTTTCCCTCAAGCATCATAGAAAGACCCGAGTGTGCGGCATCGAATGAGATGATCATTATCTCCCCATTTGCGATATCGGTTCCGACTTTTCTTCCCGACTCTTCGATAGCTTCTATCGCACCCAGCGCCTCGTTATCATTCTCGCAATAAACCACATTTACATTTTCATATCTGTGAAGAAATCCGAGCATGACCTCTTTACTCTTCGCTTTGGCATAATCTGCAGGCTCCTGCCCCAGAAGGTCCCATCCATATAAAATGCATGCGTCACGAAGTGCATCGCTTCGTCCTATCTGTGCTGTTCCGCCCATCGTACCCTGTATACCGACTATATGTATATCCTCCGGAGCAATCTCCTTCTTTTCGGCAAAGGCATTCAGCCATTCACAGGCTATCTTTCCTTCGGTTTTGAAATCCGATCCTACCCATGCGGTATATAAATCTTTGTCGGTCACATCAACCATTCGGTCAACAACTATAACAGGAATTCCGGCCTTCCTTGCTTCCTCAAGAACCGTATCCCATCCTGTCTCCATAACCGGAGCAAGAACGATACAGTCAACCTCCTGTGCAACGAAGTTTCTTATGGCTATGATCTGCTTATCCTGCTTCTGCTGTGCATCATCATACATAAGATTAAATCCGCGTTCTCTTGTCAGTGTTCCGCATATCGATTCGGTATTTGCCACTCTCCAATCAGACTCTGCACCGACCTGTGAGAATCCGACATTTATATACTTAACCTTAGGAATCTGCGTAGACTCATCCTGTGTCTTTCCACATCCGGCAAATGCCGATATCATCATCCCCGAAAGGAGCAATCCTGTTATAAACTTTTTACTGCGTCCTATAAAACTCATTTTTTACACCCTCGGTATCCTTACAGTTACCTCAGTTCCTTTATCAAATACACTCTTTACGGTCATTCCGTATTTTGAGCCGTAAAGCATTTCAAGTCTCTTCTCTACATTAGCCATTCCGAAGCCTCTCTGGTCATCAGAACTTTCCTCTCCCGAAATAAGTCTTCTGAGACGTGCGAGTTCCTCTTCGGTCATGCCTCTTCCGTTATCTTCAACGGTAAATACTATATCGTTTCCATCCGCTCTTCCGGAAACACGGATCATACCTCTTCCGCGCTTATTCTTAATACCGTGATAGAGCGCATTTTCAACTATAGGCTGAAGCGTCAGCTTCTGGATATGATTCTCCAGAATATCCTCATCGAAATCTATCTCATAATCCAGAATGTCCTGATATCTGTATCTCTGAATCTCAAGATAACTTCTTACATGTTCCTTCTCATTCTTTATAGTAATCTCACTCTGACCCTTACTCAGCGAGATTCTGAAGAAGTTTGAAAGCTCCTGAATGATCTGAATAGCCTTCTTATTCTCACCCGACTCGGTCATCCAGATTATAGCATCGAGTGTATTATATAAGAAATGCGGATTTATCTGTTCCTGAAGAAGTCTGAGCTCCGCATCCTTTGCAATCTCCTGCTCACGATGTATGCCCTCGATAAGAACCTCAATCTCTTTAACCATGCTGTTGAAGCTTTCTGCGAGAGTCTCCATCTCATCATTACTGTTTGTATGATAGGAAACCGTAAAATCGCCGCCGGCAAACTTTTCTGTCATAGCTGCGAGTTCGGTAATAGGCTGCGTGATCCTTCTCGAAAGTCTTCTTGAAAGCAGATATACTACAAGAAGCATAAGAATAAGCATTATTACAAGAAGCCTGAGTGTACTTACAAGACTTGCTGCAACCTCCCGACGCAGCATTTCCATATTTGTGGCTTCATCATATATATACTTCTGAATATCATCCTGAATAAGAGATGTAAGCGTTCTTATATCTCTGTCAAGCATCTCGATATTCTCATCATAATGACCGCCTTCGGCAACATTTTTCAGAATATCATCAACTCTCTCCTCCAGTATTCCAAGCAGCTTGATAAGCTGATCAAGATCGGCTTGTACATTCTGTGCCGTTGCGTTTTTGCTGAGGATGATGAAATGTTCCTTTGCTTCCGCTATAAGTCCTTTCGGATCTTCTCCTTCAAGCTTCTTCTCAGAATCGGTCCAGTTCGCGGAGCCTATGATTATCTTATACATCATTTCATCCATGGAATTCTTAAAATCCATGTTGTACTCATTTGCACTCGTTATATTACGGACCATCTGATCGTTGCTCTGATAATATTTCAGCAATCTGAAGATCGCAAATCCGAAAAATAGGATAAACGGAAATATGCATATCCAGATATAAGTTATGAGCCTGGATTGTATCCTGCTGTTTTTTGTTTTTTTATCATTCATGCGTCAGTCTTCGCTTTTCTGTATTCCTTAGGGGACATTCCCTGAGTCTTCTTGAAAATGTAACTGAAATAATGCGGATCCCTATATCCGACCTGGAATCCGATTTCCGATGTTTTCATGGCAGTACATACAAGAAGTGTCCTTGCCTTCTCCATACGTACCTCTGTCAGATAATCTATAAATGTCTCTCCTGTCTCTTTACGGAAAATAGCACTGAAATGGTTAGAGCTTACATTTACCTCCAGAGCAACAGACTGAAGCGACATATCCTCATTCTGGTAATTGTTCTGGATATACTCCTTGGCTTTATCGATTATCTCAATATACTTCTGATCCGAAAGCTTATTTCTATACTCAAGTATTGTGTTGAGCAGCTTTTGGATATATTCTCTTGCACTATCGACCGATGATGCATAGCCTGTTGGATCCTTTGTATCACCAAGTATCTCCTCAAGTTCCTTACCTTCTACACCGACAGTCTTCATAAATGCAGCTGCACTGAGCAGTGCCTCCACAAGAACGTACTGTCTCAGCATCATCGACTCCATAACCTCATATCCGATGCTGCTGAAGTATTCCTCCGTAAAGTCATCAACCTCGGCAATCGTTCCGTTCTTAAGGAAATGTAATATCGTCTTCTGCGATATTTTTCCTGCATCGATACTGTTGAGATCTATCTTATCGGTTGCAGCCTTTTCTTCTATCACAGGATCAGCCTTACCGGACTTTTTATCTTTCTTCTCCGTTCCGTCAAATATTGCACTTTCTTCAATCATATATCTTTCGGCAAACTTACGGCTGGCATCTGCATATGATATATTAACATCTCTTATTCTCTCAACGATCTTACCGACAGCCATAAAGTAAAGCATATCCATATGATCCTTCATAAGCTTTCTGATGCTTTCTGTTCCCCTTCGGATCATATCTCGAAGTTCTTCCTCTGAATCTGCCTTAATCAGAAAACAGAGAACATCACCTACCTGATCGTACAGGAACACATTTGGTATATCATTGCAGTTTTCCTTTATCCTTGAATAGATATCTTCTTTAATACCGGAATATGCATCGATATCACTTTCACCCGAATTTCCTGAGAATACCTGCATCAGCAGTATCGAATAGCATTCGGCTGTCACCTCTATTCCGAGCTTCTTGCCGAGAGCCATGGATTCCTGTATAGACAGCTTTCCGTCTATCATATCATGCAGGAATTTCTGCTGTTCGAGAATCCTTATCTCTTCCATATCATGCACATATTTTTCGCGTGCTTCGTTTTCCTGCTTTTCCTTACTTATGATTTCGGCAACCTTCTTCAGCTCCTCCATAAGAGTTTCCTCTGAGACAGGTTTAAGAATATACTCCTCTACTCCTATGGAAATAGCCTGCTTTGCATAATTAAAATCATCATATCCGCTGAGAACTATGATCTTTATATCGGGCATCTCGCTCTTGACCAGACGGGAAAGCTCAAGTCCGTCCATAAAAGGCATACGGATATCCGTTATAAGAATATCCGGCTTCGACTTGATGATCTTCGGCAGAGCAACCTCGCCATCACCCGCTTCGCCAACAAGCTCGAAGCCGTCCCTCTCCCAATGGATAGACCTTTTAATTCCTTCTCTTATTGCATATTCATCTTCTACAAGAAAAACCTTAATCATTAAACCCACCTATCCATTACATATTAACACCATAAACATTTCGCAGAGCATGGCGATCATATATTCATTTGAAAGACCATCGTATACGAAGTCTTATGATCATCTATACTCTGCGATGTTGGTAAAAGTCTCTTTTTAGTCCTGTCCGTAATATGCATTCTCACCATGCTTACGGAAGAAATGCTTATCTCTGATACAGTCCGGAGCAGGCTTAACATTCGGATTTATAAGTTCTGTTCTGGTTGCCATCTTTGCAACTTCTTCCATAACCACTGCGTTATGAACAGCTTCTGCAGCATCCTTGCCCCATGTAAATACTCCGTGATTTGTGCAGAGCACACCCGGTGTGTACATAGGATTAAGTCCCTTGCTGTCGAATGTTTCAATTATTACAAGACCTGTATTCTTCTCATACTCTCCGTTTATTTCTTCTTCTGTAAGACTTCTTGCACATGGAATCTCACCGAAGAAATAATCAGCATGTGTTGTTCCGTAGAGTGGTATGCTTCTTCCGGCCTGTGCCCATGCTGTTGCCTCCGGAGAATGTGTATGTACTACACCGCCGATTTCAGGATATCTCTTATATAACTCGATATGTGTCGGTGTGTCTGATGAAGGTTTATAACGTCCTTCAACTCTGTTTCCGTCAAGATCCATAACAACCATATCATCGGCTGTCATAGTTTCATAATCCACTCCGCTCGGCTTGATAACAAAAAGGCCTGATTCGCGGTCGATGCCGCTAACATTTCCCCATGTATATGTAACAAGTTTGCGCTTCGGAAGCTCGAGATTAGCTTCAAAGACGGCTTTCTTCAGTTCTTCTAACATTTATGTTCTCCTTTATAATTACAAAGTCTCCACAGCTGCCTTCTCGATCGGAAGGGTTGACTTGAAGGTCTCCATGAAACGGTCGAAGCCATCGATCTCTTCCTGTGAAGCCGTGATCGATACACCTTCTGCGCCCTTAAATATAACTTCGTTCAGGAAGTCTGCAAGAGTTTTTCCTTCACCCTTCATAAGGAAGAGTGCAAGCACTGCGATTCCCCATGCTCCACCTTCACCGGCAGTCTCCATTACAGTTACCGGGCCGCCTGTTGCAGCTGACATTATCTTCTGTCCTACTTCCGGTGTCTTGAAGAATCCACCGTGTCCGTAGAGCTTATCAACCTTAACCTTCTCATCCTTTATGAGAATATCAAGTCCTACCTTAAGTGTGCTTACTGCAGAATAAAGATTCCATCTCATGAAGTTTGCAAAACTGAAGTCTGCATTGACCTTTCTTGCAAATACAGGTCTTCCTTCAGCAAAGCCTGTTACAGGCTCTCCCGAGAAATAATTAAATCCTGCAAGTCCGCCACAATCAGGTGCTCCGTCGAGAGCAGCCTTGAAAAGTGTTGTATAAAGCTTATTTGTATCTACTTCTATTCCGAGTGCTTCTGAATACTCACGGAATATCTTAGCCCACGCATTTATATCAGATGTACAGTTATTGCAATGAACCATAGCAACATCATCACCTGATGGTGTTGTAACAACATCTATTTCTTCATGAACCTTCTCGAGTGCCTTCTCCATTACTACCATTGCGAAAATGGATGTTCCAGCCGATACATTTCCGGTCCTTACTGCTACGCTGTTTGTAGCAACCATTCCGGTTCCTGCATCGCCTTCAGGTGGACAGAGTGGAATACCTGCTTCAAGATCCTTCTCTGTATCAAGGAGTGCTGCACCCTCCTCTGTAAGTGCACCTGCATTTTTACCTGCAACAAGTACACTTGGAATGATATCCTCAAGCTTCCATGCAACACCCTCAGCTCCGAGAACATCATCGAACTTGTTCATATATTCTTTGTTATAATCTCTTGTTGTGCTGTCTATAGGGAACATACCCGATGCATCTCCTACACCCAGAACCTTCTCGCCTGTCAGCTTCCAGTGGATGTATCCTGCAAGAGTTGTAAAGAAAGAAATGTCCTTAACGTGATCTTCCTTGTTAAGAATTGCCTGATAGAGATGTGCGATACTCCAGCGCTGAGGAATATTAAAACCGAAAAGCTCTGTAAGCTTTGCTGCAGCTTCCTCTGTTATTGTATTTCTCCAGGTTCTGAACGGTACAAGAAGCTCACCCTCTTCGTTAAATGCCATATATCCGTGCATCATAGCACTGAAACCTATAGCTCCGATCTTCTTAAGTGTTACGCTATACTCTGCCTTAACACTCTTCTTAAGTTCCGAATATGCTTCCTGCAGACCTGACCAAATCATATCAAGGCTGTATGTCCATACGCCATTCTCATACTGATTCTCCCAATCACTGTTTCCCTGAGCGATAACCTGTCCGTTTTCTCCAACGAGAACTGCCTTGATCCTGGTAGATCCGAACTCTATTCCGAGCGCTGTCTTACCCTCTTCTATCATATTACCGATACCCATCACAAAACCTCCTATTTTGTTTATTTACATTTTTCTTCTATCAACAAACCGATCAAATGCAAAATCAACCTTTAACATTTTATCATAGCGTTATATTCAAAATCAATAACATAGAAAGGCGTAATCCATCGTCAAAGCGGATGAATTACGCCTCTGGTTTAACAGTTAGTTTTTTATTTCATAAATACAAAGCTCTCAAGCTCGAACAGGCTTCTGCCCTTGAAATAATCAGCCATCCATCCGTCGCCGTAATCAGTTTCAACAGTAAAGTATACAGCGTGACGTCCGGTCACAGCCTCTACAACAGTGGTGATCACTTCATCGTCATGGCCGATTTCGATACTTCCTATCTTCTTTCCGACAGTCTTGCATGTTTTAAGCTTATCTCTGGAATCCACACCATCAATAAAAATATTCATTCTGCAATTTGTTCCCATTCCGCGAACCTTAGCTGCGAACTGCATTGTCTTGCTGTCGAAGTCTTCTCCGAAATCAAAATATCTGTAGCCGATGATCGTATCAGTTGTTATGTTTCTGATAAATCTGTCGAATACATTTCTCTCAGATATAAATGCATCACCTGTAAGAACACATGCGATGTCAGCATCGGTTATCTGATAAGGATTGAGTGAATCCTCAAAGCCAAGGCTGGTCGCTTCAACTTCAGGGATTGTTCCGTCAGGGAGAATCTCAATCTTCTCAACGCATCCTCTTCTTGACATGATGGTTCCGTTGGTCATTCTGTGATAGAAAATATACCACTGACCGTTTATGTTTGCGATCGATCCGTGATTGTTTCCACCCGGATAATCTATTCCGCTGTTAATTATAAATCCTCTGAATTTGAATGGTCCGGTCGGACTGTCAGAGGTTGCATATGCAAGATTCGGACAATACTTAGGCGAATAGATCATATAATATGTATCGCCGACCTTACGCATTGAAGCTGCTTCGAAGAAAGTCTTGCTTTCATCATCGAAGCCATCTTCCGGACGAAGCACTGCCGGATCGCAAGGCGGTATGAAATGCTCAATAAGAGTATCTTCTTTTATTTCATACATATTGTCCGGATTAAGTTCCGCCATATAAGACTTGAGGAATCCGCAATATATGTATACTTTTCCGTCATCATCAACAAATACTGACGGATCGATGAAAAGTCCGTTATTACAAACTTCATCGGGGATTGTATATTTATACTGTGATACAAGTTTGAATGGTCCTTCTGGGCGATCGCTTACCGCAACACATCCCTTTTCATTATCTATATAACAATAAAGGTAATACTTACCGTCTTTTTCAACTACATCTGGTGCGAATAACCTGGAATTTTCATTTGTCCAGTCAGTATCAGGCTCATGATCTCTGGTTGCCGCTACTCTAAAAATATCTCCATGACATACCCACTGATTCGGATTGTCAACAGGTGCACTCCAAACCTTGTGAACTATATCACAGAATGAACCTGAACCTGCAATATCATGTGATCCATATATATAAATCCTGTCTCCGAACACTCTCGGTTCGCCATCTGGAATATACTCCCATCTCGGTAAATACGGATTTGACATTATATGCCCTCCTACTATCTTTTTTAAAAAAAGGATGCCATGCTATTCGGCATGGCATCCGATAAACTCAAAAGCTGTAAATATTACTGAGCAGCTTTTCTTGCATCAAGCATTGGCTGATACTTCTCTGTATCAAACTTAACAAGATCTTCGTATCCAAGACCTTCAAGCTGTGAGCACATATCATCCCACTGAGCTTCGAAATCTGCTTCATCTGAAGCAAATACCATTCTCCATGAAGCTTCCTTAATAACATCACCTGTCTGATTTCTGATAAGAGAAATGTCTGTATCATCAATTGCAAGCGACATGTTGATTGAAGGAACAACTGTCATCATATTGTGGTTAAGAAGATACTCAACATCGTCCTTAGCACCAAACTTCTCTGACCATTCCTTAGTTGTCTTTGTCTGGTTAAGTTCGATTGTTGAAGACCACATTGAATCAGCATAAGGCTCGCCTGTCTCAGGGTTGATATCGCAAGATGCAACGATCCACTGGTTGATCATGTTGTTACCATCATTCCAGTTTCCGCCGCCCATGTCATCAGGAACCTTAACTTCTGCTGAGAATCTGTTAAGACCGTCTTCTGTAGGAACATACTTGCCGTTTTCAACTGTATATGTAAGTCCTTCTGTACCTGCATGCTGAATCTGAACACCTTCAGGTGAAGCATACCAGTCAAGGAACTCCATAAGTCTTGCAAGGTTCTCTTCTGAAACCTGAGAACCAACACCGAGAACACGTCCGTCACCGTAGTATGTATCTGATGGCTGATAAAGGTTTGTATCAGCTACAGGAATCTCTACGTAGTTAACGCCTTCTTCACCTCTTGCAGGGCTGTTCCAGAAACCATACTGCCAGCTGTACCAGTAGAGGTAAATTCTCTTATCCTGCATCTTAGATACTACTGCGTTCCAATCCTGTGTAGCAGAGTCAGGATCTACAAGACCCATCTGATTTGCCTGGAAGAGGAACTTAAGCATCTTATAGTAAGCACCATTCTTGTCAGTAAGTGGAGAAATAGAGTTATCTGTTCCGATAAGTACAGAACCGTTAACTTCCTGTCCGTACCACTTTGTAAGCTGAGCTACGCACTCCATGTAGTTGCTGTCCCAGTCTTTCCAAAGGCTGATCGCATAAGCAGGATCTCCCTTGTCATTTGTTGGATGAGCATCCTGGATAGTCTTAAGGCAGTTAAGAAGATCATCAAGATTCTTAAGCTCTGGTGCGCCGGCTTCGTTGTACATATCCCATCCCATACGAGGATATGTATAAACATGCAGCTGCTTATAATCTGTAGGTCCGTTGTTATTCATTTCAAGAGGTATAGCATAGATACCTGTTCCATCACCGATCTGCTTATTGAACTGTTCAATCTGGCTCTGGAATTTCATAAGGTTAGGATAGTTCTGGATGATTCCGTTCAGATCCATTACAAGACCTGAATCAACACACTCAGACATATCAGCATTATCAAGGATAATAAGATCTCCGAGATTACCAGCTGCACAACGTGTCTGGTAAAGAGCTGCACCATCACCTGATACCTGAGGTGCAATAATGTTGAGATTCATGTTGAACTTATCCTTAACGATCTTGCCGTACCATCCAGGCTGAACACCCTGGAAGTTAGCTGCTACGTTGTAGAAATCAACTGTGTACTCTGTGTCATGATTAGCTACAAGCTGTCCATCTCCTGATGGAGCCTCTGTAGTATCGCCGCCACCACTACTTTCAGTTTTAGCTTCTGTCTTAGCTTCTGTTGCTGCAGTAGTGTCTCCGCCTCCTGATGAACCGCCACAGCCTGCGAGTAATGACATACCCATAGCTGCTGTAAGCGCAAGAGAAGTAACTTTCTTTAATCTCATTTTAAGTCCTCCTTATTTTATAAATACCTCCCGGACTTCCCGGGATAAAGCACATATTAATCAGGGAATTAACCCTTTACAGCACCGATCATGATACCCTTTACATAGTACTTCTGGAAGAAAGGATATACTACCATGATAGGAAGAACTACGATAACCGTGATGGTCATACGTACTGATGTTGTTGTTGCCGTTGTAGCAGCTGCTGCTGCAAGTGATGTTGTACTTGTTGTACTCTTAGCAAGAGAAGCAAGCGAACTTGCCTGATTCAGGTACTGATAAAGCAGGAACTGCAGTGGATACAGCTTTGTATCTGTCATGAGGAGCAGTGTATCCTGGAATGCGTTCCACTGATTAACAGCTGACCAAATAGCAACTGTTGCAAGAATCGGTTTAATAACCGGTATCATAACCTTGAAGAACACTGTGAGAACTCCGGCACCATCGATCATGGCAGCTTCCTGAAGCTCTCGAGGTACGTTCTCGATGAATGTCTTTGTAAGTATCAACAGGAACGGTGAAACAATAGCCGGAAGAATATATCCCCAGAAATTGTTTGTAAGGTGAAGGTTCTTCATAATGAGATACCAAGGAATGATACCTGCATTGAAGTACATAGTTGCAACTACGAGTCTGTACCAAACCTTACGAAGCCACATCTTCTCCTGTGTGAACATGAATCCCATAAATGCACAGGCAAATACTGTAAGGAATGTACCTATAACTGTTCTGAGAACAGATATAACTGTTGCATTTAAGAGACCATCAATCTGAAATGCATTGATGTAGTTTTTAAAATGTAATCCCTTCGGCCAGAAGAGAACATCGCCCTTTGCACTTAAATCGTTTGCGCTGATCGTATTAATTATTACATAATAGAAAGGATACAGACAAATAAGTGCGGCTAAAGCGAAGATAATATAACAGGTGATCTCAAGGGTACGGTCACCCCTGCTTACCTTGATTTTATTCTTTTTGTTTACTTTTACTTTTGCCATCTTTCTCCCCCCATTTACAGAACGCTCTCGCCTCTAATTGACTTAGAAGCTCGATTTAATACAATCAACAGGGTTACACTAATAAGACTCTTCAGCATACTGATAGCTACTGAAACCGGATAACCTCCGTTACCCATAGCAAGGTGGAAAACGTAAAGGTCAAGAACCTGAATCTTTTCCTTATTAAATGCATTTTCAAATACGTAGTACTGCTCCATACCGTTGTTAAGGAAGTTAGCAACGTTGATAACAAGAAGAACGAAATATGTAGGAAGCAGACTAGGAATTGTAATATGTCTGATAATCTGCATTCTTGAAGCACCGTCTACTCGAGCTGCTTCAATCATCTCATCATCAATACCGGAAATAGCTGCGATGTACATAACTGCCTGCCATCCGAGGTTTTTCCATGAAAGCCACAGCCACTGTGTGAACCATACATGATCAGTCTGCTGAAGGAACAGAATCGGCTGATCGATCCAACCAAGCTTCATAAGTAATGAGTTCATCATTCCTGTACTGTTGAATAATGAGAATGCAATTGAATAAACCATTACCCAGCTGACGAAGTTAGGAAGGGTTGTAACTGTCTGTACAAACTTACGGAACTTAACGCCTCTGATCTCATTAAGGAATACAGCAAAAAGCATTGGAAGCCAGCTGGTACCAAGAGTAAGTCCACTCATGGCAAATGTATTCTTCAGAACCTGAACAATCTGCCTTACTTTCACCGGACTACTTACCAATGAAACAAACCACTTAAATCCTACAAACTGGCTATCTGCCAATGTTCTTGGCGGCTTATAATCATAAAATGCATAAATCCATCCGTACAACGGATAGTAGCTGAATAAGAATACCAAAATAAGAAATGGTAATACCAGCAAGAACAATTTGATAGAAAGCTTAAAATTATTATTTTTCTTACCTTTTGACACTCCTGCCCCTCCTTAAATAATTTCTATATATTTAAATTAATTATATGAAAAAATAAATTAATATAAATATCTATATCTTCGAAACAGAATCTCTGACTCTCATACTGCATGGAATCTTGATGATCTGAGGAACTGTCGAAACAGTTTTCTCTTCCTCATCGCTTTCTTCCAGCTTATGAAGCAGAAGTTCTGCTGACCGCTTACCTATTTCCCTAAGCGGAAGCGCCGTAGTCGTAAGGCGTGGTCTGAAGAAATCCGATATTCCCTCGTTATCAAAACCGGCAACAGATATATCCCTGCCTATTCTGATATTCTTCTCATAAAGGAAATCATATATTCCTCCGGTCATCAGATCAGATATTCCGAAAAGTGCTGTCACATCCTGCTCCAACAGCTTTCTTGCGCCGTCGTATCCGGATCTTCTCGACCAGTCACCATAGTATACAAGCTTTGGATCAAACAGAAGTCCCTGTTCAAACATTGCCTTCTGATATCCTGCCAGGCGCTGTGCGGTATGTATATTATCTATACGTCCGCCGATAAATCCGATTCTTCTGTGGCCATTTCCGATCAGGTAAGTAACCATCTCGTAAGCACTTTCTTCATCATCTATGACAACCGACGGAATATCCGCAGACTCTGAAAAGGCATAACACATGACAACCGGCAGATTAAAGTTGTTGTTAAAAGTCTTAACAACTCTTGCGTGTCCTGCTACATATATAACCCCATCGATCTGAGCAGACATCACATCTCTTATAACCGGTGCGATCACCGCATTATACTCGTCTTCCCTTCGATACCATGTATCCTGCCATCTGTCATAAAGACGAAGATTATGAACAACTACTCTGTAATCAAGTTTCTCGCAGTTCTCCATGATACTCTCGATGATCGTCGGAGACGTGAATTGTGCAAGATCTTCAGCTATGATAGCTATTGTTCTTGACTTCTTACTGCGTAGTCCCTTTGCTATTATATTGGGCTTATATCCTGTTTCCTCAACTACCTGTAATATTCTCTGTCTGGTTTCCTCACTTGTCTTTTCTTTGCCATTTATTACATTGGATACCGTCGTAGCAGATACTCCGCAGATCTCTGCAACTTCTTTTAGAGTAACCATTATCTCTCCTTGAAAATTTGCATAAATGGTAAATCGTTAAACTAATATTTACTATAAGACATTTTGTGAGTATTGTCAATGTTTTATATTAATTTGCATATTTATTACAAACTTTTGTATGCGAAATTTAGCACATCATCCAAAATAGAATTTTTTTGTTTATTTTTTCTTAATTTTTTGAGTTTATCGTTTAACAATGTTAAATATTTATAGTTTATTCATCATTTCTTAAGGATTATAACTTTTTATTCATTATCCGGAAAATGTCATTTGAGTATATACATCGATAGTATGCATATCGCCAATGCAACAATTCCGCATATGATTCCAAGGAGAAGTTTTTGATAAGGACGCTTTCCTTCCTCCCTTGCAGCCTCTATCTCATCAAGACTCTTTCCTTCAAGAAATGCATTTATCTCTCTGTAAGTCTGAATATTGAAATGCTTTTTCTTCTTTTCAATATGAATCGCCATAACCACAGCAGCAGCAGCGATCAATCCCCATATTCCGAGTCCCCAGAATCCCAGGAACTTCGCAAGCGGGACCGGTGTTATCAGCACCGCGAAAAACATTAATGTAAATATCCAGCTCAGCTTTGTAAATTCATTTATATCATCTTCCTTGATTATCTTTTTCATTTCTTCAACATCCCCTTTCAGAAGGCTGTCCACAGAAATCCCGAAGACCTCACTCATCCTGATAAGGCTGTTCACATCCGGATAGCTCTTTCCCGTCTCCCAGTTCGAGATTGTCTGTCTGGACACATATATCTTTTCAGCGAGTGCATCCTGCGAGAGTGAAAGCTCACCTCTGTACTTTTTCATCTGATTTCCGAGTTCCATATCTGTTTCCTTCCAAAAGCCTGATTATGCGGCTGAGTGGCATTCCTACTGACAGCCGTTTTATACGATATTCATATTTTCGCACAAACAATTAATTTTGAAAAGAAACAATTGATCCCGATCTTCATTTATTCAATCACTCAAGCACGCAGCTTTTTCTAATATAACTTGAAACTTCCGACTCCATTCCCGACATTTCTTTTCTTATATTCTCCATTTCATCCTTATCTTCTCTGCTTTCGGCATTATGATACAAAAGGTACAGTCCGTAATACTTATAGGAAGGATCCTCTGAGCTGACAAGATTTGCAACCATCTCTTCATCATATATTTCCGCCTGTCCGTTGATCAGATCATCCAGTGCAAGATAATACATTGCTTTTTCTTCCGCTGCCGTCTGTCCTCCGCGAACGATCCTCAAAAACCTCGTTCCATCATTATAAAGTATTCCCGTCTGAAGCTTCATCGGAAGAATGCACATTATACCTTCACCGAGTGCGATAAAACCTACCATCATGGCTAATTCATTTTTGGTCAGTATCATAATTGTTATTGAAACAACTCCCAGAACGATTGATGCGATCGGGCCGGCAAGAAGAACTCTCGAGAAAATCTTAAGCTCATTATCAGTAAACTTCTCCGGAACTGCTCCGCCATATCCTCCCCAGAGTGCCGGATTCTTCTCAATTCCGAGTTTCACCTTACTGTTAAGATTTTCTCTGTAAAGTTTAAGCGGTCCGACTACCAATGTATAAAACTTCCACTTATGAAGCATTCCGCAGATCACATGTCCAAGCTCGTGAATAACGGTTGACATAAAGTACCCAACCACAGCATATCCCAAAAGTTCCATAACAAGTTTTGCTTTTTCCATTTTCTTTTTTCTCTCTTTCTTTTATATTTTTTCTTTTCTTTCATCTGCTGATTTTCGAATCGGTTTTTTCGAGTTTTTCGAAAATGTATCTTTTCCCGACCGTTCTCAAAGGAACAGATTTCGTTTACAGGCTCATCATATGTTTTCTTCCGCAGCTCGTCTATCAAAGGTCTTTTACATCCGGCCTTTTCCATCAAAAAAAGGACTGTCAAAAGTCTTTGACAGCCCTGAAAAGCCTTTAAACAGGCACTTTTTTAATTTAACTTATTTTCTCATTTCCATCTGAAAATCTTCTCATCCGGAACATATTTTTTCAGATTTTCATATAGAAAATCTTCCATCTCTATTCTCATATCCTCCGGATATTGATAATATCCGTCCCGTAGTTCATATGGAAAATATGCGGCAGCGGAATCCGGATAGCTCCGTCTGAAATTTTTGATATACTCCTTCGAAATTCTGAAGGATCCGAGACTGACATCCCGAAGCTTATCAGCCGAAATCCTTGAAAATGTTATGTCAACCATTTTGCAATATTCATCCCTGAAATTTTTTATATACATCATCGGGTCAAAACATAATCTGACAGGTATATCATTTTCAATTGCTTCGACAGCCATTTCAATTCTCGACTTAAGATCGGGTGTAAATCGTTCATATTTTGAAATCACTCCATCGGGACTAAGTGTTATGGCGAGGATAATATTCTTCGTATCTTTAATAACCGACAGTGCATTTCTGTTCGCACATTTTGTCCTCAGCTCCAGAAGTACATTCTCCCTGTCCTTCACCCAGGCCGCCCAATCGGAAAGCATTCCGGTGAAGCCCTCGATTGCAAGCATATCGCTCTCATATGAGATCGAAACATATATCTTACGCTCCGGCATCTTATCCGGTATCTTCTGCTCCGGTAAATTATCCGGCTTCTTCTGTTCTGATATCTTCTGCTCTGATATCTTCTGTTCTGATATCTTCTGATCCGATATCTTCTGATCCGATATCTTCTGATCCGATATCATCCGCTCCAATTCCGCCTCTATCTTCTCAAAGGTATCTTCAATATTCACAAAGATCACTATATCCGCCGAGGGATACATTCCTTTAAGGAAGCAGTATTCGCAATCATATATGCAGTTCATTACATTTGAAGTATAGTAAAATGCTTCCTCTCCGAAACTCTGGCATACAGGCGCACCTTCATACAAAAAGCCGTCCTTCTTTACTGCAAGGATAAGCTTTTGAGCTTTATGCTGAATAACCGGATCCTGATTCCGGCGATTAAAGACGTCTCGGTAATCTCTTATTTCGATAACCTCCGCATCCGGAAACTTTTCCAGCACTCTCGCTGTCCTCTTATGATTCTTTGCTCCTTCCTCAACGTAAATATGAGAAAACGGTTTCATAAATTCCGTCATATATTCTCTTACCTTCAATCTTCGATGTTACAGGCATATCATTCTCACGATATACCTTATCTATCAATTCCGATACATCCTGTCCTTCCAGTATCATAAACCGGAAAAGCTGCTTCATGCTTTCCTTCATCGTAACCGACAGCCTCATATCTTCTGCCAGCTGCTCGACACGTTCCTCCGGACTCCGTTCTGAAGACAGCATACATTCATTTTTTTCAATCATTCCTTCCGTCGCTTTTAAAAGTGCATCAGTACATTTTCCCATCAGCTCCCGTGTTACATTTTCGGTACTGCCCACATCGGAAACTGCCTTTACAAATATCATCCTGTCCGCTGAAAAAAACTTCTCACCCGCTGCGTATATGCCCGCGCCCTCCATATCAGTGAGGCAGTCCCTGAAATAGCCCGGTGTCGCAACTGTGCAGAGAGTTTTTTCCCGAACCCCCGGATTATAAACTATATCGGGATAATACTCCTTCTTCGTCATATCATCGATGATCCGGTTCACCAGAAATGTGTCTCCGATTTCGGTTCCTTCATCTGCCGAGCCCGCAATTCCGACATTAAGAAGCCTGTCATACCGGGCAGGCGGTACACGAGTACAGATTTCAGTTACAGCCATCGCAGCTTTCAGGATTCCGCTTCCAGTGATCGTGAGAATTTTGCCTTCTCCGTGATCATCGCCGTCCCAATCAGTAAAAACCCTGTAATGATGAAATTCCGAATTACCGGACAGGTTGTATTTTTCTATAAAAGGCTTTGCTTCATCATATAAAGCACAGAAAATGTACAGCATAACTTACACCGTTTTCTTCTCAAAATCAGATGCAGGATGCTTGCACCATGGGCAGATGAAATCATCAGGAAGATCTTCGCCTTCATATACATAACCGCAGACCTTGCAAACCCATACAGTCTTTCCGCCTTCGGCCTCACCCTTTTCAAGGGTTCCGACTGATTCACCTGTTTTAATCGTTTCCGGCTTCGGTTTAATATTCGACTGATAATAATCATAGGTTGCAGATGCAGCCTCATCCAGGATTTCCATATCCGTCACTTCCGCAACGAAAAATGTATGTGTGCCGAGATCCATAGTTTCCTTAACACGTCCGGAAATGTATGCGTTACATCCCTTTGTAATATATGTCACTCCGTTCTCAGCTCTCTTACAGTCAGTAAAATCCGCAAACTTATCAACTTCTCTTCCGGACTGAAATCCGAAATGCTTGAAGAGTTCAAAATCCGCCTTCTCGCTTATGATCGACAGATTGAATACCCCTGACTCCTTAACCATATCATGAGTAAGATTCATTTTATTAACAGCAAATCCTATCTGGTTAGGCTCCGATGTAACCTGGATTGCCGTATTTGTTATACATCCGTTATCTTTATCCGTCTTTGCTGTCAGAACAAAGAGTCCGTATGACAGCTTATACATTGCTTTCTTGTCCATTATTATTCCCCTCTCTTATTTAATTCTTCAGGACATTTTTCTGCTCGATATAAATCATGCCGATTCCGTCGGAATCATTACAGTGCTCCGATAAATCTAAAATCCCAATTCATCATTTACCAGTATTACATGCATTCTTCCTGGGTGACGTTCAATTCTGGTTATAAGGAAGTTACAGCAGATAGAATCCGGAGATTTGCAATTTGCACATGAGCCTGTCAGCTTACAAGGAGTATCTATCGGGAACCTCTGTGCATTAATCGGTGCCGCTTCATTTCTTACGCGATATATCGCAGCATCAACATCCTTTGTCACCTTATTCATTCCGGCGATGATAACAACATGCTCCGGTCCGTAAGCAAGACATGCCACTCTGTTGGAATTACCGTCAAGGTTAACAAGTATTCCATCTTCGGTAATGGCATTCGTTCCGGATATAAACCAGTCACATCCGAATGCTTTCTGTACGATCTCTTTTCTTTCTTCCTCTGTTTTGGCATCCGCCCTGTCATATACCGTATAATTGCCCTTCTTAACTGCATCAAGAAGACCTATCTCCGATGCTGACATCGCTCCGCCCCAGCTGATACTCGATCCCTCAGTTATAAGTTCCAAAGCTTTCTTAAGAGCCTCTTCCTTTGTCTCTGCAAAGTATCCCGAAATACGGCGGGATTCAAGCCCCTTAATTACTTTTGCCGCCAGTAAACTGTTTCTTGTCCTTCTCATTTCATCCATAAGTACAACCTCCCATTTCAATACATTATTCTTGTACTTTACCGACAATCATATTTATTATATCTTTTCACATTCTTTATTTCCACCCGGAATAAAGAATTAATATATCAAGGCAGGGCTTATTTTTTTCAGAGCAGGTCTTATCTACCTTACAGAAAATTCAGTTTCCTATAATATAAACGAATACCCGACAGGATAATTCCTGCCGGGTACTCGAAAAAACGTCTATATTATGTTGATGAAACAACTCCTGATCATCAAGCTCAGTCCTATTCATTTCATTCCATGTCTTGAAGATCAGCACCTACTTGGCATATCAAAGCTCCATCTTTATCGAAACGATAATATTTATCTCCTACCATATATATGTTATCTGCATACATATGATACGATTTTTTATCAAGTTCGTAAGTTGCAAAATAATACCATTTATCATCTATCTGCTTCCATCCCTGTACCAGTCTGCCTGAAGGATTTGCATAAGCATAATTTGCCACGCTTAAGCTGCCTACGGTACTACCATCATCTCCTCTTATCCAACCCGTCTGCATTACTCCGGATTCACTGAAATAGTAATCTGCTCCTTCTATTTCCCATCCTCCCCGTAACATCTCAAAACCAATAATTCTACCTAATTTATCATTATAATATCCAAAATAATAGTATTTACCATCTATTTGTTTCCAGCCTTGATCGAGTATTCCCTGACTGTTTGAATGAAACCAGTATTCTTCTTTATCCTTTGCCCAGCCTGTTGACATAGCTCCGCTTGAAGTAAATAAATAATTTGCTTTACTTGATGGGTTAGCATAATCTTTCATTGTTGTATTCGACTGCATCACAAAAGTGTCTTCTGCAATTTCCCATTTGCCTTCATCTGTATTTAAAGTATAACATCCCAGGAAATACCACTTATCGTTATCTTTTACCCAGCCCTGAGCAAGTCTTCCCGAATTATAAGCAAAATAATAACAATTATTTTCTTTATCCTTTATCCATCCAGTCTTCATATTTCCGACAGAATCAAAATAGTAACTTTCATTTCCGACTTTTTGAATTCCGTTCTTATAATACTGATCTTCACCGGTTCCGAAATAATATTTCCAATTATCTCCGTCTTTGACCCAGCCTTTAGGCTTAGCCATCTCGCTTTCATTATTTGTAACTACTGCTGCAAATTCTTCTGATTCCTTATCCTTATCAATTTCCTGTTTACTCTTATCGGCATCTTTAATATCAGACTTTACTTCAGGATCTTCTATGACTATATTCTCCTCTTCCTTTACCTCAGGAGTTACTGTGTCAGCAGCTACTTCATTCACTGCTTCCGGAGTTACTGTATCAGCAGCTACCTCATTCTCTGCTTCCGGAGTTACTATATCAGCAACTACCTCATTCTCTGCTTCCGGAGTTACTATATCAGCAGCTACCTCATTCTCTGCTTCCGGAGTTACTGTATCAGCTTCTTCATTCTCTGCTTCCGGAGTCACTGTATCAGCTTCTTCATTCTCTGCTTCCGGAGTTACTTCATCAGCAACTTCCTCATTTTCCACCTCAGGTGTTACTGTATTGTAATCCTCATCTGCATTATCTTCCTGAGTTGTCGAAACTACTGTCTCTCCCTTATTATCCAATTCGTCAGCGTAAACCTTAGTTCCCCCTGCTGCTGTGATTGAAATAAACACTGCTGTCGCAGCTGCTGCCAGCCACGGACTGATCTTCTTTTTCATTAATACTACCTCCATATCACTCATCATGCTTTGTGTTATATGTATAAATGCCTGATCGGTTTATCACAACCCCGGTTATCGATGTTTGGTTTATTGTGATAAACCGTGATTGATAGTATGCAGTTTATCGCAATAGACCGCGATTGTCAATACACATTTTTATATTTGGATAATTCATATAGTATTTTATCGATCTGTAAACTTATTTAATTATTTTTTTGTATAAAATAAACTTAATTCCACCAAAAAATAAAAGGAAGCACCTTTTCAGATGCTTCCCCTTTAAACCCAGGAAGTTATTTATTTTAGTTATATCTGCCTCTATTAGATAGCTGCAAATCCTGCTTCAAGATCTGCAATTATATCATCGATATTTTCTGTACCGATTGAAAGTCTGATCGTATTCTGCTCAATTCCAACACTGTGAAGTTCTTCATCAGAAAGCTGTGAATGTGTTGTTGAAGCCGGATGGATAACAAGACTCTTTACATCTGCAACATTTGCAAGAAGTGAGAAAATCTTCAGGTTATCGATGAACTTCCAAGCCTCTTCCTTTCCACCCTTAATATTGAATGTGAAGATAGATGCTCCGTCATTCTTGAAATACTTCTTATAAAGCTCATGATCCGGATGATCAGGAAGTGAAGGATGATTTACTGCCTCTACCTTTGGATGATTCTTCAGGAAATCAACAACCTTAAGTGTATTCTCTACATGTCTCTCAAGTCTGAGTGAAAGTGTCTCAACACCCTGAAGGAGAATGAATGCATTAAATGGAGAAATGCATGCTCCTGTATCTCTGAGAAGAATCGTACGGATATATGCTGTAAATGCTACTCCGCCAAGTGCATCATAGAATGAAATTCCATGATAGCTTGGGTTTGGCTCTGTAATCTGTGGATACTTTCCTGACTTCTTGAAATCGAACTTTCCGCCTTCAACGATGATTCCACCAAGGCTTGTTCCGTGTCCGCCGAGGAACTTTGTAGCTGAATGAACTACGATATCTGCTCCATGCTCAAGTGGTCTGATAAGGAAAGGTGTTCCGAATGTGTTATCGATAACAAGTGGGAGATCATGCTTATGAGCTATCTCTGCGATGGCATCGATATCAGGAATATCACTGTTAGGATTTCCAAGCGTTTCAAGGTAAATAGCCTTTGTATCTTCTTTAATTGCTCCCTCAACCTCTGCAAGGTTATGTGCATCAACAAATGTGGTTGATATTCCATACTGAGGAAGTGTATGTGAAAGAAGATTGTAGCTTCCACCATAGATTGTCTTCTGTGCAACTATATGTCCGCCACCTGCTGCAAGCGCCTGGATTGTATATGATATAGCTGCTGCACCTGATGCAACTGCAAGTCCTGCTGTACCGCCTTCAAGAGCTGCAACTCTTGCTTCAAGTACGCCCTGTGTTGAGTTTGTGATTCTTCCGTATACATTACCTGCATCTGAAAGATCAAATCTTGCTGCTGCATGTGCACTGTTCTTAAATACATAAGATGTTGTCTGATAAATAGGAACTGCTCTTGCATCTGTTGCCGGATCCGGCTGTTCCTGTCCTACGTGTAACTGAAGTGTTTCAAATTTGTAATTGCTCATAATTGTATCCCCTTTCGAATTCGGTTTTTTTATAGGTAATTCTTATTACCTTTGCTCTGGGTATATACTAATACTTTTTTCTGATTATCGCTAATCCCTAAATATTATACTTGGCTATAGGTATTGCCTATAACGATAATCATCTGCAATCACATCATATCTGAAGCACATAAGCCTTAACCCATTATCAGATATAACTTATTTTCGAATAACAATATTCAGCGCACGGTTGCCTGAAATATCCCCAATGTCAATTTCGGTAATATATCCGTCTTTATCTACAGTGATTTTCTGATACAGCTTATCGCCGTCTTCCTTAATCTCATCCGCAATTTCTGTTTCATATCCGCTTATCAGTTTGCTGTCTGAATTTCTAAAGAGTGCTTCACCCTTAAGCTTTGCCATAACCTTCGGATAGTTTTCCTGATTCAAGGTAAATGTGTATGTTGTTTTATCTCCAGCTTCTACGATATCACAATTTAAAATATTATATATTTCACCATCCGTATATAATACTTTTCTGTACTGTTCGAGTATCTCCTCTCTATCTTCCTGTCGATCTTTGTTATCAAATATAGAATCATCTATTTTCACCAGAGGATGTGATACCATCGAACTTATTATCGAATTCTGAATACCCTCAAGCTTATTTGCGGAATGCTTCATGTTATATAGAAATAAATCCATGTCTTTCATTTCATTTTTATTTACTTTACTATCCTCATATGAATAATTCCATACCTCCTCATCATCGACAGTCATACTGAATTCACATATACCGTTATCCAGATCAAGTCTCGCTTTGCCTTGTGCCGTATGATTCAGTCGTCCGTCATTTTCATAGGCTTTAGCTTCAAATGAAATATCCGAACCATCGAAAGTTTTATAGAACGCTCCGATAACCGCGTCCGTTCCTTTCTGAGTTTTGTTTTCACCGCAACCCGTAAACAATATGCAGATCAAAACAGACAAAGTCAATAATCCGATATTTGTTTTTTTCATCACAGCCTCCGTATTCTTTCATTGATCAAATATAAAATCTCATAGTTTTGTCAGACCACCTAGCTTACTTATATCTGTCCGCAAGATTATCCGACTGGTTCTCCAATGTCTGATTTCTCTTTTTCGCTACTGCATTATGTATCGCGTCTCCTGCCTTATCGAAAGTTCTGTTAACCGCATATCTGATCAAATATTTTATTGCCACAAGAATTGCTGTCAAAACCAAAAGTGCAATAATTCCAAGTGCCATCTCTTATTCCTCCTTTAGAAAAAGTGTGATTTTGTCTTAAGTTTCATCTCAGTAGTTGTTACCTTTGTTGTCGGATCAACGCTGAGAATACATTTCTCAACAGTTGTAAGTAAAACATTCATGGAAGTGGTATTCTGAGGAAGCCCTCTGTATGTTTCCCAATGTGTAAAATGGAACAGATATTTATGACTATCATCATCCGATTCAACTTCCGCCAGTCTAGCGCTCCATCCGAGAGTTGACTGAAAGGTTATATCTCCTATCTTGCCGTTCCAGGATACACCCGTACCTGACAGGTCACTTGAATCGAGTTTTTCATATATCTGCTTATAAGTCGCTATCCTGGATGAATAGAAATAGTTCTTTTCCATAAAATCAATATCTCTCTTAATCATCCTTCCCTCGGACATCAGCTGATTATTAATATTCCGCTGCTTCATTCCCAATGCTGTTCCGATGATCACCGCCACTACAATTACGACCACTACAATTCCTACTGCCATATTTTGCACTCCTTTCCTTTTTCATTTTTCGCAGTTACACGACATCCGCTGTATGATATTTATATACATCATCAGCCCTAAAATGTTTTCCCGAAAACTTCTTTTTTAGTTCATGAATTTTCACAATGCCGATTTTCCCTTTATTTAAAGGCTTTTTCGTCCGTAAGAAGAAATAACCGTCAACGTGATTAATTGAAATACACGAAGCAATCTATTATAATTATCAGTGTTTAATTTCTTCTATATTTATAATTTCAGAGGAATCACAAAGTGAAAATGACAGCTAACGATATCGGAAATAACCCAATTCCCGAACACGAAAAAATCATATGGACTTCCGGTGATCTTAAAGGTCTTTCGATAGACTTCACTTATCAGGAAATCGAATATTCGGGTATCAAAAGCAAAATAGAATACCGAAAACTTCAGGTCCTCCGATATCTGATCGATCATAAAGGTGATTATATAACCGGAAATCAGCTTAATCAGATAGAAGAATATAATTCCATAGATATGTCAAAAAGCATTTCCTATATCAAAAGTTCTTTCATAAAGCTGCTTCTGAACTCTTTTGATAAGGAAAAATGTGAAAATCTCTATAAACAGATAATAGATAAGCGAAAAATCAGCGGAATAACCGGATATTGCTTTACCGGAGAAAATGTGAGCTTTATATCCGAAAACGAAGCTTCCTCTTCCGAATCAATACATGATAATTCTTTTGCGGAAGAAATCGAAACGATCGAGACCGCTGAAGAAGTGAAGGCAATTACTCCTGTCGAGGAAATCAAAACAGTTGAAACCGCTGAAAAAGTGAATGCAATTACTCCTGTCGAGGAAATCAAAACAGTTGAAACCGCCGAAGAGGTGAAGGCAATCACTTCTGTCAAAGAAATTGAAACCGGTGAAGCTTCAAAAGCTGTCGAGTCTGTCAATTCCGAAACCGTTAAATCAGATGAAGATATAGTCAAACGTGTATCAAACGATAAAACGGTTTTAGAAGAAGGTATATCCGCTGACGAAAGCGAAGATCTCAGAATGAAAAATATCCAGTTTTCCTATTTTCAGAAAAACTGGTTTATGCTTTTTATATTTCTTTACGGAATAGTTATGCTCCTCTTTGCATTTCAGGCAAAGGGTGTCACACTGACATCCCTGGTCAAATCGATTGCCGAGCTTCCTCTCAAAAAACATTTGATACTGTTTTTAGGACTCTCTCTGCTTCCGATCGTTGCCGCTCTCGGTATTGACCTTCCGATTGCAATGATCAATCACAAAAGAAAAACCGGGAAATGGCCTTCTTCTAAGGAACTGCATAGTGTTGTAATGTACTACGAAGGAAGATTTGATATTTCTTTCCTTAATGTTGTTTTTTCGACGATATGTAATCTGACCGGAGCCATGACTGTAGTATCACTTATTTTCTATGTTCAGCGAGTGCCCGGATTTGTATCAAGTCTCGACAAGAACAGCAACATCATACCGCTTATATGCATAATTACAGCTTCCATGATCGCTGTTTTATATTTCAACTATACTCAGCAGACCCGGTTCAGCCCGGCAAGATGCAAGACCAATTATATTCTTACAAGATTTCACGCTCTGCTGAATGTAATATATCTTATATTCAGTATATCCACCGCCGCTATATTATCTTTCTCAATGTTTATTTACAGAAAACAGATTTACAGCGGTTCATTAGGAAATCTGGATACATCATTCTGCTTAATGGTTATATCCGCCTATTCCTTCCTTTGGTTTTCTTCCAATTCTCCTATGGCCGACAAGATAGACGCCATCGGTAATGGTAATTTCCTTGTCGGAGCTCCATTAGTTGCAGCCTTCTCTGTATGGTATGCAATAATGTGCGGAGATTACAGTCTCAATTGCATCATGCTTTTTATCATAGATGCAATGATTCTCTTGGTATGGTTTATGCTCTTTATTAGGAAGAAACTTACAGCTCTATACAAAATCACGTCTTCAACATTCATGTATGTATCACTGGCTGTGATCATTCTACTGATTATTTATTCATAGATTATATTATTGACATATATTCCTGCATTTGATATATTGTTATTATCATATTGATTATATCTGATGATTTATTGACCATTTTATAAATGTGCGAGGATGTGTCTATGAAAAAACTGAGCAAAACTAAAAAAATATGGATTATAGCAATCGTTTCAACCCTTTTCTTCATTCTGTTTGAAGGAGTTCTGGGTGTAGGCGTAGGTATTATCGGTATAGGCAGCGGCGGTGAGGTAAGAAGCAGTATGACCCTCGGAGGATTCGTACACGAAACATACTATCCTCTAACAACTCCCGACTCTCCTAACAGTGGGGTGACTTCAGAAATCTTCTTCAATCCTATCACCTTTATTATTATGTTCTTTATAAGACTGCTCATAATAATTCCTCTTGTAAGCTTTTTTGACACCTCTGACATTTACAGTACTGATAGCAGCAACAAGGAATCAAAGCCCGGACGTCTTCAGGGATTTTTTAAGTACTTCGTTATCTTATATATAATCATCGGCATCGGTCAGGCAGCTCTTCTTGTAGTAGATTCCATCATCCTCAAGGATGCTGTACACAAATTATCCCGATCAACTGAAAAGTTTCTGGATTATTATACAGATAAAAGGAATCTTCTGATATTAAGTATTATATGCTGCATAATAGTTATTCTTCATCACTTTATCACCGATGGACTGATACTTCTAAAGAAGACATCCTATCTTAAGTTTTACAGGCTGTCCTATATTCTTGTATTCTTATGCCCGATAGTTTTTATGATTTTCTTTATCTCCTCAAAGGTCAGATATTTCGAAGTAGCATTTTTAAAGCTTCAGCTATTAATATATGCAGTCGATTTCATACTGTTTCTTATTAATCTCGCTTATCTCAAAGACTCTTATGAGGTTTATGAGTTTATGAACAGTAATAAAACAGATGATACGGCAAGCACCGAAATTTCAGAATAGAACAAAAAATTATCCCCCATACTGATTTTCTCAGTATGGGGGAAATTATTATGCTTTCTTATTCAACTGAAACTGTATTTACAGTATTACTCAGCATCCTTTGTGTAAAGCTTTACAAGACCCTGAAGGTGATCGAAACGCTTCTTGGAGTTCTCTTCAGCCATAGCGAAGAGCTTGTCTGCCTTCTCAGCGTTAACCTTTGACAGAGCTGTGTAACGAGCCTCACCACCGATGAATTCCTGATAAGGAACTGTAGCAGCCTTTGAATCAAGAGTGAACTTCTTGTCATCAAGAGCAGGATTGAATCTGAAGAGGTTCCAGTAACCTGCATCAACTGCCTTCTTCTCCTCTGCCATAGCCTTGCTCATACCAGCCTTGATTCTGTGGTTGATACATGGAGCGTAAGCAATGATGAGTGATGGTCCATGATAGCTCTCAGCTTCCTTGATAGCCTTGCAGAGCTGGTTGTAATTAGCACCCATAGATACCTGAGCAACATATACATAACCGTAGCTCATTGCAATACCTGCAAGATCCTTCTGCTTGATTTCCTTACCTGAAGCAGCGAACTGAGCAACTGCACCTGTAGGAGTAGCCTTTGAAGACTGTCCACCTGTATTTGAGTAAACCTCTGTATTGAATACGAAAATGTTTACATCCTCACCTGATGCAAGAACGTGGTCAACACCACCGAAACCGATATCGTATGACCATCCGTCACCACCGAAAATCCACTGTGACTTCTTTCCGAGGAAGTCCTTGTTCTTAACGATTTCAACTGCATCCGGATCATTATTTCCTTCAAGAGCTGCAACAAGTGCGTCAGCAGCCTCAAGGTTTGTATTTGTATCATCAAATGTCTCGAAGTACTTATCAGCAAGCTCCTTGATAGAAGCATCCTTCTCTACGAGAGCCTCAACCTTAGTCTTAAGGTTGTTACGAAGTGTCTTCTGAGCAAGGTACATACCGTAACCAAACTCTGCGTTATCTTCGAAGAGTGAGTTATCCCAAGCCGGTCCACGTCCTGCCTTATTTGTTGTATAAGGAGTAGATGGTGATGAGTTACCCCAGATAGATGAACATCCTGTTGCATTTGCAACATACATTCTATCACCATACATCTGAGTAATGAGCTTAGCATAAGGTGTCTCACCACATCCGGCACAAGCGCCTGAGAACTCAAGCAGTGGCTGTCTGAACTGTGATCCCTTAACTGTAGCTGCACCGAACTTCTCAATAAGATCATCCTTATCAGGAACTGATATAGCATAATCGAAGAGAACCTGCTCAGCCTTAAGAGCATCATCAAGCGGCTTCATCTCGATTGACTTTGTAGGACATACATTTGTACAAGAACCACATCCAAGACAGTCCATAGTAGAAACTGCGATGTTGAACTTGTAATCTGTACCTGCGATATCCTTTGACTGGAATCCTGCAGGAGCAGCAGCAACTTCATCAGCTGTAAGAGCAACTGTTCTGATTGCAGCATGAGGACATACGAATGAGCAGAGACCACACTCTACACACTTATCTGATGTCCAAACAGGAACTGATACGGAAACACCTCTCTTCTCGTAAGCAGCTGTACCTGATGGTGTAGAACCATCTGTGTATCTTGCTACTACAGATACAGGAATTGTATTTCCTTCCTGAGCTGAAACCTTGATCTGAACATCGTTTACGAAATCGATCTGAGCCTGTGAACCCTTTGTAGCCTTTGGATAATCAAGACCTTCATCAACACCGTTCTTCCATGAATCAGGAACATCAACCTTAACTACTGCATTAGCACCAAGATCGATAGCCTTCCAGTTCATCTGAACGATATCATCACCCTTCATACCGTATGACTTCTTAGCAGCTGCCTTCATATGATCGATAGCTTCTGCCTCAGGAATGATACCTGTGAGCTTGAAGAATGCTGACTGAAGGATTGTATTAATTCTTGTTGGTCCCATACCTGACTCGATACCAAGCTTAACACCGTCGATTGTGTAGAAGTTGATATTATGATCAGCTATATACTTCTTAACCTGACCTGGAAGATGCTTGTCAAGCTCTTCACCCTGCCATGGGCAGTTAAGAAGGAATGTACCACCATCAACAAGCTCCTCAACCATGTGATACTTCTTTACGTAAGCAGCATTGTGGCAAGCTACGAAATTAGCCTTGTGGATAAGGTATGTTGACTTGATCGGCTTATCACCGAATCTAAGGTGTGACATTGTAATACCACCGGACTTCTTTGAATCATAATCAAAGTAAGCCTGAACGTACTTATCTGTGTTATCACCGATGATCTTGATGGAGTTCTTGTTAGCACCTACAGTACCGTCTGCACCGAGACCCCAGAACTTACAGCAAACTGTTCCTTCAGGAGTTGTAACAAGAGCATCACCTGAATCAAGTGAAAGATTTGTAACATCATCGAAGATGCTGAGTGTGAACTCTTCCTTCTCTGTGTTGTTATATGCAGCAACGATCTCTGCAGGAGTTGTATCCTTAGAACCAAGACCGTAACGACCTCTTGTAAGAAGAATATCCTTGAATTCTGTTCCACGGATAGCAGCCATAACATCAAGAGCAAGTGGCTCAGCTGTAGCGCCCGGCTCCTTAGTTCTGTCAAGAACGATGATCTGCTTAGCTGTCTTTGGAATAGCAGCGATGAACTTCTCATTAACGAATGGTCTGTAAAGACGAACCTTAACAACTCCGACCTTCTCGCCCTTAGCTGTAAGGT